>NZ_MDSK01000007.1 GCF_002940205.1 Xanthomonas arboricola pv. guizotiae
ACGTCGCATCGATCTCCACTTGGCGTTGCTTTCGCTCGCATCCTCCATCATCTGCTTACGCCTTCTTCCTGGGTTTTGTTAGCCGCTCTTAGAGAGCAGCGATCTGGACGAAGTGGCTCTCCCAGACTATATCGACAAGGGCCTTCTATGGCTCATTGCTCAGCTCAAGCGTAAAGAAAATGATGTGGCTGGCAAATTTCCACTTACAACAACCTCTCCCGACGATGCGGCACCGGCAACAAGTGAGGTGAAGCAGTGACGCAAGCTCAACACTCTGACAACGATATTGATCAGCCGGCTGACATCCTGATTGCCCAATGTCTCGATCCAACCAACCCAAAAAGCTTCTTCCTTTTCGCTGGTGCTGGGTCCGGGAAAACTCGTTCGCTCGTGGCTGCGTTGGAGCACGTCCAAGTCAACTGGGGTGAGCAGCTGCGCCGCCAAGGCAAGCGAGTTGGGGTTATCACCTTCACCAATGCAGCATCCGATGAGATCAAGCGAAGGATTCAATTCGATTCCCTTTTCGACGTGCGCACAATCCATAGCTTTGCTTGGTCATTGATCGAAGGTCTTAACCAAGACATACGACATTGGCTAAGAGAAAAAATCGCTGATGACCTTGTTGACCTACGTGAAAAAGAAGCCAAGGGCCGCGCTGGAAAGGCCTCAGATGATCGCAAGTTAAGAATCGCAGCAAACACCAAAAGGCTAGAATCCCTCCCCGGGATAAAGCGCTTTATCTACAGCCCGACTGGAACCAATCGGACACGCGATGCACTGAACCATGCCGAAGTAATCCGCATTGCTGCTCACTTCTTGCAGTCCAAGCCGCGGATGCAAAGCATTTTTGCTGGGCGCTACCCAATTCTTCTTGTCGATGAGAGCCAAGACACGAATAAGCATCTGGTTGACGCACTGTTTGAAGTGGAAGCGCAGCAGACAGGTTCATTCTCGCTGGGCTTAATTGGTGACACGATGCAGCAGATTTATGCTGATGGGAAAGAGGGCTTGGGAACCGACCTGCCCCCCACTTGGGCCACGCCGGGCAAGCACATGAACCATCGCTGCCCGAAGCGCGTCGTAAGTCTGTTGAACAAAGTTCGAGGTTCTGTTGACACTCATCAGCAGCGAGCCAGAACTGATGCTAGCGAAGGCGTTGTTAGACTCTTCGTAGTTCCTTCCGCCGTCCAAGACAAGCCAGGGGTAGAGGAACGAATTGCGGACTTGATGGCTAATTTGACAGAAGATGCGAACTGGCGGCGACCCGACGCGGTAAAAACGCTGACTCTTGAGCACAGGATGGCAGCCGCTAGGCTCGGATGCTTGGAAGTGTTCGTCGCGCTGTATGAAATTGACTCAACGAGCCTGCTAAATGGCACCCAGCCTTTGGCCACGTTTTTTACGGACCAAGTTCTGCCACTGGTCAATGCGCACCAGCGCAAAGATAGATTTGCCGTGATGCGGCTACTGAAGTCGTTTTCACCTCTGTTGACGGCGGAGAAGCTTAAAGGCTCTCCTGGTCAGTCGAACCTTAGAAATGCGCAGTCGGCAGTGGACGAGCTGCTTGGTCTTTGGGCGGATGGTCAAGACCCTTCGCTTCAACAAGTTCTCGTGTGTGTTTCCGATCGCCACTTGCTCGAAATTCCTGAGCGTCTTTTGGCTTGGGTGTCACCTTCTGATGGCGTTCTTCCCGTCCAAAAGCCTCCGGGCCAAGAAGAGGAAAGCATCGACAGTGAGCGTCAGAAACGCATTGGAGAGTTACTAGCCACTCCATTTTCGCAAGTGGGTCCTCTGGCTGAGTATCTTTCTCGAAAAGCGCGCTTTGACACACACCAAGGGGTGAAAGGATTGGAGTTTGAACGCGTCATGGTGATCATGGATGACCATGACGCGCGGGGCTTCATGTTCAAATATGAAGATCTCTTCGGGGGAAAGACAGAAGGGAAAACTCTAGAAGCAACCAGGCGGCTTTTTTACGTAACAGCTAGCCGCGCGACGGAAAGCCTGGCGCTCGTTGCCTATACGGAAGACGTTATGCGCGTTAGGAAGTTCATGCTGGACAACGACTGGTTCTGCGATGAAGAGGTGATCACGGCTATTCAATAGCTGGGAATCTGAAGTAGCTAGCTGCTAAATCTGTCAGAGCCGTTACTACTGACTCAATGAACCGGCCAACAGCAGTTGGCCGAGATGAAAGTCCGCGCTGAGTAATCTCAGCCACTTAGCTTTTTTCAGAGCTGCTGAAATCTTTCATGAGCTTGACTAGTTCTCCCTGCTTCTCGGGAGGGAGTTGCGCCATTACCAAAATGGCCTCAGCCATCGTGTCGCTGACAGCGTGGAAATAGGCCACGGGCAGCTCCAACGCCTCCGCCAGCTTTGCCATGCTTTCGTTGTCAGGCATGCGGTCCCCTCGCTCGTAGCGCGAAATCCTGGGAGCTGCCGAGTTCTGTTCCTCCAGCCCGAGAACAGCCCCTAAGGCGGCTTGGTTCATGCCTCGCGCAAGCCTGGCCTCTCGAAGACGACGGCCAAAGGTGGATGCGGGAGGCAGCGGAGCAGGCATGAAGACCAACGAAGGATGAATTGACCCCCAAGTCTGCCGCTTCCAATCCTGCGCTGCATTTGCCATATTTGCAAACACCCGCCAAACGGGCGGTATTGCAGGGGTTTTCGATGAAGCATGCAGGACAAGGAGCGTTCGCTGCGCTCGTGGCGTTGACGCTCGTCTCTCCACTCAGTGTTCAAGCCCAAGAGGCGCCGGAGCAGAAGTCCGGCTTCTTCCGTCAACTCGGAAAGGGGTTGGCCGACACCGGCAAGCAGATGGTCGGCATCAAGCCAAACTCGGGCAGCAAAGCCGGCAGCCAGGGAACTGGCTCGATCTACGCGCCCATCAGTGGCGCCGGAAAATTGCCCAACCTCTTCAAGGGCGATAACCACCAGCAGGCCCAGCTGGGGAAGCTGGATTGGCCCCGAGTCGCGTTGACCTTTACCGAGTGGGGTGCATCCCTGCCCTGCTGGACGGCAGAGGCCCGCATCTGGACCAGTCCGACAGCGTCGACGACCGAAACCTTCCGGACTTGCTTCGATGCCGCGGTGGTGGAGACCGACGACCTGGGCGACACCGCTGAGCTCAACAGCGCTGCGCTCTGGAAGGGCCGGGACACGTTGAGCGGGATCCGAGTGATGCCCAGCAAGCCCAACACAGGCGCTCAGCGCTCCACGGGTCCCAACCCGCCGGCTCAGCCCTTCGTGGTCAGCGTGAGCCGTCCTGGCGTTGCTGACCGGGCCGTGGACGTGTCGCTGCGCATTGCTTGGGTCTCGGGCTTTCTCCAGACCGCCGATCTGCAGCCGGGCCCCTCGGGGATGCTGACGCCCTTCAAGGATTCGCGACTGTGGATCGCGGGGTTCAAGCCCGACGGGAATCGCGACAAGTAGTAAGCACTGCCCCCGACCGCTTCCCTCATCACCATCCCTCAGCAAAGGAACCACATGAAAAACGCATGGATCGGCCTGGTCGCATCGATCGTAGCCCTGGGCCTGACCGCCTGCAGCGGCAAGCCGTCGAACAGCAACGCCAGGCAGGCACTGGTTACCCTGCTCCAGCAGAGCGGCGCCGGCCAGGTCACCGACATCCAAAACTTCGAGCTTTCGGGCTGCGTGGAAGCGGAAGGCGCCGAGGGATACCGGTGTGACACCCGCGGGCACGTGGTTTTGGAAATCGCTGGTCGGCAGGTTCCCGTCCCCGTCAGCAAAAATCTTCGCTATGCGAAGGCCGACGGTAACTGGAGGGCCTACGCCAAATGAGCATGAAGACCGATTCGGTGGCAGGAACGTCCGTCGACGCCCTGGGGGCTGGCGGGGACGCCGCGCTGCGTGCTGTTCCCAGGAAGGTCATGACTCCGCACAACCGCTTCTTCTGGTGGTTCTCGCTGAGTCTGCTCTTCTTGGGCCCGTTTGGCTTCATTGTTGGGCCCCTGATGGCTCGCCGAGGCCTGCGGAAGGCGCAGCGCCTTTACGCTTTCGAGGCTCATATGGCACGTCAACGTGATCGCGGCTTCAGCTGGTGGCAGTGGTGGATCATGACGCCGCTGACCGTGATGGGAGCGTTCTGGGTCACCTCGGTGCTCAGCGGGCTGCCCATGGTGCTGCTGGTGCTTTGGGTGCAGCTCACACAATAAAACTTTTTAGCTAAATGCCTCAAAAGCGCAAGGACGCGCGCGCTCGCTTTATCGGCTTCTTCTCCATGAGGGTAAAACCGGCGTAATGTCTGCCTGGATGCTAAGCATCCAAGAGCAATGTCACCTTTGAATCGCTACATACTTGATTCGCAAGTGCCGACAGTTATACGAAAATCTACCCGTTCAAAACTTTTCGAAAATTATGCTCTTCAATTCCAAGCATGAGCGATGCTTCGGTCACACTAAGGACTCCGGAGTATGCCTTGGCCTGCGTTCTGAGCAAATAGCTGGCTGGGTCCCTTGGATTCATTATAAAACCAAATGCAAGCCTGGCCAAAATCAAACTATCGAGACGGCGGTGGCTCCTCCAGAGAGCTTCTCGCCGTCCACTCGGAAAATCAACTCCGAGCCGATAGTCAATTGCTAAGTCCAACTCGCGACGCATGATTTCACGCTGCTGAGCCCTCTTGATAATCGGCGGATATTCGCTCCGGATTCGGACCGCCGCAGCGATGTATTCAGCGCGACTAAGCCGGCGTCCATAGCTAGAGTCCGGGCGGCCGGGGGCGATTGGGGGATGATCCGGGGGAGTACGCATTCTTTACAATCTCTGGGTCTGAGAGAACAATGCGTTCGTTTGGGGAAATGTCAAGCAAGGACGTGTAGTCCCTATCGCTTAGGAGATGCTGGAGCTCCACCTGAAAATCAATGACCAAATCGTCAAATGCCTTCACAAACGCTACCCATCTGTTAACGGGGTCCACTGCTAATGACAACTCAAGACGAAGCCTATTCAGCTCAAATTTTCTACGAATGCTTATCATTTCCATATAAATCGACCTGTCAAATTCCCCTTCTTCCCGCACGCGGCTTCTATAGCGCAATAGCAAGCCGAAATGCTTTAACTCAAAGGCCAGCGCCTGTTGTGCCCGTTCATCCCAAAGCTTCCTCAAATTTTTTTCGAGAACGTCAGGAGATGTAAATTCATCAAGACTAATTTCACCTTGGATGCTCTCAAGCCATTTCTTCTCCAATTCATGTAGCACAAGACTTTCGCGCATGAATGCTCGACTGTGCCTGCCCGCCGCAGACCCAACGGGTGTGTTACCGATACTGTAAGCATAAGGTGAGGACAGACATTGACCTATGTCCCCTGAAACGTCAGCGTGCTCAAAGAATGGAGCTTTAAAAAGGCCCAAGCCAGCAGATTCACGACCATAAATATGGAATAGCGCTACAGATAGTAGATAGCCTCTAGCATTTTCCGCAACGATGTCAGCCGGCTTAAGAATCCTGTTTGCAGCCTGATGGCAAACCCCATTAACAAGATAAT
Source organism: Xanthomonas arboricola pv. guizotiae (assembly GCF_002940205.1). Lineage (GTDB taxonomy): Bacteria > Pseudomonadota > Gammaproteobacteria > Xanthomonadales > Xanthomonadaceae > Xanthomonas > Xanthomonas arboricola_C. Next base: position 5,509 of record NZ_MDSK01000007.1, read on the forward strand.
GGGTGATACCCGCTCTTTCATCTGGCTCTGCAATTTTTTCTGCACGCAGTGTGCTCCCGCTCCCAACGTCTACTACTGTCCCGCCCTGCTTGCCTCCCCAACATCCCCATGCAAAGGCACCGCTCCCACAAGAAACATAGGTGTGATCGGCCAAGTTAAGAGCAATTGTTGTCGGATAACAGCATACTTGCAATGTTCCCATCAAAAGCCCCTCAAAGATTAGTTAACGATTATTACGTCGCCAGCATAGAGCCACTAGAGATGCATCCCATTCGTTGGCGCTAAGTTAGAGAGTCCCTTAGATTGTTTTCAAATTGCCATTGGCTGTAGACGGGAAGCGAGACAAGCAGATTTAATTCGCAAGCGTTGCCACCCTGTCCGGCAAGCTCCTACGGTCAATGTAGAACTTCTCTAACACCGTCTGCCCGGTTCCATGCTCCGTGAGGGCCCCAATCGCTGAAGCAGACACCCCCGCCTCGTCGAGCTTTGAAGCGATGGTATGGCGTAACCCGTGGAAACCTTGCCCCTTCTCCGACCCCCTTGCCGCTTGATGTAGACGGAGAAGTGGCGGCTCAGCTGCCGTCCGTAACCCAGCCCTGTCGAGTTGGGCAGGTCCGGGAATAGCCGCTCCACTCCAGCCTGTCGGGCCTCTTCCACGTAGGTCAGGAAGCCGCAATCGATCACCGGCTGGGCCAGCGGAATGAACCGTCGGATTTGCTTGTTTTTGATGCTCTGCTTCTTGTCAGTTTTCCGCACGCAGAACCTTGGGATGCCATCGTTGGTCTCGATGTCCTCCAACCTGAGCTGAGCAACCTCATTGACGGGTGCTCCCGAGTAGAGCCCGAGGATCGGCCCAAACCACCGACGGGGGTATTTCGACGCCCATTTTGGGAACTCGACCGGATCGAAAATCACCTTCAACTCGGCGTCGGTGAGAGGCGAGCCTGTGTCTTCCGAGTCTGGCGTAGCGATAGACCGGATGCCTGCCAATGGGTTCGCGGTCAAGTGCCTGCACCGACCAAGGAGGCTTGGGACACTCTCAAGCGTCGCCAATGCCTCGCCATTGTGCAGGCAGCCGATGTCACTGCAAGCCCCAAACAAGGGAGGCTAAACCTGGCGAATACGTCCCGAGCCCGCTGAGTTTCTCGAGCACCGTGAACTCCCTGCTATAGGTGGAGTGATGCTCGTCATCGAGCTCGTGACCGACGATTTGCGCCCTCAACTCGGACACCACGCCAGCGCCCTGCAACCCCTGAATAAAAGTCTTCCTGAGCGAATGGAACCCGCGCTTGGCGGGCTCCCAGTCCTTACCCACCTCGGCAAGATGCCGACTGAAAGCCTTCGTGATCCAATTGCCTTGCCCGTTCACCGCGGTGGCTTTGGCAGCTGGAAAAAGCCTACTCTCACCGGCCACGCGCTTGCCATCGATCCAATCCAGGAAGCCCATTTTGAGGAGCTCAGGGTGGAGCGGCACCGTCCGAAGGCTGACCTCGGTCTTTACTTTCTGGTGCTCGCCTTCGTCTGAGATGCGGATGCACGGGATGCCGTCCTCTTCAAACACATCCTTGACCAGAAGCTGGCCGACCTCAGATGCCCTCGCCCCCGTGTAAAGTCCAAGCAGCGACGCCCAGCGAGCGGACTCTGACAGCTTGGCCAAGGCTTCGGGCGCAAACAATGCCTGGATCTGTGTCCTGTCGTAGGCTTTGAACCCGAGCTTCTTTCGGGCCCGCTTTTCGCGCTGGGAATAAGTGACATGGCCGGAGGCAGGATTGTCGCCCTTCGGGTAGTGGCCCGAGGCCATGGCCCACTCAAAAAAGCCTCCCCGTCCACCGATATACGACTGCTTGTTCGTGAGGGTCGGGGTCGAAGCGCCCTTCTCGCGCATGTCTTGATACCAACGCGCCAAATCTGATCGGGTGATGGCATGGACCTTGGCCTTCGGGCCCAGGAATGCCAACAGCGCCTCGATGGCTGTTTTTTTGATCGTGTAGGTCTTGGGCAACGTTGAGCCCTTGAGAGTCGCCAGAAATGCGTCCCGGGCCTTGCCCAGCGTCATCGTTTCGATGGCCGGCGCGGAGCCATGGCGAACCGGGGTCACCGGATGCGACGCTCCGAATGTGGCGTAAGCGGCCACTGGGAGACGCGGTTGGGCGGTCGCCGCACCCCTGGCTTCCAGCTCCATCAACTGCCGATACAACTTCAGGTCTTTTGGGCTGTCGATCTGCCATTGCTCGGTCACCGTCCCATCCGGTTGGCGGGTGCGGTTGAGCGTCAGCTCCTGGAGGTTCTCGGCGCTCGTCAGTCGAGTAATAAGCAGGTCAGCGTCCGATTTGCTGATCTTGGACACACGTTGATCCGTCAGCTGTGCGAAGAGCCGAGCATAGCCCGCTCCAAGCACCACCGCACGCACATGCGCCTGCGCCAAGTCCTTCGTTTGCAGGGTGCGTTTGATAAGCCGGCAGCCCATCACGGTTTGCAAATCAACGGGAACACGTTGGACGAATGACCAGCGGCCGGTGGACGACCGGCTCAAATGATGAGGGATGCGCATGCGAGTGTTTCCTCCGCATGCTTCCTGCCTTCCAATCCAACCAAGTCAGATTTTTATATTAAAAATCAATGACTTAGAAGTGACTGGCGGAGAGAGTGGGATTCGAACCCACGGAAGGTTTGACCCTTCGCCGGTTTTCAAGACCGGTGCCTTAAACCGCTCGGCCATCTCTCCGATGCTGCTTCGCGTGATCGCCGAAGGTGTCGGGTGATCACGCTTGCGCCACGCGCGATGCGGGTGACGTGTGTCGATGGACGCTGCGTTGCACGGCGCCATCGGCCCGGGATTGCTCCCGGACGGCATTCTCGCATGCCCGGACGCGCTTTGCTAAACGCCGCGTCTTGCCGAGCTGCAATGCTTTGCAAAGCGGTTCCGCTTGCCAGATTGTGCAGCGTTCCCGATTACGTAGCGCTGCCAGGCAACGCAGCGCTGATGTGCCGACGTCGACAACCAGGACAACCAGCAGGTCGACGAACAGGCACGGCGCTCAGCCGGCTTCCGCCACAGCCAGGCGCGGCGCGGTCGCGGCCGCACGCTTGAGTTTTTCGGCCAGCTCGGCGCAGTTGCCGCCGCAATCCAGGCGCGAGCGCTCGATTTCCTGCGGCAGGTGCTCGGCCAGGAAGTCGATGAACACCCGCACCGCCGGCAGCAGGCCGCGGCGCGAGGCGAATACCGCGTGGCAGATGCCTTGCGGCAGCGACCAGTGCGGCAGCACCACTTCCAGCTCGCCGCTGCGCACTGCCTGGGCGCACACGGTTTCCGGCAGCATGGTGATGCCGAAGCCATCGCGCGCCATCGACTGCAGCAGCGGGAAATCGAAACCGGCCAGACGCGGCTGCAGGTCCACGCGGCGCATCTCGCCGTTGGGGCCGTGCAGTTCCCAGCGCTGGTGCGCTTCGTCCTCGCTGGTGCTCATGGTGGTGTGGTTGGCCAGCTCGCTGGGGTCCTTGGGGCGCCCGGCGCGGTCCAGGTATTTGGGGCTGGCCACCAGCAATTCCTGCACCTGGCCGAAGCTGCGCATCACCAGGCTGCCGTCGTCGTCCAGGCGCGAGCGCACGCGCAGTGCGATGTCGTAGCCCTCGTTGATGACGTCGACGCGGCGATTGCTGATGTTGAGCTGCAGCCGCACCTTGGGATACTTGGCCAGGAATTCCGGCAGCAGCTTGGGCAACTGGATCTGCGCCAGCGAGACCGGAACGCTCACGCGTACAAGACCACGCGGCTCGGCGCTGAGACGATCCACCACCTCGCGCGCGGCCTGGGCTTCGGCCAGCATGGTCTGCGCGTGCCGATGCACGCTGGTGCCGACGTCGGTGACCGCAAAGCGGCGCGTGGAGCGCTGCAGCAGGCGCACGCCCAGGTCGGTTTCGAGCTGGCTGATACGGCGGCTCAGGCGCGATTTGGGGATCCCGAGCGCACGCTCGGCCGCGGCGAAGCCGCCGTGGTCCACCACCATCGCGAAGTAGTACAGGTCATTCAGGTCGTGCATGGCGCAGGCATCCATGGATAGAACGATAAGCGGTATTTAATCACTTTTATCCCAACAGAGCAACGACCTGGTACATCAGAAATGTAGTTCCTTGCAGCCAGAACATCGAACACTTGCGCCCTGAGCTCCATCGTTTTCGCCGCGGCTACGCGCAGCACCCAGCGCAGATGCCGGCAGGTAGCGCTCGCCAGATCCGCCTTGTTCGTCCAGGCGATGCGACAAGCCGTCCACAATGGAAATGAAAACGGGGCCAGTGACGGCCCCGTTCTTGATCACTATTTTCAGCAGCTACGCCATCGCGGCTTTGCCAGCTGAGCGGCCGCGCCAGCAACAGCGTTCAAGAAGGCTGACGAGCCTAGTCGGAGCAGGCAGTCGCCAGTCGAGGCTGCCTGCCCGCCCGGAATCGAAAATGAAGATGCATGCACTCCCACTCCAGGCATCGGTCGTGCCCGCCTGACGGCTGCGCAGCCGGTGCCTTGACCGCTCTTACCCGATCCGCTCGAGCCCGCCCATATACGGACGCAGCACCTCGGGCACATCGATCGAGCCGTCGGCGTTCTGGTAGTTCTCCATCACCGCGATCATCGCGCGGCCCACGGCGGTGCCGGAGCCGTTGAGCGTGTGCAGCAGCTCCGGCTTGCCGCTGGCCGGGTTGCGCCAGCGCGCCTGCATGCGCCGCGCCTGGAAATCGCCGCAGTTCGAGCACGACGAAATCTCGCGGTAGGTGTCCTGCGACGGCAGCCACACTTCAAGATCGTAGGTCTTGATCGCGGAAAAGCCCATGTCGCCGGTGCACAGCAGCACCTTGCGATACGGCAGGCCGAGTTTTTCCAGCACCACTTCGGCGCAGCGGGTCATGCGCTGATGCTCGGCATCGCTGTGTTCCGGCGCGCAGGCGGTGACCAGTTCGACCTTTTCGAACTGGTGCTGGCGGATCATGCCGCGCGTGTCGCGGCCGCCGCTGCCGGCTTCGGCGCGGAAGCACATCGAGTGTGCGGTCATGCGCAGCGGCAGACGCTCGGCATCGACGATGTCGTCGCGCACGATATTGGTCAGCGGTACTTCCGAGGTGGGGATCAGATAGCGGCGCGACTCGCCCACTTCGGTCTGAAACAGGTCGTCCTCGAACTTGGGCAGTTGCCCGGTGCCGCGCATCGATTCGGCATTGACCAGCAGCGGCACGTTGGTTTCTTCGTAGCCATGCTCGCCGACATGCAGGTCGAGCATGAATTGCGCCAGCGCGCGGTGCAGCCGCGCGACCGGCCCGCGCAGCACGGTGAAGCGCGCGCCCGACAGTTTGGCGGCGGTCTCGCCGTCCAGCCAGCCGTGCGGCGCGCCGAGTTCCACATGGTCCTTGACCGGGAAGTCGAACTGGCGCGGCGTGCCCCAGCGCGACTGCTCGACATTCTCGCTCTCGTCCTTGCCCTGCGGTACATCGTCGGCCGGCAGATTGGGCAGACCCAGCGCAATGGCCTCCAGCTTGGCGCGAATCACCTCCAGCGCTTCTTCGGAGGCCTTGAGCTCATCGCCGAAACCGGCCACTTCGGCCATCAGCGCAGTGACATCCTCGCCCCTGGCCTTGGCCTGCCCGATCGCCTTGGACTTGGAATTGCGCTGGCTCTGCAGCTCCTGCGTGCGCACCTGGAGGCGCTTGCGCTCGCTTTCCAGCGACTCCAGTTCCGCGGTGTCCAGGGAGAAACTGCGCGTGCTGCGCAGGCGCTCGGCAAGGTCGGCGGGGTGTTGGCGAAGCAGGGCCGGGTCTAGCATCGGGAGTCTGTGTGTCGGTGGGAAGCGCGAGATTATCGCCTGTTCCGCCACCTGCTGCGATCGATTCACCGCCGCTATGCCAGAATTGGCCCGATCCTTCAGGTGAGTCCTATGCCCGCGCCCCGCCCTGCGTCCGATCGTCAGATCGTCCTGCGACTGCCCCGCCACACCCTGAAAATTGCCGGTATCGCCTTCGTTGCTGGCCTGCTGCTGTTCCTGCTGGTGTGGGCCACCGGCCGCAAGGACGACTTCTACAAGGCCTCGCCGGCGCAACCGGCTGCAGGTGCGCAGGCCGACGACAACATCCAGCCGCTGCCCGCGCCGCTGCCGGCCCAGGACGGCGCCAGCGACATGCCGCAGGCCAAGCCACCGGAGGAAGCCCCGACATTGGTGGAAACTGCGCCGCCAGCCCCACCCGCGCCGTCGCCCTTGCCGGAGGACGCGGTTCCCGGCGCACCGGGCGCAGCACCGGCAAACGCCGCGGCGGCCGCAGGCGGAGATCGCCCGGTGCCGATGCAGGGCCAGATGCCGCCGCCGCGCTATCCCTCGGCTGCCCTGCGTCGCGGCGATGCCGGCGACGTGGTGGTGCGGGTGGACGTGGATGCGGCGGGCAACCCGGGCGGGGTGACGCTGGTGCAACGCAGCGGCTCGCGCGATCTGGACCGCGCCGCGATGGAAGCGGTGCGTCACTGGCGCTTCCATCCGGCCCAGCGCAACGGCCAGCCGATTGCCGGCAGTCTGGATATCCCGTTCGAGTTCAAGCCGGCGCAGTAAGCCCGCCGATAGCTGCGTCGCGTACACCGCAGACCGATGACGGCCGGACTGCCGCAATCGACGAACATCACAGCGTGTTAACCGGACAAAGCGGGTCGAACCAGACCCTGACTCGGCTTGATCAAGCTGAATGTCCACCGCCGTTTAAATCTTTCTGAGCGCTCTGCCTTAGCTGGGCCTCAGGCAAGGCCGACCAGACTGGCCACGTCATCCCAAAGATGCGCCAGGAGGCCGGCCATGTCCTTCATCTCCAATCCCTCGTCACATCCCACGCAGGAATTGCCGCAGCGCACCGTGCATGCGGAAGACCGCGTGGGCGACGACACGGCCGACGGCGCCTCGCCATGGCTGTGGGCGACCCTGCTGGCGCTGCTGGTGGTGGTGCCGACCTGGTGGTGGAGCCGCCATAGCGACGAATCGTTCGCGACCGACACGCGCCCTGCGCCTGCGGCCAGTCGCCAGATCCTGCCGACCTCGGAGGGCCCGCGTGCGATGACCATGATCGCGCACCAACCCGCGCGCGCGCCGATCAGCGCCGAAGAGGCGATTCCGCTGCCGGGCAATGCGATGCCGAGCTATCCGTCGGACATCGCGCAGGCCGGGATCGAGGGTAGCCGCACCGCGCGCCTGCAACTGGATGTGCAAGGCCAGGTGAGCAATGTGAGCATCGTCGATCGCAGCGGCAGCAACGACCCGCGTCTGGATGCAGCGGTGATGGACAGCTTGCGTCAGTGGCGGTTCGAGCCAGCCACCCGCGATGGCCATGCCGTCGTCAGCAGCGTGCAGGTGCCGGTGGAGTTCAGCGCAGAGCGCTGAGCGGGATCATCAACCGAGTTGGACGCGCTAGCGCCGTGCTGGCTGTCATGCGATATCCGAGCGTCGACCGACCGGCGTTACGACGCTTTCGATCGAGCGGTCCTCATCCGGCGAGCAGCCCTCAACCAACAAGAGAACTGCCCGCCTTTCCTACCGAAGCCGTGTCGCTACTCAGGCCAATTCAAGCCCGAAACCGGCGCCCCGCGCCAGAGTGTCGAAATCCGGGAACGAGGTTGCGACATTGGCCACGTCGTTGACCCGCACGCTGCCGGTGGACAGCTGCCCGGCAATGGCAAACGCCATCGCGATGCGGTGGTCGCCGTGGCTTTCGATCACGCCGCTACCGATGCTGCCGCCGTGAATGGTGGCGCCATCCGGGGTTTCGTCCACCTGCACGCCCAGCGCGCGCAGCCCGGTGGCCATGGCCGCAAGGCGGTCGGACTCCTTGACCCGCAGTTCGGCAGCGCCGGTGACCACGGTCTGCCCGGTTGCCGCAGCGGCGGCCACGAACAGGGCCGGGAATTCGTCGATCATGTCCGGCACCAGCGCTTCGGGAATCTGCGCGCCCCGCAACGGCGCGTAGCGCACGCGCAGATCGGCCACCGGTTCGCCGCCATGTTCGGCATGCCGTTCTTCGGCGATATGCGCGCCCATCAGCCGCAGTGCCGCGAGCAACCCGGTGCGACGTGGATTCAGGCCCACCGCACGCAGCAGCACGTCCGAACCGGGAATGATGCTGGCCGCCACGATGAAGAATGCCGCCGACGAGAAATCGGCAGGCACGGCGATATCGGTCGCGCGCAGCCGCTGACCACCGCGCAACCGCGCCTTGCCGGGCGAGAAGTCGATCTCCACACCAAACGCGGACAGCATGCGCTCGGTGTAATCGCGGGTGGGATGCGGCTCGCTGACCGACGTCTCCCCCTGCGCATACAGGCCTGCCAGCAACACCGCGGATTTGACCTGCGCGCTGGCCACCGGCGAGACGAAGTCGATGCCATGCAGGGTCTGGCCGCCGTGCACACGCAGCGGCGGGGTACCGTCGTCCTCGGTGTCGATGCGCGCGCCCATCTGTGCCAGCGGGCCGGTCACGCGCCGCATCGGGCGCTTGGACAGCGACGCATCGCCGACCAGCGTGCTATCGAAACGCTGCGCGGCCAGCAGGCCGGCGAGCAGACGCATGCCGGTGCCGGCGTTGCCACAGTCCAGCGCCTGGCTCGGCGGCTGCAGGCCATCCACGCCGACGCCGTGCACGATGCGCTGCGACGCCGACGGCGTGTCGATGCGCACACCGAGCTGGGCGAAAATGGCCGCGGTGGAGCGCGTGTCCTCGCCTTCGAGAAAGCCGTCGATCTGCGAGACGCCATCGGCCAGCGCGGCGAACATCACTGCGCGATGCGAGACCGACTTGTCGCCGGGGATGGCCAGGCTGCCCTGCAAGGCGCTGCCCTGCCGGGCGATCCAGTGGTGCGTGCTGCTGCTCATGCGTGTGATCCGATTGCTGCGGCATCGCCGTGTGCGGCGATGCGCGTTAGAGAATGTTGCGGCGCTGCCGTCACCTCGACCGGTGACGGCGCGCCCGTCAGGACGGCGCTGGCGTGACGCCCGGCGCTCAGGGAATGGCGACCGGGTACGAGCCCAGCACCTTGATCTGCGCCGAGTGCGCTTCCAGTTCGGCCAGCGCCTGCTTCATCGCCTCGTCTTCCACGTGGCCGGCCAGGTCGATGAAGAAGCCGTACTCCCACTTGGCCTGGTGCGAGGGACGCGACTCGATGCGGTTCATGCTGATGCCATGCCGCGCGAACGGGCTGAGCACGTCGAACAACGCACCCGGCTTGTCGTGGATGAACACCAGCACCGAGGTGCGGTCATGCCCGGAGGTGGGGAAGATCTGCCGGCCGATCACCAGAAAACGCGTGGTGTTGTCGTCGTCGTCTTCGATCGACTTCATGATGACTTTCTTCAGGCCATACACATGCGCGGCGCTCTCGCCGCCGATCGCCGCGGCGTCCTCGGCATTGCGGGCGCGGCGTGCGCCTTCGGCATTGCTGGAGACGGCGATCTTCTCGACCTTGGGCAGGTGCGAACGCAGCCAACCGGCGGTCTGCGCAAACGACTGCGAATGCGCGTAGATGCGCTCGATGTCTTCCAGCCGGCCGTTGCGCGAGAGCAGGTACTGGTGCACGCGCAGTTCGACTTCGCCGCAGATTTTCAGGTTGGAGGTCAGGAACATGTCCAGGGTGACCTGGATGGTGCCCTGGCCGGAATTTTCCACCGGCACCACGCCGAAATCGGCATTGCCGGCTTCCACTTCCTGGAACACTTCCTCGATGGTCGCCATCGGCAGGCCAACTGCCGAACGGCCGAAGTGCTTGAGCACCGCCTGCTGGCTGAAGGTGCCTTCCGGGCCGAGATAGCCGATCTTCAACGGCTCCTGCTGGGCCAGGCACGCGGACATGATTTCGCGGTACACGTGCACCAGCACTTCATCGCTGAGCGGGCCTTCGTTGCGGTCCACCACCATGCGCAGCACCTGCGCCTCGCGCTCGGGCCGGTAGTAATCCACCGCTGCGGCGAGCTTGCCCTTGGCCTTGCCGACCTGATGGGCGAAGTTGGCGCGTTCGGCGATCAACGCCTGGATGGTGCGGTCGATCTCGTCGATCTTGGCACGCACGTCGGCCAGCACCGGCGCAGCGGTGGCCGGCTTGATCGCGCGCTGGTCTGAGGCGTTGGCCGCGGACCTGGCGGTGGACTTGCCTGCCGGTTTGGTCTTGCCGCCGGTGGCGGCACTGGGCTTGCTGGACTTGGGAGCCATCGCTCGGCATTCCTTGAAATTGCGGCGCATGCGCCTGCGCGGCATACGCCGCGGTCGAATGAAAGACTCAGCCGTGACGCTGCTGGAAGTCGTGCATGAAGCTCGCCAGCGCCTGCGCGCCCGCCACCGGCATCGCGTTGTAGAGCGAGGCGCGAATGCCGCCGACCGCCTTGTGCCCCTTCAGCGCCAGCAGACCGGCTGCCTTGGATTCGCTGACGAGCAACGCATCCAGCTGCTCGTCGGCCAGGAAGAACGGGATGTTCATGCGCGAGCGCACCGCCGGGGTGACCAGATTGCGATAGAACCCGCCGGAACCATCGATCGCGCCATACACCAGCGCGGCCTTTTCGGCGTTGCGGCGGGCGAACTCGTCCACCCCGCCCTGTTCCAGCATCCACTTCACGGTGAGTCCGAGCAGATACCAGTTCCAGGTCGGCGGCGTGTTGAGCATCGAATCGCGGGCGGCATGCGAGGCGTAGTTGAAGATGTCCGCGCGCGGCTGGCCGGCGCGTTCGAGCAACTCGCGCCGCACGATCAGCACCGAGATGCCGACCGGTCCCAGATTCTTCTGGGCGCCGGCATAGATCAGCCCGTAGCGCGACACATCCAGCGGCTCGGAGGCGATCGACGAACTGAAATCGGCAAACAGCGGCAAGGTACCCACGTCCGGCGTGTCGCGGAACTCGACGCCGTGGATGGTTTCGTTGGCGGTGATGTGCACGTAGGCCGAGTGCGGCGACAAGGTCCAGCTGGCCACTGGCGGAATGTCGGTGAAGCCGCCCGCCTGGCCGTCGGCGGCAATGCGCGCATCCACATAGGTGGCCGCCTGCTTGATCGCGGTGTTGCCCCAGTGGCCGGTGATCACGTAGTCGGCGGCCTGGCCGGGTGCGGCAAAATTCAGCGGCAGCAGCGCCTGGATGGTGGTGGCGCCACCGGCAGTGAACAGCACCGCGTAATCGTCGGGAATCGACAGCAGGGTGCGCAGATCGGCTTCGGCCGCAGCCGCCACGGCCATGAAATCGGCGCTGCGGTGGCTGATTTCCACGATCGAGGCGCCGACGCCGTTCCACTCGACCATCTCTTCCTGCGCCTGGCGCAGGACCGATTCCGGCAATGTCGCAGGGCCGGCACTGAAATTGAACGCGCGTGTCATGGCACACCTTGTCGAGCTAGCCTTCTAGTATGCCGCAGCGCACCGGCCTTGGCAGCGTTGCAGAAAAGTTGCATGTGCATCCTTCTCACCCATGGCGACGTATGGTTTGCGTAGGCCATCGGCAGCGTCATCACCATGGTCCGGTATTCTCATCAGCAGCCACTGTCAGGAGCGAGCCATGTCCCTTCGCGATGTCTTGAAGACGCCGTCCAGCGAGATCACCGATGAGGCCGTCTACCGCGACCGACGCCGGCTGCTGCAGCTGTTTGCGCTGACGCCGGCACTGGGCGTGGCCGGCTGCGCCGAGGCCGATCCGCCGCCTCCGCCCAAGACCGTGGTGACCCCGGCGCAGGCGCGCAGCGGCTTCCGTACCGCCGAGGAACTGACCCGGCTGGAAGACGTCACCAGCTACAACAACTTCTACGAATTCGGCACCGACAAGACCGACCCGTCCAAGGCCGCCAAGACCCTGAAGCTGTCGCCGTGGTCGGTAAAGGTCGGCGGCGAATGCGAAAAGCCCGGCAGCCTGTCGCTGGACGAGTTGCTCAAGGGCATCAGCGCGGAGGAACGCATCTACCGGCTGCGCTGCGTGGAAGGCTGGTCGATGGTGATCCCGTGGACGGGCGTGCCGCTCGGCGAGGTGCTCAAGCGCTTCGCACCGACCTCCAAGGCCAAGTACGTGGCATTCACCACGCTGGCCGATCCGCAGCAGATGCCGGGTGTGCGCTACCGCTCGATCAACTGGCCGTATCGCGAAGGCCTGCGCATCGACGAAGCGATGCATCCGCTGACCCTGCTGGCCACCGGCCTGTACGGCAAGCCGCTGCCGCAGCAGAACGGCGCGCCGCTGCGGCTGGTGGTGCCGTGGAAGTATGGCTTCAAGAGCATCAAGTCGATCGTGGAAATCCGCTTTGTCGAGAAGATGCCCGAGACCGCGTGGCACGATCTGCAGCCGTCCGAATATGGCTTCTTTTCCAACGTCAATCCGGCGGTGGATCATCCACGCTGGAGCCAGAAGACCGAGCGCCGTATCGCCGGCACCGCCAGCAAGCTGTTCGCCGAGCGCATCGCGACCAAGCCGTTCAACGGCTATGCGGATCAGGTCGCCTCGTTGTACGCGGGGATGGATCTGAAGAAGTGGTTCTAAGGCAGTGATGCCCCCCGCGTAGGAGCGCACCCGGGCGCGACGGGCGTTACCAGGAATGCCCGTCGCGCCCGGGTGCGCTCCTACGATGCATGTTGATGCCCGCGCGGCATCGTTTCCTTCTTCGAGATCGCATGGCCAAGACCTCCGCATCCCTGATCGCCGCCAAGACCCTGGTGCATGTCGCCGCGCTGACGCCGATCGCCTTGCTCGGCTGGCAGTTCTGGCAGGTATGGCAAACCGGCAGCGATGCGCTGGGCGCCGATCCGGTGGCCGAGATCGAGCACCGCACCGGGCTGTGGGCGCTGCGCTTCCTGTTGATCACCCTGGCGATCACGCCGTTGCGCCAGCTCACCGGCCAGGCGACGCTGATCCGATTCCGGCGCATGCTCGGGCTGTACGCATTCTTCTACGCCAGCGTGCATCTGGCGGCCTACCTGAGCCTGGATCTGCGCGGCTACTGGACGCAGATCTTCGAGGAGATCCTCAAGCGCCCCTACATCACGGTCGGCTTTGCGGCATGGCTGCTGCTGGTGCCGCTGGCGATCACCTCCACCCAGGGCTGGATGCGGCGGCTCAAGCGCAACTGGGGCCGCCTGCACATGCTGATCTACCCGATCGGCTTGCTGGCGGTCCTGCATTTCTGGTGGCTGGTGAAATCCGACATCCGCGAACCTGCGCTGTATGCCGGCATCCTGGCGGTGCTGCTGGGCTGGCGGATCTGGAAGAAACTCAGCGCGCGCCGAACCACAACAAGGCGCTCAGCGCCGCCGCCAGCAACACCGCGCTGAGCAGCAGCCACGGCCAGCGCGCGACCTTGACCGGCGCACGCACCGGTTCGCCGGGGGCGCGTGGGGGCGGCAACGGCTCCGACTCGGGAATATCCCAGGTGGTGCCGTGATGGATCCGCGGCACCTCCACGACAAAGCGGTGGCGGGCATCGAACACGACCTGGTCGCCGGCCTGCAGCCAGCCGTGGCGCACCTGCACGCCGTTGATCCAGCTGCCTTCTTCCGAACCGAGATCGCGGATCAGCACGCGGTCGCCGTGGCGTTCCAGGCGCGCGTGCTGCGCGGCGAAGGCCGGGTCGTCGATGACGATGTCCGCCGCCGGGTCGCTGCCGACCAGGCGTGAGCGGTCCAGGGTGAAGCTGCGCCCGTGATGACGACCACCCAGCCCGCGCAACAGCAGGCAGACCTCGCTCAGGCCGGCATCGTCGTCTGCAACGTCGTTGGCCGGCGCGCTCGATGGCGCACTGCGCAGCAGCATCTCCACGCCGTCGGCGTAGATCGCATCGCCGGGGCGCAACAGCGCCATGCGCCGCACCGGGCGCCCGTTGACGTGGATGCCGCGGATCCCGTTGGCGACCTGCAGCCACAGCCCGCGCTGGTCCAGGCAGAACTGCGCCAACAGCAACGCACCCTGCGCATCGGCAACCACCCGCACGCTGCCGGAGGCATGGCGGACGATCCGGTGGACGCCGGGCTTGAGGGAATGATCCGGCTGCTGCCGGTGGGTGAAATGAACTTGCAGGTCGCGCACCCGCCGCAGCCTAGCAGGTTTGCCCCGCGCCGCGGCCAACAACGTGACCGGCGTCCGGTAGACGCACCTACCGCCGTGGCGTCGTCCTGCACGGCCACGCACGCGCCGCACTTGGAGCCTGGCCCGCGCATGCGCACAATGCACGCTTCTTTCGTCTTTCCCATGGAACCCATGTCCAGCATCGATATCCGCCACGACCATGCCTTGCCGCCGGCCCAGGCCCGCGCAGCGATCGACGCGGCGGCGCGCAAGTTGGCCGATCGCTACGGCGTCGCCTCGCATTGGGAAGGCGATACCTTGCGCATTGCGCGGGCCGGCGTGGACGGGGCGATCGCCCTGCTGCCGCAGCAGGTGCATGTCACCGCAGAGCTCGGCTTCCTGCTGTCGGCGATGCAGCCGATGGTGGAATCGGAGATCCGTCGCCTGCTGGCCGAAAAACTCGCCTGAGCGTGCGGTGCCGTTGCTCGGGGCCGATCGTCTGGCCTGGGCCTGACCGCACGGTGCTTCAGCGACAAGTCACCCGCGCGGCGCGTTGCAGGCGGATGCTGCGAACGTGCTTCACCTGCTCGATGCAGTGCCGGGACTAGGGTGAAGGCAACGTCACTTTGGCAACCCACAGGAGCATTCCATGACGACCGGATACGATCAGAACGGCAAGCGCGACGATGCCGCGCACGGCTTCCAGGCGCAGGCGGAACAGATCTCGCGCCGGCTCGGCGAATCGGCGCAGACGGTGTGGCTGGCCGGGCTCGGTGCACTGGGCCGAGTACAGAGCGAGGGTGGCAAGTTGTTCGATTCGCTGGTGCGCGAAGGCGCAGCCTACGAACGCAGCGGCCAGCGCAAGGCAGCCGAAAGCGTCGATGAGTTGCGCGAAGAGGTGGAAACCCAGTTCGAGCAGGCACGCGACACCGCCGTACGCGGTTGGGACAAGCTGGGCAAGGCCTTCGACGAACGCGTCAAGGGCGTGCTGCGCACGCTCAACATCCCCGAACAGGACGAACTGGAAAACCTGCGCCGCGAGGTGGAATCGCTCAAGGCCCAGGTGCGCGCCAATACTGCCGCGACCAAGCGCGCCAACCGCACCGCCAATCAGGCAGCACAGGCCGCCAGCAGCGACACCACCGGCGCAGGCTCGACCAGCGGCAACTCCAACCCCGGCAGCGCTGCGTTCGATGGTGAATAAGCCGGCCCAACGATGTTGCAAAGCAGCATGATTTTTCAGACAATCGGGAACGACCCGCCAGTCCTGCACTACGAAGTCCGTTTGCTCCCCTCCCCTCACGGCTTCGGACTGGCGGGTCTTTCGCTGCCTGGATCACGGTGCGTGGTATCGCCGCCCGCGATCCATTGACGAATTTGCGGCGAAGGATTCTTCTAGGCACACTACTTCGTCATACGCGCCATACCTTCGCTTGATGCTCATGCCTTACTGGACTGTGCCGCTTGTGGCTTCCCTGCTGCTGTGGCTGGGTGTGTGCGCCTATGTGTGGCTGGTGCGCCGGCGCGCCAATGAAACCAGCGAGGGCGTGCGTGCGCTGGCGGCGATGCACTGGCGCGACTTTTCCGCCGTGGTGCTGCGCATGCTGCGGGAGCAACGCGGCTGGCAACCCACGCAGGTGCCGCAGGACGGCCTGCCGACGGCCGACTTCATGATGCAGACCGAGCACGGCACGCGCCTGGTGGCCTGCAAGCACGGGCGCGGCTACCGCATCGGCGTGGCAGCGGTGAACGAGCTGGGTGCGATGGCGCGGCTGGCCGGCACGGGCGGCGGCGTGATGGTGACCGAGGGCCGCATGGAACGCGAAGGCCTGGCGGCCGCCGAGAAGCAGTCCATCGAAGTGCTGGATGGGGTGCGCCTGTGGCCCTTGCTCAAACCGTATCTGCCTGGCGATGTGGAAACCGGCGTGGTCGGCATGGCGCGCCGTCGCGCGATCCGTCACAGCCTCATTGCCGGTGCAGCGCTGGCGACCCTGGCGCTGGTCGCGGTGCTGGCCTTGCAACCGGTGGCGCCGCCTGCGCCCACGCAGCAGGCGGCGGTGGTGGCCGCCCCACGCGCTGCCGCAGCGGTCGCTGCAACACCTCCACCGCAGGGCACAAGCTCGCCGCAGGCCGCGCCGCCATCAGCCGCACCGCCCGCATCGACGCCACTGGCAGGCGATGCCGAACCGGATGCGGCAACCATGCAGGGCTATCAGCGCGAGGTGTCCAAAGCGCTGGCACGGACGCCCGGCCTGGTGCGCGGCATCTGGATCACCCGGGCAACGCTGGCGGTGGATCGCTCGGTTGACGATGCGGCGGCGTGGCCGTTGATCTGCCGCGAACTGCAGCGCTACCCCTATCTGCGTACCGTGCGCGTGCAACTCAATCCGCGCCCCGGCGTGGACGAAGTGGTGCGCTGGCGGCAGTGCACGACGATCTGATTCATGCATCGCGCCATGCGCCTGCGCGCGAGGTTTGAGGGTCAGCGCATTCCCGGTGCGAACCGCGCCACCAGGTCGTAGGATCCGCCCAGGAACAGCTGACGTACATAGGTGACCGGCTGGTCGCCGCGCCAGGTGTGGCGATCGATGACCAGGCAGGCCGCGCCATCGTCCACCTGCAGGCGTTCGGCTTGTGCGGCGTCCGCACTGACGGCGCTGATGCGGTGCTCGGCGCGCGTCCACGACACGTTGCGCAACAACCAACTACCCGGCGCCACGTCGGTGAACGGCTGCAGCAATGCCTCGGGCACGGTGGTGATGTCGATCACCCGCTGTTCCAGCGCGAACGGGCGGCCGTCTGCCAGGTGCACGCTTTCCAGCGCGAGCACCTTGCCGCTGCTGCCCAGGGCACGCTCCTGCGGCACGCGCAGGCGCGGGCTGCGCAGTCGGCGCGACAACAGCGCGAACCGGTAGAGGTGGCCGCGCGCGGTCATCTCCACTTCGATGTCGGGAATCGACAACGCGACCTGCTCCAGATGCGGATGCGGGCGCGCCACGAACGAGCCGGTGCGGCGCCGGCGTTCGATCATGCCGGCATCGGCGAGCAGGCCGAGTACCTTGTTCACGGTCATGCGCGAGCAGCCGTATTGCGCCATCAGCTCGTGCTCGGGCGGCACGCGGTGACCGGGCGGCCAGTCGCCACTGTGGATGCGGCGTTCCAGATCCTGCCGGATGCGTTGATGCAGGGTGCCGGGCGCGGCGGTGGGGGTGGCGGTCAAAACAGGTCTCCGGTCAGACCCGCATTGTGCGCGCATCCGCTCATTTGCTCAGCAGCGATCGCAGAACCCCGGCAAAACGCGCGGCAATCCGTGCGCGATCCACATGGCGCCCGTCGCGCACCACCGCTCGCCCGGCGCGCCAGACGGTGCGCACCGCACCGCCGCGCGCGGCGAACAGCCAACTGTCCAGCAGCGCATCGTCGTTTCGTGCCAGCAGCGCCGGATGGGTCGGGTCCAGTTCGAGCAGATCGGCCGATGCGCCGACCCGGATGCCGCTGCGCGCAATGCCCAGGGCCTGCGCCGCACCCTCGCCCGCCTGCTCGAACAGCCAACGCCCGCTGGAGGCGCCCGCCTGCGCCAGCACATTGCGCGCCTGCAGCTGCAGACGCTGGCCGTATTCGAGCAGGCGCAGTTCTTCGGCCGCGTCGATCAACACATTCGAATCCGAGCCGACACCAAAGCGCCCGCCCGCAGCGGCAAATGCCTGCATCGGGAACAGGCCGTCGCCCAGATTCGCCTCGGTGATCGGGCACAGCCCGACCACCGCGCCGCTGTCGGCGATACCCTGCAGCTCGCTCGCGTCCACATGCGTGGCATGCACCAGGCACCAGCGTGCATCCACCGGCGCGTTGGCCAGCAGCCATTGCAGCGGGCGCTGGCCGGACCAGGCCAGGCAGGCCTGGACCTCGCGCTGCTGCTCGGCGATATGGATGTGGATCGGGCCACCGGTGAGCGGCACCAGCGCAGCCAACTGCTCCGGCGTGACCGCGCGCAGGCTGTGTGGAGCAAGCCCGAGCACGGCATCCGGCAATGTTTTCAGGCTGCCCTTGCAGTCGTCCAGCAACCGCGCGAAACCGTCGATGTCGTGGATCAAACGACGCTGCGCTGCGCTGGGCGCCATGCCACCGAAATCCGCATGCGCATAGAACACCGGCAACAGCGTCAGCCCGATGCCGGTGTTGGCGGCGGCAGCAGCGATGCGCCCGGACATTTCGCCGGCCTGCGCGTACGCCGCGCCGCCGGGGCTGTGGTGCAGGTAATGGAATTCGCCAACGCGGGTGAAGCCGCTTTCGAGCATCTCCACATAGGCCTGTTCGGCGATCGCCTGCAGGCTGTCCGGATCGAGCCGGTCGACGAAGCGGTACATCAACTCGCGCCAGCTCCAGAAACTGTCGCCGCTGCGCCCGCCCACTTCGGTCAGCCCGGCCATGCCGCGCTGGAATGCGTGGCTATGCAGGTTGCCCAGCCCGGGCAGCAGCCGCTCGACCTGGGTGTCGGCGGCAGCGGGTGCGGTGCCGGGCTGCACCGAGGCGATGCGCCCCTGCGCCAGGGTGATCCGCACGTCGCCCGCCCAGCCATCGGGCAAGAGAGCCCGCGCCGCCCACAATGCCTGCACCTGTTGGTCTGCCACTGGACACCCTCGATTGCCGGTTCTATTGTATATACATATCAGACACCACGAGCCTGCGCCATGCATTGCGACGTCCTCTGGCACAACGCACAGCTGATGACCCTGGACGCAGCAGATGGTGGCCTTGGCATCGTGGACGATGGCGTACTGGCCTGCCAGGACGGCCGCATCAGCTATGCCGGCCCGGCCGCGCAGGCCCCGGCGCTAAAGCCGGACGTTGCGCACGATTGCCAGCGTCGCTGGATCAGCCCCGGCCTGATCGATTGCCATACCCATCTGGTGTATGCAGGCAATCGCGCCAACGAATTCGAGCAACGCCTGCGCGGTGCCAGTTATGCCGAGATTGCCGCAGCCGGCGGCGGCATCGTGGCCACGGTGCGCGCCACCCGCGCCGCCGACGACGCAGCGCTGCTGGCCGCCAGCCTGCCGCGCCTGGACGCCATGCTCGCCGAAGGCGTGACCACGCTGGAAATCAAATCCGGCTACGGGCTGACGCTGGAGGACGAAACCAAGCAGCTGCGCGTGGCACGCCAGCTCGCGGCACTGCGCAAGGTCGAAGTGGTGCCGACCTTCCTCGGTGCGCATGCGGTGCCGCCGGGCGGCGATGCACAAACTTATATCGACGCCGTCTGCACGCAGATGATTCCGGCGATCGCCGCGCAAGGGCTTGCCGAGGCGGTGGACGTGTTCTGCGAGCATCTGGCGTTCTCGCCCGCGCAGGCCGAACAGGTCTTCCGTTCCGCGCAGGCACATGGCCTGGACATCAAGATCCATGCCGAGCAACTGAGCAATCAGCATGGCGCGCAACTGGCCGCACGCCATGGCGCGTTGTCGGCCGACCACATCGAGTACCTGGATGACGCCGGCATTGCCGCAATGGCCGGCGCCGGCACCGTCGCGGTGCTGTTGCCGGGCGCGTTCTATTTTACCCGCGACACCCAGCTGCCGCCGATCGCGGCGTTGCGCGCCGCCGGCGTGCCGCTGGCCCTGGCCACCGACTGCAACCCGGGCACCTCGCCGCTGACCAGCCCGCTGCTGGCGATGAACATGGCCGCCACGCTATTCCGCATGACCGTGGACGAATGCATCGCCGGGTTCACCCGCGAAGCCGCACGCGCGCTCGGGCGCGGCGAGCGACTGGGCCGGCTGCGCGCCGGCCTGCACTGCGACCTGGCGATCTGGGACATCGATGCACCGGCCGACCTGGTCTACCGCATGGGCTTCAACCCTCTTCATGCCCGCGTCTGGCGCGGGCATTCCTGCTGAATCCGGAGTCGTCATGAGTGCTTCTATTGTCTTGCAGCCGGGCCAGGTCACGCTGGCGCAGTGGCGTGCGCTGTATCGCGGCGCCGACGTCGTGCTGGACGACGCCTGCGCGGCCGCGGTGCTGCGCAGCGCGCAGACGGTGGAGGCCATCGTGGCGCGCGGCGAGCCGGTGTATGGCGTCAATACCGGCTTCGGCAAGCTGGCCAGCGTGCGCATCGAGCGCGCGGACCTGCAGACCCTGCAGCGCAATATCGTGCTCTCGCACGCGGCCGGGGTCGGCGAGCCCACCCCGGTGCCGGTGGTGCGGCTGATGATGGCGCTCAAGCTCAGCAGCCTGGCCCAGGGTGCCTCCGGCGTGCAGCCGCAGACGCTGGCGTTGCTGGACGCGATGCTGCGCCTGGGCATCACGCCGGTGGTGCCGTGCCAGGGCTCGGTCGGTGCCTCCGGCGATCTGGCACCGCTGTCGCACCTGGCCGCGGTGATGATCGGCGTCGGCGAAGCCTTCGTCGGCGGGCAACGCCTGCCTGCCGCCGACGCGCTGGCGCAGGCGCAGCTGCAGCCGCGCATGCTGGGCGCCAAGGAAGGCCTGGCGCTGCTCAACGGCACCCAGTTCTCCACCGCCTGCGCCTTGGCCGGGCTGTTCGAGATCGAAACCGTGTTGCAGGCCGCGCTGGTCACCGGCGCGCTGTCGGTGGAAGCAGCCAAGGGCTCGGACACGCCGTTCGACGCGCGCATCCATGCCTTGCGCGGCCAGCCGGGGCAGATCGCCACCGCTGCCGCGCTGCGCGCGCTGATGGCCGATTCGAGCATCCGCGAATCGCATCGGCTGGGCGATGTGCGGGTGCAGGATCCGTACTGCCTGCGCTGCCAGCCGCAGGTGATGGGCGCGGCGCTGGACATCATGCGTCAGGCCGCACGCACGCTGGAGATCGAGGCCAATGGCGTCTCGGATAACCCACTGGTGTTCAGCGATACCGGCGAGGCCTTGTCCGGCGGCAACTTCCACGCCGAGCCGGTGGCCTTCGCGGCCGACATGCTGGCGATAGCGGTCTGCGAAATCGGCTCGATCAGCGAACGCCGCACCGCGATGCTGGTCGACCCGGCCTTGTCGGGCCTGCCGGCGTTCCTCACCCCGCGCCCGGGCCTGAATTCCGGTTTCATGATTCCGCAGGTCACCGCTGCGGCCCTGGTGTCGGAAAACAAGCAGCGTGCGTATCCGGCCAGTGTCGATTCGATTCCCACCTCGGCCAATCAGGAAGATCATGTGTCGATGGCCGCGCATGGCGCGCGGCGTCTGCTGGCGATGGCCGAGAACGCCGCGCACGTGATCGGCATCGAACTGCTGGCGGCCGTGCAAGGCTGCGACTTCCATGCCCCGCTGCGCTCCAGCGCCGCATTGGAAGCGGCACGCGCCCTGCTGCGCGCGCAGGTGCCGACCCTGCAGGACGACCGCTATTTCCATCCGGACATGCTCGCGGCCAGTGCGTTGGTGCGTTCGGGTGCACTCGCGCAGGCGGTCGTCATTGCCCTGCCAGGCGTGGAGCAGCACGCATGACGCGCCACCTCGCAGCTGCTGGAATGACCTCGGCAAAGCGGTGTTCGCGCGTGCAAGGTCTCGGGGCATCGCCAGGCGCGCAGATGCGCGACGGCAATGCACTGCGGGCGATCCGCGCGCGCGGACTGCTTGCGCGTCAGGCCGTGGTGCGCGCTTGCGCGCCGCGCGCCGACCGGACGCAGGCGCGACATCGTCGCGTCTTGACGATCGCACCAGCACAAGGCGCACCGCGATGAGCGCCCTGCCCTGGCTCGAGATCCATCGCGGCGATGCGCCGTTGATCCTCAGCTTTCCGCATACCGGCACCGAGCTGCCCGACGAGGTGGTCGACCAGTTCGTCTCGCCCTGGCTGGCGCGCCGCGACGCCGATTGGTGGGTGCATCAGCTGTACGACTTCGCGCAATCGCTGGGCGCCACCACCGTGCGCACCGCGATCTCGCGCTCTGTGATCGACGTCAACCGCGACCCCAGCGGAGCGTCCCTGTACCCGGGCCAGAACACCACCGGCCTGTGCCCGCTGACCACCTTCGACAATCAGCCGCTGTATGCAGACGGCGCCGAACCCGACCAAGCGCAGATCGCCTGGCGCCGCACGCAGTGGTTCGACCCCTATCACGCTGCGCTCGCTGCCGAGATCGCGCGCCTGCGCACGCAGCACGCCAGCATCGTGGTCTACGACGCGCATTCGATCCGCTCGCATATTCCGCACCTGTTCGATGGCGAGTTGCCGCAGTTCAACATCGGCAGCAACGACGACCGCAGTTGCGATCCGGCCCTGGCCGATGCGGTGGAGCAGCTGTGCCGCAGCAGCGGCTCGAGCACCGTGCGCAACGGGCGCTTCAAGGGCGGCTGGATCACCCGCCATTACGCGCAGCCGGGGCATGGCGTGCATACGCTGCAGATGGAGCTGGCGTGCCGCGGCTATATGCGCGAGCCGGACACCATCACCCCGCGGAACTGGCCCACGCCCTGGCTCCCCGCACATGCGGCCGCACTGCGCGCGGTGCTGCGCCACGTGCTGCGAGCCTGCCTGCAGTTTGCCGACGCCACCGCTCAGTCCACCATCACCACGCCGCCTGCGGCGCACCGTTGATTGCAAGGAAACCGGCATGACCCGTCACGATGCAACCCGCGTCATCCGCGCCGCCACCGGCACCACGCTCACCGCCAGGAGCTGGCTCACCGAAGCGCCGCTGCGCATGCTGATGAACAACCTCGACCCGGACGTGGCCGAGCGCCCGCAGGAACTGGTGGTCTATGGCGGCATCGGCCGCGCCGCGCGCGACTGGGAATCCTTCGATGCGATCGTCGCCGCGCTGACCCGCCTGGACGACGACCAGACCCTGCTGGTGCAGTCCGGCAAGCCGGTCGGGGTGTTCCGCACGCACGCCGATGCGCCGCGCGTGCTGATCGCCAACTCCAACCTGGTGCCGCGCTGGGCCAGCTGGGAGCATTTCAACGAACTCGATCGCAAGGGTCTGGCGATGTACGGCCAGATGACCGCCGGCAGCTGGATCTACATCGGCGCGCAAGGCATCGTGCAAGGCACCTACGAAACCTTCGTGGAGATGGGCCGCCAGCATTACGGCGGCAGCCTGGCCGGCAAGTGGCTGTTCACCGGCGGCCTGGGCGGCATGGGCGGCGCGCAGCCGCTGGCCGCGGTGATGGCCGGCGCCTCGTGCCTGGCGGTGGAGTGCCGCCGTTCCAGCATCGACATGCGCCTGCGCACCGGCTACCTGGACACCTGGACCGACGACCTGGACGAAGCGCTGCGCCTGATCGAGGAATCGTGCACGGCGAAGAAGCCGCTGTCGGTCGGCCTGCTCGGCAATGTCGCAGACGTGCTGGACGAACTGCTGCTACGCGGGATCAAACCGGACCTGCTGACCGACCAGACCTCCGCGCACGACCCGATCAACGGCTACCTGCCGCAGGGCTGGAGCGTGGAAGAGTGGGACGCAAAACGCGTGAGCGCGCCGAAGGAAGTGGAAGCGACCGCGCGCGATTCGATGGCCAATCACATCCGCGCCATGCTCACCTTCCACGCACTCGGCGTGCCCACCGTGGATTACGGCAACAACCTGCGCCAGATGGCACTGGAAGCAGGCGTCGACAACGCGTTCGACTTCCCTGGCTTCGTGCCCGCCTACATCCGGCCGCTGTTCTGCCGCGGGATCGGCCCGTTCCGCTGGGTCGCGCTCAGTGGCGATCCCGACGACATCGCCAAGACCGATGCCAAGGTCAAGGAGCTCATTCCCGACGATGCGCATCTGCACCGCTGGCTGGACATGGCCGCCGAAAGGATCGCCTTCCAGGGCCTGCCTGCGCGGATCTGCTGGGTCGGCCTGGGCGACCGCCACCGGCTCGGCCTGGCCTTCAATGCGATGGTACGCAGTGGTGAATTGAAGGCGCCGGTGGTGATCGGTCGCGATCATCTGGATTCGGGCAGCGTCGCCTCGCCCAACCGCGAAACCGAAGCCATGGCCGACGGCTCGGATGCGGTCTCCGACTGGCCGCTGCTCAATGCCCTGCTCAACACCGCGTCCGGTGCGACCTGGGTGTCGCTGCATCACGGCGGCGGCGTCGGCATGGGCTTCTCGCAGCACGCCGGCATGGTCATCGTCTGCG
Source organism: Xanthomonas arboricola pv. guizotiae (assembly GCF_002940205.1). Classification (GTDB taxonomy): domain Bacteria; phylum Pseudomonadota; class Gammaproteobacteria; order Xanthomonadales; family Xanthomonadaceae; genus Xanthomonas; species Xanthomonas arboricola_C. Next base: position 29,619 of record NZ_MDSK01000007.1, read on the forward strand.
ACGGTAGCGAGGCCGCCGACAAGCGTCTGGAGCGCGTGCTCTGGAACGACCCGGCCACCGGCGTGATGCGCCACGCCGATGCCGGCTACGCCATCGCCACCGACTGCGCGAAGCAAAAAGGCCTGGATTTGCCGGGCATTCTCGGCTGAGGATGCTCGGCCCCGGCTGTTTCGCCGACCGCGTGCACGCCGTACGCCATCGGCATCCAGCACGCGGGCATCACCGGTTGTGGGCGCAGCGTCCGCAGCAGGCGACGACGATCCGCTGCGTTCTGCCGGCGGCTTCCAGCTCCATGACGGTCTACTTGCAGGCCGATGCAGCAGCGGCCAGCAATGCGCCGTCATCGAGCACCGGTGCCGCCCCGCTTGCTGGATAGGCCGCTGCGATCGCCTTCGCCGCGGCGGCCAGGGATCGATCCATCTGCGCATGCAAGACTCCGGGCTGGCGAGTGCGCTGATTCGAGCATGCCGGGATACCGCCCGCCACGTGCCTCTCGTCAGTGGGCGCGAGAGCTTCCGGCTTCAGGTTGCAAGCGAAGACATCGTTGCCCATCACATTCTCGACGATTGCCCTCAAGTCCGCCGCGTGCAGGCCGACAAGGTATGCAACGTTTCGAGGGATCTCCATGGGCATCTTGATCTACCTGGTGCCTGCATTCGCGCTCTGGGCACTGATTGCCACCGTGCTGGCGTTCGTGCGTGGCCGCCAGCTGCGCGCCGAATCCGGCCAGCTCGCCAGCACCCAGGACAGCCTAGCCCGCTACCAGGCTGCGCTCTCGCAGGCGAAGGCGCGCGCGGCCGCCAGCGTGCTGGAACTGGAATCGCTGCAGCGCAGCTATACCGTCCTCAAGCAATCGCTGGAGCAGCAGGAACAGACCGCCGCCGAACAGGCGCCGGCTGCCGACAGCCAGGTGATTCCGATGGTGATGGTGCAGCGGCTGGATATCGCCAACGAGATCGGCACGTTGTTCGCACACGTCGCACGGGTGGCACGCAGCCTGCGCCGCTACAGCGCCTACAGCCGCGGCCACACTGCGCCGGAACCGGCCACCGCCCGCTACGACCTGCATTGGCTGGCCGATTGCCTGCACAGCTTCGACCAGATCGGCCATGCCTTGTTGCGCGGCAACGTCGCGGCGCTGATCACCGCCTGCCAGGACCTGCTGTCGATGTACGACCATTATCTGAAGGACGGGTCCGGCTACAACAGCCGCGACACCTTCCAGCGCCTGAGCAGCGATGTGCCGCTGTCCGATGCCACCGATGCCATCCGCTCGATCATCGTCAAGGCCACGCTGGCGCAGGATGTGCGCGATGCGGTGATGGAGGATGCGGTTGCGGCTAACGTTGGGTGAGTCGGGAGTCGGGAGTCGGGAGTCGGGAATCGGGAATCGGGAATCGGGAATCGGGAATCGGGAATCGTAAGAGCGTGGGTGCGGGGTTCTGTTGGTCAACAGGTAGTTGACCGCTTCTCGATGCAGGGTGTTTGGCGACTGCTGTGATGCGATTGCCCGTAAAAAAAAGCGCACCGCTTGCGGTGCGCTTTTTTCGTTTCAGGCCTCGGGAATGGCCGGCCTGCGTTGTTTGGCGGGTTTGATCGCTGCCTGCGTCATGGTGCCTGCTGCGGCAGCGCGTAGGCCACCACGGCATCGCCTGCGGGGGTTTCCATGAAGTGGTGGCCGCCGGCCATGATCACCAGATACTCGCGGCCGTTGTAGGCGTAGACCATCGGGTTGGCCTGGCCGCCGGCCGGCAGCTTAGCGTGCCACAGCTCCTTGCCGGTGGCCAGATCGATGGCGCGGATCAGGTCGTCGGTGGCTGCGGCAATGAAGATCAGGCCACTGGCCGTCACCACCGAACCGCCGTTGTTGGGCGTGCCGATCTCGATCGGCAGACCGGAGCGGATGCCGAACGGGCCATTGCCGCGCGCACTGCCGAACGGGCGGTCCCATAACGTCTTGCCGCTGGCCAGATCGATGGCGCGGATGCCGCCATACGGCGGCTGCTTGCACAGCAATTTGGTAAACGGCAGCCGCCAACCAGCGTTGACGTTGATCGCATACGGGGTGCCAGCCTGCGGGTCGCCCGCACCTTCCGCGCCGCCGACATCGCCGCGCACTTCATCGCGCGGTGCCCAGCCCAGTTTGTCGGCCTTGGCGCGCGGCACCAGCAGGTTGTAGTTGGGCATGTCGTTGTAGTTGGCCACGATCACGCCACGCTGCGGATCCACCGACACGCTGCCCCAGTCCGAACCGCCGTTGTAGCCGGGATATTCGATCGAATGGCGGTCGGCTTCCGGCGGCGTGTAGATGCCCTTGTAGCTGGCCTTGCGGAACTGGATGCGGCAGACCAGCTGATCGATCGGCGTCATTCCCCACATGTCGCGCTCGCTCAGATCCGGCTTGCGCAGCGTGTGGTACAGCGAAAACGGCTGCGTCTTGGCACGCATCTGCGGCTCCACGCCACCGCCTGGCACTGCGCGTTCTTCCACGCCCACCAGCGGCTTGCCGGTACGCCGATCCAGCACGTACAACTCGCCCTGCTTGCTCGGCAACAACACCGCCGGCACGTTGACGCCGTCCTTGGGGAAATCGATCAGGCTCGGCTGCGAGCCCAGGTCGTAATCCCAGGCATCGATATGCGTGGTCTGGAAATTCCACACCGGCTTGCCGGTGGTGACATCCAGCGCCACCAGCGAGGTCGCATAGCGATTTTCCTGCGGCGTGCGCGAGCTGCTCCAGTAATCGGCGGTGGAGTTGCCCATCGGCAGGTACACTTAGCCCAGCTGCTCATCGGCCGCGGCGGTGGTCCACATGTTCGGCGTGCCACGCGTCCAGGTCTGGCCCGGCGGCGGTGCGCCGTTCCAGTCCGGATGGGTCATGTCCCAGGCCCAGCGCAATTGGCCGGTCACCGCGTCGAAGCCCTCGATCACACCGGAGGGCTCGTAACGCTTCTGCCCATCGAGTACTTGATGGCCGGTGACCACCACCCCGCGCACGATGGCGGGCGGCGAATTGATCGACACATAACCCGGCGGCGTCTGCCCCATGCCGACGGTGATATCGACCTGACCGTTGTGGCCGAAGTCCGGGCACGGCGTGCCACTGCGTGCGTCCAATGCGATCAGGCGCCCGTCCAGCGTGCCTTCGATCACGCGCGTGCTGCATAGCGCTGCAGATGGAGGTGCGGATGCAGTTGCGCCAGCATCCGCAGTGCTGGCGATCTGCGGCACTGCGTAATACGACACACCGCGGCATGCCGCGGTATACGGAATCGCCTCGTCCTTGACCTTGGGATCGTAGCGCCAGCGCTGCTTGCCACTGGCGGCATCCAGCGCGATCACCTGATTGCGCGCAGTGCACAGGTACAGGCTGTCGCCCACCTTCAGCGGCGTGGTTTCCGCGCCCCAGCGCTTGCTCGGCAGATCGCCGGTATGAAAGAGCCAGGCCTGCTGCAACTGCGCGACGTTATCGCGATTGATCAGCTGCAGCGGCGAATAGCGCTGGCCGGCCTGGCTGCGCCCGTAGGCGGCCCAATCGCCGTCGGCAGGCGCGTTGGCCGGCTGCGCGCCAGACGCCGCATCCGAGGAGGATGCAGTGCGGTTGACCAGGCCTCCGACCATGCCGGTCGCATGCGCCAGCGCGCCATCGGCTTCGGTGACGCCGTGCGGCAGGAAGGCCAATACGAACGCCACCACGAATACCGCCGCGAGCGCACCGGCCAGACCGCGCGAGACAGCGCGCGACACCGGGCGTTGCAATCTCGGCAGCAACAACGCGAGCACGAATGCCAGGCCGATAATCAGGCCCAGACGCGGCACCCAGCGCCAGTATTCGCTGCCTGATTCCCACCATGTCCACAGCAGCGAGACCACCACCACGCCGGCAAACCACCAGGCACCCGCATTGCGACCGCGAAACAACAGCACACCGGCAATGAGCATCGCTGCACCGGCCGGTGCGTAGTACCAGGAGCCGCCCAGTGCAGCCAGCCACACGCCGCCGGCAAGCAGCACAGCGCCCAGTAATGCAATCACGCCTCCCAAGGTCGCCAGCGCCCAATGGCCGCGACCGGAAGGACGATCCAGAATCGTCATCAGTTGTTCCTTTTCGACTTCAGCGGCGACGCAACGCCGCCGCACCGCCAACAACCTTCGACCTGCCGTGGTGAAAGAGCCGCGTTCTTTGCAGCGAACACACAAAGACACTGCGTTGCAGATGTCAGCGCCCGCCACAAACCCTCACGCCAGAAACGATGCGCAATAAAAAACGCCGGTTTTCACCGGCGTTTTTCATCTACTGCGCGCGCTGATCTGCCGTGCTCACGCGTCCGTCGGTGGCGCATCGCTCACGCTTGCGCCCGCCTCGTCCACCACATCTTCCACTTCGTCCAGCGAGGCATCCAGGCGTTCCACTGCCTGCAACTTCTCGCCCTTGGACAAGCGGATCAAGGTCACGCCCTGGGTATTGCGACCCACGCGCGAGATCTCCGAACCGCGGGTGCGCACCAGCGTACCGCCATCGGAAATCAGCAGCACTTCGTCGGTGGCGCCCAACAGCACCGCACGCACCAGCTTGCCGTTGCGCTCGGTGGTCTGGATGCCGATCACGCCCTGCGTACCGCGGCCCTTGCGCGGGTACTCGGTCAGCGGGGTGCGCTTGCCGTAGCCGTTCTCGGTGGCGGTAAGGATGTAGGCCATGCCGTCGCTCTCGGCGACGTCGATCACTTCCGCTTCGACACCGTCCGTGCTCTCCACCACGTCCTCGACACCCTCGTCCTCGACATCGCCTTCGACACCGCCGGCACGCTCGGCCACGATCAGGCTGACCACCTCTTCGCCCTTGGTCAGACGGATGCCGCGCACGCCGGTGGCGGTACGGCCCATCGAACGCACGGTGGATTCGCCGAAGCGCACGGTCTTGCCGTTGGAGGCGAACAGCAACACATCGCGGTCGCCATCGGTCAACGCCACACCGACCAGCGCATCGCCCTCGTCGAGATTGATGGCGATCTTGCCGCGCGCCAGACGGAAGGCGAATTCGCTCAACGGCGTCTTCTTGACCGTGCCGTTGCGCGTGGCAAAGAACACATAACGGTTGTCGGCGTATTCGCGCACCGGCAGCACCGCCTGCACACGCTCGCCGGGTTCCAGCGGAATCCAGTTGATGATCGGACGGCCACGCGCATTGGAGCCGGCCTCCGGCAACTGGTACACCGGCAGCCAGAACACCTTGCCGCTGCTGGTGAAGGTCAGCAGCGTGTCGTGCGTATTGACCAGCCACAGCTGGTCGATGAAATCCTCTTCCTTGGTCGCCGCCGCAGACCGGCCGCGGCCACCACGGCGCTGCGCACGATACGCGCTGACCGGCTGGCGCTTGGCATAGCCGGCATGCGAGAGCGTCACCACCACGTCTTCCGGCGAAATCAGGTCCAGGATGTCCAGATCTTCTTCGCTGTGACGGATCTCGGTGCGGCGTTCGTCGCCGTACTCCTCGCGGATGTTGATCAGCTCGTCGCGGATCACCTGCAGCAGCACGTCGGGGTTTTCCAGGATGCGGATCAGGCCCTGGATGACCTCGAGCAACTGCTTGTACTCGTCGGTCAGCTTTTCCTGCTCCAACCCGGTCAGGCGATGCAGGCGCATTTCCAGGATCTGCGAGGCCTGCACTTCACTGAGCTGATAGAAGCCGTTGGCCAGGCCCACGCCCGGCGCCAGATCTTCCGGCTTGGAGGCTTCGGCACCGGCGGCGCCCAGCAGCGCACCGACCAGACCCGGTTCCCAGGTCTTGGCCAGCATGCGCTCGCGCGCTTCCTGCGGGTTGGCCGAGGTCTTGATCAGCTCGATCATCTCGTCGATGTTGGCCAACGCGACGGTCAGGCCTTCCAGCACATGCGCACGCGCACGCGCCTTGCGCAGTTCAAAGATGGTGCGGCGGGTGACCACTTCGCGGCGGTGGCGGATGAACGCCTGCAGCATCTGCTTGAGGTTCATCAACTGCGGGCGGCCGTCGATCAGCGCCACCATGTTGATGCCGAACACTGACTCCATCTGGGTCTGCTGATACAGGTTGTTGAGCACAACCTCGGCCGACTCGCCGCGCTTGACCTCGATGTAGATACGCATGCCGTCCTTGTCGGACTCGTCGCGCAGCTCGCTGATGCCTTCGAGCTTCTTTTCCTTGACCAGCTCGGCGATCTTCTCGATCAGCCGCGCCTTGTTCACCTGATACGGAATCTCGGTGACGATGATCGCTTCGCGGCCGTTGTCGGCCACTTCCACATCGGCCTTGGCGCGCATGCGCACGCGGCCACGGCCGGTGCGGTAACCGGCAGCGATGCCGGCGGTGCCATTGATGATGCCGGCGGTGGGGAAATCCGGGCCGGGGATGTATTCCATCAGGCCTTCGACATCCAGCTCCGGCGTGTCGATCAAGGCGATGCAGGCGTTGATCGCTTCGGTCAGATTATGCGGCGGGATATTGGTGGCCATGCCCACCGCGATACCGGCCGAGCCGTTGACCAGCAGGCTCGGGAACCGGGTCGGCATGACCGTCGGTTCCTGTTCCTTTTCGTCGTAATTGGGCTGGAAATCGACGGTTTCCTTGTCGATGTCGGCCATCAGCTCATGCGCCAGCCGCGACATGCGCGACTCGGTGTAACGCATCGCCGCGGCGGAGTCGCCATCGACCGAACCGAAGTTACCCTGGCCGTCCACCATCATGTAGCGCAGCGAGAACGGCTGCGCCATGCGCACCAGCGTGTCGTACACCGACTGGTCGCCGTGCGGGTGGTATTTACCGATGACGTCGCCGACGATACGCGCCGACTTAAAGTAGGCCTTGTTGCTGTGTGCGCCCAGCTCGTGCATGGCGTACAGGACGCGACGGTGCACGGGTTTGAGGCCATCACGGGCATCGGGGAGTGCGCGGCCCACGATCACGCTCATCGCGTAATCGAGATAGCTCTTGCGCATCTCGTCTTCCAGATTGACCTGGATGATTTCCTTGGCGGTTTCTGCCATTCGGGTTCCGTAAGTGAGGTGGCGGGCGAGCCGGAAAGCCGCGTCGGGGGCGCCCTGACAACAGGCTGCCGACCCCACGCTCCCGCCGATCGATTCAAGCCCCGGATTGTATCACGAAGGGGCACCACGATGCCGCCGGTTTACCGGCCAGAAACAAGCACTTGCAGGCTTTTGGCGGGGCGATGCGGCGATCGCGCGCCGCACTGACCTCAGCCGCCGAACGCCGCCTGCATGCGCGCCAGGTCCGGCTGCGCAATCACCCCGCGTTCGGTGACGATCGCATCGATCAGGCTGCCGGGGGTGACATCGAACACCGGGTTCCAGGCGTTGATGCCATCGGCCACCGTGCGCACGCCGCCGACCCCGAACAATTCGCCCGGGTCGCGCTGCTCGATCTCGATCTGCTCGCCGCTGGCGGTGTCCATGTCCACGGTGGACGACGGTGCCACCACCATGAACTTGACGCCGTGGTGGCGCGCGGCGATCGCCAGCTGATAGGTGCCGATCTTGTTGGCGGTATCGCCGTTGGCGCAGATGCGGTCGGCACCGACGATGACCCACTGCACCAGCCCGGACTTCATCAGATGCGCGGCGGCCGAATCGGCGATCAGGGTCGCGTCGATGCCGTCCTGCTGCAGCTCCCACACGGTCAGGCGCGCGCCCTGCAGCCACGGCCGGGTCTCGCCGGCAAACACCTTGGCGATGCGCTGCTGCGCCACCCCGGCGCGGATCACGCCCAGCGCGGTACCGAAGCCGGCGGTGGCCAGCGAACCGGTATTGCAATGGGTCAACACGCCGCTGCCGGCATCGATCAACGACGCACCCAGCGCGCCCATATGCCGGTTGGCCGCCAGGTCTTCATCGGCGATGGCCTGCGCCTCGCGCGCGATCACCTCGCGCCAGTCGGCGCCGGCAGCGCCCAGCACGCGACGCATGCGCATCAGCGCCCAGGCCAGGTTGACCGCGGTCGGACGCGCGGCATTGAGCCGCAACAGCGCCGGTTCGAGCTTCTGCAAGGCCGCACTGCCGTCGTCGGCAACGATGTCGCGCGCCGCCAGCACCACGCCCCACCCGGCCGCAATGCCGATCGCCGGCGCGCCGCGCACCGCCAGCGAATGGATTGCCCCGGCCACTGCGTCGCTGGTGTCGCAACGCACATGTTCGACCACGAACGGCAGCTTGCGCTGGTCGAGCAGTTCCAGGGCATCGCCCGTCCACAGCAGCGGGCGGATATGGTCGTAGCGGGCGTAATCGATATGGGCGCTGTCGTTCATCCGGACATTGTAAGGCGCCCGGGCAGCCCAGTCAGTGGCCGCATCGCTCAGCCCGCTGGCCTCGCGAGCACCGGCCATCCCGGCTGGCCCTTGCCCGCTGCTCACCGTCGCAGGACCTTTGTGCGGCATGGCTGCAGCGTAAGCGCCTATGAGGACGTACTTGCGGCATGTCCTGCGATGGCGGGCGGGCAAGGGCCCTGCAAACAGGCCGCAGATCGTCCGCTCCACGCCCGACGCATCCGCACCCCGTTCAATCACATCTCAAGACAACCGAAAGCTTGAGCTTCTCAGTCGACGATGAACTCGGCGCGGCAGCCGTCGTTGACCCACACGCCGTCGCGGCTCCAGCCCCAGGTCTGGCCTTCCACGCATTCCTTCTTGGAGATCTGCCGGCCCACACGCACCTGGCGCTCCACCGAGACCCCGCAGGTGCGGCGCGCGCCCTTCTTCGATTCGCAGGTCACCATGCGTGGCATCGCCACGAAGCCGGAACCATCCTCGGCAGCGACTTCGAATTCGCCATCGCAGCCACGCGAGACCCAGATTTCGTTACGGCGCGCGCCCCAGCTGCGACCTTCCTTGCACGGCCACACCGAGCGCTGGCGCAGCAGCCGCACCGGCGCACCACGCAGCACCACCGGGCACACCACCTTGCCGCCGTTGGAATCGCAGCGCACCACGCGGCGCATCTGCGGAGCGCCCGGCGCTCGCGCACTCGCAAACTCCGCACGGCAGCCCTGTTCGACCCATACGCCATTGCGTTCGATGTCCCACTCGCTGCCACGGATGCAACTGGTCTCGGACAGCTGGCGTACCAGCTGGACGCCGTGCGCGGTCTCCATCGCACAATGCACGCGCGCCATGTCCCTGGACTCGCAGCGCACCACGCCGGAGGCGCGATCCGCCGCACGCGCATCGGCCAGCATCAGCAGCGGCAAGCACCACAAACCGCATAAGCTGATCAGCCACTTCATGCCGACAATCCTCACCCAAACACACTCTGCGCCGCGCCCCCGTGGACGCCACGATGAGAGCATCATCGATGTGAAGATAGCAATACGGTGGCGATGACAGCGGGATGGCAACCGGCGCGCGCCCTGTGCCGCGCAGGCACTGCACACCGCCGCGGGTCAGGCGCGGGCGAAAGCGAAGGCCAGCACATCGGCAATCTGCGTGGTGCCACGCATGGCCATCAACAGCCGGTCCACACCGACCGCCACCCCGGCGCAATCGGGTAGTTGCGACAACACCGCCAGCAGCCGCTCATCCACCGGCAGCTGCGGCAATCCGCGCGCCGCACGCACCGCGTTGTCGCGCATGAAACGCGCACGCTGCTCCTGCGCATCGTTGAGCTCGTGGTACCCGTTGGCGACCTCGTAGGCGCCCAGATACAGCTCGAAGCGCTCGGCCACCGGCGCCTCCCCGGGGCGGATGCGCGCCAACGCGCATTGGCTGGCAGGCCAGTCGTGCACCACGGTCAGCGTGTCGCTGGCAAAGCCCGGCTGGAGGCGATGGGTCATCAGCAGATCCAGCCAGTCGTCGCGGGTCAGGCCATCCGGATCGATGGCGATGTCGTGCAGCGGTGCGCGCAGCGTTTCGATCGGATCGCGCAACGGGTCGATGCCCAGCGCCTGCACGAACAGCGCGCGATAGCTCAGCACCTGCACCTGCGCCTGGCGCCCGAGCAGCGCAAGCGCGCGACGCACCAACTCAACGGTCTCCTGCGCCAGGGCGCGATCGTCCCAGCCCACCCGGTACCACTCGAGCATGCTGAACTCGGGATTGTGGCGGCCGCCGGCCTCGCCATTGCGGAACACCCGCCCCAGCTCGTAGCAGTCGCCCACCCCGGCCGCCAGCAGCCGCTTGAGCGGATATTCCGGCGAGGTGCGCAACCAGCGCACCGGCGCGCCGGCATCGACATGGCCGCTGAAGCGCGTGCTGAAGCTCTCGATATTCGGCTCGGTGTTGCCGGCCTCCGACAGCACCGGCGTCTCCACTTCCAGCACGTCGCGCTCGGCGAAGAAATCGCGGATCAGCGCGTTGAGCCGCGCGCGCAACCGCAACGCGTCCAGATCGACCTGCGTCGCAGTCATGGTTGCTGGCCGTGCTCGCCGAGGAAAGCCAGCAAGCGCGCCTCGTCCCAGATCTCCACGCCCAGCGACTGCGCCTTGTCCAGCTTGGACCCGGCTTCTTCGCCGGCCACCAGAAACGCGGTTTTCTTGGAGACGCTGCCGGCGACCTTGGCGCCCAGCGCTTCCAGCCGTTGCTTGGCCGCATCGCGGGTGAGCGCGGCCAGGGTCCCGGTGATGACCACGGTCTGGCCGTCGAGCGGGCCGGTTTGCAGCGCGTCGGCGTCGGGCAGACGCGACAGCAGCTCGGCAAGCATTTTTTGTGCCTTGACCGCGAGCGCGTCGTTGGCCGGCACCAACAGCCAGGCGGCGAGCGATTCGGCTACCGCCTGCGGCACGCCCGCTTCGAGGAGCGGCTCGGGGCCGCCGTTGCGCAGGGCATCGATCGAACCGAACGCGGTCGCAATCTGGACGGCGCGGATCGGCGTGACCTTGGGAATCTCCAGGTCCTCTAGCAAATTGGCAAAACTCAGCGCCTCGCGCAGCCTGGGCGATGGCGGATGCGCATCGCCGATGCGCACGCCACGTTGCAGCAGGTCGTCGATGGCCTGCTGATTGCCGGGCTGGTCGAAGAAGTGCCCGAGCGAGCGCGCCACCTCGCCACCGATGTCGGGCACGCGCTTGAACAGCGGCCACGGCAGATCGCGGATCAACGCCAGATCGCCGAACCACGCCGACAAGGCCTTCGCGGTGCTCTCGCCGACATGCTCGATGCCGAGCGCGAACAGGAAACGCTCCAGCGTGGTATCGCGCGATTGCTCGATCGCCTCGATCAGGTTTTCCGCCCACTTGGTGGCGATCTTCTTGCGGTTCCAGTCGAACGCCGGCAGCCCGGCGCGCAACAGATCCGCCTGCCAGGTTTGCGGCACCTCGCGCGCGCCGGCCAGGTCCACACCGATGCCGACCACGGTGTCTTCCAGCTGACCGTACGCACCGCTGGCCAGATGCTCGCGCGCCTCGCGCAGGAACGCGTGCGGGCTTTCGGCGGTGCTGATCATGCGCAATTGCAGCAGCTGGTCCACGTTGAGCAGATACAGATCGGCCACCCCCTGCACCACGCCGCTGTCGACCAGCACCTCGATGAATTTTTCGCCCAGGCCATCGACATCCATCGCGCGGCGCGAGACGAAATGCCGGAACGCTTCCTTGCGCTGCGCCGGGCAGGTCAGCTCGCCGGAGCAGCGCCACACCGCCTCGCCTTCCTCGCGCACGATCTCCGACCCGCAGACCGGGCATTGCGTGGGCATCTGCCATGGCTGGGTGCCGGGCGGCCGTTGCTCGGCAACCACGCCGGCCACTTCCGGAATCACGTCGCCGGCACGCCGCACGATCACCGTGTCGCCCACGCGCACATCCAGCCGCGCGATCTGGTCGGCGTTGTGCAGCGTGGCGTTGGTGACGATCACCCCGGCCACGTGCACCGGCTTCAGCCGCGCCACCGGCGTGGCCGCACCGGTGCGGCCGATCTGGATCTCGATCGCCTCCACCGTGGTGGACTGTTCCTGCGCCGGGAACTTGTGCGCGATCGCCCAGCGCGGCGCGCGCGCGACAAAGCCCATCTCGCGCTGTCCGGCCAGATCGTCGAGCTTGTAGACCACGCCGTCGATATCGAAGGCCAGCCCGTCGCGCACCTCACCGATACGCTGGTAGTACGCCAGCAGACCGTCGCTGCCCTGCACGACCTCGACCAGCGCGCTGACCGGAAAGCCCCACGCACGCAACTGTGCCAGGATCGCCGAATGCGTCTGCGGCAGTGCGCCTTCGCTCACTTCGCCCACGCCATACGCATAGAAACTCAGCGGGCGCTGCGCAGTGATGCGCGCATCCAGCTGGCGCAGCGAGCCGGCCGCGCCATTGCGCGGATTGGCCAGTACCTTGCCGCCCTGCGCGCGCATCTGCGCGTTGTAGGTTTCGAAGGCGGCGCGCGGCATGTACACCTCGCCGCGCACTTCCAGCACCTGCGGCCAGCCCTCGCCGCGCAAACGCAGCGGAATCGCCTTGACGGTGCGCAGGTTGGCACTGACATCCTCACCGGTGGCGCCGTCGCCGCGCGTTGCGCCCTGCACGAACTCGCCGTTTTCGTAGCGCAGGCTGATCGCCAGGCCATCGAGCTTGGGTTCGGCCGAAAACAGCGGTTGTTTGACCTCGAGCCGCTCGCTGATGCGGCGTACGAACTCGGTCACCTCCTCGTCGCTGAAGGCATTGCCCAACGACAGCATCGGCAAGGCATGCCGCACTTCGGCAAAGCGCGACGCAGCCAGGTGGCCGACGCGCTGGGTCGGCGAATCGGCGCTGGCCAGCTCCGGGTGCGCAGCCTCCAGGGCTTCCAGTTCGCGCATCAGGCGGTCGTAGTCGACGTCGGCCATCTGCGGCTCGTCGAGCACGTGATAGCGGTAGTTGGCGTCCTCGATACGACGACGCAGGGCGTCGATGCGCTGAGCGGGATCCGGGCTGACAGTCATACGATCGCTGGGCTGGCTCTGGGCCGCCCATTCTAACGGGCCGTGCCGGTGTGCAAGCGATGCACGACATCCGACCAAACCGCGCGACAGCGAGCCCGGCAGCGATTTCCCGATAGGCAGACAGGCACAAACCGGCTAGCGTGGCGCCCTCTTTGCCCGCCGCCTCTGGAGTTCACCCGTGTCGTTGCCCGTCTCGCGCCGTTCGTTTCTCCGCCTCGCCACCACCGGCGTGGCGGTTTCCGCACTGGGGCTGGTACCCGCGGCCGAGGCGGCCCGCAAACGCGCCGCGGCGCCGGCAACGCCAGGCGTGGCGGCAGCGGCCGGCACGGTCTACCTCAACCTCAACGAGCACCCGCTCGGGCCTGCCCCCGCGGCCGTTGACGCTGCCACGCGTTCGCTGGCGCGCTCGGGCCGCTACCTGTTCGAGATGGAGCAGGACCTGCGCAATTTGATGACCGGCGAGCTGCAGCTGCCGAACGATCACCTGTCGCTGTTCCCCGGCGCGCGCGACGCGCTGAACCGGGCCGGCAGCCTGTTCACCTCCGCGCGTGCCGGGCTGGTGGTGGCCGACCCAAGCTTCGACCCACTGATCGAAAGCGCCACCGCCCGCGGCGTGCCGGTGCGCAAGCTGCCGCTGCGGGCCGATGGCGCGCACGACGTCAAGGCGATGGCCAAGGCCGACCCGACCGCCGGCCTGATCTACCTGTGCAACCCCGGCAACGCCAGCGGCGCCATCACCCCGCGCGCCGACATCGAGTGGCTGCTGGCCAACAAGCCCGCCAGCGCAGTGCTGGTGGTCGACGAAGCGTATATCCACTACAGCAACGAGCCGTCCGTGGCGGACCTGGTGCGTCAGCGCCAGGACCTGATCGTGCTGCGCAGCTTCTCCAAGCTCTACGGCATGGCCGGCCTGCGCCTGGGCGCCGCGCTGGCGCCGCCGGGGCTGCAGACCAAGCTCGCCAGCCTGGGCAGCAACCCGTTGTCGGTACCGGCAATGGCCGCCGGCATCGCCAGCCTGCGCGACCCGCAACTGGTGCAGACCCGCCGCGCGGAGAACGCCCGCGTGCGCGACGACACCATCGCCTGGCTCAAGAGCAAGGGCTACACCTGCCTGCCCACGCAGGCGAACTGCTTCCTGCTCGACGTCAAGCGCGATGCCGGCGCGTTCGCCGATTCGATGCAGAAGCAGGGCCTCGTCGTCGGCCGCAGCTGGCCGATCTGGCCCAAGCGGGTGCGCGTGAGCGTCGGCACCGAGGCGGAAATGCTGCGCTTCCGCGAGGCGTTCGGTAAGGCCAAGCGCTAACCCGCGAAGCCTTCGATCAAGCGAACCGCGAACCCCTCCCCCTCGGGACATTGCCCCCTCCTTTATGGGTGAGAAGGTGCCCCGTAGGGGCGGATGAGGGTGCGAGCGAAGCCTGACGTTGTTCAACTGCACGAGTGCTTCGCCCGTACCCTCACCCCAACCCCTCTCCCGTGGGGAGAGGGGCTCTAGATCCGTCGCCTCGACTGACTCTGCGCTTGCGACTCCCTTCTCCCCTCGGGACATTGTCCTCCTTCGTGGGGGAGAAGGTGCCCCGTAGGGGCGGATGAGGGTGCGAGCGAAGCCTGACGTTGTTCAACTGCACGAGTGCTTCACCCGTACCCTCATCCCAACCCCTCTCCCGTGGGGAGAGGGGCTCTGGAGTTCTACTGATCGAACGCCTCAGGCTCCGGCGCGCGCAGCGTACGCCTGATCCAGAAATAACTGATGACGAAAGTCACTGCCATCGAGCCGGCGTTCCACAGCAGCAGTTCGCGCAACATCGGCGGCCCTTGCAGGATGTGCATGTAGTAGCGGCGATCCAGTAGCGCAATGGCGTGCGGCATGAACACGCTGACGAAGGGCGTCGGCACCGGCGCGACCAGCAAGGTGATCGCGGCCGCAAAGCCGCCCACCAGCCACGGCGAATGCCGTGGGCGTTTGCGCAGCCGCGCGGCGATCCTGGTAAAGACCCACAACAACGGCATCGCCAAGATTGCCCACAAGACCAGCAGCAACGCCACCGCCAACACGCCCTGCAGGCTCAACATCTCAACTCACCAGCGCGGCGACTTGGTCAGCGGCGGTGCCTGGTGCTGGCGATCGTAGGCGCGCAATTCGTCGCGGATATGCGCCACGCGCTGGCGGCCCAGCGCATTGCGGCTGTCGTCCAGCACCACGCCGTCGAGCAGTTCGGCCATGCGCTGCACGGTGGGCAGCATCTTTTCCCAGGCATCCAGCGCGGTCATCGGCGCCGGCAAGGTGAGGAAGAACGCAATCGCCGGGGTCTGCATCTCGCGGATGTTGGCCATGTCGAAGCTGCCGGGCTTGAGGATGCTGGCCATGCTGAAGATCGGCCCGCGCTCCGGATGCCCCTCCACCAGGCGGTGGAAGACATTCATGTGACCGAACACCAGCCCGGTCTTCTCCGCAGCGACCACCACGTCTTCGCCACGCAGCACCTGGCCGGCCTTGGCGGCCACGAACAGCGAGACGATCTTGTCGAAATCCTGGTTGGGCCGCTTGCCGACATCGTTGCCGCCGGCGGCATCGGCATCGTCCAGGTTCAGTTCGCTCTGCTCGGCGCCTTCATTGCGCTCGAACGGATCGCCGTCCACGCCGGGCTCGCCGGAAATCACCGGCTCACGGCGCTCGCGCGGCTGGCCCTCGTCCTTGTCGACCCGGCGCCCTTGCGGCGATTTTTTCGGGCGACCAAACAGGAAGATGGCCGCGACCAGCAGCAGTCCAGCGATCAGGATCCCGATCCGGATCATGGCCATGTCGGACATTCAGCGTGCCTCCGCATAAGAGTGACAGGTGTCGATATTCCGACAAGCATGGCACGTCATGCCGCACCCGCCAAACGTGCGGCCTCTTCCAGGTCCACGCTGACCAGGCGGCTGACGCCGGGCTCGCGCATGGTCACGCCGGAGAGCTGCCGCGCAGCCTCCATCGTCGCCTTGTTGTGGCTGACGAACAGGAACTGCACCTTCTCGCTCATTTCCCGCACCATGTTGGCGAGGCGGCCGACATTGGCTTCGTCCAGCGGCGCGTCCACCTCGTCGAGCAGGCAGAACGGCGCGGGATTGAGCTGGAAGATCGCAAACACCAGCGCCACCGCCGTCATCGCCTTTTCGCCGCCGGACAGCAGCGAAATGCTGGACACGCGCTTGCCCGGCGGGCGCGCCATGATGGTCACGCCGGTGTCGAGCAGGTCTTCGCCGGTGAGCTCCAGATACGCATGGCCACCGCCGAACAGCCGCGGATACAACGCCTGCACGCCGGAATTGACGCGGTCGAAGGTGTCCTTGAAGCGGCCGCGGGTTTCGCGGTCGATCTTGCGGATCGCCTCTTCCAGCGTCTCCAGTGCGGTGTTGAGATCCAGATTCTGCGCGTCCAGATATTCCGAACGCTGCGCCGCTTCGCCGTACTCCTGGATCGCGGCCAGGTTGACCGGTTCCAGCCGCCGCATGCGGCCGTCGATCTGGCCGACCGCCGCCTCCCACTCGGCAGGATTGGCCGACTCGGGCAATCCATTGACCACGTCTTCAAGCACGAAGCCTGACTTGACCACCGCCGCCGCCAGTTGCTCGGCGTTGAGCACCAGCGCCTGTTGATCGAGCTTGCGTTGCGAAATGCGTTCGCGCTGCGCCAGCGCCTGTTCGTCGCGCTGCTGACGGGTCTGTTCGAAGCTGCGCAGCTCGCTGTCGATGCTGTCGAGCATGGTGCGTGCTTCGCCCAGCGCGCGCTCGGTGCGCACGCGCTCGCTCAGGGCGGCCTGGTGCTCGTGCTCCAGCGTTTCCACCGGCGAATCGCCGTCGCTGAGCTGGGCGACCAGATCTTCCAGTCGCGTGTCGAGCTGGCCGCGCTGGCTATCCATGCGCTCCAGGGTCTGACTCAGCGAAGCAATCTGGGTGCGTTGCGACTCCAGCGTCAGCGCCAGCGCATGCATCGCATCGCGCACGCCGCGCGCGGCATCGCGCGCTTGATCGCGTGCATCGGTGAGCTGACGGCGTTCGTTCTCCAGCGCCTCGCGCGTGCCTTGCAGGTCGCCCATCAGGGTCACCGCGTCTTCGAGCTTGGCGCGTGCCTCGCGTGCCTGCTCGCGGCTGGTGTCCAAGGTTTCCAGTAGCTGCGACAGCTCGGTTTCGATGCGTTCGATGCGCGCGCGCGCGGCATCGACCTTGCCCTGCTGACTCTGCAGCTGACCGGCCAGCTCGGACACGCTGCGGTGCGCCATGTACAACTGGCGCTGCGCATCTTCGCGTTGCTGTTCGGCCGCCAGCAGTTGTTCGCGGAAGCTGCCCAGGCGCTGCTCGAGTTCGGCCTCGCGCTCCTGCAGCGTTTCGATCTGCGCACGCAGCTCCTGGATCTCGCGCTCGCGCAGCAGGGCGCCCTGCTTGGCGGCACCGGAGCGCGACACCCGCACCCAGCCCTCGCCCAGCCGCTCGCCGCTGCGGGTGATGACCGAATCACCCTCGGGCAGGCTGCGCTGCAGCGTGCGCGCGGCGTCCAGATCCTCGGCGGTGTGCAAACGTGCGAGCAAGCGACGGATCGCGATCGGCCCCTGCACCTTGGCCGCCAGCGAGGTCGGCGCGAAGCTCGCAGTGTCGGTAGCGCCGGACACCAGCGCGATGCGGCCATCGCCCAACTCGCCCAGCGCATCGACCAGTTGTTCCGGCGCCTCCACCAGCACGCCTTCGATCAACTGCCCCAACGCGCCTTCCACCGCGTTTTCCCAGCCGCTTTCGACCGTGATGCGCTCGCCGACACGTGCGGCAGAATCCAGCCCGCGCGACTTCAGCCACGCCACTGCCGCGCCCTGCTCCTGGCCGAGTGCGGCCTGCTGCAGGGTTTCCAGCGACGACAGCCGGCCACGCGCGGCCTGCGCCTGCTTGCGGACGTCGGCCAGTTCGCCCTGGCTGGCGCGCTGTTGTTCCTGCAGCCCGCCGAGTGCGTGCTTGCGCGCCTCGACCTGCTCGGTTAGCCCGTCCAGCGAGGTCTTCTGGGTTTCGTGGCGCAGCTCGATCTGCTCGAACGCCTCGGCCAGCGCATCCAGGTCCAGCCCGGCGCGTTCGTTGACCAGCGCTTCGCGGCGGCGGTCGGCTTCGAGCGACTGGCGATCCAGGTAATCGACACGCGTGCGCTCCACTTCGCCGGCACGCGAGGCTTCGCCGGTATCGCGGTTGTGGGTTTCCCAGCGCTGCTGCCAGTCGGCCAGCCGCGCTTCGGCTTCGCGTAGCGCCTCCTGGCGGAATTCGTGGTCTTCGCGCAGCTGTTCCAGTTGCGGTTCGGCAGCGTCCACCGCCTCGCGCAGCACGCTCAATTTGGCCGAGTCGCCGCTGATGTGCTGGGTCAGTTCCTGCAGCTGGCTCTGCGCCTCATCGCGCGCCTTGTGCAGGCGCTGCGAGAGCTCGCGCTGGTGCTGGATCTGCTGCTCGATGCGCGCCAGCGCGCCACCGACCTGATAGACATCGGCCTGCGCCTTGGCCACCGCTTCGGCGGCCTCCTCGCGACGCACGCGGCCGGTTTCGATGCGCGCTTCGGCATCGCGTTGTTCGGCGATCAACTGCTGCAGGCGGGTCTCTTCCTGATTCAGTTTTTCGCGCAGGCCCTGCAGGCGGCCATCCAGGCCGCGGTATTCCAGCGCCTTCCACTCGGCGTCCTTGATCCGGCGCTCTTCCTGCAAGGCCTGATACTGCTCGGCCTGGCGCGCCTGGCGCTGCAGATGCGCCAGCTGCTTGGTGATCTCTTCGCGCAGATCGCCCAGGCGGTCGAGGTTTTCGCGGGTATGCCGGATGCGCGTTTCGGTCTCCTTGCGGCGCTCCTTGTACTTGGAAATGCCGGCGGCTTCTTCCAGATAGACGCGCAGGTCTTCCGGGCGCGCCTCGATGATCTGGCTGATCATGCCCTGCTCGATGATCGAGTAGCTGCGCGGTCCCAGGCCGGTGCCCAGGAACAGGTCGGTGATGTCGCGGCGCCGGCATTTGGTGCCGTTGAGGTAGTAGGCGCTATTGCCGTCGCGGCTGACCAGGCGCTTGACCGAGATCTCGTTGAACGAGGCGAACTCGCCGCTGATGGTGTGATCGGAGTTGTCGAAGATCAGCTCCACCGTCGCCTGCGACACCGGCTTGCGCGCCGAGGAGCCGGAAAAGATCACGTCGGTCAGCGAGTCGCCGCGCAGGCGGCTGGCCGAACTTTCGCCCATCACCCAGCGCACCGCGTCGATGATGTTGGACTTGCCGCAGCCGTTGGGACCGACGATGCCGGTCATGTTGGTGGGCAGGTGCAACGTGGTCGGGTCGACGAACGACTTGAAACCGGACAGCTTGATCGTGGACAGGCGCATGGGACTGAAGGTTCCGGGCACCGCACGGGCGAAGCCGGCAGGCGCTTTTTTCCTGTGAAGCCGCTCCTAAGCCCTTGATCCACAAGATCCATGGGCCGTGGAACCGGCGATGGAGCATGAGTATAGCGGGCCGGGCATCGCTGGCGTGGCCGCAGAAAGACGAAGGGCGCCTAACCAGGCGCCCTTCGGGTACGGCGTGCAGCGTGGATCAGGCGTCGGATTCGACGATGACCTTGACCGAGGTTTCCACATCGGCGTGCAGGTGCAGCACAACGTCGTACTCGCCGACATTGCGGAATGCGCCTTCGCCCAGGATCACTTCGCTCTTTTCCAGCGGCAGGCCGGCGGCGGTGAACGCCTCGGCGATGTCGCGCGGGCCGACCGAACCGTACAGCTTGCCTTCGGTCGACGCATGCGCACCGATGGTGACGCTGGCGCCTTCGAACTTGCCGGCGCGGTTCTGTGCATCGGCCAGGATGCTGTTGGCCTTGGCTTCGTAGTCGGCACGCTTGGCTTCAAACGCTTCGACGTTGGCAGCGGTGGCCGGCACGGCCTTGCCCTGCGGCACGAGGAAGTTGCGGCCGTAACCCGGCTTGACGCTGACCTTGTCGCCCAGGCCGCCGAGGTTGGTCACTTTCTGCAGAAGAATCAGATCCATGGTGGTGCTCCGTTATTCGTTAGCGCCGGCGCTTTGGCCGACGCAACGTTTGCTGTCCGAATAGGAGAAGCCGGGAATCGGGATTGGGGAATCGGGAATCGTAAGAGCCCGACCGGCACCGCACCTTTAATTACCGGACTTCTATCAAGTCAAGAGCCCGCACAGTGATGTGCGGGCCGTTGTGAGGACTCACATGCGGCCGCATGGCCTATTGCGAGGACTCACTTCATTCGTGTGGGCCGCTTTGAGCGCCCCGCAACTAACGACGGATTAAACGTCGTGATTGTCCGTGTACGGGATCAGCGCCAGGAAACGCGAGCGCTTGACGGCCGTCGCCAGCTGACGCTGGTACTTGGACTTGGTACCGGTCACGCGGCTCGGCACGATCTTGCCGTTCTCGGTGAGGTACTGGCGCAGGGTGTTGAGATCCTTGTAATCGATCTCCTTGACGCCCTCGGCGGTGAATTTGCAGAACTTGCGACGACGGAAGAACTTGGACATGACAGCGCTCCTTAAGCGGCTTCGGCGTTGTCGCCGTCGGTATCGGTGGCGGCAGGTGCAGCATCGCCCTCATCGTCATCGCGACGACGACGCTCGCTACGCTCGGGCTTGTCGCCCTTCTCGTCCTTGCTCTTCATGATCAGCGACTGCTCGGTGTCCGGGCCGTCGCGCTTGACGACCAGGTGACGCAGCACCGCATCGTTGAAGCGGAAGCTTTCCACCAGCTCGCTCAGCACGGCCTGGTCGACTTCGATGTTGAGCAGCACGTAGTGCGCCTTCACCAGGTTCTGGATCGGGTAGGCCAGCTGACGACGGCCCCAGTCTTCCAGACGGTGGATGGTGCCGTTACCGCCCTCGATCAGCGACTTGTAGCGCTCGATCATGGCCGGGACCTGTTCGCTCTGATCCGGGTGGACCAGGAACACGACTTCGTAATGACGACTCATGTTGTATTACCTTTCGGATGTGGCCGCGTGGGCCGGACAGCTCCCCGGTACCCCGCGCAAGGCGGCCGGTGGAGCAAGGAGTCCCGCCCGGAACCGGGCAGGAAGCAAGAAAGTATGGCAGTTCAGGCGTTTGGCCGCAACCGGCCGTCCAGCAAGGACATCTGAAGCCCCTCTCCTGCCGGGGCTCCAAGACGCGATCTGCGCGCCACTGGCGCGCGTGAATTGGAGCGCCCGCGCCGCAAGCGCGGGCTGGGGCGCAGAGCGGGGGTTGGGGTGAGGGTCCGGGGCAAAGCCACTCGTGTCGTTCAACTATCGTGTCGTTCAACCGCGCGAGGCTTCGCCCCGTACCCTCATCCGCCCTTCGGGCCACCTTCTCCCGAGGGGGAGAAGGAATCACCGATGCTTGTCCGCCGTGGTGAAGCTCTCCCCGCAGCCGCATTCGGCGGTCGCGTTGGGATTGCTGAAGGTGAAGGTCTCGCTGAGGCCGTGCTTGCCGAAGTCGATGCAGGTGCCATCCACCAGCGGCAGGCTGGTGGGGTCGACGAAGATGCGCACCCCGCCCTGCTCGAAAACCGCGTCGTCGTCGCGCGCCTCGCGCGCCAGGTCGGTGATGTGGCCCCAGCCGGAACACCCGGTCTTGGTCACGCCAAAGCGCAGACCCAACGCACCCGGGGTCTGCTGCACGAAACGCTGCACGCGCTCCAGCGCGGCGGGGGTGAGGCTGACGGCCATGAGGGCACTCCAAAACAGTGGTGGCAAGTATAGCGATGCCGCAACAAGCAGGCGGCACGCTGTGCGGCGGTGCTTGCAACAGATGGGGGCAGCGCACGCCGGCGACAAGCGCAGCAGTGGGCAAGCTGTTCAGATGCTCGCGCCGGCGCGGTCGCAGCCAGTAAACTCGCAGGCCATTCAAGGTCGCTACGGCGAGGAACAGTCATGACGGTGGTCAGCGTTGCACATGCGCTTGCGGGGAAGCTCCCGGAAGGCGGCGAAGTCACGGTACGGGGGTGGGTGCGCACGCTGCGCGGATCTGCCGGACTGGCCTTCATCAACGTGACCGATGGCTCCTGCTTCGCTCCGATCCAGGTGGTGGCCAACGACACCCTGCCCAACTTCGACGAGATCAAGCGCCTGACCAGCGGTTGTTCGATGATCGCCAAGGGCGTGCTGGTGAAGTCGCAGGGCAAGGGCCAGTCGTTCGAGATCCAGGCCAGCGGCGTGGAGATCGTCGGCTGGGTCGAGGACCCGCTGACCTACCCGATCCAGCCCAAGCCGATGTCGCCGGAGTTCCTGCGCGAAGTGGCGCACCTGCGCCCGCGCACCAACCTGTTCGGCGCGGTCACCCGCATCCGCAACTGCCTGGCGCAGGCGGTGCACCGCTTCTTCCACCAGAATGGCTTCAACTGGATCAGCACCCCGATCATCACCACCTCCGACGCCGAAGGCGCCGGGCAGATGTTCCGCGTCTCCACGCTGGACATGGTCAACCTGCCGCGCGATGCCAAGGGCAACGTGGATTTCAGCCGCGACTTCTTCGGCAAGGAAACCTTCCTGACCGTGTCCGGCCAGCTCAACGTGGAGGCCTACTGCCTGGCGCTGAGCAAGGTCTACACCTTCGGCCCGACCTTCCGCGCCGAGAACAGCCACACCACGCGCCACCTGGCCGAATTCTGGATGATCGAACCGGAAATCGCCTTTGCCGATCTGGCCGAAGACGCGCGCCTGGCCGAGCAGTTCCTCAAGTACCTGTTCCGCGCGGTGCTGGACGAGCGTGGCGACGACCTGGCGTTCCTGGCCGAGCGCGTGGACAAGAATGCGATCGCCAAGCTCGAAGCCTTCATCAACGCACCGTTCGAGCAGATCGACTACAGCGAGGCGGTGAAACTGTTGCAGAACTCGGGCAAGACCTTCGACTTCCCGGTCGAATGGGGCCTGGACCTGCAGACCGAGCACGAGCGCTGGCTGACCGAAGAACACATCGGCCGCCCGGTGGTGGTGACCAACTACCCCGAGCACATCAAGGCCTTTTACATGCGCCTGAACGACGACGGCAAGACCGTCGCGGCGATGGACGTGCTGGCACCGGGCATCGGCGAAATCATCGGCGGCAGCCAGCGCGAAGAGCGCCTGGATGTGCTGGACGCGCGCA
This sequence comes from Xanthomonas arboricola pv. guizotiae, assembly GCF_002940205.1. Classification (GTDB taxonomy): domain Bacteria; phylum Pseudomonadota; class Gammaproteobacteria; order Xanthomonadales; family Xanthomonadaceae; genus Xanthomonas; species Xanthomonas arboricola_C. Next base: position 52,626 of record NZ_MDSK01000007.1, read on the forward strand.
TGGCCCAGTTCGGCCTGGATAAGGAGCACTACAGCTGGTACCGCGATTTCCGTCGCTACGGCTCGGTGCCGCATGCCGGCTTCGGCCTGGGGTTCGAGCGCCTGGTGGTGTACGTGTGCGGGCTGAGCAACATCCGCGATGCGATTCCCTACCCGCGCGCGCCGGGCAGCGCGGAGTTCTGAGGTGACGACCGCGGCGGCCACGGTCACCATGTACCGCCCGCTGGGGCCGGAGCAATACGCGTTGGTGCGCGAGGCCGGCTTACGCCGCTGGCCGCCACGGTTGCCGGAGCAACCGATCTTTTACCCGGTCACCAATCAGCGCTACGCCGAGGACATCGCGTCACGCTGGAACGTCAAGGACAGCGGGGTTGGCTATGTTGCGCAGTTCGAGGTGCGCGCAGCGTTCGTCGAAGACTACGCCATCCAAAAAGTCGGCGGCGCGCACCACACCGAGTGGTGGATCCCTGCCGAAGAGTTGGATGCGTTGAACGACAATATCGTTGGCCTGATCGACATCATCGGCCGGTTCGATGCCCCGCCCACGGAGCACGAGGCATGACGCTGTTCTTCGCACTGTGTTTTGTCGGTGTCGCCGTTGCCGGTCTGACTGCGCTGCTGATCTTCTGGCCGCTGACCCTGGTGCATCTGCGCGACCGCCACCCGGACGCGCTGGCCAGCTTCGGCGAGCCGGCCTTCATCAGTCCCGTAGCGTTGCGCTGGCTGCTGGCGCGCCGTTACCGCAGCCACCGCGACAGCGCGCTGTCCGGCCTGGCCACCCCCGCCTGGCTATCGCTGCTCACCATCTTTTTCGGCCTGGGCATGGCGGCCCTGCTCGGCCTGCTTTCCAGGGTAATGCCATGAATACACCGCAACCCCCCCCCCATGACGACCACGATTCGTGGTGGCTGGCCACGATCGGCCGCACGCTGATCTGGGCGCGCCTGCGCGTCAAGCAGGCCGGTACCGCCGAGGTCCTGGACAGCGACGGCAAGATCCTGCCCTACGACAGCGAAGACAGCGCCCGCGCGGCCTTGTTCGATGCCGAATTCGTCGCGCTCGACGGCCTCGACGAAGAAGACGCGCTGATGCGTGGCTTCTCGCTCGATGAGGTGTCGCCGCCGCGTGGCGACGACGATGCGGACCTGCGAGAACGCATGGTGCTGACCCTGGGCGGTCGCGCCTGACATGTACGCCCCACGCGCGTTCGCGCAGACCGATCTGGCACTGCTGGACTGGCTGATCGCGCGCGACCCGTTCGTTACCCTGATCAGCCATGGCGAGGACGGGCAGCCGGCAATCTCGCATCTGCCGGTGCTGTACCGACGCGATGCGCAATCCGTGGTCATCGAAGGCCACTGGGCGCGCCCCAATCCGCAGGCACGCAGCCCAGGCGATGCGGTCCTGGTGGTGCAGGGTCCGCACGCCTATGTGTCGCCGAGCTGGTATCCGGACAAGGAAGCGGCCGCACGCGTGCCGACCTGGAACTACGCCGTGGCGCATCTGCATGGACGCTGCGAGCATGTAAGCGACGAAGCGGCGCTGGGCGAGTTGATCGGCCGCATGAGCACGCACTTCGAACAGCGCGTCGGCAGCGACTGGCTGTTCGAGATGCAGCGCGACAGCCACCGCCACCAGTTACGCGGCCTGGTCGGCTTCCGCTTCGTTCCCAGCCGCATCGAGCTGAGCTTCAAGCTCAGCCAGAACCACCCGGCCGCTAATGTGACCGCGGTGAGCGATGCACTACAACGACGGGCGTCGGCCGACTCCCGCGAGGTGGCGTCGCTGATGCGCGATGCCCTGCTTGCACGCGACCGCGCGGTCTGAGCGGTGCGGTACGGCATCGATTTCCGCAACACCGCGTGATCGCTCATCTGTCGATCACACACTGTTCTCCTCCCTCTGGAATACTGCGCGCATGAACGAGCTCAACCATTTGCTTGAAAACAACCGTGCCTGGTCCGAGCGCATCCGCCGCGAGGACCCGGAATTCTTCTCCAAGCTGTCCACCCAGCAGACGCCCGAGTACCTGTGGATCGGCTGCTCGGACTCGCGCGTGCCGGCCAACCAGATCATCGACATGGCCCCGGGCGAGGTGTTCGTCCACCGCAACATCGCCAACGTGGTGGTGCATACCGACCTGAACTGCCTGTCGGTGATCCAGTTCGCCGTCGACGTGCTCAAGGTCAAGCACATCCTGGTGGTCGGCCATTACGGCTGCGGCGGCGTGTTCGCCAGCCTGACCCAGAAGCGCATGGGCCTGGTCGACAACTGGATCCGCCACGTCACCGATGTGGCCGACAAGCACGAGGCCTGCCTGCACGACGCGGGCGACCTGCCGGTGCAGCACGCGCGCCTGTGCGAGCTCAACGTGCTCGAGCAGGTGGTCAATGTGTGCCGCACCACCATCGTGCGCGACGCCTGGGACCGCGGCCAGGCACTGCAGGTGCATGGCTGGGTCTACAGCCTGCGCGACGGACGTGCGCACGACCTGGGCATGTCGATCGACCGCCCGGAGCTGCTGCAGGAACGCTACGACGCCGCACTGGCGCGCATCCAGGCCGATCACGCCGAACGCTGAGCCGTACCCGCACGCCATCCAGCCGCGGCGCCCATCGGCGCCGTCGGTTGGCTATGCTGGACGTCTTCTTTGCCGAGGAACGTCGATGCTGGTCCCGCCGATCAACCTGCAAGCCTGGATCGAGCAACACCGCCACCTGCTCAAGCCACCGGTGGGCAACAAATGCATCCAGCAGGACGGCTTCATCATCATGATCGTCGGTGGGCCGAATGCGCGCACCGACTATCACTACGACGAAGGCCCGGAGTGGTTCTTCCAGCTCGAAGGCGAGATGGTGCTGAAGGTGCAGGAAGAAGGCGTGGCACGCGACATCCCGATCCGCGCCGGCGAGATCTTCCTGCTGCCGCCGAAGGTGCCGCATTCGCCGCAACGCGCGGCCGGCTCGATCGGCCTGGTGATCGAACGCGAACGCTTGCCCAACGAGCAGGACGGGCTGCAGTGGTATTGCCCGCAGTGCAATCACAAACTGTACGAGGCGATGTTTCCGCTGCAGGACATCGAAACCGATTTTCCGCCGGTGTTCGATCATTTCTATCGTTCGCTCGCGCTGCGCACCTGCAGCCAGTGCGGGCATCTGCACCCTGCGCCGGAGCGCTATGCCACTGTCGAGGCATGAGTGGGCGATGGCCGAGGCAATTCCAGGCACGCGTCGCGCAGGTCTTCGAGCGCATTCGCTTGGCGGTGGCCATCGGCGCGCCGCCGCGCCCTCGCAATGCCGCGCAACGCAATGACGATGCAGCTGTGCGCAGCGCGCCGTGTGTCGAGCGTGTGCACGCGCCGCAGCTGCGCTGTGCGCCCGCGTTGAACTCCATGCCATGCTGCGCACGCTGATCGACCTCAAGCCGCGCGACGTGCCATTGCGCGTTGCGTTGCGCAACACCGCCGCGGTGGTGCTGCCGCTGGCGGTCGGCGTGGCCACCGGGCATGTCGCCGCCGGTCTGGCCGTGTGTACCGGCGCGCTCAACACCATGTTCACCGACCAGCCCGGCCCGTACCGCGCGCGCCTGCAGCGCATGCTGATGGCCGCGCTGGCAGCGGGCCTGGCCGCGTTGCTCGGCATCTGGGTCGGCCACAATACGCCGGCATTGGTGATCGCCGGGCTGCTGCTCGGCCTTGGCGGCGGCTTGCTGGTGGCACTGGGCCCGGTGGCAGCGCGGGTGGGGCTGACCAGCATGATCCTGCTGGTGGTCAGCGCCGACATGCGCCTGCCGGTGCAGCAGGCTGCGGGCGTGGCGGCGTTGATCTTCGCCGGCGGCCTGCTCCAGGTGGTGCTGGCACTGGCGGCCTGGCCACTGCAACGCTATCGCCCGGAGCGCTTCGCGCTGGCCGACCTGATGCGTCAACTGGCCGGCATCGCGCGCCAGCGTCCGGAAGCCAGCGCCCCGCCACCGGCCACCCAGGAGGTGCTCGATGCGATGGTGATGCTGCATGGCGAGCATCGCTCGCGCGCGATCGCCGTGCAGAGCTTCCGCATCATCGCCGAGCTGTGCGAGCGCGTGCGGCTGGAGCTGCTGTCGCTGGCCGATGTCGATACCCGCCTGACCGACTCGCAGGCGCGCCCGGCGATCGAGCGCGTGCTCGAACGCAGCGCCATCGTGCTGGAACAGCTCGCGCATGCGATGACGGTGGGCGAAGATCCGCTCGCCGCCAATGCCTCGATGACCGGCTTCGACGATCTGGTCGCCGCACTGGCGCAGTTCCAGCACGACAACGCCGATACCCGCGAGCGCCGGCTGGTGCGGGTGGCGGTGGCGCGCGCGCAAGGCCTCGGCGGCCAGCTGCGCGCCCTGATCCGCAACGCGCATTGGGCCAGCAGCCGTGGCGAGATCCAGGCGCAGCTGGCCGAAGCGCGCCTGCCGGCGGCACTGCGGCCCGCGGCGACCTGGGCCACGCTGCGCGCGAACCTGGATCTGTCCTCGGTGGCCTTCCGGCATGCCTTGCGCTGCGGCGTATGCCTGGCGCTGGCGATCGCCTTCCAGCGCTGGCAGCAGATCCCGCACGGCTTCTGGATTCCGATGACCACCGCCATCGTGCTCAAGCCGGATTTCGGCGGCACTTTCAGCTTCGGCGCCTTGCGCGTGGCCGGCACCTTCGTCGGCCTGCTGGTGGCGACCTTGCTGGCGCATCTGGCGATGGACGGCGCCAGCGTCCGCCTGGCGTTGCTGGCGCTGTTCTGCCTGGGCTTCCGCCTGCTGACGCAGGTGAACTACGGCATCGGCGTGGCGTTTCTGACCGGCATGCTGGTGCTGCTGCTGTCGTTCGAAGGCGTGGCGCCGGGCGAGGCCATCGGCGCGCGTCTGCAGGCCACGGTGGCCGGCAGCGCCTGGGCGTTGATCGCCTACGCGGTATGGCCCACGCGCGAGCGCCGGCATATCCGCGCCTCGCTGGCGCAGCTGTTGAGCGCCTACCGCGATCATCTGCGCAATCTGCTGCTCGGCAGGATGGACGATCTGGGCGATACCCGCGCTGCTGCACGCGTGGCGCGCACCAACGCGCAGGCCTCGATCGAACGCCTGCGCGGCGAGCCACGCAGCCGACGCAATCTGCACGAGCTCAAACTCGCCGAATCGTTGCTGGCCAACGGCAACCGGCTGATCCGCGCCACCCTGTCGCTGGAGGCGGTGCTGCGCGACGGCCATCCCCTGCCTGCGCTGGAAGCGCTGCCCGCCTTCGCGCAACAGGCCGACCAGGCGCTGTCCGAGCTGATCGCCTGCCTGGTCGACGGCGGCATTCCCGCCGCGGCCACCTTGCGCAGCGCCGAGCGCCAGCTGTCCGATGCATTGGCCGCGCTGCCCGACGGCTCGCCCGCCACCGCCGCACTGGCCGACACCATCGACCGCATCACCGACAGTATCGGCACCTTGGCGCATCTGTTGCGCGCTGCCCGGCCAGCCTCGAGCAGCGCTGCAGCCGAGGCAGCGGCGGCGCATGACGGCGCACACGGTGCCGGCGGGTAAACTGCGCCACTGACCTGCGTTGCGAGCCGTGATCATGACCGACCTGCTGTCCCGCGCCCATGCCGTTGCCCTGGACGCCGCCGACCCGCTGCGCCACCTGCGCGATGCCTTCGTGTTCCCGCAGCATGCCGGCCAGGACCAGACCTATTTCGTCGGCAATTCGCTGGGCCTGCAGCCGCGCGGCGCACGTGCGATGGTGGCCGAGGTGCTCGACCAGTGGGGTGCGCTCGCGGTGGAAGGCCACTTCACCGGCCCCACCCAGTGGCTGACCTATCACCAGCTGGTGCGCGATGGCCTGGCGCGCGTGGTCGGCGCGCAGCCCGGCGAGGTGGTCGCGATGAACACGCTGAGCGTCAACCTGCATCTGATGATGGCCAGCTTCTACCGGCCCACGCCCGAGCGTGGCGCCATCCTGATCGAAGCCGGCGCGTTTCCGTCCGACCGCCATGCGGTGGAATCGCAGCTGCGCCTGCATGGGCTGGATCCGGCCACGCAACTGATCGAAGTGGAAGCCGACCAACCCAATGGCACGGTCTCGATGGCGGCGATCGCCGATGCCATCGCACGGCACGGTCCGCGGCTGGCGCTGGTACTGTGGCCCGGCATCCAGTACCGCACCGGCCAGGCCTTCGAGCTGGGCGAAATCGCGCGGCTGGCACGCGCGCAGGGCGCGATGGTGGGTTTCGACCTGGCGCATGCGGTCGGCAACATCGCGTTGACGCTGCACGACGACGGCGCGGATTTCGCGGTGTGGTGCCACTACAAATATCTCAACGCCGGCCCCGGCGCGGTGGGTGGCTGTTTCGTGCACGCACGCCATGCCAACAGCGACCTGCCGCGCATGGCCGGTTGGTGGGGACACGAGCAGCAGAGCCGCTTCCGCATGCAGCCGCAGTTCGTGCCCTCGCCTGGCGCCGAAGGCTGGCAGCTGAGCAATCCGCCGGTGCTGGCGCTGGCGCCGCTGCGTGCGTCGCTGGAGCTGTTCGATCAGGCCGGCATGCCGGCGCTGCGCGCCAAGTCCGAACAACTCACCGGGCACCTGGAACAGCTGATCCACGCCCGCGTGCCGCAGGTGCTGCAGATCGTCACCCCGGCCACGCCTTCGCAACGCGGCTGCCAGTTGTCGTTGCGGGTGGCCGGTGGCCGCGCGCAGGGGCGCTCGCTGTTCGAGTACCTGCAGTCGGTCGGCGTGCTCGGCGACTGGCGCGAACCGGACGTGATCCGCATCGCACCCGTGCCGCTATACAACCGCTTCAGCGATCTGCATCGGTTGGTGGAACAGGTGGAAACCTGGGCCAGCGCCTGAGTACACGCGGCACAGACTGTGCCATCGACCAGATCGGTGCGTGGGCCGGAACCGGCACACGCGCACGTACACTCCGAACCCGCACCTGGCTGATCGCGGCAGGTGCCGTTGCCAGCCATCCCCGTTCTCCCCCTTCGCCGGCACTTGCGTCCGGCCGCTGCCGGATACCGCATTGAGCGCAGTCTCTCCCCGTTCCCTGACCTTGATCGGCGCTGGCCTGGCCGGTTGCCTGCTGGCCATCCTGTTGTCGCGTCGCGGCTGGCAGGTCACCGTCTACGAGCGCCGCGGCGATCCGCGCATCAAGGGCTACGAGTCCGGCCGCTCGATCAACCTGGCGCTGGCCGAGCGCGGCCGCCATGCGCTGCGCCAGGCCGGTGCTGAAGACGCGGTGATGGCCAAGGCGGTGATGATGCGCGGGCGCATGGTGCATCCGTTGATCGGCGAACCGCAGTTGCAACGCTATGGACGCGACGACAGCGAGGTGATCTGGTCGATCCACCGCGCCGCGTTGAACGTGGCGCTGCTGGATCTGGCCGAACGCGCTGGCGCACGCGTGCATTTTTATCGGCGCCTGCACACGGTGGACTTCGATGCCGGCTATGCGCGCTTCATCGACGACCGCGACGACCAGCCGCACGAAATCCACTTCCAGAGCCTGATCGGCAGCGATGGCGCCGGCTCGGCGTTGCGCGCGGCGATGCAGCGCAAGTCGCCGCTGGGCGAGCGCACCGAATTCCTCGATCACTCCTATAAGGAATTGGAAATTCCGCCACTGCCCGGCGGCGGGTTCCGCATCGAAGGCAATGCGCTGCACATCTGGCCGCGCGGGCGCTACATGTGCATCGCGCTGCCCAACGACGGCGGCACCTTCACCGTCACGCTGTTCCTGCCCAACGCCGGCGAGCCCAGCTTTGCCACCACGCGTACCGGCGATGAAGCGCTGGCCCTGTTCGCGCGTGATTTTCCCGATGCCCTGCCGCTGATCCCGCAGCTCAAGGAGCATTGGGAAGAACATCCGCCCGGCCTGCTCGGCACCCTCACCCTGGACCGTTGGCATCTGGGCGGGCGCGCACTGCTGATCGGCGACGCCGCGCACGCGATGGTGCCGTTCCACGGCCAGGGCATGAACTGCGCGTTCGAAGATTGCGTGGCGCTGGCAGAGCAGCTGGATGCGCACGTGGATCTGGAAACCGCGTTTGCCGCGTTCCAGGCCGCACGCCGTGACGACGCCGCAGCGATCCAGCAGATGGCGCTGGAGAATTACCTGGAGATGCGCGACCGCGTCGACGATCCCGACTTCCTGCTGCAACGCGCGCTCGAACAGCAATTGCAGGCGCGCTGGCCCACCCGTTTCGTGCCGCATTACACGATGGTGACCTTCCTGCGCACGCGCTACTCGATCGCCCTGGCGCGCAGCGAGATCCAGCGCCAGATCCTGGTCGAGGCCACGCGCGGGCACAGCGACCTGTCGCGCATCGACTGGGCCGCGCTGGAAGCGGTCGTGCATGCACGCCTGCAGCCGCTGCAAGGCGCGCACTGATCCATCCACACAGGCCGGCGTCAGCAGGCGTGGGCAGGGATAAGAGATACTAGGCAGCACTGGCGGCGCCCTGCGCAGCGCGCCGCGGACCTGGATTTCATACCGCATGCCTGACAGCTTTCTCTTCTACGACCTGGAAACCTTCGGCCAGGATCCGCGCCGCACGCGCATCGCACAGTTCGCCGCGGTGCGTACCGATGCGCAACTGCGCGTGATCGAAGAACCGATCAGTTTCTATGTGCAGCCGGCCGACGATCTGCTGCCATCGCCGTACGCGACCATGGTCACCGGCATCACCCCGCAGCACGCACTGCGCGAAGGCGTGAGCGAGGCCGAAGCGTTCGCGCGCATCTCCGAACAGATGAGCCGGCCGCAGACCTGCACGCTGGGCTACAACTCGATCCGCTTCGACGACGAGTTCGTGCGCTGCGGGCTGTTCCGCAATTTCTACGACCCGTACGAGCGCGAGTGGCGCGGCGGCAATTCGCGCTGGGACCTGCTCGACGTGTTGCGGCTGGTGCATGCGCTGCGCCCGGACGGCATCGTGTGGCCGCAGCGCGAAGACGGCGCCACCTCGTTCAAGCTCGAACACCTGGCCGATGCCAACGCAGTGCGCGAAGGCGACGCGCACGAGGCGCTGTCGGACGTGTACGCCACCATCGGCATGGCGCGCAGGTTCCAGCAGCATCAACCCAAGTTGTGGGACTACGCACTGCGCCTGCGCGACAAGCGCTTTGCGGCAACGCTGCTAGACGTCATCGCGATGCAGCCGGTGCTGCATATCTCGCAACGCTATCCCGCCTCGCGCATGTGCGCCGCCGCGGTGCTGCCGCTGACGCGCCATCCGCGCATCGACAGCCGCGTGATCGTGTTCGACCTGGACGGCGATCCTGACGTGCTGTTGCGCCTGAGCCCGGACGAGATCGCCGACCGGCTGTATCTCCGCGCCGCCGACCTGCCCGAGGGCGAGCAGCGCATTGCGCTCAAGGAAGTGCACTTGAACAAGTCGCCGGCGCTGGTGGCCTGGCAGCATCTGCGCGCAGCGGATTTCCAGCGCCTGGGCATCGACCACGACACGGTGCTGGCCAAGGCTGCACGCCTGCGCGAGCTCGGCCCTGAACTGGCCGAAAAAGTGCGCCAGGTGTACGGCAACGAGCGCGCTGCGGCGCCGGCGGTCAGCGATGCCGATGCCTCGCTCTATGACGGCTTCCTGACCGAAGGCGACAAGCGCCTGCTGGCGCAGGTGCGCGCCAGTGCGCCGGCCGAACTGGGCGCGCTGGCGTCGCGCTTTCGCGACCCGCGCCTGGTCGAGTTGCTGTTCCGCTACCACGCGCGCAACTGGCCGCAGACGCTGTCGTTCGAAGAGCAGGAACGCTGGAATGTCTATCGCCGTCAACGCCTGCTCGACGACCGTGGCCTGGGCGAGCTCACGCTCGATCAATTCCATGCGCAGATCGCGGATTTACGGCTTGCTCACCCCGACGATGCTACCAAGCAGTCCCTGCTCGATCAGCTCGCCGCCTGGGGTTTGGACCTCCAACGCACGCTATGACCACCTATTTTTCCGACGCCAGTTTCAAGTTCCTGCGCGCCCTGGCGCGCCACAACGACAAGACCTGGTTCAACGATCACCGGCATCAGTACGAAGCGCATGTGCGCCAGCCGTTCCTGCAGCTGATCACCGACCTGCAGCCGGCCCTGGCAGAGGTCAGCGAGCACTATCGCGCCGATCCCAAGACCCAGGGCGGCTCGCTGTTTCGCATCTACCGCGATGCGCGTTTTTCCAACGACAAATCGCCGTACAAGAACTGGCAGGGCGCGCGCCTGTTCCATGAGCGCCGCCGCCAGGTGCCGGCGCCGTCGTTCTACATCCATCTGCAGCCGGGCGAGAGTTTCGTCGGTGCCGGGCTGTGGCATCCGGAGCCGGACACCCAGCGCAAGCTGCGCCAGTTCATTTTCGACAACCCCAGCAACTGGAAGGCGGCCGCCTACGAACCCAGACTGCGCCGCAAGTTTGCGCTGGACGACAGCGAAAAACTGGTGCGTGCACCGCGCGGCTTTCCCAACGAGTTCGAGTTCATCGACGATCTCAAGCATCGCAACTGGGCGTACCTGCGTCATCTCGACGATGCCGTCATGACCGGCCCGCGCCTGCGCCAGACCATCGCGGCCGACCTGGCGGTGCTGGCGCCGTTCGTCGATTATCTGTGCGCCGCGCTGGATCTGGAATTTTGATGGATCGCGCGGCGCCGACGGCCATCGACGCGCTGCCGGCGATCGGCACACCGAAGCGATCTATAGCTGCGCAACGCCGTGCATCGCTGCGTCTTGCGCCCACCACCGCCATGGACTGCACACCATGAACAAGCGCTGGTTGCTGTTGCCCGTACTGGCCGTGCTGCTGCTTGTCAGCTATGTGGTTGTAGGCCCGTACCTGGCCATTCGCGGCATCAGCCAGGCCGTCGCCAATCGCGACGCCGCGCAGCTGGAACGCCATGTGGATTTCCCCAGCCTGCGGGTCAACCTCAAGGCGCAGCTGGACGATTACCTGGTTCGCCAGGCCGGCAGCCGCATGCAATCGAGCCTGCTCGGCGGGTTCGCCCTGCAGCTTGCCAGCGGCATCAGCGGCGCCGGCGTGGACACGCTGGTGACCCCGCTGGGCATCGGCGCGCTGCTGCAAGGCCATAGCGTGTGGAATCGCGTCACCGGCACCACCGTCAGCCCGGACACCTATGCGGCGCCGGCGCCGGCGCGTCCGCTGCACGGCGCCGAGCAGCGCTTCGAATCCACCCGCCGCTTCACCGCCACCACCCGCACCGCGACCGGAGCGCCGGTGGTGTTCGTGCTGACCCGGCAAGGGCTGCGCTGGCGGTTGACCGATATCCGGTTGCCGCTGGCAGATGCGGAAACTCCGCTGCCCCCATGACCGCGCGCCTGCGAGCGCGGTCGAAGTGTTCTCCTGCGCAGGCTGACGCCGCGCGCCGGACAGCGGCTCACGAAAACCGCCAGGCCCGCTCCATCCACGCTGCCTGCAGCCGCAGCATCGCCGGCCGCAGTTGCCGGCGCGCCGGCCACGGCAATGTCGCCAGTGCCTGCTCCGCGGTGCCCGGCGTGCGTTTGCCGTTCCAGGCGTACAGCAGCTGGTTGCGCGGATCCGGCTCGGGCAACAGCAGCACCCGCCCATCGAATACCTCGCGCAGCGTGGCCAGATGCCCGGCCAGCGGCACCTGGAACAGGTTCAGCGCCAGCACGCCGCCGGGCGCCAGCGCAGCGCGGCAAGCGGCGTAGAAGGCGGGCGTGCACAACGCCGGTGGGATGCCATCGGCATCGTAGGCATCCAGCAGCAGCAGGTCGTAGCGCCCGGTACGCGTGGCGATCCACTGCGCACCGTCGCCATGCGTGACCTCCAGCCGCGCATCGTCGCGTGGCACGCCAAACGCATCGCGCAAGGCCAGCACCTGCGCATCGGCGTCCACCGCCTCGATGCGCGTGCTGCGCAGATACCGGTGGCAGAACTTGGCCTGCGCGCCGCCGCCGAAGCCGATCAGGCCGATGCGCTCGGGCCGCGGCTGCAGCCACAGCGCCGCCAGCATGCCGCGCGTATACGGCAGCATCAGCCGGTACGGCGCCCAGCGCGACATGCGGGTCTGCACGGTGTCGTCGGCAAAGTACAGCTCCAGCTGGCGCCAGCTGGAGCGCAGCGCGGCGCGTCCAGCAAGCTTCGGTGCCTCGCTCACCTGGCCGGCGGATCGTTGGCCACGCCATGCGGTACGTGGCCGGCCGCCACGTGCTGGTGCTGGCGCGCACTGTCGATGTTGTGCTGCGAGTCGTCGAAGAAGATGTCCGCGCCAAACGCCTCCAGGAACGGCCCCTTGTGTCGCCCACCGAGAAACAGCGCCTCGTCCAGACGCACGCCCCACTCGCGCAGGGTGCGGATCACCCGCTCGTGCGCCGGCGCCGAGCGTGCGGTGACCAGCGCGGTACGGATCGGCGAGGCCTCGCCCGGCGGGAATGCCGCCTGCAGCGTATGCAGCGCCGAGAGGAAATTACGGAACGGCCCGACCGACAACGGCTCGCGCGCACGCTCGCGCTCGTGGCGCCCGAAGGCCTCCACGCCCTGCTCGCGCGAGATGCGTTCGCTCTCGTCGCCGAAGATCACCGCATCGCCGTCGAAGGCGATGCGTAGCTGCGTCGACAGGCGGCTTTCGTCGTTGTCCACGATCGCCGCCGCGGCCTCGGCGCGTTCGCCCGGCGCGCGCGGCATGATGGTCGCCGCCGCGATGCCATGGGTGAGCGCACGCCGTACCGACTCTGGGTTGGCCGACAGGAACAGGTCGGTGCCGAACGGCTTCACGTACGGCCAGGTCGGCTGACCCGAGGTGAAGGTCGCCCGTACGATGCCCAGGTTGTAGTGCTGGATCGAATTGAAGATGCGCAGCCCGGTGTCGGCGGAATTGCGCGACAGCAGGATCACTTCCACACGCGGGGTCTCTTCGGGCACATCGTGGTTGAGCGCCAGCAGCTTGCGCACCACCGGAAAGGCCACGCCTGGCTCCAGGATGTCGTCCTCATGCTCGCGCTGGAACGCCGAATACGCCTCCACGCCATCGGCCTCGAACAGCGCATGGCCTTCTTCGAGATCGAACAGCGCGCGCGAGGTCACTGCGACGGTCAGGAGCCTGGGGGAATTATCGGTCATTGGGGCGGGGATTGGGGATTGGGGATTGGTTTAAAGCAGGAACTGGAGGTCGGGATTTGATCGCCCATCCGCGCAGCATCGTAGCGCGTGCGCGCGATTCTAAAGACGACGTGGCACGCTGCTGCCGTTGCCAATCCCGACTCTCGAATCCCCAATCCCAAATCCCCGCTCCTCAAACCGCAAACTGTTCGCTGAAGATGCGCTCTTCCAGATTGTGTTCGGGATCGAACAACAGGGTGACCTGGCGTTGCCTGGATTCGCGGATGGTTACTTCGACCACGTCGCGGATCTCGTGCGAGTCGGCGGTGACGCTGACCGGGCGCTTGTACGGGTCCAGCACGCGGAAGCACACTTCGGTGTCGGCCTTGAGGATGGCGCCACGCCAGCGGCGCGGGCGATACGGGGCGATCGGCGTCAGTGCCAGCGTGTGCGAGCCCAGCGGCAGGATCGGCCCGTGCGCGGAATAGTTGTAGGCGGTGCTGCCGGCTGGCGTGGCGACCATGACACCGTCGCCGATCAGCTCGGCGATGCGGGTCTGGCCATTGAGATCCACGCTCAAATGCGCGGCCTGGCGGGTCTGGCGCAGCAGCGAGACCTCGTTGTAGGCCAGCGACACCGTGCTGGCGCCGGACTCGGTCTGCACCTGCATTTCCAGCGGGCGCAGGTGCGCCGGTTCGGCACGTTGCAGACGCGCGAGCAGGTCGTCCTCGTCGTCGCGGTATTGGTTCATCAGAAACCCGACCGAGCCCAGCTTCATGCCGAACACCGGCTTGCTGGCAGCGCCGTGCCGGTGCAGGGTCTGCAGCATGAAGCCGTCCCCGCCCAGGGCGCAGACGATATCGGCGGTGTCCAGCGGATGATCGCCATAGCGCTGCACAAGACGCGCGCGCGCGGTCACCGCCGGCTCGGCGTGACTGGCGAGAAAGGCAATCCGGGGTGGTGCGGTCATCGTTGACTCCAGAGCATGCGAATCAGCATACCGCAGCGCCGTGGTGGGCTTGTTGGCTGGCCGCGCCGCCCTCGCCTGCGCGGCCGCGGCCGCGCGATCGGGCGCCGCCGGTGACACGGCGCGCTGCAGCCGCACGCATGCGGGCGATCCCGTGCGCCCTGCGCGCATTGCCCGGTCGGACACGACCGGGCCACTTCCTCAGGCGGTCAACCGCCAGGCGCGATGGATGCGCGCATGCCGCTCGAAATCCGGGTCGATGGTGCGCGGGCTGATTTCCTCGCACTGCGCAAACTCGGCCACCAGTTCCTCGTCCAGCTTGAAGCGACGGAAGTTGTTGGAGAAATACAGCACCCCACCCGGCGCCAGGCGCGCCACTGCCGCGCGCAACAGCCGCACGTGCTCGCGCTGGATGTCGAAGTCTTCGGCGCGTGCGGAGTTGGAGAAGGTCGGCGGGTCGCAGAAGATCACGTCGAAATGCGCGCGCTCGGCTTCCAGCCAGGCCAGCGCGTCGGCCTGCACCAGCTTGTGCTTGCTGCCGGCCTGGCCGTTCAGGGCCAGGTTGTCGGCGCACCACTGCAGATAGGTACCGGATAGGTCCACGCTGGTGGTCGAGCTCGCGCCGGCCACCGCCGCTTGCACACTGGCCACGCCGGTGTAGCAGAACAGGTTGAGGAAGCGCCGCCCCTTCGATTGCGTGGCCATGGTGCCGCGCAACGGGCGATGATCCAGGAACAGGCCGGTATCCAGGTAATCGAACAGGTTCACCCGCAGCAGCGCGCCATGCTCGCGCACGTTGATGAATTCGTTGCGCTGCTCGAAGCGGCCGTACTTGCTGCCGCCCTTGCCGCGCTCGCGCGATTTGAGCGCCACGCGTTCGCCCGGCACTTCGAACACCTCGCGTGCGGCGGCCAGCAGTTCGCCCAGGCGGCGGCGCACGTCGGCTTCCGGAATCGTCGCCGGTGCGGCGTATTCCTGCACATGCAGAAACACGCGGCGATCGCCATCGGCTTGCTGGTACACGTCGATGGCGGCGGAGTATTCCGGCAGATCGGCGTCGTAGACGCGGAAGCATTCGATGCCTTCGCGTGCGCGCCACTTCTTGAACTTCTGCAGGTTCTTGCGCAGGCGGTTGGCGACCATCTGTGCGCCCTCGCTGAGCGCGGTCGGCGCCGCCAGCGGGCTGCGCCGCGGCACCGCGATCGGGTCGCAGACGATCAACGCGCACTCGATCGCGCCATTGAACAGCTGGTATTTCTTGCCCGCGCGCAGGCCGGTGGCATACGCCAGCTCGGCGTTGCCGCACAGCAGGCTGGCCCGCCATTGCGGCACCGCACGCTGCAGGGTATCGCCCAGGCGGCGATACAGCGCCGCATCGGCGGCCAGACGTTCGTCGTAAGGCGGATTGCACACCACCACACCGGTGGCCTGCGGCGGGGCCTGCAGGTCGCCCACCTCGCGCACGCCGAACCAGATCGCCTCGGCCACACCGGCCACTTGCGCATTCTCTTTGGCGGCGCGGATCGCGTGCGGGTCCATGTCGCTGCCGTGGATCACCTGCCGGAGTGCGGCGCGGCCAAGACTGTCGCGCTCGCGCGCTTCGCCCACCAGCTGCTGCCAGCCCTCGCGATCGAAGCCGCGCCAGCGGCTGGGGAGATCGCTGCCATAGCGCTGCAGGCCGGGCGCCACGTCGGCGGCCATCAGCGCGCCTTCGATCAGCAAGGTGCCGCTGCCGCACATCGGATCCAGCAGGCCGCCGCCATCGGCGTAGGCGCGCGGCCAACCGCCGCGCAGCAACACCGCCGCGGCCAGATTTTCTTTCAGCGGCGCATCGTTCTGCGCCATGCGCCAACCGCGCCGGTGCAGCGGGCCGCCGCCCAGATCCACCGAAATGGTGGCACGGCCCTTGCGCAGCGACAGGTTCAAACGCAGATCCGGGCTGTCCACGTCCACCGACGGACGTTCCAGGCCCTGCCGGCGCATGGTGTCGACCACCGCGTCCTTGATCCGCTGCGCCGCGTAACGCGCATGCGTGATCGCGGTACCGGAGACATGCGCGTCCACCGACAGCGTGTGGCCGACGGACAGGTGCTCGCCCCACGGCAATTCGGCCACGCCGGCATACAGCGCGTCCTCGTCCGGGCAATCGAACTCGCTCAGCGGCCACAGCACGCGGCTGGCCAGGCGCGACCACAGCACGGCGCGCTGCGCGTCGCGCAGGTCGCCTTCGACGTTGACGCCGGAGATGGTGGCGGTGGCCTTGCTGGCACCGAGCGACAGCAGCTCGTCGGCAAGCAGGTATTCCAGGCCCTTGGCACAGGATGCGAAGAATTTCACGTAGGCAGGTATCGATGGAGACGCTGGCCGTGAGGGCGAGCGTGGGAGCAGGACGCTGGGCCGGCGCCCGGGAGGGCAAAGCCGTGGCCGCCGCGGGCGGGGCGCAAATGGTCGGCCATCGGAGCCGGCTTTACCAGCCCGCCGGCCGGATCGCCCGCCGCGCGGTTCACCACGGCGCCAGCCGCCATTGCGCTTACGCGGTCTCCAGGCGCTGCCGCAGGCCCAGCCGCTGCAGGAAGGCGGCATCGTGCGAGGCGACGATCAGCGCCCCCTGGTAGCCGCGCAGCAGCGCCTCGATCGCTTCCACCGAAGCCAGGTCCAGGTGGTTGGCGGCTCGTCCAGCAACAGCAGTTGCGCCGGCTGCGCCCGGTACAGCGCAAGGCCAGCGCCGCCTTGAGCCGCTGGCCGCCGCTGAGCTGGCCGGTGGGCAGGTCGGCACGCTGCTGGTCCAGTCCCAGCAGCGCCAGGCGTAGCCGCTGCGCGTGGGCCGGCGCGCCCGGGTCTGCATCCTGCAGCTGCGCAGCGGCCGAGCGCGCCGGATCCAGCAGCCCCAGGTGCTGATCCAGATACGCCACCGGTACATGCACCTGGCAATGCCCCGCGCTGGCTTGCAGGCGCCCGGCCAGCAGTTGCAGCAACGACGACTTGCCGCTGCCGTTGGGGCCGACCAGGCCGATCCGCGGCTGCCCATGCAGCCGCAGATCCACCCACCGCCCGCCCAGCCGTCCGCCGACCAGCTCCACCTGCTGCAGCGTGGCCAGCTGCCGCGATGCGCCGGCGGGCGATGCCGGCGCCAGGAGCGCGATCGTGGGGGCGTCCTGCAGCTGCGCTGCGGCCTGCACTACCGCCTCGCTCAACCGCGCCTGTTCGGCCTGGCGGTGCTGTTGCAGCCGCCCCGCGCTGAGCTCGCTGCGTTGCTTCTGCGCGCCGAGCAGGATCGCGGCCTGATTGGCCTGCCCTGCAGCACGCACGCAGCGTGCCTGGCGTTGCTGTTGACGCTGCTGCTGTTCGCGCAGCGCCTGCTCGCCGCGCGCACGTGCCTGTCTGCGCTGGGCCAGCAACGCGCTGGCCGCACGCTGTTCGATGGCGCGCTGCTGCGCATAGAACGCGTAATTGCCGCCATAGCTGCGCAGCCCCTGCGCGGACAGTTCAACAATGCGCTGCATCGCATCGAGCAGGCCGCGGTCGTGGCTGATCACCAGCAAGCCACCGCTCCACGCCAGCAGCTGATCCATCAGCCGCTGCCGTTGCGGGCCATCCAGGTGATTGCTGGGCTCGTCCAGAATCAACAGGTCCGGCCGGGTCAGAAACGCACCGGCCAGTGCCACGCGCGTCGCTTCGCCGCCGCTGAGCTGCGCGGCCGGTGCACGCGGATCGCGCCCACCCAGGCCTTGCCGTTCGAGTTCTGCGGCAAATTGCGCATGGGCGGTCCAGCGCTCGCCGACGCGTTCAAAGTCGGCGGGCGCAACGCTGCCGGCGGCGATACGGTCCAGCGCATCCAGCAGCGGCGCGACACCGGCCAGTTCGGCAATGCTCTGCCCCGGCGCCACGCGCACGCGCTGCGGCAGGTAATGCACGCTGCCGTTGTGCACGTAACGCCCTGCGCTGGGCAACACCTCGCCTGCCAGCAGGCGCGCAAGCACGCTCTTGCCCACGCCATTGCGCCCGACCAGGCCGGTGGCGCGTTGGTCGATGTGGAGGGTCAGATCGGAAAATAGCGGGCTGCCATCGGGCAGCACATACGCAACGCTTTCCAGCGTCAGCGACGGACAGGTCATACGGGTCTCCATTGCATGCCAGCACACGCACCGATCCAGCCGGACCGGCAGCAGGTAAGGCCGTCATCACGACGGCGGCATCAATGGCGCATTGGACCAATCCTCAGACAGTGGGCAACGCGGCAAAGTGTAGGTCAGCCTGCGACGCAAGCCAAATTCCGGACACCGCGGCAGGATTGACCGCGTTCAAGCGCAGCATGGCAAGCACCGGCTCTTGCAGACATGCTCAAGCTCCTGGCGGCCGGCACCCTGCTGGCTGTCAGGCGCCCTCGAAAAAGCACGGCAAGCACTCGCCGAAGGCCAGGACCCGCAGCACTTAGCACGTGGCACGAAACTCGCCCGCCAGGCTGCGTCCCACCGGCACAGCGGCGCATACGACGCGGCCGATGCCTTCGCCCCCCCACTCAGCGGGCCGCAGGTCTCCGGGCAACCACCGTAGGGAAGATGCTGGCGCGATCATCGATGAAGTGGAGATCGGTGAACCCAGCGCTTTCCAGCTGCGCGCGGGTCTGCGCGTGGGTGCGGAACGAGGCCCAGCGCGCCTGGACGATCTCGGCGAACACCAGGTTCTGCAGCGTCAGCGCCTCGGGATCGATGTGTTCCAGCTTCCACGGCGACTCGGCAGACAGCGTCGGCGGCGGTGTTAGGAAACTTGCGACCAGCACGCCGCCTGGCGCCAGCCTTTGAAAAAAAGCGCGATACAGCGCAATCACGCGCTCGCCGTCCGGCTCATAGATGTTCAAGCCATTGCTGGTCAGCACATCCACGCGATCGTCGGCACCAGATGTCCATGCGTCCTGGAGACGAAGCGAAAGCTGCCCCTCCAGCCCGCGCGCGCGTGCGAGGTGCAGCGCCCCTTCCAGCGCCTGCGGGTCCAGATCGATACCGATCAGGCGCACGTCCGGACATTCCCGGTAGTCCAACAGCAACAGCTCGCCCATCCATCCGCAGGGCACCGATGCCAGCGTCATGCCTGGCCGCAGCAGCTCCTGCAGCTGCTGCTGGAAGATGCCGAAGCGTTCGCGGGTCGCAAGCACCGCAGGTGCCTCTTCGAAGATATGCCGTTCCATCGCCGACATCGACTCGTTCGGCGGCGCATCGGCGCGATACGTCACCAGCCGATGGGTCCAGTAGGCATTCAACCCGCGATGCCTGAGCAGAAAGCGCCCGAACTCGGTGTCCCAGAGCGCATCGACCAGACCGAGCAGACGCTGGACCAGCGCATCGGGCCGGTCACCGCTCTGGCGCAGACGCAATGTGAGCGATGCCAGCAACGCGGCATCGTCCTGGTCATCGCTGCCGTGGGAAATCAGCCGGCCCGCCTGCGCGGCCTGGCCCAGGTCTTCGTCATCACGTTGCATCGTCCACCTCGACAGGAGCGCGCCAATCGCAGCGCTCGCCATGCTGCGATCACTCCCGGCGCGACGGTGTCTCTACAGCGATGGAAGATGCGGCCGAGCGAACTGGCACCGCACGCAATGCCTGGCGTGGATCACGCCAGGCGGTCGCCAGCGGCTGGACTCACCCCAGCCCGAAGGCCGGGTGATAGGCGACGTCGGCCAGCGGCAGCAGACGGTCGCCGAACGCCAGCGCCTGCAGCTCGGAGGCCGGGACGCCCGGCAACACCAGCCCCGGCTCCACCGCAAAGCCCAGACGCCGGAAAAACGCCGGCTCGCCCAATGCCAGACAACCGGCAGCGCCACGCTCGCGCAAGCTGCCCAGCGCCGCCTGCACCAGGCGCGTGCCCAGTCCCTGGCGCTGATGCCCCGGCCCGATCGCCAGCGGCCCCAACGCGTACCAGCCGGGCGAATCGTCCGACAGCGACACCGGCGATACCGCCAGGTGCCCGACCACATACCCGTCGTGGTCGGCCACCAGCGACAACGCCAGCGCGCCGTCGTTGCGCAAGGCGGCGATCACCTGCTGCTCGTCGTGGCGGCTATGTGCGTCGCGCATGAACGCGACCACCGTCAGCAGTTCGATCGCCGCGGCATCGCCATCGCCGGCTTCGCGAATCACCACGTTCATCGCAGGCCCCGTCGCCCACGCATCTTCAGACCATTGCGCATCACAGGCTCTGCAACAGTTCGGCGAACGCGCGTGCCGACGCATCCACATGCGATGCCAGCCGGTGTTCGTCGTCGACCAGCAGCAAGCGCGCATGCCGCGCCTGCGCCCAGGCGATCACCTCGCCGGCCGGAATCAATTCATCGCGCCAGGCATGCACGATGGAAATCGGCACGTGCGCCGCATCCAGTGCCGGCAACGGCCCCATCCGGGTCGGCGGCACCATCAGGAACAGCCCGCGCGTGGGCACCTGCAACGACACCTGCGCGGCGATATACGAGCCCAGGCTGGAGCCGACCAGCACCAGCGGGCCCTTGTCGGCCGCCGCCCGCGCGATCTCCAGCAGGCGTTGCAGCCGGCCCTGCACATCGCCGAGCGAACTGACCTCGCGGCGTGCGTCCAGATCGGTGTAGTCCGGGCGCTCGTGGCTCCAGCCAAGCTGCCCGGCGACATCGGCCAGGGCGGTGACCTTCAGCGCGTCGGGGCCGCTTTCGAAGCCGTGCGACAGGATGCAGTGACCGCGGCTCATAGCGCCTGCACCGTATCGCCGATGCGCAGCACGCCGCCACGCAGGATGCGCGCGCACAAGCCGCCATGGCCGCGCATGGCGTTATAGCCGCCCGCGCCCAGCGCATCTTCCATGCGCGAGCACGGATCGCAGGGGTCGGTGCCTTCCAGCTCGACATCGCCGATGCGGAAGCGCCGCCCCTTCAAGGCGATCAGCGGGATGCCGGACACCACCAGGTTGCGGCGCAAGGTGGCCGGCGCAATCGCGGGGTGGCCGGCCAGCGCTGCGATCACCGGCAGATGTTCGGCCTGGATCAGGGTCACGCCGCGCTTGCCGCTGCCGCCCTTGTAGCGGTCGCCGACCAGGCCGATGCCGGTGCTGGCCTGCGCCGCGTCCACCTCGATCATGTCCACGTCGCGCGCCGGGCGCACGCCGATCCAGGTCACCTGGCCGGTCTGCGGCAGGGTTGCCATCAATTTGCCCAAAGGGCTGTCGGGATTCAAAGCCATCGTCGAATGCTAGCATCCGCCCCATGTCCGATGCCGTCCTACCGTCGCCGCCGATCACCTACGCGCCGTTGTCCTACGAAGCGCGGCTGGCGCGACGCGCGCTCACGCAGATCGACATGGTGGTCATCCATTGCACCGAATTGCCCGACATGGCGATGGCGCGCGAATACGGCGAACGCGTGCTCTACGACAGCGGCACCGGCAACAGCGGGCATTACTACATCGACCGCAACGGCAGCATCCAGCAATACGTCGCGCTGGAGCGCGTCGCCCACCACGTGCGCGGCCACAACCCGCATACGCTGGGCATCGAACTGGTCAACAGCGGCCGTTATCCGCACTGGCTGGACTCGCGCCACCAGTGCATGAGCGAAGCCTATCCGCAGGTGCAGATCAACGCGCTGATCACGCTGCTGCAATGGCTGCAGCAGCAGTTGCCGTCGATACGCCGCATTGCCGGCCACCAGGCACTGGACACCACCCAGGAAGCGGCCAGCGACGACCCGTCGCGCAAGATCCAACGCAAGCTCGATCCCGGCCCGTTGTTTCCGTGGCCGCAGATCGAAGCGGCGGTCAGCTGGTCGCATGCACCGCGCTAGCAGCGGTGCCCACGACGCCATCGGCCCCGCATGCGCCTTCGCTGGTGCAGCGCTCAGCGCTCGGCTGCGCGATAGGTCTTCTCGCCTGCATTCACCGCAAGATCCAGGCGGTTTTCCGGCGATGCGATCGGGCAGACCACGTGCGGCGTCAACGCGCAGGGCGGATTTTCGGCCAGATTGAAGTCGAGCACGAGCCGGCCATCATGTGGCGGCGCGGTGTAGAGATAGCGCGCGCCACCATAACTCTCCTTGCCGCTGGTGCGATCGGCGAACAGGAAGAACAGGCCCTGCCCGTCGTCGCTGACGATCGGCTGCAAGCGGTAGTCCTGGCCATTGCGCGAGAACACCGCCTCGCCCGGCACCTCGACGGTGAGCGGTGTACCGATCGACGTCAGCAGCGTGGTCGTGCGCGGCGTGGGATAGGCCTGCCAGCGCGCCTGGATGCGCCAGTGCGGATCGATCGGAAAATACTCCAGCCCGGCAAAATGGCTCAGCGGCGGCGCTGCCGGGTCGCGGAAACGCCAGCCGAACAAGCTGCCGGTCTGCACCAGATAGAACTGCCGCCCTTCCACATCCAGGCGATCGCCACGTTGGCCCGCACGCTCCGGCTCCAGCCGCACGCGATCGACGCGCTGCCCGTTCAAGTGCACCGGTACATTGGCGGCGGCGTCGAAGTGCACGCGGCCGTCGCCATCCAGCGTCAGCTGCCCCAGCTGCGCAGGACCGGCCGGCAACACCAGATCGCTACGCGGATCGCTGCCCACCTGGTAATGGCCTGCACGCACACGCCCGGAACCGGTGTAGCTCAGCCAGCCGTCGGGCGCCCGCAAGCGCTGCAAGCGCTCGGCGCGTGCACGTTCGAGTTCGACCTGATACACCGCATGGCGGTCGCTCTGTCCACGACCGGCAATGCGCGCACCGTTGGCGTCGGCGGTCGACCCCGCCGAACAGGCGGCCATCGATAGCATCGCGACGCACAGCGCGCCGACCTGCAACTGCAACCGCATGAGTCACCCAGCACTGCGAGAAACTGCGCTCCGCGCAGCGAACCTGCGTCCCCACAGGTCACCGTTCCTGCCGCCATTGTGCCTGCAATCAGGGGCCGGTCGCGACCGGACGTGTCGCATCCTGCAACCAACCGCTCCAGGAGCCGGCGTAAACGCGCGCGCCCGGCAGGCCGGCCACTTCCAGCGCCAGCAACAGATGGCAGGCGGTCACGCCCGAGCCGCACATCACGACTGTCTGCTCGGGACGATACGCGCCCAACAGCGCAGACAACTCGCTACGCAGTTCCTCGGCCGGCCTGAAACGCCCGTCGCGCAGGTTCACACCCAACGGACGACTCACCGCACCGGGCACATGCCCGGCCACCGGATCGACCGGCTCCACCGCGCCGCGAAAGCGCTCGGCAGCGCGCGCATCCAGCAACCAGCCCGGCGCCTGATCCAGCCGCGCCAGGATCTGCCCGGCCTCGACCACGGCCTCGCCATCGAAGCTGCCTGGATACGCCGCGCCATCGTGCAGTGCAGGCGGCTCGGTGCTTTCCGGCAACCCCGCCGCGCGCCAGGCGGCCAGCCCGCCGTCGAGCACCGCCACGCGACGATGCCCCAGCAACCGCAGCAGCCACCAGGCCCGCGCCGCGGCCATGCTGCCGTCGGCGGCGTCGTAGATCACCACCTGGCTGTCCGGGTCGATCCCCCACTCGCCCAGCCGCCTGGCGAATGCGGCGCTTTGCGGCAGCGGATGCCGCCCCTGTGCCGGCTGCGACAGATCGGCCAGATCCCCGTCGAGATCGACATAGTGCGCGCCTGGCAGATGCCCCTGCGCATAGGCCTTGCGCGCTGCATCCGGGTCCGGCGCAGTCGGTGGCGCAGCGCGCGCGTCCAGCAATCGCAACTGCGGATGCGGCAATGCCGCGGCCAGCGTGGCGCTGTCGACCAGCGTGGTCCAGTGGGGTTCCGCGCTCATGCAACCTGCTCCAGACGACGACGAAGATTGAGGAGAATGGCCGCAGTGGCGCCCCAGATGCGGTGGCCAGGCCAGCCGTATTCCAGCACGCGGCGTGGCCGGCCGCGAAACTCCAGCTCCACGCTGCGCAGATTGTCCGGGTCCATCAGATAGGCCAACGGCACCTCGAACACCTCGGCCACTTCCTCCGGCTGCGGCACCGCCACGAATGCCGGGTCGATCACCGCCACCACCGGGGTGACGCGAAACCCGCTCACGGTCAGAAACGGATCCAGATATCCCAGCGCATGCACCTGGCCGGCGCCGAGCGCGATTTCCTCGCAGCTCTCGCGCAAGGCCGCAGCGGCCGCATCCGCATCCGACGGCTCGACCCGTCCACCGGGAAAACTGACCTGCCCGGCATGGTGACGCAGGCTGTCGGTGCGCCGGGTCAGCAGCACCGTGGTGCCCCGCGCGCGCGGCACCAGACCGCACAGCACTGCCGCCTCGGCAGACGCGCCGCCTTCGGTCAGGTCGACCAGTTCGGCATGATTCCAGCCCGGCCCGTCGGGCGCGGTGTCCAGCGCATACAACGCGCGCCGCAGCTGCGCACACTCGGGCAACCGCGCCGCCAGCGCGCGCGCAGGCAGAACCGTATGCAGATACTCCTGACGTTCGCCGTCGCTCATGCTCATCCAGCGTGCAATTTCATCCAGGCTGCGCAGGCAGCCGACACAGTGCGCCTGCGCGTCCAGCGAACATACACCGATACATGGGCTGGGCAGGCCACTGCGGTTCGAATCCGTGTCGCTCATCGCTGGCTCCCGCCGCACCGCATCCTCACGCCGTCCGTCCATCCTGTCGCGCAGCCGGTGGACCCAAACGACAACGCCGGCCTGGTGGCCGGCGTTGTCACAGCAACAGCAGACGCAATTACTTGACGCTGACCAGCTTGATCTCGAACTGCACGGCCACGTTCGGCGGGAACGGCGTACGCGGATCGGCACCGTAGGCCTTGTCCGGCGGCAGGGTCACTTCCCACTTCGAGCCGGCCGGCATCTGCAGCAGCGTGTCGCGCATGGCCTGCATTTCGACTTCGCTGACCTTGATGGCCGGGATCTGCTGCGCCGGACGCGCCTTCTCGCGGTCGCCGAACGGGAACGGACCGGCCACTTCCAGCTGCACGGTACTGGCCTGGGTCGGCTTGGCGCCCTTGCCGGCTTCGATCACGCGGTACTGCACGCCGCTCGGCAGCGTCTGCACGCCGGCGGTGCCCTTGTTCTTGGCCAGGAACGCATCGCTCTTGGTCTTGTTCGCCGCAGCGGCCTTGTCGTACTCGGCCTTGGCCTGCTGGGCACGGCCCTGCTCGCGCTTCTGGAACGCTTCGACGGCCGGCTTGAGCTGGTCGGCAGTGATCGCCGGCTGCTTCTTGGCATAGGCGTCCTGCAGACCCTTTACCACCGAGTTGATGTCGAGCTGCTCGCCGCGGCCGGTGAGCTCGGCAAGGTTGTTGCCGTAGTCATAGCCGAAGTAGTAGCTCAACTTGCCCTTCTCGGACGTCGTGTCCTGGGCCAGTGCATTGCCCGTCAGGGCCAGGGCCGCCACAGCGACCGCGATAGAACGCAACTTCATCAAACAATTCTCCAGGGTGGTGGCACAGGACGGGTCTGCCGCCTGAGATGACGCGCTAGGATAGCGGCCGCGATACCGAACCGCCACTTATCACGAAAGCTAGGACCAGCAAGGCTTTCGGAAGTTCCGTATTTACTATTTTTTTACGTTCGCAAGGATTTCCATGTCCAATCACGTCATTCTGATCGCCGACCACGCCAGTGTACGGACGATCACGGTCAATCGACCGGACAAACTGAACGCCTTGAACCAGGAGACGCTGCAGGCGCTGGACCAAGCCTTCGCCGAGGCCGCCAGCGCGGACCACATCCGCGTGGTGATACTGACCGGTGCCGGCCCCAAGGCGTTTGTCGCCGGCGCGGACATCGCCGAAATGCGCGACCTGTCGGCGATGCAGGGCCGCGAGTTCTCGCTGCTCGGCCAGCAGCTGATGCGCCGGATCGAGCGCATGCCCAAGCCGGTGATCGCCATGGTCAATGGCTTTGCGCTGGGCGGCGGACTGGAGCTGGCAATGGCCTGCCATCTGCGCATCGCCGCATCCAGCGCGCGCCTGGGGCAGCCGGAAATCAATCTCGGCCTGATCCCGGGCTTCGGCGGCACGCAACGGCTGTTGCGTCTGACCGGGCGAGCGGCTGCGCTGGAACTGTGCCTGCTCGGCCTGCCGATCGATGCCGCGCGCGCATTTCAATTGGGTCTGGTCAACCGCGTGGTCGAGCCGGAGGCACTGCAGGACGAAACCCTCGCCCTGGCACAGCGCCTGGCCGCTGCCGCACCGCTCGCGCTGCGCGGCGTTCTGGACGCGGTGGTGTTCGGTGGCGAATGCGCCATCGAAGAAGGCCTGCAGCTGGAAACCGCGCAATTTGCGCTGTTATTTGCCACCGACGACATGCGCGAAGGCACCGGCGCGTTTCTCGACAAGCGCCCCGCCCAATTCAATAACCGCTGATCTTCGCCATGACGCTCGACCCCATGCCGGCATCGCGTCCCCTGCCCTTGCAACTATTCGACTGCGTGCAGGCCGATGATCTCGATCGCGCGCTGGCACTCGGCTTGATGGCGTATCTGCCCGATCCGCAGCACGACGCGCTGGACGCCAACTGCCCGCGTGTGTGCGCCACATTGCTGGCTGCACAACGGCGTCTGCGCGATGCATGGGCCGCGCGCGAACGCTATCGCGCGCGCGCCGCGCGCCTGCAACGCCGCGCCGCCGAACGCGACGCACGCAGGGCACCTGCCCCGGCACCCAGCCAACCGGCAACCCCGGCCTTGCCGCCGCTGGCCGCCGCCATCCTGGCGCGTGCCAAGGCAAAAGCCGCCGGCGGAGCGCAGTCTTGAATACGACGCAGGCAACTTCACCGGCGCGTCGTGCCAGCAGCATGCGCAAGCCTGAGATACAGGAGATGTTCGCGCGGCTGCGCGAACTCAATCCGCACCCGACCACCGAGCTGGAATACACCACGCCCTTCGAGCTGCTGATCGCGGTCCTGCTATCGGCACAAGCCACCGATGTCGGCGTCAACAAGGCCACCCGCAAGCTGTATCCGGTGGCCAATACCCCGCGCGACATTCTCGATCTGGGCGAAGAAGGCCTGAAGCGCTACATCGCCACCATCGGCCTGTTCAACGCCAAGGCCAAGAACGTCATCGCCACCTGCCGGATCCTGCTGGAGCAATACGGTGGTCAGGTGCCGCACGATCGCGCCGCGCTGGAAGCGCTACCCGGCGTCGGCCGCAAGACCGCCAACGTCGTGCTCAACACCGCGTTCGGCGAGCCCACCATGGCGGTGGACACGCATATCTTCCGCGTCGCAAACCGCACCGGTCTGGCGCCGGGCAAGGACGTGCGCGCTGTCGAAGACAAATTGGTCAAGGTCATTCCTGCCGAGTTCCTGCACGACGCACACCACTGGCTGATCCTGCACGGCCGCTACGTCTGCAAGGCGCGCAAACCCGATTGCCCAGGCTGCGTGATCCACGACCTATGCCGCTACCGCGACAAGACCCAGCCGGCCCCGGAGCGGCAAACAAAAACCAAGGGGTGATGTGCAACCACGGCATCGGCGCAACGGTGCAGTGGGAAAAGCATGCGCCGTACTCCGCAACCGCACGGCCGCAAGCTTTTTCGATTCCCGATTCCCGATTCCCGATTCCCGATTCCCGATTCCCGATTCCCCGCCCCAAAAAAATCGCGGCCGGATGATGCGTCTTTCGGCGCCATGCATCATCCGGTCGCGATGGGGTCACCCGGCGCGAACGCCGGGCGTCTACAACACCTTACGCAGCTTTCGCTTGCTCGACTTGCGGTTCCACCGGTGCGCGCTCCACCGTCGGCCGCCCTTCGACACGTCGCTCCAGCTCCTTCCAATCCACCAACAGCTCGCAGCCGCGCGATGACGCATTCCGGCTCCAGTCGCGCAATAGCTCGATGCAGGCGTGGTCGACGTGGTGCAGCTTGGCCACATCCAGATGCAGCGCAGTGTTCGGCGGCACGCTCTCCAGCGTACGTGCCATCGCCGGCACCTTCAGGAAGGTGGCCGAGCCCTGCAGGGTCAGGTGCATCTCGTCCTTCTTGTCGGCGTGCTCGCGCACTTCGACCTTCAGGCGCGACGAATGCAATGCCAGCCGGAACAACGACAGGCCGAAGCCGATCAGCACACCGGTCAGCAGGTCGGTGGCCACGATCGCGAACGTGGTGGCCAGGTAGATCGCCGCCGTTCCACGCCCATAAGTCGCCAGTTCCTTGACCTGCCCGATCTTGATCATCTTCACACCGGTGTAAACCAGGATGCCGGCCAGACACGCCACCGGCGTCATCCGCAGCAGCCATGGCAGCAGCATTGCGAACACCAGCAACCAGCTACCGTGCAGGATGGTCGATGCACGCGTCGCCGCGCCGGCCTGCACATTGGCCGCACTGCGCACGATCACGCCGGTCATCGGCAATGCGCCCAGGAAGCCGCACAGCATATTGCCCACACCCTGCGCCGCCAGCTCACGGTCGTACTGCGTGCGTGCACCCTGATGCATCCGGTCCACCGCCGCCGCCGACAGCAAGGTTTCAGCGCTGGCGATGAAGGCGAAGGTCACTGCCGACACCAGCAACGTGTGGTTGAACACGCCAAAGATGTCGGAAATGCTGGGAATGCTGATTGCAGAGAACAGATTGGTCGGGACATCGACCTTGTTGACGTCCAAACCCTGCAACTGCACGGTCGCCGTCACGGCCACCACCGCGATCAACGCACCCGGCAGGAAACGTAGACGCTGCGGGCGCAGCTTGTCCCATGCCAGGATGATGCCGATCGTCGCCAGACCCACCAACAACGCATTGCGGCCGGTGCCTTCGCTGATCGCCTGCCACAACACGGCAGGCAATGCGGCGAAGTTTTCCAGACCACGCGCCTTGGGCGCGGCATCCATCAGCACGTGCGCCTGCGAGGCCACGATCAGGATGCCGATGCCCGACAGCATGCCGGCCACCACGGCCGGCGACGTCATCCGGAACCACACACCTGCGCGGCACAGGCCGGCAACCAGCTGAATCGCACCGGCGACCAGGATCACCGGACCAAGCGCGGCAGCGCCGTGTTCACGCACCAGTTCGAACACCAACACAGCCAGGCCGGCGGCCGGCCCGCTCACCTGCAGCGGAGAGCCCGCCAGAAAGCCAACGACGAGACCACCGATGATGCCGGTGATCAGGCCGGCGGCTGGCGGCATGCCGGAAGCGATCGCAATCCCCATGCACAGCGGAAGCGCGACGAGGAAGACCACAACCGACGCCAATAAATCACGCCCGAACAGTCCCTGACGGAAATATCCGCCGATACCTGATGTGTTCATGGTCGGCTCCCTCAGGCGAGTTCAGCGCGCACGACTTGCTGCAGTCGCGGACGTGGGGTGGCTTCAGGAGTCTTCTCCGCCAACAACGGACGGAAGCCACCCTTCTCGGCATCGAAGGCGCGGATCTCGCCGTGGGCGATATCGTAGATCCAGCCATGGATCCGCAAGGTACCTGCGGCCAGACGCGCGGCCACCACCGGCTGCGTGCGCAGATGATCCAGCTGCGAGACCACGTTCTCTTCGGTCATGCAGCTCAGCGCGTCCTGGCTGTGCGGGTCGTGCCCGTGATGGGCAGTGACATGACGCGCTGCGTCGGTGTGCTTGAGCCACGCTGCCACGGAGGGCACGTCTTCCAGCGACTCCGGCTTGAGCACGGCCTTCATTGCGCCGCAGTCGGTATGACCGCAGATCACGATGTGCCGCACGCCCAGCACGGCGATGGCGTATTCGATCGCCGCCACCACGCCGCTGACATGCTGGGAGTAAGGCGGCACCACATTGCCGATGTTGCGGTAGACGAACAGCTCACCCGGCTGTGCGGAGAAGATCAGCTCCGGCATGACGCGCGAGTCTGCGCAGGTAATGAATAGCGTGTGCGGGCTTTGGCCGCCTGCCAGTTCCTGAAAGCGCGCACTCTGGCGCGGATACACTTCCTTACGGAAATGACGAAAACCTTCTAGCAAACTTTCCATGGGAGATTCCTCTGGGCAACGAATAGCCGTTCGCGGCGCAAGCCGCGAATTGCAAAGACAAAACAAATCAATCGGAAATCCGGCGCGGAACGCGCCGGGTACAGCGACAGCGGGGATCAGCCAATCAGTGCGTTTGGAGGGCGCAGCTGTGGGATCATGTCGCGTTTTTGATTTGCCGGCGCGTGATGCGCGTGCCAAGAGGGGGAATACCGCGCCAGCATCGGCCATGCCTGGGAGAGCAAGGGGATATCGTCTGCAGGCTGTGTGTCGACTTGGCTCTGTGTATCGCCGTCGTCCTGCGGATCTCCTGCTGCATCGCGTTCTTCGCCAGCATCCACCATCATCGCCAAGCCGTCGCCCACGAACGCATCGTGGATGCGCGTATGTGCACTGGCTGCCGACCACGCGGTGAGCGCGAGCAGGCAAACCAGCAGCAATTGGAGGAATCGAGGAAACATGGCCTCGAAACTAACAATTTAGAGCAGCCATGTGCAAGTGGTGCGACGCACAAAGCGCCTGATTGATCATGGATTTACGGCGTAAGTTCAGGTTGTCGCACACTTGAGCTCGCCAATACGCGACGCGGATGCTCTGTCACATCTGTCATAACCCGGTCTTTGTTCAGACTCATGACACACGATGACAAAAACAAAACTCATGTAAATATTTGTCTTCGTTGACAAAAATTAAAAATCACCGCGCTGCGAAGTTGTCACATTAACGCAACTTTCACGCCATAGCCTGCGCTCACTTTCTCAGGTCGCAAGGCACACATGAAACTTTCTCCCACCCTGCTTGGCTCCGCCCTGCTACTGGCGCTGGCCGCACCCGCCGCGCACGCCGAAATCGCCATCGACGTGATCGGCGGTTCGGAGATCTCGCTGGAAGGTCTGGTCCAGGCCGACGGTAACTGGTTCCACAACGATGTGCTGGACCTCAACGGCGCGATCGGCGCCAATGGCGACAATTCAGAATTCAGCATCCGCCGCGCCGAGCTGGTGCTCAAGGGCAAGGGCCCGGGCAATGTCGAATGGGTGGCCGGTTACGACCCCAGCGTGCTGAAGGAAGTCACCATCCGTGGCACCACCATCCGCAGCACCGGGCGTCTCCTCGACAACAACATCAAGTACAAGTTCGGCGGCAACGCCAACAACTACCTGCAGATCGGCCAGTTCAAGCAACCCAACAGCCTGGAAGAACTGTCCAGCACCAAGAACAACGATTTCGTGTCCAAGGCTTCGGTCACCAACACCTACGGTATCTCTCGCCGGCTGGGCGTGGCCTATGGCATGGGCGACAACAACTGGAGCGTGACCGCCAGTGCGTTCGGCCGCGAGCTCACCCGCAACCAGGCCCACGGCAGCGGCTATGGCGCGCGCGGCACCTGGGCGCCGCTCAACGAGAGCGGCAACGTGCTGCATTTCGGCCTGAGCTACCTGGGTTACGACACCGACGACGACACCCTGCGCCTGCGCGCGCGCCCGGACGCCGACCTGACCACGGTGCGCCTGATCGACAGTGGCGCCATCACCAACGTGGACCGCGTGGGCGTGGCCGGAGCCGAGGCGATGTGGATCACCGGCCCGTTCAAGCTGCAGAGCGAGTACTTCCAGGAAAACGCCAAGCGCATCGGCAACAACGCCAACGATTACAAGAGTGACGGCTGGTACGTCAGCGGCGTCTGGAACATCACCGGCGAGACCTGGGGCTACAAGGCCGGCGTGCCGACCACGCCGCTGCCGAACGCGCCGGCCTCCGGTTTGTGGCAGCTGGCGGTGCGCTACGACACCCTGGACCTCAACGACGGCCACCTGGTCTCCAACGGCACCACCCCGTTCGTGGACGGCGTGCTGGGCGGCAAGATGGATGTGTGGACGCTCGGCGCCAACTGGTACTGGCGCTCCAACTTCAAGTTCGCGCTGAACTACGCCAAGGTGGAAAGCACCCGCTACAACAGCGCCACGCGTGGCCTGGTCGACGACAACCCGTCGATCATTGAGGCACGTGCGCAGTTCTATTGGTAAGTGCGCGCTGGATCGGCTGCCGTGCTGCGCTCCCGTGAGCGTGCCACGGCGGCAACCACCCTGATCCGACCCGGCAACGCGCCCCGCCGCAACGCCGTCATCTGCATGTCATCTCCCGGACACCGCGCAGTCATGCCCCTGCCCTGCAATGGCACGACGGCGGGACGTCCTCATCCCTTCGCTACAGGAGCTGTTCCGTGATCCACTCTCTGAAGACCCGTCTGGCCATCGGCGTACTCGCCGCCTCGCTGGCACTGTGCGCCCAGGCCGCCGATGTCACCGGCGCCGGTGCGTCGTTCATCTACCCGGTGATGTCCAAGTGGTCGGCCGACTACAACACCGCCACCAAGAAGCAGGTCAACTATCAGTCGATCGGTTCGGGCGGCGGCATCGCCCAGATCAAGGCGGCCAGCGTGGACTTCGGCTCGTCCGATGCGCCGCTCAAGCCGGAAGAACTGGCCGCGGCCGGCCTGGCGCAATTCCCGTCGGTGATTGGCGGCGTGGTGCCGGTGGTCAATGTGCCGGGAATCGCCGCCGGCGCGCTCAAGCTGGACGGCAAGACCCTGGGCGACATCTTCCTGGGCAAGGTCAGCACCTGGAACGACCCGGCGATCGCCGCGCTCAACCCGGGCACGAAGCTGCCGGAAGGCAAGATCACCGTGGTGCATCGCTCCGACGGTTCGGGCACCAGCTTCAATTTCACCAACTACCTGTCCAAGGTCAACGCGGACTGGAAGGGCAAGGTTGGCGAAGGCACCGCGGTGCAGTGGCCGACCGGCATCGGCGGCAAGGGCAACGAAGGTGTCGCCGCGTACGTGAAGCAGATCAAGGGCGGCATCGGCTACGTCGAGCTGTCGTATGCGCTGCAGAACAAGATGGCCTACACCGCGATGAAGAATGCTGCCGGCAAGTTCGTGCAGCCGTCCGACGAGACCTTCGCCGCCGCCGCCAACAGCGCCGACTGGGGCAGCAGCAAGGACTTCTACCTGGTGATGACCAATGCCGCCGGCGACAACGCCTGGCCGATCACCGCCACCAACTTCATTTTGGTGCAGAAGAAGCCGAAGAACCCGGCCGGCCTCAAGAACACGCTGGAGTTCTTCCGCTGGGTCTACAGCAAGGGCGACGCGCAGGCCAAGCAACTGGACTACGTGCCGCTGCCGGACAGCCTGGTGACCCAGATCGAAGGCTACTGGGCCAAGAACCTGCCCAAGTAATGCCCAGCCACAGCGACAGGAACGACGCCGTCTCTCTCCCCGGCGTCGGCACCGGGACGCGGCCCCACGGGGTCGCGTCTTTTTTTGTGATGCCTGGTCCAGAAGGCACTGTCATGCACGTGTAACAAAAACATCATTTCATAGCGTGGTCTGCCGGACACCCGGCCAATCCAGCCTCGGAGCTTCCATGAAATTGCAGTCGGCCAGCCTGACCGCCCTGTCCCTCACCATCGCCCTGGCCCTGGCCGCGTGCTCGCCCGGCAAGGACGCGCAGTCCGGCGACGCCGCCAAGGGCGCGCCGACCGCAGGCGCCACCGCCAGCGACAGCAAGGGCGCCGAGATCTCCGGCGCCGGTGCGTCCTTCATCTATCCGCTGGTGTCCAAGTGGTCGGCCGACTACAACGCCGCCACCGGCAACAAGGTGAACTACCAGTCGATCGGTTCCGGCGGCGGCATCGCGCAGATCAAGGCCGGCACGGTGGATTTCGGTTCGACCGACAAGCCGCTGGACAGCGCCGAACTGCAGCTGGCCGGCCTGGGCCAGTTCCCGTCGGCGATCGGTGGCGTGGTGCCGGTGGTCAATCTGGAAGGCATCGCACCGGGCAAGCTGCGCCTGACCGGCGCGCTGCTGGGCGACATCTTCCTGGGCAAGGTCACGATGTGGAACGACGCGGCGATCGTCGCGGCCAATCCCGGCGTAACGCTGCCGGCGACCAAGATCAACCTGGTGCATCGCTCCGATGGCTCGGGCACCACCTTCAACTTCTCCAACTACCTGTCCAAGGTCAGCCCGGAGTGGAAGAGCAAGGTCGGCGAAGGCACCTCGGTGCAGTGGCCCGGTGGCGTCGGCGGCAAGGGCAATGAAGGCGTGGCCTCGTACGTGCAGCAGATCAAGGGTTCGATCGGCTATGTCGAACTGGCCTACGCACTGCAGAACAAGATGCCCTACGCCTCGCTGCAGAACGCGGCTGGCCAGTGGGTGGAGCCGAATGCGGAAAGCTTCGCCGCTGCCGCCGCCAGCGCCGACTGGGCCAACGCCAAGGATTTCAATCTGGTGATCACCAACGCACCGGGCGAGAAGGCATGGCCGATCACCGCCACCAACTTCATGCTGATGCACAAACAGCCCAAGGATGCGGCACGCAGCAAGGCGACGCTGGACTTCTTCAAGTGGGCATTGGACAACGGCCAAGCCCAGGCCAGCGAACTGCATTACGTGCCGCTGCCGCCGGAACTGGTCAAGCAGATCGAAGCCTATTGGGGCAGCGAGTTCAAGTGATGCCCTGCACCCGCCGTCATGGCGGGTTGCGCTGCGGTGAGGTGCCTGCGGGCGCCTCGCCGTTCCTGCTGTCTCACGCTCCCGCCGTCGCGCGGGTGACGAGTCCAATCGAATGAATGCCACCGCCATTCCCGAAGCGATGACCGCCCCGCGCGGCCGCGACCTGCGCGATGCACGCGCCGATCGCCTGTTCAAGCTTGCGCTGGCCGCCACGGTCGTCTTCGTCCTGCTGGCGCTCGGCAGCGCCGCGCTATCGATGCTGTGGGGCGGACGCCATGCCCTGCAGATGCAGGGCATGAGCTTTTTCTATTCCGCCGACTGGAATCCGGTGGAAAACAAATACGGCGCGCTGGCGCCGATCTACGGCACCCTGGTCACCGCAGTGATTGCGATGCTGATTGCGGTGCCGGTGAGTTTCGGTATCGCGTTCTTCCTGACCGAAGTGGCGCCGCGCTGGTTGCGCGGCCCGGTCGGCACCGCGATCGAACTGCTAGCCGGCATCCCGTCGATCATCTACGGCATGTGGGGCCTGTTCGTGCTGGTGCCGGTGATGACCGAGCACGTGACGCCCTGGCTCAACGATCACCTCGGCACGCTGCCGCTGATCGGCCCATTGTTCCAGGGCCCGCCGTTGGGCATCGGGTTGCTGACCGCCGGCTTCGTGCTGGCGATCATGGTGATCCCCTTCATCTCGTCGGTGATGCGCGAGGTGTTCCTGACCGTGCCGACGCGCCTGAAGGAATCGGCGTATGCGCTGGGGTCGACCAAGTGGGAAGTCAGCTGGGACATCGTGCTGCCCTATACCCGCTCGGCGGTGATCGGTGGCGTGTTCCTGGGCCTGGGCCGTGCGCTGGGCGAGACCATGGCGGTGGCGTTCGTGGTCGGTAATACGGTGCGGCTGTCGCCGTCGCTGCTGGAGCCCGGCACCACCATCGCCGCACTGATCGCCAATGACTTCGGCGAGGCCACCGAAACCTATCGCTCGGCATTGCTGCTGCTGGGCTTCGTGCTGTTCATCGTGACCTTCATCGTGCTGGCGATTGCGCGCTTCATGCTGATGCAGCTGTCGCGTCGGGAGGGCAACTGATGTCCTCGGTCTCGCAATCGCCGTACAACCGCCGCCGCGTGACCAACGCGATCGCCCTGTTGCTGTCCTGCGTCACCGCGATGTTCGGCCTGTTCTTCCTGGCCTGGATCCTGTGGACCCTGTTGTCCAAGGGCGTGCCGGGCATCGACGTCAACCTGTTTATCAAGATGACACCGCCGCCGATGCAGGAAGGCGGGCTACTCAATGCCTTCTTCGGCAGTGCGGTGATGTGCGGTCTGGCGCTGGCCATCGGCACGCCGCTGGGCATTGCCGCCGGCACCTGGCTGGCCGAATACGGCAATGCACGCAAGGCCGGCGTGGTGGTGCGCTTCGTCAACGACATCCTGTTGTCGGCGCCATCGATCGTGCTGGGATTGTTCGTCTACACGCTGTACGTGATGCAGACCGGCGGGCGCTTCTCGGCGTTTGCCGGCGCGCTGTCGCTGGCCTTCATCGTGCTGCCGGTCGTGGTACGCACCACCGACGAAATGCTGCGCCTGGTGCCGGCGCAAATGCGCGAAGCGGCGTTGTCGCTGGGCATCCCGCAATGGAAGGTCACCGTGCAGGTGCTGTATCGCGCCGCATCGGCCGGCATCCTCACCGGCATCCTGCTGGCCCTGGCCCGTATCAGCGGCGAGACCGCGCCGTTGCTGTTCACCGCCTTCGGCAATCAGTACTGGAACAGCAATGTGTTCCAGCCGATGGCCAGCGTGCCGGTGATCATGAATCAGTTCGCCGGCAGCCCCTACGAGACCTGGCAGACCCTGGCCTGGTCCGGCGCGCTGGTGCTGACCGTGTTCGTGCTGCTGGTGAGCCTGGGCGCGCGCGCCCTGCTATTGCGCAACAAGATTTCCAATGACTGACCTCTCCCTCCGGACACCCGACATGAACGATCTCCAAAACGCCATGCCGATGCATCGCATCGCCGTTCCGGCCGCCAAGGGAGCTCCGGCCGCGCAGACGCCGGTGAAAGTGGCCGCACGCAATCTGGATTTCTATTACGACAAGTACCACGCGCTCAAGGGCATCAACATCGAGATCCCGGAAAAGCGCGTCACCGCGCTGATCGGGCCATCGGGTTGCGGCAAGTCCACCCTGCTGCGCATCTTCAACCGCATCTATGCGATGTATCCGAAGATGGAAGCGCGCGGCGAGGTGCTGCTGGACAACGAAAACATCCTGTCGCCGAAGTACCCGATGAACCGGCTGCGCAGCAAGGTCGGCATGGTGTTCCAGAAGCCGGTGCCGTTTCCGATGACGATCTTCGAAAACGTCGCCTACGGCATCCGCCACCACGAAAAACTCTCCAAGGCCGACATGCAGAACCGGGTCGAGCAGGCGCTGCGCCAGGGCGCGCTGTGGGACGAGGTCAAGGACAAGCTGGGGCAAAGCGCGCTGGGCCTGTCCGGCGGCCAGCAGCAGCGGTTGTGCATCGCACGCGCAGTGGCGCTGCGCCCGGACGTGTTGCTGCTGGACGAACCGACCTCGGCGCTGGACCCGATTTCCACCAGCCGGATCGAGCAGCTGGTGGAAGAGCTCAAGCGCGAATACACCATCGTGATCGTGACCCACAACATGCAGCAGGCCGCGCGCGTGTCCGACTACACCGCCTTCATGTACCTGGGCGACCTGATCGAGCATGACCGCACCGAAACGATTTTCTCCCAGCCGTCCAAGCAACAGACCGAGGACTACATCACCGGTCGTTTCGGTTGATGTAAGCCGCGTCATCGCAACGCCGTCTCCAGCATCTCCGTCGCGCCGCCCGGCACGACATTTGCATGATGTGCCATGTCGCCGAGGTCACGGCGGACATCCACCACCGCCACAAATCGAGATCACGATGAACCAGCACCTCAACGACCATATCGTCAAAAGCTACGACGAGGAGCAGCACCGTCTTGTCGCCGAGATCGTGCGCATGGGCGACACGGCGGTGGCGCAGCTGGAAGCCGCACTGGATGTGGTGGAGCGTCGCGACGACAACGCCGCGCATCGTATCGTGGTCAACGACGAAGCGATCGATGCGCTGGAGCATGCGATCAGCCACGACGTGATGCGGCTGGCGCTGCGTGGGCCGATGGCGCGCGACCTGCGCGAGATCCTGGCCGGCCTGCGCATTCCGGCCGATATCGAACGCATCGGCGATTACGCGGCCAATGTCGCCAAGCGCTCGATCGCGCTCAATTCCGCACCGCCGCTACCGCAGACGGTGGGCCTGCGTGCACTCGGCAAGATGGCCGCCGATGCGGTGCGCGAAGCGGTGCAGGCGTACCGCAACAAGGATGCCGATGCGGCCATCCGCGTGCGCGACGAAGATGCACGCCTGGATGCGCAGTACACCGCGCTGTTTCGCGAGTTGCTGACCTACATGATGGAAGACCCGCGCAACATCACGCCCTGCACGCACCTGCTGTTCATGGCCAAGAACCTGGAGCGCATCGGCGACCACGCCACCAACATCGCCGAGAACGTGTGGTTTCTGGTGCACGGCGAGCAGCCGCTGCCGCCGCGCCTGAAGCGCGACGACACCAGCACCACCGGCGTCATCTGATCGCAACAGGTGCCGGCAGCACCTGCCGGCACAGGCCGCAACGCCTTATTTCATTACGTATTCAGCTACAAATACCTACGGTGGGCTCGCACAGGCTGTTCCTGTGACGCAGGAGTAGGCAGATGAAACGCATCATCGGATCCCTCATGGTTGTATCGCTGCTGACGTCCGGCGCAGCGTTCGCGGCGCCGCAACAGCATGACGACCGCGACCGCATCGCGCAGCACCACGACGCGCATGGTCCGGACCGCCGCGACGATCACCGCGACGACAGGCGCGACGACCGCCGCAGCGCGCACCACGACGACCACCGCAACGATCGTCGCGGCCCGCCGTATCGCCGCGGCGAGCGCCTGGCACCGGACCATCGTGGAATACGTGTGACCGACTACCGCAAGCATCACTTGAACACGCCGCAACGCGGGCACGAGTGGCGCCGCGTGGACAATAACTACGTGCTCATTGCGGTGGCCACCGGGCTGATCGCGAGCGTGGTCGCCGCCCGCTGACGCCAGCGCTGCAGCACCGTTCCTGGGCCCGATCCGTGGCAACACGGGTCGGGCTTTTGTTTGCCGGATCGCCGCTCAGTACACGCGGGCAGGCCGCCAGCCGCCACGATCGGGCCGGCCGTGCGACCTGCTAGGCTATGCCGATGAACGAACCGGTCGACCTGCAGCCTGCCCCCTCCTTCCTGCCCATGTCGCGACGCTTCCGCGGCTATCTGCCCGTGGTGGTGGATGTGGAAACGGGAGGATTCGACTGGAACAGGCACGCCCTGCTGGAAATCGCCTGCGTGCCGATCGAAATGGATGCCGACGGGCGGTTCTTCCCGGGCGACACCGCCAGCGCCCATCTGGTGCCGGCGCCGGGGCTGGAGATCGACCCGAAGTCGCTGGAGATCACCGGCATCGTGCTCGACCATCCGTTCCGCTTCGCCAAGCAGGAAAAGGACGCGCTGGACCATGTGTTCGCACCGGTGCGCGCGGCAGTCAAGAAGTACGGTTGCCAGCGCGCGATCCTGGTCGGCCACAACGCGCATTTCGATCTGAACTTCCTCAACGCCGCAGTTGCGCGCGTCGGCCACAAACGCAACCCGTTCCATCCGTTCAGCGTGTTCGACACCGTCACCCTGGCCGGCGTGGCGTACGGGCAGACCGTGCTGGCGCGCGCGGCACAAGCCGCAGGCCTGGACTGGAACGCCGCCGATGCGCATAGCGCGGTCTACGACACCGAGCAGACCGCGCGGCTGTTCTGCACGATAGCCAATGCCTGGCCGGGACCTGTTTGAGCGGGGATTGGGGATTGGGGAATCGTTAAAGCAGCGGGGCTCCCTGCTTGAGACATCAGCAGTTGGCGGCGCCACTGCGTGTGCCCTTACCCTCATCCGCCCTTCGGGCACCTTCTCCCGCAGGAGAAGGAAAGCGCCAAGCACCTTGGCTCTGCGATTCCCGATTCCCAAATCCCGATTCCCCAATCCCAGCACCTAACCCACACAGATGCGATCGCGCCCCGCACTCTTGGCCTGGTACAGCGCCTGGTCGGCGCGCTGCATCAGCGATGAGCCGGTATCGTCGTCGCGCAACTGGGCCACGCCGGCACTGAAGGTCACCTGCAGGCCTTCCACGCCGCCCCAGTCGCTGCGCGCGTGGAATCGCTCGCGGATGCGCTGGCATAGCGCCTGCGCATCCTCCAGCGGGGTGTCGGCCAGCAGCAGGGCGAACTCTTCGCCGCCCAGGCGTGCCGGCAGGTCCGACGCGCGTGCGGCGGCGGTCAGCAGCACGCCGACTTCGTGCAGCACCGCATCGCCACTGGCGTGCGAATAGTGGTCGTTGATGCGCTTGAAGTGATCGATATCCAGAATCGCCAGCACCAGCGGCCGCCCGCTGCGGCGGGCGCGGCTGATGTCGCGCGCCAGCGCCTCGTCGAAATGCCGGCGGTTGGGCAGCCCGGTCAGGGCGTCCTCGTGCGCCTGGCGCTCGAACACATCCGACTTGATGCGCAGCCGCGTCAGCAGCTCGCTCTTTTCCTGGTTGGCCTGCAGCAAGCGCTGTGCCTGCAGTTGCAGATCTTCGGTGCGCTTGCGCACCAGTTCGGCCAGGCGTGTGTTATGGGTCTTGTAGCGGCGCAACAGGAATCGATACACCAGCGCAAGCAGGAACATCGCGCCCAGCACCGCGGCCAGGCGCACGTCCTGGCGCTGCCACCACAGCGGCAGCACCTCGAACGCCCACACCGCCTCGTGCGGACTCCAGGCACCGCCCGGGTGACGGGCCGCCACATGCAGACGGTAGCGCCCTGGCGGCAGGCCGATGAATTCCACGCTGCGTTGCCGGCCACGCTCGGTCCAGTCGGTGTCCAGGCCTTCCAGGCGCGTGCGGTATTCGATCCGCTCCGGCGGCAGAAAGCTCATGCCGACGTAGGACACGTTCAGGCGGTGCCCGCCCGGCAGGCGTGCCTGCTGCCGCCATGTCAGCGGACGTGCGTCCTGCTGCACGCTCTCGATCACCGCAGGCGGCGCGCGCCGCTCGCGAAAGCGCTGCAGGCGCGCCGGATCAACCGTACTCACGCCGCCGGCGGTGACCACCCAGATCGAGCCGTCGGCACGCGCGATCATGCTCGGCCCGGAGCTGCCGTTGGCCTGCGCGTTGCCCATGCCGTCGATCTCGCCATAGCGTTCGATGAGCAGCCGGCCGCGTCCATCGGCAACCGCGTCGAGCAGGGCGAGTTGTGTGCGCAGCACGCCGCGATTGCTGCTGATCCAGGCGTTGCCGAACCGGTCGCCGACCAGCTGGAACACCGTATCGACCGGCATGCCCTGCTCCAGGCCCACGCGTGCGAGCCTGCCGTTACGCACCCGGTACAGGCCGCGGTCGGTCGAGATCCAGACCGCGTCACCGATGCGCTGAAAACCGAACACGCTCCGCGCGCCGCCCAGGGCTTCCAGATTCAATTGCTGCAGTTTTCCGTCGCGCAGTACCGCCGCGCCGTCGACCGAGCCGATCCACAGCGCGCCATCGAGGCTGGCCAGCGCGGTCACCACGCCATCGGGCAGGCCGTCGACGGCCAGGGGCGCCCGCTTGCCGTTCACCAGCTTCACCACGCCGCGCTGCGTGGCCAGCCATACCACGCCTGAGTCGTCGATCACGATGGCGCGGATATGCCCGCTGGGAATGCCCTCGGCGTCACCGTAATGCCGCAGCAGGCGTCCGTCGCGCAGCACGAAGACGCCATCGGCATACGTGCCCACCCATAGATCGCCGTGCCGATCCAGCGCCAGGCTGAGCACCGAGAGCGTGCGCCCGGAGGGCGTGGCCACCGCCACCGGCACGATGCGCCCGTCCGGCAGCATCCGATCCAGGCCGGCGGTGCTGGCGATCCACAGGCTGCCGTCGCGGTCTTCCAGCACCGCGCGGGCATAGTCGCCGCTCAGGCCATCGCGTTGGCTGTAACTGCTGAACAAAGTCTCGCGCAGCCGAAACAGCCCGCCGTTGGCGCCGACCCAGATGCTGCCTTCGGCATCCTCGCGCAGGCTGACGATGCGCCCGGTCGGCAGGCTGCGACCGGCCGGCAACTGCTCCACGCCATGACTGCCGATGCGCAGCAGCCCCTGATTTTCGCTGCCCAGCCACAGGTCGCCATGACGGTCCTGCAGCATCGCGGTGAAATGGCCCTGCCCCGGCACCCGCCGCACCAGCTCCGCAGTCTCGCCCCGCAGCCGATACAGCTGCTCGCCGGCGACGACCCACAGCGTGCCGTCAGCGGCGCGGTATGGCCACGCCAGCCCCGGCGGCAGGCCGAACGCGGCCGGGGCGCGATGCATGCGCCCGTCCGCTTCGCGATAGATCAGGCCGTCCAGCGTGCCGATCAGCAGCCGACCCCGGTCGTCGAACGCCATGCGCGGAAAGCTGCTCTGCAGCGGCACGCCATCGCGCGGCGGAAAATACTCGAAGCGCCCATCCGGCCACAGGCAGCCCAGCCCGTGGCCCTCGAACAGCAACCACATGCGGCCGTGCGCATCCATGGTCATTGCATGGATCAGCGCCTGCGGCCACTGTCCCTGCCGCTGCCAGTGCCGCCACTGCCCGTCGCTGCCGTGCCGCACCAGATTGCCGCGCGCATCGCTGAGCCACAGCGCCCCGTCGTGGTCGACGTACAAGGCGCCGACGCCGTTGTCGGGCAGGCCGGGACGCGTGCTGCGGTCGACGATGCCGAATTCCAGGCCGTTGTAACGCACCAGGCCTTCCCAGGTGGCGAACCACAGGTAGCCATCGCGGGTCTGGGCGATATCGCGCAAGGAGTTGTGCGGCAGGCCGTTACGCGAGCTCCAGCTGTCGATCGCGTAGTCGCGTAATGGCGCCGTGCCGGCCGGTGCAGCCAGTGCCACGAGCGGGCACAGCGCCAGCAACATGCAGACCACGGCACCGAGCCAGCGCTGCGGCCGCCTGTTTCCCCGTGCCGACGCCTTGGCATCGCATCCGTTCTCGCCCGTCGACCAGGCCCCCGCCCCATCTCTCATCAGACATAACACGCCGTTCGCTGGCGATATGGTAGGCAAAAACGGGCACGCGCGCCGGTGGATCTCCACATGCCTGGGCGAAAGTCATCTGCAGCGCGCTACCTGCACGCCCGGCACTGCAGCGGCAAGCGCACCGGCACCATGGTTTGCGCAGATCGGCCACTGCGTGGGTGCGCGGAGCGAACCGCGCCGGATGCGCGATCTCGCCGTGCCGACCGACCTGCGCGGCTCGCCATTGGCACGCACGTGCGGTTCAGAGTGGTTGGCAACAGAGCGAACAATCGCCAGCTGGATGCGGACAGCGCGCAGCAAGCGCAGTGCACGGTGGTGCGTGCTGAGTCAGGGCATCGGCCGCTCACGCGCCCACCTGGCGGTGAGCGCAGTCGTTTCGGTCGCCGCTTCAGGCGCCCAGGCGCTGGCGTACCGCTTCGAACAGGGTCACGCCGGCGGCCACCGACACGTTGAGGCTTTCGATATCGCCCGGCATCGGGATCTTGACCAGGCCATCGCAATGCTCGCGGGTGAGACGACGCAGGCCGTCGGCCTCGCCGCCGAGCACCAGCCCGACGTTGCCGCGCAGGTCCACGCTGTACAGCGACGCCTCGGCTTCGCCGGCCAGGCCGTACAGCCACACGCCCTGCTTCTGCAGATCGCGCAGGCAACGCGCCAGATTGGTCACCGCCACCACCGGAATACGGTCGGCCGCACCGGCCGATGTCTTGCGCACGGTCGCGTTGACCGTGGCCGACTTGTCCTTGGGAATGACCACCGCAGTGACGCCGGCGGCGGCTGCGCTGCGCAGGCATGCACCGAGATTGTGCGGATCCTGCACGCCATCGAGGATCAGCAGCAAGGCACGTCCCTCGGCTGCGGTCACCAGCGCTTCGAGCTCGTTTTCCGCCCACAGCCGCGCTGCGGCATAACGCGCGACCACGCCCTGGTGGCGCACCTGCCCACCGACGCCATCGAGTGCCTGGGTGGTGACCCTGCGCACGTCGATGCCCTTGCGACGGGCCTGCTCTTCGATTTCGATCAGGCGCGGATTCTTGCTGCCGGCCTCGATCAACACCTCGCGCACGTTGTCGGCGTCGTTCTCGACGGACGAGGCGACGGCGTTGACGCCGACGATCCACTGATTCTGCTTGCTGCTCATTGCGCCGGATACGAAGAGATAAAGGGGAATGGTAGGGCCTGCGGCCTGCCACGTCACGGGCGGAGCGCAGACGGCACTGCCAGCAGGGAGATCGCGTTGTTCCTGGACCACGGCCAGAACGTCAGCACGCTGTACGGCCGATTGCGGGGATCGAAGATGGCGCTCGCACCGTTGCGATGGTGCCGGCACCTGCACGCACTCGCCGTCGCCCCCCCTGCGATAGGCGCTCACGCCTGCGGGCGCAAACTCACACTGGCCACTGCGCAGTATCGTGATCCGGATGCTGCCTTGACACCACATCGGCCAGAAACGCCAATGCGGCGACATCGTCCTCGGTGGTGCGCGCCGGCAGATCGGCCAATGCATCGACGAAGGGCAGCTTGCGCTCCACCCCGTACTGGATTGCCGGAGGCAACCGCTCGGGCGTATCGAACGCACCGGCAGCAATCGCCGGGCCATCGGGCGCTTCATAGCTCAGCGGCGTGCCACATTCGGCGCAGAAGCCACGCAACACCAACGATGAAGAGGCGAAGCGCTTCGGCTCGCCGCGGGTCCAGCCGAACTCGGTACCGCGCACCGAAACCAACGGCGCGTACTAGGCACCGAAGGCTTTCTGACACATGCGGCAATGGCAGATCGAGGCGTCCGTCAGCCTGCCGCGCACGTGGAAACGCACGGCGCCGCACTGGCAGCCACCGCTGTACTCGATTGCTGCGTCCATCGTCGCCTCAAGCCTTGAAAGT
The DNA here is from genome assembly GCF_002940205.1 of Xanthomonas arboricola pv. guizotiae. Classification (GTDB taxonomy): domain Bacteria; phylum Pseudomonadota; class Gammaproteobacteria; order Xanthomonadales; family Xanthomonadaceae; genus Xanthomonas; species Xanthomonas arboricola_C. The sequence continues at coordinate 97,139 of NZ_MDSK01000007.1, forward strand.
GGGCACCCAGCGCGCGTTGCGAGCGTCTAGCCGCAACGACCTGCAGCTCATATGCGGCGGTCCGTACGCGTCGCGAGCCGCCGTCGGAGGGCGGCTCGCGGTCCTGCAGACACGCTTAGTACTGCTTCTTCTTGCGCTTGGCCGGCTGAGCACGCGGCGGCGGCGGCGGTTCGGGCGAATCGCCGCGATCCTCTGCCAGGCGGAAGTCGATCTTGCGTTCCTCCATGCTGGCCTTGAGCACCAGCACCCGCACCGGGTCGCCCAGACGGAAGGTGCGGCCACGGCGCTCGCCACTGAGCGTCTTGCGGATCGGATCGAACTGGTAGTAGTCCTGCGGCAACTGGGTGACATGCACCAGGCCGTTGACCTTGGACTCGTTCAACTCCACAAACAGGCCGAATCCGGTCACGCCGCTGATCACGCCATCGAACTGGCCACCGACATGCTGTTCCATCCACGCGGCGCGATACCGCTCGTCGACTTCGCGCTCGGCTTCGTCGGCGCGCCGACCACGCTCGGAACACTGCAGCGCCAACGCCGCCATCTGACGCGGGGTGTAGATGTATTTTTCCGGGCTGGCACCGCTCAAGGCGTGCTTGATCGCGCGGTGCACCAGCAGATCCGGGTAACGCCGGATCGGCGAGGTGAAGTGCGCGTACGCCTCCAACGCCAGACCGAAATGGCCATTGTTGTCCGGCGAATACACCGCCAGGCTCTGGCTGCGCAGCAGCACCGACTCCAGCAGCGCCGCGTCGGGGCGCGCACGCACCTTCTTCAGCAGCCTGGTGTAGTCGCCGGGGCGTACCTTGCTCCATGCCGGCAGGCTCAGCTGGAATTCCTTGAGGAACTCCAGCAGGTCTTCGTACTTGCTCTCCGGCGGCCGCTCGTGCACGCGGTACGGCGCCGGCACATGCACGCTCAGCAGGTAACGCGCGGCCTCGACGTTGGCGGCGATCATGCACTCTTCGATCAGCTTGTGCGCATCGTTGCGCACCAGCATGCCGGCCTGGGTGACTTCGCCGGTGTTGTCGAGCACGAAACGCACTTCGGAGGTTTCGAACTCGATCGCGCCACGCTGCGTGCGCGCCTTGGACAGCACGTTGTACAGCTGATGCAGGCGCTGCACCTGCGGCAGCAACGGGCCGATGAAGGCCTTGGTGTCGGCGTCGTCCTCGCCCACCGCCTTCCAGACCTGGTTATAGGTCAGGCGCGCATGCGAGTTCATCACCGCTTCGTAGAAACGCGAGCCGGTGACTTCGCCATCGCGGCCCACCTGCATGTCGCAGACGAAGCACATGCGGTCGACCTTGGGCATCAGCGAGCAGATGCCGTTGGACAGGGTCTCCGGCAGCATCGGCACCACGAAACCCGGGAAATACACCGAGGTGGCGCGCTTTTGCGCTTCGTCGTCCAACGGGGTGCCCGGGCGCACATAGTTGGATACGTCGGCGATCGCCACCACCAGACGGAAGCCGTCTGCATTGGGTTCGCAATACACCGCGTCGTCGAAATCCTTGGCGTCTTCGCCGTCGATGGTGACCAGCGGCATCTGCCGCAGATCCACGCGCCCGCCGATCATCTGCGGCTCGACCACCAACGGCACTGCCGCGGCCTCGTCCAGCACTTCCTGCGGGAATTCGTGCGGCAGCTCGTGGCCGTGGATGGCCATTTCCACCACCAGCGACGGGGTCAGCTTGTCGCCGAGCACTGCGATGATCTTGCCGATCGCCGGGCGGCGCGCGTCCGGCGGTGCGATCAGTTCGCAGACCACCAACTGGCCTTCGCGCGCCTCGCCGATACCATCCGGTGCGATCTGCACGTTGCGCTGGATGCGCTTGTCATCGGGGTCGACATAAGCCACGCCGTGCTCATAGAAAAAGCGCCCGAGCATGCGCGACATGCCGCGCTCGAGTACGCGGGCGATCGCACCTTCGCGACGGCCGCGGCGGTCGATGCCGGTGACGTTGGCCAGCGCACGATCGCCGTGCATGACCTTGCGCATTTCGTAAGGCGGCAGGAACAGGTCGTCGCCACCTTCGTCCGGCTTGAGGAAACCGAAGCCTTCCGGATTGGCGATTACCACGCCGGCGATCAGACTGGTTTGCTGCACCGGCGCGTAGCCGCCGCGACGGTTCTGCACCAGCTGCGCCTCGCGCACCATCGCCGCCAGGCGCTTGCCCAGCGCGTCGATGCGGTCGCTGAGATTGAGTTGTTCGGCGATTTCCTCGGCGGTCTGCGGGCCGTCGCAGGCCTCGAGCAACTGCAGGATGGCCTCGCGGCTGGCGATCGGCTCGGCGTAGCGCAATGCTTCGCGGTCGGCATGCGGATCGTTGAACCCCGCCGCGGGCGCGGGCGCTTCGGTCGGCGCCTGCCGGAAGCGTTCCGGCGGCGGCGCCGGCGGACCACTCTTGCGCGGATGCGGGGCGCGTGGCGGCGGCGTGGGCAGTCCGGGCGCTACCGGCAGCTCGGGCGAGGCGTTGGCGGCCTTGTCGGCAGCGCGTTTGTTGGCGGACTTGGTCGACGCACCGGCGGCGGCGCGGACCAGGAAGTCCGGCATCCAGCCCGGCAACTTCTGTTTTTCGGCGGTGGTGGACTCGCCCGGGCTGGTGGACTTGCGGCGACTGGGCCGATCGGAATCTGGGGTGTTTTTCTTTGTCATTGCTTACATGGTACCCCTTGCGGCCGCGCCATGGGCGGCAAGCCGCGCCCGGCCGGTCGCAATTGCCATTCGCCAGGCATTGACAAGCCTGCCAGGAGTCTGCAGAATTTGCGGCTCACCTGCCCAGGTGGCGGAATTGGTAGACGCACTAGCTTCAGGTGCTAGCGGGGGCAACTTCGTGGAGGTTCGAGTCCTCTTCTGGGCACCAGTTTAAAAAGACCTCCGAGCGATCGGGGGTCTTCTGGTTTCTGGGGTTTTAAAATCCAGCGCCTGGTGTGCCGGCCGCGACCTCACGTTGCGAGTCCCGCGTACACCGCTACCGCAATGTCGAATGCGACCGGCCGGATCGCGCCACGTCTTCCGGTAGAGACAGCTCACCGCTCGAAGCAACTTGTAGTTCAAAGCCGTCGGCGCTGCCGGCGTATCACTGCAACCCTTGCATGCGTGAAAGCACGCTCAGCTGCTAGACAGCACTGAACACCGCAACATGCGATTGGCCGCATGGAACACACACGTCAGCTACGCGCGCCTGTCGATGGGCGCAGCTGCGTGCAGCCCGCCTCAGGAGCGACTGACAAGACGCGGCGAGCTGCCATCAGTTGGCTGCTGATATCGCGAAGAACCACACGAGTGGATCAGGTCGGTTCCGAGTCTCTGCGCGCCACCTGGCTGTGAGTGCAGTCGTTTTGTCGGCTGCCTCTTAAGGCGCAGCAGTGATCCCTGCTTCACGCAACGCCTTCGCCCAGATGCGATAGCCGGCTTCGCTGGGATGAGTGCCATCCGGCATCAGCGCTTCGGGCAGGCTGCCGTCGGGTTGCAACATCTGCGGTCCGATGTCGACCAGGCGCACCGCCGGATCCTTGGCATACCGCGCGGCGAGCAACCGGTTGGTTTCGGCGATCGGCGCACGCTGTGCGTCGCCGGCATTGCGGCCGCGAGGCATGATCGCCATCAGGATCAGCTTGCTGTCGGGCAGGCGGCGGCGCACTTCGCTCACCACTGCTTGCACACCCAATGCAGCCTCGGCAGGCGTGCTGGCGCGCGATTGCGCGGTGCCGCTGAGGTTGTTGGTGCCGATATGCAGCACCACCCAGCGCGGATCCAGGCCGTCGAGCTCGCCCTGGCGGATGCGCCACAGCACGTTCTGGGTGCGGTCCCAGCCAAAGCCCAGATTCAGCACCGGGGCCCTGCCGTACAACCAGCTCCAGGACTCGGGGCCACTGACACGCGTGGCCTGCGGTGGGCCGGCCCAGAAGTGGGTGATCGAATCGCCGATCATCACCACCTCGGGCTTGAGCGTGCGCGCTGCGGCCAGCGCCGCATGGTGACGCGCATACCAGTCGTAGGAATCCTGCTCCAGCCGGTCGACCGGAATCAGCGAGGTCGCAAAATCGCGGCCCAGCGCGGCAACCGGCTTGACCGGCGGCTCGCCGAGCAGGCGCGCCAGGGTCGGCTCGATCGCCTCGGCCAGCATGCGCTGGCCTCGCGTGTCCGGATGCAGGGCAGCGGCCGGCGGACGGAAGCGGGTGTCGTAAAACAGCTCGGTGCGCAGCTTGCCGTCGCGCTGGAAGATCGACCCTACATCCAGATAGGTCACGCGTGGATTGTCGCCATAGCGCACCGCCAGGCCCTGGTTGATCTGCGCATCGCGGCGCGACTTCTCGCTGGAGATGTCGCTGGGCAGCACACCCACCAGCAAGATCTGGGTGCGCGGCAATTTCTGTTCGATCGCCGCCACCACCGCATCGATACCGAGCTGGGCCTGCTCGGCGGTCTGGCCGAGATGGCCGGTGTTGTTGGTACCGATCAATACCAGCGCGACCTTCGGCTGCAGGCCATCGACCTCGCCATTGGCCAGCCGCCACAGCACGTGTTCGGTGCCATCGCCGCTGAAGCCCAGGTTGAGCGCGCCACGGCTGCCGTAGAAGGTCTGCCAGGTCGGCTGAAAATCCTCGTCCGGTGCCTTGGCTTTTTCGTAGTTCTGGGTGATCGAATCGCCGATCAACAGCAGCGGGGTGTCGGCGTGCTGCTTCACCTGCTCCAGCACCTGCGCATGCCGCTGCGCCCACCAGGCTTCCTGCAGGCGGTCGGTGGGCACGATCGAGGGCGGCGGCGTTTGCGCAGTTGCCGCAGCGCAGACCAGCAACAGCCCCCAACACACCAGCACCGCAACAAGGGCGGACGACGAAAGGCGGGAAAGCACAGCGTGCAAGGATCGGGGCATGCGCGCACCAGAGGCGGGAGAAGCCGCGATTGTGATCCGCGCGCGCCGCGTACGACAAGGTCGGGCGCAACCAGGCGCGATCTGGCGCTGTGAGGTGCCTGCGGTGTGTCGGCGCCAGGCCACTGACACGGCGCATCCGCGATATCTGACCGCCCACGCAAGCGCGCTCCTACAGAGTGCGAGGCAATCGTCAGCGCCAAGACGCTGGATCGACTGCTGCGCATCCCTGGGCCAATAAAACCGACCGCGGCGCGGTGCCGGATCAGGCTCTTCAGCGCAGGCCGGTCTCGCCGCGGGCGATCACCAGGCGCTGGATTTCCGAGGTACCCTCGTAGATTTCGGTGATCTTGGCGTCGCGGAAGTAGCGCTCCAGCGGCATTTCCTTGGAATAGCCCATGCCGCCGTGGATCTGCACCGCCTGATGGGTGATCCACATCGCCGCCTCCGAGGCGGTGAGCTTGGCCACGGCCGCTTCGGTGCCGAACTTCTGGCCCTGCCCCTTCAACCAGGCCGCGCGCAGCGTCAGCAGCAGCGCTGCATCCAGCTTGCACTTCATGTCGGCGATCTTGGCCTGGGTCATCTGGAAGGTGCCGATCGCCGCGCCGAAGGCCTTGCGTTCCTTGACGTAGGCCAGCGTGGCTTCGTACGCCGCACGCGCGATGCCGACCGCCTGCGAAGCGATGCCGATGCGCCCGGCATCCAGCACGCTCATTGCGGTCTTGAAGCCCTCGCCTTCCACACCCAGCACCTCATCGGGCTGCGTAACGTAATCGGCAAACTCGATCTCGCAGGTGGCCGAGGCACGGATGCCGAGCTTGGGCTCGGTCTTGCCGCGATGGAAGCCGGCGCGATCGGCGTCGACCATGAAGGCGGTGATGCCGCGCGCGCCCTTGTCCGGCTCGGTCACCGCAAACAACACGATGTACTTGGCGACCGGGCCGGAGGTGATCCAGCTCTTCTTGCCGTTGATCACGAAGCTGCCATCGGCCTGCTTGACCGCGCGGCAGCGCATCGCCGAAGCATCCGAACCGGACTGCGGCTCGGTCAGTGCGAATGCGCCGATCTGCGCGCCTTCGGCGATCGCGCGCACGTACAGCTGCTTCTGCGTCTCGCTGCCGTTCTTCAGGATGCCGGTGCAGAACAGCGAGTTGTTGACCGACACGATGGTGGAATGCGCGCCGTCGGCGGCGGCGATCTCGATCATTGCCAACGCATAGCTGATCGGGTCCATGCCGGCGCCACCGTACTCGGCCGGCACCTCGATGCCCATCAGGCCGTTCTCGCCGAGCAGGCGGATGTTCTCCAGCGGGAACTCGCCGCTGCGATCGAACTGCTCCGCGCTGGGGGCGATCTTTTCCTGGGCGATGCGGCGCGCCACATCCTGGATCATCAATTGTTCTTCGGTAAAGCTGAAATCCACGTCGCACCCCTCCAGGCCTAGGCTGAGCGCCCATTGTAGCCCCAACCATTCGCATGCGTATGTAGTTGACCCCACAGCCTGCCCGGCCGAAAATATCTCCATATCGCGATATAGAGATATTCATGGATCTGGAAGACTGGTCGGCGCGCCTGAAGGTATTTGCCGACGCCACCCGCGTCCGCCTGCTGACCTTGCTGGAGCAGGAAGAACTCACCGTGGCCGAGCTGTCGGCGATCACCCGCCTGGCCCAGCCGCGCGTGTCCACGCACCTGGCCAAGCTCAAGGAAGCCGGGCTGGTGCGCGACCGCCGCGCCGGCGTATCGGCTTACTACCGGTTCGACGAGGTGTCGCTGGACCCGGCGCAGCGCGCCCTGTGGCTGGCATTGAGCACCGGCAGCGACGACCCGCTGCTGCGTCAGGACGCCGAGCGCGTGGCCGCGGTGCTGGCCAACCGCGCCGCCGACCAGAACTGGGCCGATTCGGTGGCCGGCGACATGGAGCGGCACTACTCCCCGGGGCGCACCTGGGAGGCGCTGGCGCGCACCGCCCTGCCCTTGCTGGAAACCGGCGACGTGCTCGACATCGCCTCCGGCGACGGCGTGCTGGCCGAGCTGGTGGCACCACATGCCACCCGCTACATCTGCATCGACACCAGCGCACGCGTGGTCGCCGCCGCCAGCGAGCGCCTGCGCAAGCTGCGCAATGTGGAGGTGCGCGAGGGCGACATGCATGCGCTGCCGTTTCCCGATGCCAGCTTCGACCTGGTGGTGCTGATGCATGCGCTCACCTACGCAGCCAAGCCGGCGCAGGCAGTGGCCGAATCCGCGCGCGTGCTGCGCCCCGGCGGCCGCCTGCTGCTGTGCAGCCTGGCCAAGCACGAACACCGCGCCGCGGTGCACGCCTATGGCCACGTCAATCTCGGTTTTGCCGCCAAGGAGCTGCGCAGGTTCGCCGAGAAGGCCGGGCTGGACGTGTCCAGCCTGGAGACGGTGACGCGCGAAAAGCGCCCGCCGCATTTCGAGGTGATTTCGTTGATTGCGGTGAAGCCGGGAATTGGGAATCGGGAATCGTTGAAAGCGGCGCCACTGCCTCACGGAGAATCGCATCATGACGCCCCCAGCAACCCCCAATTCCGAATCCCCAATCCCGTTTGCATTGCCGTGGCTGCATCCCGAGCGCGCGGCCAAGCTCACTGCCGCGCTCGCCGAACGCATCCTCATCATCGACGGCGCGATGGGCACGATGATCCAGCGCCACGACCTGCAGGAGCGTGACTATCGCGGCAGCCGCTTTGCCGACGGTTACGACAGCGCGCAGGTACACGTGCATGGCCCGGGCTGCGATCACGCACACGCGCCGCAAGGCCATGACCTGAAAGGCAACAACGATCTGCTGTTGCTGTCGCGCCCGGAGATCATCGCCGGCATCCATCGCGCCTATCTGGACGCCGGTGCCGACCTGCTGGAAACCAATACCTTCAACGCCACCTCGGTGAGCCAGGCCGACTATCACCTGGAACATCTGGTCTACGAATTGAACAAGGCCGGCGCGCAGGTCGCGCGCGCCTGCTGCGACGAAGTCGAGGCGCTGACCCCGCACAAGCCGCGCTTCGTGATCGGCGTGCTCGGCCCGACCAGCCGCACCGCCTCGATCAGCCCGGACGTCAACGACCCCGGCTACCGCAACACCAGCTTCGACGCCTTGCGCGACACCTATCGCGAGGCCATCGACGGCCTGATCGACGGCGGCGCCGACACGCTGATGGTGGAAACCATCTTCGACACGCTCAACGCCAAGGCCGCGCTGTATGCGATCGAGGAAGTGTTCGAAGCGCGCGGCGGACGCCTGCCGGTGATGATCTCCGGCACCATCACCGATGCCTCCGGACGCACCTTGTCCGGCCAGACGGCCGAGGCGTTCTACGCCTCGGTCGCGCACGGGCGGCCACTGTCTGTGGGCCTGAACTGCGCGCTCGGTGCCAAGGACCTGCGGCCGCATGTGGAAACGCTGGCGCAGATTGCCGACGCCTACGTCAGCGCGCATCCCAATGCCGGCCTGCCGAATGCCTTCGGCGAGTACGACGAAACCCCGGAAGAAATGGCCGAAACCTTGCGCGAATTCGCGCAGGCCGGTTTGCTCAATCTGGTCGGCGGCTGCTGCGGCACCTCGCCCGACCATATCCGCGCCATCGCCGAGGCGGTGGCCGATCTGGCTCCGAGGCAGTTGGCAGGTGCGCGGGAGCTGGCGGCGTGAGGCGCGAGCTACTCCCTCACCCGCCCTTCGGGCACCTTCTCCCGCGAGCGGGGGAAGGAAGCAGCGGCGTAGCCCCGCGTGTCACGAAAACGCTCCGCGCACAACACACCGCCCTTCTCCCGCAAGCGGGAAAAGGTGGCACGAAGCGCCGGATGAGGGCCGCCTCGCACGACGCCCCAGGGTCGGGCCGTGAACACCCACTCATCACGACCGACCGCGCCCTCAACGTCCAGCAGAGCATTGCATGAGCACTCCCCGCTACACCCGCCTGTCTGGTCTTGAGCCGCTGGTCATCACCCCGGACCTGTTGTTCGTCAACGTGGGCGAGCGCACCAACGTCACCGGCAGCGCGCAGTTCCGCAAGCTGATCAAGGAAGAGCGCTACGAGGAAGCCGTGGAAGTGGCCCGCCAGCAAGTGGACAGCGGCGCGCAGATCCTCGACGTCAACATGGACGAGGGCCTGATCGATTCGGAAAAGGCGATGACGCGCTTTCTCAACCTGATCATGTCCGAGCCGGATATCGCGCGCATTCCGGTGATGGTGGATTCGTCCAAGTGGAGCGTGATCGAAGCCGGCCTGAAGTGCCTGCAAGGCAAGAGCGTGGTCAACTCGATCTCGCTCAAGGAAGGCGAGGCGCTGTTCATTGAACAGGCGCGCAAGGTGCTGCGCTATGGCGCTGCCGCGGTGGTGATGGCCTTCGATGAAGTGGGCCAGGCCGATACCTGCGCGCGCAAGGTCGAGATCTGCACGCGCGCCTACAAGGTGCTGACCGAGCAGGTGGGCTTTCCGCCGGAAGACATCATCTTCGATCCCAACATCTTTGCCGTGGCCACCGGCATCGAGGAACACGACAACTACGCGGTGGACTTCATCGAAGCCACCCGCATCATCAAGGACACACTGCCGCATTGCCATGTCTCCGGCGGCGTTTCCAACGTGTCGTTTTCGTTCCGCGGCAACGAGAGCGTGCGCCAGGCGATCCACTCGGTGTTCCTGTTCCATGCGATCAAGGCCGGCATGGACATGGGCATCGTCAACGCCGGCGGCATGCCGATCTACGACGAGCTGGACCCGGAACTGCGCGAACGCGTGGAGGATGTGATCCTCAATCGCCGCAAGGACGGCACCGAACGCTTGCTGGAAATTGCAGAGCGCTATAAAGGCAGCAAGGGCGCGGCGAAAGTCGAAGACCTGGCCTGGCGCGACAAGCCGGTGCGTGCGCGGCTGGCGCATGCGCTGGTGCACGGCATCGACGCATTCGTGGAAACCGATACCGAGGAGGCACGCCAGCAGTCCACCCGCCCGCTGGAGGTGATCGAAGGCCCGCTGATGGACGGCATGAACGTGGTCGGCGACCTGTTCGGCGCCGGCAAGATGTTCCTGCCGCAGGTGGTCAAATCCGCGCGTGTGATGAAGAAGGCGGTGGCGTATCTGCTGCCCTTCATCGAAGCGGAAAAGCTGCGGACCGGCGATGTCGGCAAGTCCAACGGCAAGATCATCATGGCCACCGTCAAGGGCGACGTGCACGATATCGGCAAGAACATCGTCGGCGTTGTGCTGGCATGCAACAACTTCGACGTGGTGGATCTGGGCGTGATGGTGTCGGCGCAGGTGATACTGGACCGTGCACGCGCAGAGAATGCGGACCTGATCGGGTTGTCCGGCCTGATCACGCCGTCGCTGGAAGAGATGTCGCATGTCGCACGCGAGATGCAGCGGCAAGGCTTCGAGATTCCGCTGTTGATCGGCGGCGCCACCACCTCGCGCGCACACACCGCCTTGAAGATCGACCCGCACTACACTGCCCCCACCGTGTGGGTGAAGGACGCCTCGCGCGCGGTGGGCGTGGCGCAGTCGCTGATCTCGCGCGACCTGCGCCAGGCCTTCGTCGCCGCCAACGATGCCGACTACGCGGAAATCCGCGCGCGCCATCGCAATCGCGGCGACGCCAAACGCCTGGTATCGCTGGAAAAGGCACGCGCACAGCGCTTCGATGGTGATTGGGACACCTACACACCGCCCGCCCCGCGTCAGCCGGGCCTGCACGTGTTCGACGACTACCCGCTGCAGGAGTTGATCGAGCTGATCGACTGGACCCCGTTCTTCCAGGCCTGGGAACTGGCCGGCAAGTTCCCGGCGATCCTCAGCGACGAGGTGGTCGGCAGCCAGGCCAGCGAGTTGTACCGCGATGCACGCAAGATGCTGCGCACCATCGTCGCCGAAAAATGGCTCACCGCGAAGGTGGTGTTCGGGCTGTGGCCGGCCAATGCAGTCGGCGATGATGTTGTCGTGCTGACCGGGCCTGCGGAATCGGGAATCGGGAATCGGGAATCGCAAGGCGATGCATCGGCGCCCGACCATTCCCGATTCTCCATTCCCCATTCCCTGCACTTCTTACGCCAACAGGTCGACAAACCCGTCGACCGCCCGGACTTCTGCCTGGCCGATTTCATCGCGCCCAAGAGCAGCGGCAAGCAGGACTGGATCGGCGCGTTTGCGGTCACCGCCGGCATCGGCATCGAGCCGCATGTGGCGCGGTTCGAAACCGCACACGACGACTACAACGCGATTCTGCTCAAGGCCCTGGCCGACCGTCTGGCCGAGGCGCTGGCCGAGCGCCTGCATCAACGCGTGCGCACCGAATTCTGGGGCTATGTGGAGGATGAGACGCTGGACAACGAGGCGCTGATCGCCGAGCGCTATCGCGGCATTCGTCCGGCACCGGGGTATCCCGCCTGCCCCGAGCACAGCGAAAAGCGCACCTTGTTCGACCTGCTCGATGCCGAGCGCCATACCACGATGACGCTGACCGAAAGTTTCGCGATGCTGCCCACCGCAGCGGTCTCCGGCTATTACTTCAGCCATCCCAAGAGCCAGTACTTCGTGGTCGGGCGCCTGGGCAAGGAACAGGTGGCCGACTACGCCAGGCGCAAGGGCATCACCGTGGCATTGGCCGAACGTTGGCTGGCATCGAATCTGGATTACGACCCGGAATAAGAGCAGCTGCAGACTGCAGACTGCAGACTGCAGACATCGTAGGAGCGCACCCGGGCGCGATGAGGCTTTACCGGTAAAGCCTCATCGCGCCCGGGTGCGCTCCTACGCGGCGCCGACGCATTGCGCGGCCGCGCTTCGATCACGCCAGCATCAAGCCGCCGGCCGCAACACGTTCAAGACTTCGTAGCACGCGCCCATGGTGTGGTAATCGGTCTTGCCGGCCGGGCTCTTTTCGTCGCTGTACTTGCGGTTGTCCGCATCCAGAATGCGATACCACGCACCGTAGCGATGGTCGATCATGTGCGCCCACGAATACGCCCAGAGCTTGTCGTACCACTGCCAGTAGCGCGGCTCGCCGCTGCGCTGCGCCAGCAATGCCGCCGCCGCCAGCGATTCGGCCTGCACCCAGAAGTACTTGTCGTCATCGCAGACCTTGCCGTCGGGGTCGAAGCCGTAATACAGCCCGCCACGCTGCGCATCCCAGGAGCGCTCCACCGCCACATCGAACAGGTGTTGCGCGGTCGGCAACAACCAGTCGGTCGGTGCGTAGCGATCCAGCAGCATCAGCAGCTTGGCCCATTCGGTCTGATGGCCGGGCTGGAAACCCCACGGGCGGAACAGGTGCTTGGGATTGTCGCGGTTGTAGTCCCAGTCGATGTTCCACTGCAGGTCGTAATGCTCCCACACCAACCCATCGGCTTTGGCTGCCTGGCGACGGGTCATGTTCTCGGCCAGCACCAGCGCACGATCGAGATAACGCTGCTCACCGCTTGCCTCGTACGCGGCGATCATCGCCTCGCACATATGCATGTTGGCGTTCTGACCGCGGTAGCTGGTGAAGTTGAACTGCGCATCGGCTTCGTCGCGATACAAGCCGAATTCTGCTTCCCAGAAGTGTTTTTCCAGTAGTTGCCAGGTCTCGTCCATCCATGCGCGCGCCTCGGCGACGCCGGCTTTCAAACCGCACGAATAAGCCAGCAGCACGAATGCCACGCCGTAGCAATGATTCATGTCGTCTTCGACCACGCCATCGCGCAAGGTCCATGCATAGCCGCCGGTGGCCGGATTGCGATGCACGTTGCGCAGATAGTCCAGGCCGTGACGCACCGCCTGCAGATACTGCGCATCGCCGAATTCGCGATACGCCATCGCGTAGTTGAAGACGAAGCGCGTGCTGCTGACCAGATGCCGATGCCCGGCATCGTAGATCGAACCATCGTCGCGGAAATACTGGAAAAAGCCGCCCGCCGGGTCGATCGCGCGCGGGTGGTAGAACGCCATGGTGTCGGCGATATGTTGACGCAGTACATCGGCCGAACGGAAATCGGGTGCGGGGCTCGCAGGCAAACGGCTCATGATTGTTCCTGGATCAGGGAATGGACTTCATCGACGCTCGGCATCGCCGCAAACGCGCCCTTGCGCGTTACCGCGAGCGCGCCGACCGCCGCGGCAAAACGGATCACCTCGGTGATCGCAGCGGCATCGCCGGTCAGCTGCTCCAGCGTGGATGCACGCGTCGCCAGCTGAAACAGCAAGCCACCGACGAACGCATCGCCCGCCGCCGTGCTGTCGCGCACCTGCACGCGGAAGGCCGGCACCTGACCCGAATCGGTGCGTGTCTGCCAATGCACCGGACCGCCACCGTCGGTGACCAGCAGCCAGCTGGCCTGGCCCTGCCAGAGCTTGCGGGTGACCGCGCTGGCGTCGCCATCGAGCGTGCCGGCCAGGTAATCGAGTTCTTCGCGCGAGAGCTTGACCACATCGGCCAGCGCCAAGGCCTCCCACAGCAACGCAGCCGGGTCCACATCCTGCGGCCACAGCATCGGCCGCAGGTTGAGATCCAGGCTGACGATGGCACCATCGGCGCGTGCGCGGCGCATGCCGTCCAGCGTGCATTGCGCGATCGCAGGCTCGGTCATGCTGTTGGAACACACATGCAGCACGGCGGCCTGCGTGAAGCCGTCCGCAGCGAAATGGTCCGGACGGAACAGCAGATCCGCCGCAGGCGGACGATAGAAACTGAAACTGCGTTCGCCGGCTTCATCCAACGCCACGAAGGCCAGCGCGGTCTTGGCCTGATCGGTGCGCACGATGCCATCGGTGGCGACACCGGCCTGCTGCAGGCTCTGCAGCAGAAAATCGCCGAACATGTCGCGCCCCAGCATGCCGACGAAATGCGCCGCACCGCCCAGCCGGGCCACCGCGACCGCGACATTGGCCGGCGCACCGCCGGCGTATTGCGCAAACGTACGTGCCTCATCCGGACCGGCCTGCGGCAGTGCCAGCATGTCGATCAAGGCCTCGCCAAAACACACCACCCGGTTCTTCAAGGCACTCATGCGCGCGCCTCCGCCAGTGCGCCGCGCAGACGCGAACCCCAGATGCCGTAGAACACGATGTACAGGTAGCACAGCAGCGGCAGCACGAACGACTCATGCAGGCCGATGCTGTCGGCGAGCAGCCCTTGCAGATACGGCACGATGGCGCCACCGACAATGGCCATGATCAACAGGCTCGAGGCGCGGCCGGTCAGCGCACCAAGCCGCTCGATGCCCAGGGTGAAAATGGTCGGGAACATGATCGAATTGAACAGGCCGATCGCCACCAGTGCGTACACCGCCAGCATGCCGCCACTGGCCATGGTGAGGCCCAGCAAAACCGCATTGATTGCGGCGAACACCGACAACAACACGCGTGGCGACAGCTTGGCCAGCAGCGCCGAGCCGATGAAACGGCCGATCATCGCCAGCGTCCAGTACGCGGACACATACTTGGTTGCCTCACGCTCGGTGAACCCGCCGATTTGCGGCAGCGAGAAATAGTTGACCATCAGGCTGCCGATCGCCACTTCTGCACCGACGTAGAAAAAGATCGCCAGCACACCGAAGCGCACATGCGGATGACGCAACGCATCGAGCAAGGAATGCCTGCTCTCGTCTTTCTGTGCGCTGGCATCGGTCAGAGCCGGCAGACGGAACAGGAACACGAAGATCGCCAGCAGGAACAGCACGACGCCCAGACCGATGTACGGCCCCTGCACGGCTTGCGCTTCCTGTACGCGATAGGCCAGTTGCTCGGCTTCCGGCAGCGCCTTGAGCTGGTCGCCGCTCATCACCGTGTTGGACAGGATCAACCAGCCACCCAACAGCGGTGCGATTGCGGTGCCGAGCGAATTCAGCGCCTGTGCCAGGGTCAAGCGGCTCGAGGCGCTGCGCTCCGGACCGAGCAAGGCGACGTAGGGATTGGCTGCCACCTGCAAGATGGTGATGCCAGTGGCCAGCACGAACAATGCGCCGAGGAAGGCACCGTACACGCGCAGTTCTGCCGCCGGCCAGAAGCCCAGCGCGCCCACCGCCGCCACCGCCAAACCGGCCACGATGCCCTGCTTGTAACCCAGGCGATTGACCAGCCAACCGGCCGGCAGCGACATCAGGAAATACGCGCCGAAGAAGGTGAACTGCACCAGCATCGCCTGCGCGAAGTTGAGTTCGAACACCGCCTTCAGATGCGGAATCAGGATGTCGTTGAGGCAGGTCAGAAAGCCCCACATGAAGAAGATCGTGGTGACGACCGACAACGCAACGCCGTTGTTGACGGGCGCCTTGTTGCCGCTTGGCACTGTGGACTGCGTGGAAAGGGAAACCATAGGAATTGCCTGGTCAGCGGCCTGAGGCCTTGGTGGGGGAATGGGCGGATGGACTGCTTGAGGGAAATGGTGGCAATTGGGTTGTCGCTGCGCATGCGCTGCTCGCGCGGATTTTCAAGGCGACTGCGGCGGTCAGCTGTTGCGACGCGAGTTCGGGGTTGCCGATCCGCTGCAGCACCAGTTGCGCGGCCTGCCTGCCGCGCGCACGCGGATCTGCCGCCAGGGTGGTCAGTGCAGGCGTGAACAGCGCCGCCTCGGCGATGTCGTCGAAGCCGGTCACCGCAAAGTCGCGGCCCGGCACGATGCCGTGCTTCGTCAACGCCGCCATCAAGCCCAGCGCAACGCTGTCGTTGTAACAGACCGCAGCGGTCGCAACCTGCGTGGCAGTGCCCAGCATGCGCGCGCCAGATAGTGCGGCGTCCTGGCGATTGGGGGCGGACTCGACGTAATGGGTTTCCAGGGCCGCCTCTTCCATCGCGCGCGCGTAGCCGGCACGACGCTGACGGCAGGAACTGGATTCGGCATGCCCACCGAAAAACACGATGCGCCGATGCCCTTGCGCGATCAGATGGGTGCAGGCGAGAAAGGCGCCTTGCGCATTGTCCAGCGCCAGCAGATCCCACTGCGTGCCTTCCACCTCGCGGTTGAACAGCACCACATTGCGTTGGCGGCCGAGCACCTGGGTCAGCGCCTGCGCCTGGCTGCCTTCGGCCGGCGACAGGATGATGCCCGCCGGCGTGTGTTCCATCAGCGAGCTCAGTACCGCCTGCTGGCGCTGGGTCGATTCGCCGGTGCTGCCCAGCAGCGTCACGTAACCGGCTGCGCCCAATGCCTCGTCGACACCGGCGGCAAATTCGGCAAAGAACGGGTTGGACAGGTCGTTGATGACCAGCGCAATGCTGGACGAGGTGCGCCGGCGCAGATTGGCCGCAGCACGGTTGTAGACGTAATTCTGCCGATCCAGCTCGGCTTCCACGCGCGCGCGCGTGCTCGCGTGCACCAACGGGCTGCCCCGCAGCACCAACGATACCGTTGCCCGCGACACCCCAATGGCGCCTGCGATATCGCGCAAGGTCACCGCACCGCGACGCGCGCGTGGCGCGTCCAGGCCGTCCTTCGCCTCGGATGTCGGCTTGGCTGGCGTCATGTGGCGAGCCTTGCGGTAGTGAACCTGCGCATGCATTGGCATCAAATTGGATCGATCCAATTAGGCCTTTTCCGGGCCGTCAATGCATGCGGCAGTGCAACATAGGGACGACGCAGCCTGCTACGCCTCGGTGCGGTTCCCGGCCGGCAGATAGCCACCGTCACAACGGTGTGGCGCACTTATTCAAACGCGATCGACAGACCGATTCCGCCTTGCCAATCCGGGCTTGCCGAGGTCAGGCCACGCAGCACCGACACATCCAGTTGCATCGCATGCGGCAACTGCCAGGCGCCACCCGCACCGGCCACGCGCGAATGCTCGCGGCCAGTGTCGAAACCCGCTTCCACGTAGCTGCTGAAATGTTCGCCGGAAAAAAACGTGTAATTGGGCGCAAAGGTCCAGGTGTGGCCATCGTCGTCGCGCGCGTAATTGACGTAGAGCGCAATGGCGCGTTGCTGCGCCAGATCCCAGGACGCAGTCACACCCAGTTCGCGCGCGTAGCCGGCACTGAACGCAGGGCTGCCGGTCGGCACGCTATAGGTTCCCAGAGCCGCCCAATGAAACGTGTCCGAGCGCGATGGCAAGGCCACCTTCAACCCGACATGGCTGTCGCCACCGCCACGCACCCGCCCGCCGCCGCCATGCTGCCAGTTGTAGCTGTCGCTCCCGAGCTGCAGCTCGACGTTCTGGAACAGCCCCAGGCGCAGCAGCGTATCGGCGGTGTACTGGGTGGTGCGCTGCCCGTCGCTGCGGTCGGTGCTCGCATCCGGCAGGCCCTGTTCCCAGGCAAACGCACCGGGCTGCAACGCCTCCGCGGCAAACGGAATGCCGGGACGGTCAAATGCCGGCGCTTGGTCCGCCTGTGCAGCGGCTTGCCCGCTGACCGCGCACAACGCAAGCAGCGCTGCCGCCGACAGCCGTCGGCGATGCGCCCGCAAATGCACGGCACCAGACATGGGAGATTCCGCAGCTGCAACGGCGCAGCACTTCAACGATTTCGACGAGATGGACATACGCAGCACCAGTGGCAAGGACGGAGCGGGCAAGCAGGGGACAATGCCACGGCGCGACAAGCCGCTTGCATCGAGCAGCAACGGCGCGCATGGTGCCGCGCGGGCCGTGACCGGTTTGTATAGCAGCGCGTTGCCCCTTCTCTTCCACGCCCTCGGTTATGGGTCGCCATGACGGCGTCACATGGGAAAACCGTGGCCAGGACCAGCACGTTCTGATTCGATAATTCGATAGCCGCCATTCGGCTGACCCTGCAGGCGCGCCAGGCCTACCTCGTTCCCGATTTGCCTCTCACGCCCAGGAACAACGCAAAAAAATGGGCACCCGCAGGCGCCCATGCACACCACACGTCCGGGGGTTCGGTTTTACCAGACCAGGTCGTCGGGTACCTGATACTGCGGATCCGCATACGGGTCTTCGCCTGCCGGCGCATTCGGGTCCACCTTCAATGCCACCGATGGCGCAAATACCGCTTCGGCCTCGGCTAGTACCTCGGCAGTCACCAACACATAGCGGCCGTTGAGCTGCAGCACGCCGAGCTCGCCGGCGTTGAGCGCCTTGAGCTGATCGGCAGTCACGTAGATACGCTTGATCTTGCCGCCATACGGGAAATGCCGGGCGATATCCGCATCGGCATGATTGAGCCCCTTGTCCTTGAGCAGCTCTTCGAGCTTGGCCTTGGCTTCGCGACGCAGGCGTGCTTCTTCCTGTTTCAGCCGCTCGGCTTCGATGCGCTCGTCCCTCTCGCGTTGCGCGCGGATCGCATAGGCCTTGGCCAGGTCGATGTCCTCATGCGTGCGTGCCGGCCTGGGTCCGCGGCGGTCGGCCGTGGACTGCGGCGGACGTTGCGATCCTGCCGGCTTGCCATCGTTGCGACGCTCCGGCCTGCCGTCGTGTTTGCGCTCGCCCTTGCCGTCGGTCACCGCAGCGGCATGCGGCCGCTGCGGTCCCCTGCCCTGGCCACCCGGCTTGTTGCCGCCGGGCGCGGGCCTGCCACCGTGGCCATGTTGACGCGCGGCAGGCCGTGCGTCGGGTTTGCGTTCGGGCTTGGGTGCGGACTTGAAGCCCAAGCCAAGCAACTGGTCACGTAAGGTATCGCTCATGGCGGTGGCAATCTGCAATCAATAATGCGGAGGCGGCGGTTCATCCGCTGCATCGGCAAACAACGTGGAGCGCACCTTGCCCAGATCCTCGAGCAGGTGGCGGATCAGTTCGGCATTGCGGGCGCCCGTCAAACGGGCGTCCGCAAGTGCTTCACTCAGTTCATTGAGCGCCTGCTCCTGAAAGGACAGGCGCGTTTCCAGTTCAACCAACCGCGCTTCCAGTTCCTGGT
Organism: Xanthomonas arboricola pv. guizotiae; assembly: GCF_002940205.1. Classification (GTDB taxonomy): domain Bacteria; phylum Pseudomonadota; class Gammaproteobacteria; order Xanthomonadales; family Xanthomonadaceae; genus Xanthomonas; species Xanthomonas arboricola_C. The sequence goes on from NZ_MDSK01000007.1 coordinate 115,830, forward strand.
CACGTGGCGAGAGTTGCTCATGCATGCAACGAACGGCCTCGTCCGATGGCGTAGTAGGCCAGACCTGCGGCTTCGATTTCCTGCGGGTCGTAAAGATTGCGGCCGTCGAACACGACGTCGTCCTTCAAGGCCTGCTTGATCTTGCCGAAATCCGGGCTGCGGAACTGCTTCCACTCGGTGACCACGACCAGGGCGTCGGCGCCTTCCAGTGCGGCAAATGCCTCGTCGCAGAAGGTCAGGTCGTCGCGCTCGCCGAAGATGCGCTTGGCTTCATGGGTGGCTTCCGGGTCGTAGGCACGCACGCTGGCACCGGCTTCCCACAACTGCGCCATCAAACGGCGGCTGGACGCGGCACGCATGTCGTCGGTGTTGGGCTTGAATGCCAGACCCCATACCGCAAACGTCTTGCCGGCGATGCTGCCGGTGCCTTCGGCGCCGTAGTGGCGCTGCACCAGTTCGAACAGATGGCCCTTCTGCGCATTGTTGACGCTTTCCACCGCGTTGAGCAGGGTCGGCTCCATGCCGTACTGCTCGGCGGTCTTGGCCAGTGCCTGCACATCCTTCGGGAAGCACGAGCCGCCGTAACCGGCACCGGGATAGATGAAGTGCCAGCCGATGCGCGGATCCGAACCGATGCCGTTACGCACGTGCTCGACGTCCGCACCGACGCGTTCGGCAATATTGGCGATCTCGTTCATGAAACTGATCTTGGTTGCCAGCATCGCGTTGGCCGCGTACTTGGTCAGCTCGGCCGAACGCACGTCCATCTCCACGATGCGATCGCGGTTGCGATTGAAAGGTGCGTACAGACGACGCATGCGGGCAATCGCAGCCGGCTTCTTGGCACCGATCACGATGCGATCCGGACGCATGCAGTCGGCCACCGCATCGCCTTCCTTGAGGAATTCCGGGTTGGAGACCACGTCGAACTCATGGTCCACGCCGCGCGCGTCCAGCTCTTCCTGGATCGCCACGCGCACCTTGTCGGCGGTGCCGACCGGCACGGTGGACTTGTTGACCACCACCGACGGGCCATCGATATGGCGACCGACGGTACGCGCAACCGCCAGCACGTACTGCAGGTCGGCACTGCCATCCTCGTCCGGCGGCGTGCCCACGGCGATGAAGGTGATTTCGCCGTGCGCAATGGCCTCGGCCGCATCGGTGGTGAAGCGCAACCGGCCAGAGGCATGGTTGGCTTTCACCATCGGCTCCAGGCCGGGTTCATAGATGGGAATCACCCCACGATTGAGACCATCAACTTTCGCCTGGTCGATATCCACGCAGATAACGTGATGACCTACTTCCGCCAGACAGGTACCGGTGACAAGACCAACATAGCCGGTACCAAAGATCGCAACTCGCATGGGTGGGGGTACTCCTGTGGGGGATCAGGGAAGGATACCCATCAGTTCGACATCGAACGTCAACGTTGCGTCTGGTCCGATCGGCCCCCCCTGCGTGCCGTTCGGGCCATAGGCCAAGTTGGATGGAATCCAGAAACGGTATTTCGAACCGACCGGCATCAACGCGACGCCCTCGGTCCAACCTGCAATGACTTGATTCAGACCGAATTCGGCCGGCTGACCGCGCTGGTAGGAGCTGTCGAACACCTGACCGTTGAGCAGCTTGCCTTCGTAGTTCACGCGCACCGTGTTGGTGGGCATCGGACGCTCGCCGCTGCCCTGGCGCAGCACCATGTACTGCAGGCCCGACGCGGTGGTGATCACGCCCTTTTCGGTCTTGTTCCTGGCCAGGAAGGCATTGCCTTCCTCGCGATTCTTGGCACCGGCGGCGCCCTGCTTGGCAGAGGCGAACGCCTGCATGGTGGCCGCGGCTTCCTGCTGGGTCAGACGCGTGGTGCCCTTGGCGAACACGGTGCGCACCGCTTCCATCAGGATCGACAGGTCGATCTCGTCTTTGATGCCGGCCAGCGACGGACCGACCGCGCGATCGCCCAGCATCAGGCCGACATTTTCCTTGGAGGGCGCGGCCGGCGCGCTACCCGGCGCCATGCCCGGGACCTGCTGGCCGTTACGCGCCGCCAGCGCGGTGCGCAGTGCGGTATCGGTGGCCTGGGTCTGCTCGTCGGACAACAGCGGCTTGCCGCCCTTGAATGCATTCTCGATGGCGCGTTGCAGTGCGCTCACATCGATGTCCTGCGCGATCGGCTCGAACGAACGTGCCACGTCCATACCGATGGCGTAGCTGACGTTGTCGCGCGTGCTCTTCTCAGACGATGCATTCAAAACTGGCTTCTCCTTGGTGGCCGCTGCGGCCGGTTGCTGCGACATCGCCGGCATCGATGCCGACAGTGCCACCATCAGTAGCGACGCCGCCGCGCCGCGCTTTCCCATCTTCATTCGATGCACTTCCCGAAAGTGAAAAGACACGCCGACGCCGGCGCTGAATGCGCATTGTCGCATGTGCGCGTGGCGTTGCGAACGCCGCGCTCAGCGCGACGGCGCGTTGAGCTCGCGTTCGATTGCCGCCAATACGCTCGGATCGTCCGGCTTGATCTTGCTGGGGAACTGCGCCACCACCCGTCCATTGCGACCGATCAGATACTTGTGGAAGTTCCAGCCCGGCGCCACGTCAGTGGCCTGCGTCAGGCGCTGATACAGCGGCGTGGCCTGCGCACCCAGTACATGCACCTTCTCAAACATCGGGAACTTGACGCCATAGGTCAGCGTGCAGAATTCCTGGATCTGTTTCTCAGATCCGGGTTCCTGGCCCTGGAAGTCGTTCGAAGGGAAGCCCAGCACGGTGAAGCCGCGGCTGCCGAAACGCTGATTGAGCGCTTCGAGACCTTCGTACTGCGGGGTGAAGCCGCACTTGCTGGCGGTATTGACCACCATGACGACCTTGCCGCCGTAGGTACGGTTCAGGTTGATTGGCGCCTTGCCGGCCAGCGGCCGGTAGTCCAGATCCAGCAGCGGCGCGCCGGCGGCCAGCGCCGAGACGGAGAAAAAGCCAGCGAATACAACGACCAGCAGACGCTTGAGCAACATGAGCGATCCCTTTCGATAGTTCCGGCCACCCACCGACGCGGGGTGCCATCAGTTGGGTATGACAGGCAGTTGACTGCCTGCGTGTCGGTGTTATAGTTGAATACAACACCAGTCATCCAACGCAGGGGGAAAGCATGAACAGCACACGCTTCACGCGGCCAGCTCCATTGCTGCTGTTCGGCAGCGCCCTGTTCGCCATTGGTTGCCTGGGAGCCGCTTCCAGTCAGGTCACGGAGTCCGGCGCCGATTATGGCGTGTCGGAGGCGGTTACGGAAAACGCGACAACTCCCCCCGAAGCACGTGCCCGGCCCGCCCGGCATCTGCGCGCTTCGCTGTCGATGCCCTATTTCTCCTTCGCGCAGGCTCTGCGCCCACGGAGCTGACCATGAACGACATCCAATGGAGCGACGGCGCTCCCATCTACCGCCAACTCAAGGAACGGGTGATTGCCATGATGCTCGACGGAATCCTCAAGCCTGGCGACGCCCTGCCCTCGGTACGCCAAGTAGCAGCCGACTACCAACTCAATCCCATCACCGTCTCGCGCGCCTACCAGGAACTGGCCGACGAGAACCTGGTGGAGAAACGCCGCGGCCTGGGCATGTTCATGACCCCGGAGGCCGCGCAGAAATTGCGCGGCAGCGAGCGCGAGCGTTTCCTGAATGAAGAATGGCCCGCAGTGCTGGAACGCATCCAGCGTCTGGGACTGTCCATCGACGATCTGTTGCCACAGGGAAAAACACCATGACCGCCGTCTCCTCCGACCATGTGGTCGACGCACGTGGCCTGCGCAAGGCTTACAAGCATCGGCTCGCGCTGGACAACACCAGCTTCACCATCGCCGCCGGGCGCATCGTCGGCCTGATCGGCCCCAACGGCGCCGGCAAGACCACTGCGCTCAAGGCGGTGCTGGGGCTGACCGATTTCGATGGCGAACTGAGCGTGCTCGGCATGGATCCGCGTACCCAGCGCAACGCGCTGATGAACGAGGTCTGCTTCATCGCCGACGTGGCGGTACTGCCGCGCTGGCTGCGGGTCGGCGAGGCGATCGACTTCGTCGCCGGCGTGCACCCGCGCTTCGATCGCGCCAAGTGCGAGCGCTTCCTGGCCAATACCCAGCTCAACCGCAAGTCGCGGGTGCGCGAACTGTCCAAGGGCATGATCGTGCAGCTGCACCTGGCGCTGGTGATGGCCATCGATGCCCGCATCCTGGTGCTGGACGAACCCACCCTGGGCCTGGACATCCTGTATCGCAAGCAGTTCTACCAGCGCCTGCTGGAGGACTACTTCGACGAGCAGAAGACCATCATCGTCACCACCCACCAGGTCGAAGAGATCGAACACATCCTCACCGATGTGATGTTCATCCGCGACGGCCGCATCGTGCTGACCGCCGACATGGAAAACGTGGCCGAGCGCTACACCGAAGTGCTGGTGGGTGCCGAGCATCTCGACGCCGCCAGAGGCCTGCAGCCGATCGACGAGCGCAGCCTGCCGTTCGGCAAGACCGTGATGCTGTTCGATGGCGTGCCGAAAGCGCAGCTCGCCCGTGTGGGCGAAACCCGCAATCCCGGCCTTGCCGACCTGTTCGTTGCGGTCATGAAGGGGACCTACGCATGAATGCACTCACCCACCAAGCCTCTCCCGCACGCACGTTCGGCTGGCTGCTCAAACGCGAGTACTGGGAACACCGCGGCGGTTTCGTCTGGGCACAGCTCATCACCGGCGGCATCGCGGTGTTCTTCGCGCTGCTGGGCGCGGTGATCGGCGCGATCAGCGCGCGTCGCAACATGATCGGCGACAGCATCACCATGGACGATCTGGCCGAATACACGCGCACCCTGGGCCAAGTTGGAGACGGCCTGCTGCTCGGCGGCATCGGCATCGCCTCGGTGGTCCTGGCGTTCGTGGTGTTCTTCTATTCGCTGGGCAGCCTGTACGACGACCGCCGCGACCGCAGCGTGCTGTTCTGGAAATCGCTGCCGGTGTCGGATGTGCAGACGGTGCTGTCCAAGGCCGCCTGGGCGCTGCTGCTGGCGCCGCTGATCGCCATCGCGATCGGCGTGCTGGTCGGCCTGGCCCTGTGGCTGATCGCCATCGTGGGCGCCTCGATCGCCGGCGTGCCCAGCCCCTGGGCACTGGCGACCCATTCGCACCCGTTCTCGCTGCTGTGGCTGTTGCTCAAGACCGTGCCGATGAGCCTGCTATGGGCGTTGCCGACGGTGGGCTGGCTGATGTTCTGCTCGGCCTGGGCCACCAGCAAGCCGTTCCTGTGGGCGGTGCTGTTCCCGCTGCTGGCCTGCGTGATGCTGAGCATCCTCTCGGCGATGCCGGGTATCTCGCTGCCGATCGGCTGGATCTGGTACATCGTCGGCTACCGCGGCCTGCTCAGCGCCCTGCCCGGCACCTGGTCGCCGCGTGCGGTCAGCGGCAACCTCGACAGCAGCGCGATGCAGAACCCCAGCGATCTGGTGCAGTGGGCGCTGCAGCACACCGACAGCGCACTGGTCTACGGCAATCCGGACATCTGGATCGGCGCTGCAATCGGCGTTGTCCTGATCGCCGCCTCCATCTACCTGCGCCGTCGGCGCTCCGAAGCCTGAAGGACATCCCATGCGTCGTCTGCTGAGTCTGGCCATCCTGTTCGCCGTGCCCGGCGCTGCGTTTGCCGAGGAGCAATGCAAGTTCTCCGAACCGCGCAGCCTGGAGTTGAAGCTGGGCGGAGTGAAGTCGGTGTTGTTCGAGGTCGGCTCCAACGACCTGCATCTGGACGCCGCGCCGGGCAACGGCGGGCGCCTGGGCGGCCGTGCCTGCGCCGCCAGGGCCGAGCTGCTCAAGGGCCTGACCGTCACCCAGAAGCGGGTCGGCGACAAGCTGGTGGTGACGCTGGCCGACGACCGCCCACTGCGCATCTCCATCGGCGACAGCTACGCGTACCTGGACCTGCGCGGCAGCGTGCCGGACACGCTGCTGGTGCAGTTCGACGTGGGCTCCGGTGACGCCGAGATCAGCGGCGCTGCCGCCGTGAGTGCCGATGTCGGTTCCGGCGACATGGCCATCCGCCGCACCAGGGGCCGGGTCACCGCCAAGGTCGGTTCCGGCGATATCGAACTGGAAGAGATGGGGTCGCTGCGCGTGCTGGCGGTCGGCTCGGGCGATCTCAAGGCCAGGCAGGTGCGTGGCGCGGCAGAGGTCGGCAAGGTCGGTTCGGGCGACGTCAAGCTGCGCGGCGTTGCAGGCAACGTCAAGTTCGGCACGATCGGCTCCGGCGACGTCGACATCGACGATGTGCAAGGCGATGTCGGCGTGGAAGCGGTCAACTCCGGCGCCCTGAGCGTGCACAAGGTGCGCGGCGACGTCAGCGTCGCGCGCAAGGGCAGCGGCGATATCGACGTCGGCGATGTGGCCGGCAGCACCCGCGTGCCGACCGACAACTGACCGCTGCATTGACCATTCGAGAGGGGAACGGCTGATGAAACTGTTGCTTTGTGCGGTATTGATGGGTGCGCTGCTGGTCGGTTGCGGCAAGTCCGAACCCACGGTCGTGGTGTCGGGCCAGACCAACGCGAGCGGGGTGATCTTCAACGGCAAGAGCGTGACGCTCAAGCGTGACGGCCTGCCCGCGGCCACCATCGGCGCGGATGGCGCGCTCAGCATCGCCGGCAAGCCGGTGAGCCTGGACGATGCGCAGCGGCAGGCGATGCGCGGTTTCTACGGGCAGATCCGGGGCGTTGCCGAGAAAGGCATCGACATCGGCACGCAGGGCGCGGCCTTCGGTGCGCATGCCGCCGGCGAAGCGCTCAAGGGTGTGCTCAGCGGCAACACCGACCAGATCGGCGACAAGATCGAAGCGCAGGCGGACACCTTCAAACACAAGGCGATGCAGATCTGCGATCAGCTGGCCAAGCTGCGCGACGCACAGGACGCCGCCGCGCAACTGGTGCCGGCATTCGCGCCGTACTCGACCCTCACCCAGCACGATGTCGACGACTGCCGCCATTAGGCGCGGCCCCGATCGCCGCTGCGCCCCCATCGACGGGCGCAGCGGCTGACCGCAACCGGATCGATCGTCACGCCGATTGCTGCGCGCACGCCAGGCACCCGATACCGCCTGCGACATCTTGTCCGCCGCGCGGTGTGCCGCAGGCGCCGGTGGGCTGGCCGGAGCGGGATTACACTAGTGCGCTTCCCTGAACCCGGCGACCCCATGAACAAGTTGGTGATGCTCTGCATGGCGCTCCTGCTATGCGCCCTGACCGCCTGCGGCGACCAGTCGTCGCGGCGCGCCGAACGCGGCAAGCCGCGCGTCGCCATCACCACCCAGTCGGTGATGATCCGCCGCCCACCGGCCGCCAATGCGGAAATCACCCCCGACGGCACGCTGAAGATCGACGATATCGCGCTGCCGCAGAAAGAGCCGACGCGCGCCAAGTTGCAGCTGCTGTTCGGGCACCTGCAGATGCTGCGCCAGCAGGCCGTCAACGAGGCTGGCGCGGATCCGGAATACAAGTCGATCAAGCTGACCGCCACGCCGGAGATCCAGAAGCTCAGCGGCGAATTGCTGGATGAAATCCCGTCGCTGCAGCCGTATCGCGAAAGCTTCGGCAACGTGCAGGCCGAGCGGCACTGAGTCCCGGCGACGCCGCAGATTCGCGCAAAGCCGTGTAGGAGCGCACCTGGGCGCGACGGGGCGTTGTCGATAAAGCCCCATCGCGCCCAGGTGCGCTCCTACGCACGCACGCTGCGGTGGTCAGCCACCGCCGCCCGTGCTGCCGGCCTGGATGCCACCGCGGGTCAGCGCAGCCGGATCCAGCAAACGGCGCAGATCCGCCTCGCCGAGCCCACTGTCTTCCAGTGCCACGTCCAGCACCGGGCGCTGTTCCTTGTAGGCACGCTTGGCGATCGCCGCGGCCTTCTCGTAGCCGATGATCGGGTTGAGCGCGGTGACCAGGATCGGATTGCGGTCCAGCGCCTCGCGCACGCGCTCCTGGCGCACCTTCAACCCGGCAATCGCGCTATCGGCCAGCAGCCGCGCCACATTGCCCAGCAAGTTGATCGAATCCAGCAGGTTGTAGGCGATCAACGGCAGCGTCACGTTCAACTGGAAGTTGCCGGTCTGCCCGGCCACGGTGATCGCGGTATGGTGGCCGATCACCTGCGCGCAGGCCATCACGGTGGCTTCGGGAATCACCGGGTTGACCTTGCCCGGCATGATCGAACTACCCGGCTGCAGTGCCGGCAACTCGATCTCGCCCAGCCCGGCCAGGGGGCCGGCATTCATCCAGCGCAAGTCATTTGCGATCTTGATCAATGCCACCGCCAGCGCATTGAGCTGACCGGACAGCTCCACCGCATCGTCCTGCGCAGCCAGGCTTTCGAACTTGTTGTCGGCACTCTCGAACTTGAACTTGCTCAAGCCCGACAAGGCCTTGGCCACCTTGCCGCCAAAACGCGGATCGGCATTGATGCCGGTGCCGATCGCGGTGCCGCCCAACGGCAGCCGCCGCAGGCGCTTGAGGGCATCGTCGATGCGCTCCTGCGCCGAACTCAGCTGCGCCGACCATGCACCGAATTCCTGGCCGAAGGTCAGCGGCATCGCATCCATCAGATGCGTGCGCCCGGTCTTGACGACCTTGTCCAGCCCCTTGCCGCGCTTGTCGATGGTCTTGCGCAGATGCTTGAGCGCCGGCTGCAGGTGTTCCTGCACCGCCAGCAACGCCGACACCCGGATCGCGGTGGGCACCACGTCGTTGGAACTCTGGCCGAGATTGACGTGATCGTTGGGATGCACCGCGTCCTTGCCGGCGCGCGTGGCCAGCGTGGCGATCACCTCGTTGGCATTCATGTTGGACGAGGTGCCCGAGCCGGTCTGGTAGACGTCGATCGGAAACTGCGCGTCATACGCGCCGTCGGCGACCTGCAGCGCCGCGTCCTGCACGGCCTTGCCGATCGACTTGGGCAGCAGCCCGAGCTCGGCATTGACGCCGGCCGCAGCAGCCTTGATCAGCCCCAGCGCACGGATGAAGCCGCGCGGCAGCGGCTGGCCGGACACCGGGAAATTCTGCACGGCACGCTGGGTCTGCGCGCCCCACAAGGCATCGGCAGGCACCTGCAGCTCGCCCATGCTGTCGTGTTCGGTCCTGAAACGTTCGCTCATCTGCACTCTCCGCACATGGTTGGTTTGTGGTGATGGATGGCTGGCAGCGGGCGCACCCACGCTGGCGAGGCTGCCTACGATACTCGCTCGCGGCGTTGCGACCGTGTCGTCGCAAGCCGTGGGCTAGACTGCCCAATGATCCATACGAGGTACCACGCCGCCATGGGCGACGACCCTGACTGTAGAAACGCATCGTTTGCGTCTTGCTTGCTTGCACACCGCCCCGGCACTTGCGCGCAGCGGCTGACACGCAGCGTCAACGCTGTTACGCGACAAGGGGGCCGACGCCATGTTGGGTAATGTGCTGCTGTTGTTCGTCGCACTGCTGCTGGTGCTGTTGAACGGCTTCTTCGTCGCCGCCGAGTTCGCGCTGGTCAAGTTGCGCCACACGCAGGCGGTGGGCCTGGCGCAGAACAACGGTTGGCGTGGGCGGTTGTTGCTCGGGGTCCATGCGCATCTGGATGCCTACCTGTCGGCGTGCCAGCTCGGCATCACCCTGGCCTCGCTCGGCCTGGGCTGGGTCGGCGAGCCGGCCTTCGCGCATCTGCTGCAGCCGCTGTTCGACACCGCAGGCCTGGCGCCGGAAGCGGCGCAGTTCACCGCACTGGCGATCGCCTTCAGCCTGATTTCATTCCTGCACATCGTGCTGGGCGAACTGGCGCCCAAGACCATGGCGATCCGCCGCCCGGAGCGGATGTCGCTGTGGACCGCCGCGCCGCTCTACGTGTTCTATTGGCTGATGTACCCGGCGATCTGGGTGCTCAACACCAGCGCCAACCGCCTGCTGCGGGTGCTGGGCTGGGGCGATGTGGAACACCAGTCGCATCGCTACTCGCGCGAGGAACTGATGCTGATCGTCGGCCGCCAGGATCCCAACGCCGCCACGCCCGATCACGGGCTGGCCCTGATGAGCCACGCGCTGGAACTGCCCGACCTGGTTGCCGGCGACCTGATGCGCCCGCGCGAGCACCTGCGCAGCCTGCGCGAAGGCATGACGCTGGAATCGGTGCTGGCCGAGTTCAGCCAGTCGCGCTACAGCCGCTACCCGTGGTTCGACGCCGATGGCGAACAGGTGCTGGGCATCCTGCATACCAAGGATCTGCTGGTGGCGATGGCACGCAGCCAGGACCTGGACGATCTGCGCCCGTTGCTGCGCCCGCCCACCCTGCTGACCCTGGAAACCCCGATCCCCAGCGCGCTGGAGCAGTTCCGCACCGGCACCACCCATCTGGCGCTGTGCGTGGAGGACGAGGGCCGCATCCTGGGCTTTTTCACCCTGGAAGACCTGCTCGAAGTGGTGATCGGCGAGATCGAGGACGAGCACCGCCACGTGGTGCGCGATGCCCCGATCCGCAGCCAGGACGGCTCGCTGCTGGTGGCCGGCAGCACCTCGATCTTCCGCCTGGAACGTCTGCTGGGCCAGGACCTGAGCGCGCCGGACCACGTCAATTCGGTCGGCGGGCTGATCGTGCACCAATTGCAGCGGCTGCCCGAAGAAGGCGAAACCCTGGAGCTGGACGGCCACGCGTTGACCGTGCGACGCATGGCCGGCCACCGTATCCAGGCGATTACGGTGCGGCCGGTGGGCGAAGCCGGCACCGGCGCGGCGTAGAATACGTACCCCCGCCAGCTTCCCAGTGCCCTGCCCATGTCGGATTCCGCCCTGCTCGCCCTGTCCCCGCTCGACGGCCGCTACGCCACCAAGGTGGATGCGCTGCGCCCGATCTTCTCCGAATACGGCCTGATCAAGGCACGGGTCAAGGTCGAAATCGAATGGCTGCTGGCCCTGGCGGCCGAGCCGGGCATCGCCGAGCTGGCGCCGTTCTCGGCAGCTGCCACGCAGCGCCTGCGCGCGCTGGCCGACGGTTTCAGCGTTGCCCATGCCGCGCGGGTCAAGGAGATCGAGCGCACCACCAACCACGACGTCAAGGCGGTGGAGTACTTTATCAAGGAGCAGCTCAAGGACGATGCCGAACTCGGCCCGGCGCTGGAATTCGTGCATTTCGCCTGCACCAGCGAGGACATCAACAACCTCAGCTACGGCCTGATGCTGGAACAGGCCCGCCGCGAGGTGCTGCTGCCGACGCTGGACGGCATCACCGCCAGCCTGCGCACCCTCGCCCATGCCCAGGCCGGCCAGCCGATGCTGTCGCGCACGCATGGTCAGACCGCCTCGCCCACCACGCTGGGCAAGGAAATCGCCAACGTGGTCGCGCGCCTGGAGCGGCAGCGCAGGCAGATCGCCGCGGTCGAACTGACCGGCAAGATCAACGGCGCGGTCGGCAACTACAACGCCCACCTGGTGTCGTACCCGCAGCTGGATTGGGCCGCATTCGCCCAGCGTTTCGTCGAAAGCCTGGGCTTGGTGTTCAACCCCTACACCACCCAGATCGAGCCGCACGACAACGTGGCCGAAATCGGCGATGCCAGCCGCCGCGCCAACACCATCCTGATCGACCTGTCGCGCGACATCTGGGGCTACATCTCGCTGGGCTACTTCAAACAGAAGCTCAAGGAGGGCGAAGTCGGCTCCTCGACCATGCCGCACAAGGTCAACCCGATCGACTTCGAAAATGCCGAAGGCAACTTCGGCATCGCCAATGCGCTGTTCGAGCATTTTTCCGCCAAGCTGCCGATCAGCCGCTGGCAGCGCGACCTCACCGATTCCACCGTGCTGCGCGCGCTCGGTACCGCGTTCGGCCACACCCAGGTCGCGCTGGATTCGCTGGCCAAGGGCCTGGGCAAGCTGACCGTCAATCCGCAGCGCCTGGATGCCGATCTGGATGCGGCCTGGGAAGTACTTGCCGAAGCCGTGCAGACGGTGATGCGCCGCCACGGCCTGCCCAACCCCTACGAACAGCTCAAGGCGCTGACCCGCGGCCAGGGCATCACTGCCGCGTCCATGCAGGCCTTTGTCGAGAGCCTGCAGTTGCCGGAGCAGGACAAGCAGCGGCTGCGGGCGCTGACGCCGGGTGCCTACACCGGGCTGGCCGAACAGCTGGCGCGCGCGATCTAAGCAGCGGTATCCACCCACCGGTATCACGCCCTTGTATCCAGCTGTCAGGAGTATTGCCATGGCATTGCGCGCGCTGCTGTCTGTCTCCCTGCTTGCGTCGGCGGCCTGCGGATTGCTGGCCTGCGGGAAGCAGGCCACTCCCGACTCGCAGCCTGACTCCGCCGCTGCCGCGCCGCACGCGCCGGCCGGCGTGGCGGCCGCACCGGTTCCGTCTGTTCCGTCTGTTCCGTCTGTTCCGTCTGTTCCGTCGGTTCCGAGCATGGACGGCGCCACCCAGGTCGCCAGCAATGGCGAGCGGCCGACACTGATGGTCACCTCGACCAGCGGCACGGTCAGCTGCGACGGCCATAACGTCGATCTGACCGGCCAGAACGCCAATCTGGTCCTCAAGGGTGACTGCGGCACGATCGCAGTGCTGGGCCAGCATGCGATCGTGCAGATCGAGCGCGCCGAGGCAGTGCGCATGGTCGGCAACGATGCCCAGGTCACCCTCGCCGGCGATGCCAGCACCATCGAACTGTTCAGCCGCACCTCCACGCTCAAGGCCGGCCGCATCGGCACGCTGCTGGTGCCGGGCGACGACAACCAGGTACAGGCGCAGGCGATCGCCTCCGCCACGCTGCACGGCCGCGGCAACCGCATCACCCAGCAATCCGGCACTGCGATGGTCAACGACTACGGCAGCAACAACCAGATCTCCACCCGCTGATCTGCTGACACCGAGACACCCAGGTGCATCCCCGGCCGTGCATGGCCCGGACGCGCACCGCAACCTCACCGCGACACCCGCATGCAAGGCAGCGCATGGCGGGCTGGGCGACAATAAGCCACCTCGCCGGCCGCACCGCGCCGGCCCTCCAGTCGGACCCGTGACACCATGAAAAAGACCCCCGCAAAAAAGATCGCCGCCAGGAAAGGCGCGCCACTGCCCTTCGAGATCCATGCCACCCGCGACCAGCCGCTGGGCGTGCCGGTCGAGCGCTTCCTGCGCAACTACTGGCACAAGCACCCGCTGCTGATCCGCAACGCGTTTGCGGAGTTCCAGTCCCCGCTGCAGCCCGAAGACCTGGCCGGGCTGGCCTGCGAAGACGGCGTGCTGGCACGCCTGATCAGCCACGACCGCGCCACCGACGACTGGAACGTGCGCACCGGCCCGTTCCAGGAAACCGACTTCCCCGGCCTGCCCGACCACGACTGGACCCTGCTGGTGCAGGACGTGGACAAGTGGGACGCCGACGTGCGCGCGCTGCTGGAACAGTTCCGCTTCCTGCCGCGCTGGCGCATCGACGACATCATGATCAGCTTCGCCGCCACCGGCGGCTCGGTCGGCGCGCACGTCGATCATTACGACGTGTTCCTGCTGCAGGGCCAGGGCCACCGCCGCTGGCAGATCGACGCACGCGCGCAGCAGGGCCGCAAGGCCGCGCCGCTGGCGTTCCGCGACGATGTCGAGCTCAAGCTGCTGCGCGACTTCAAGCCCACCCACGACTGGGTGCTGGGCCCGGGCGACATGCTCTACCTGCCGCCGCTGGTGCCGCACCACGGCGTGGCCGAAGACGCCTGCCTGACCTTCTCCATCGGCACCCGCGCGCCGTCCTCGGCCGAGCTGATCGGCGACTATCTGGACACCTTGATCGCCGATGCCGACGAGGCCGTGCGCTATCACGACGAAGACCTCAAGGTGCCGGCCGATCCGTACGAGATCGACGCCACCGCGATGAACCGCGTGGTCGAAGCGCTCAACGCGCTGCGCATGAACGATCCGGATCGCCTGGGCGACTGGTTCGGCCGCTTCATGACCACCTACCGCGCCTCCGGCGACGTGGTGCCGGCACCTGAACCGATTCCCCGCGAGGCGGTCGAGCAGGCGCTGGAAGAAGGCGTGCTGCTGCACCGTCACCCCTGGTCGCGGCTGGCCTGGCGGCGCGCCAAGCGTGGCGCCACCCTGTTCTGCAGCGGCCTGGAATTCGCGCTGTCGGCCAAGGACGCCGCACGGCTGGCCGCGGCCGAAGAGATCGACGGCGCGCTGTACGCGCAGCTGTCCAACCGTGGCCGCGAGGTGGTGCTGGAGCTGCTGGCGCAGGGCCATTACCAGCGCGCCCACGAGGACGCGGAGGACGACATCGAGGACATCGACGACGACCAGGCCCACGTCCTGAGCCTGTCGGCCGACCATGACGATGCCGACGACGGGGCCGCCACGCCGGACGCGGACGACGAGATCGACGCCGATGCCGCGGACGGCCCGGCCCGGGCTGAGGAGGCCGAACAAGGCGAGGATGCCGACCAGGACGACGACAGCGGGCTGGCCGACGACGACGCGGCATCGGACGCTGGCGACGACGACGGGTCCGACCAGCGCGCATGAGTTCCCAGGCCGGGCCGCAGATCGTTTCGCTGGAGGCGGCGTCCGACGCCGCGGCCCTGCGTGCGCTGCGCCTGGCCTGCGGCGCCGGCAGCAGCGACGACAGCGCTGCCGCCTGGGACGCCCTGGACCCGCTCAGCCTGCACCTGGCGCTGCGCGGCGAGGACGGCCAGTTGATCGGCTCGGTACGGCTGACGGCGGATCGGCGCATCGACCGGCTCGGCGTGCTGCCGGGCTGGCGCCGCCGCGGCCTGGCCGACCGCTTGCTCGCAGCCGCCGTCGCCAGCGCGCAACAACGCGGCTGGCCCGGCCTGCAAACCCGCGTGAACACAGACGCCGAGACCGTGTTCGCACGCCTGGGCTTCCTGCCGGACACCTCTTCCGACCTGCGCCCCGCTCGCGCCGCAACGGCGGGCGATCACCCGGGCAGGCCCCTGCACCGCCGTCTCGACGGCCCGATGGCGGTGGACGACCTGCGCGCGGCCCAGGCCGCCACCACCGGCCTGCTGTGCGCCGCACGCCGCCAGGTGCTGATCTATACGCGGGCACTGGATCCGCCGCTGTTCGACAACCCCGCAGTGCTCGATGCGCTACGCCGCTTCGCCACCGCCCGCCACGACAAGCGCGTGCAGGTACTGGTGCAGGACACCGCCGTCGCGGGCGCCAACAGCAGCGCGATGCTGAGGCTGGCCCAGCGTCTGCCCAGCGTGTTCCGCTTCCGTGCGGTCAGCGATCCGGTCGATGCCAGCTACGCGTCGGCCTATGTGGTGGGCGATGATGCCTACTACTTTCGTCCAACAGGCCATCGCTTCGACGATGGCGAAACCTGGCTGTCGGGCGCGGCGCGCAGCCGCCAGCTGGAGCGCGAATTCGCGCAGATATGGGAGCGCAGCGCGCTTTGGAACGAACCGCGCGCACTCGGCATCTGAGGCCGCAGCGCCCTTCGCACCCAGGCGCGAACGCAACTGGTCTACCCCGCCGGTCAGCTGGCAGACGCCCCCTCACTAGCGCAAGGGGGTATAATTTTTCGAGATTTGAGACCGACCGCCAGGGCATTGCGCCCTGGCGCTTCCGCACGATCATCCCCACAGCAGACCCGACTTACCATCGTGGATAATCTCCTAAAGCAGTTCGCACAGTCATCGCAGCTCGCCGGCGGCAACGCCGCCTATATCGAGGATCTGTACGAGCAGTACCTCGTCGCCCCGGACAGTGTCGACCCGAAGTGGAAGAGCTATTTCGATGGCTTCAAGGGTCGCGATGCCGGTGATGTGCCGCATTCGGCGGCCATTGCCCACATCCTCACCGCCTCCAAGCAGGCTGCCAACACCGGCACCGGCACAGCGGCCAGTGACGAGCGCGAGCGCAACGTCGGCCGCCTGATCACCGCCTACCGTGCGCGTGGCCACCTCGGCGCGCAGCTCGATCCGCTCGGCCTGACCCCGCCGGTCAACCCGCCCGACCTGGACCTGCCGTTCCACAGCCTGTCGCAGGCCGATCTGGACAGCGAGTTCAGCACCGGCGGCGTCGGTGGCCAGCCGCGCATGAAGCTGAAGGATCTGCTGACCCGCCTGAAGGCGACCTACGCCAGCACCATCGGCGCAGAGTTCATGCACATCCAGGAGTTCGACCAGCGGCAGTGGATCTACAAGCGCCTGGAAGATGCCGGCGGCAAGATCGCCGGCGACGCGGCCAGCCGCAAGCGCACGCTGGAGCGGCTCACCGCCGCCGAAGGCCTGGAGCGCTACCTGCACACCAAGTACGTCGGCCAGAAGCGCTTCTCGCTGGAAGGCGGCGACGCGCTGATCCCGATGATGGACGAGATCATTCGCCAGTCCGGCAACGATCAGGTCAAGGACATCGTGATCGGCATGGCCCACCGCGGCCGCCTCAACGTGCTGGTCAATACGCTGGGCAAGAACCCGCGCAAGCTGTTCGACGAGTTCGAAGGCAAGTTCGAGCACGCCCACGACGACCGCGCGCACACCGGCGATGTCAAGTACCACATGGGCTTCTCGGCCGACATCGCGGTCGGTGGCGACAAGCAGGTCCATCTGGCGCTGGCCTTCAACCCCTCGCACCTGGAAATCGTCGACCCGGTCGTGGTCGGCAGCGTGCGTTCGCGTCAGGAGCGCTTCGGCGATGCCGAGCGCAAGAGCGTGCTGCCGATCCTGATCCACGGCGATGCCGCATTCGCCGGCCAGGGCGTGGTGATGGAGCTGTTCCAGATGTCGCAGGCGCGCGGTTTCGCCGTCGGCGGCACCGTGCACATCGTGGTCAACAACCAGATCGGCTTCACCACCAGCGCCCGCGACGACGCCCGTTCCACGCTGTACTGCACCGACGTGGCCAAGATGATCGGCGCGCCGGTCTTCCACGTGAACGGCGACGACCCGGATGCGGTGATGTTCGTGTCCAAGCTGGCCTACGAATTCCGCCAGCAGTTCAAGAAGGACGTGGTCATCGACCTGGTCTGCTACCGCCGCTGGGGCCATAACGAGGCAGACGAACCGGCAGCGACCCAGCCGGTGATGTACCAGACCATCCGCAAGCACAAGACCACCCGCGAGCTGTACGCCGCCAAGCTGGAAAGCGATGGTGTGCTGAGCGCCGACGAGGCCAAGGCGCTGGTCGACGGTTACCGCAACAAGCTCGATTCGGGCGAGTACACCACCGAACTGGCGACGCGCAAGCCGGACGAATTCGCCATCGACTGGTCCAAGTATCTGGTCGGCACCGCGGCCGATCCGGTCGACACGCGCGTCAAGCGCGAGCAGCTGGACCGGCTGGCCAAGCTGATCACCACGATTCCGGAAGGGGTCGAGCTGCACGCTCGTGTCGCCAAGATCTACGAAGATCGCGTCAAGATGGCCGCCGGCGAGCAGGCCGGCGACTGGGGCTTCGCCGAAAACCTGGCCTACGCCACCTTGCTGGCCGAAGGCCACAAGCTGCGCCTGGTCGGCCAGGACGCCGGTCGCGGCACGTTCTTCCACCGTCACGCGATCCTGCATGACCAGAAGACCGACAGCTATTACCTGCCGCTGCGCCAGCTGGTGCAGAACCCCGAAGACGCCACCATCATCGACTCGCTGCTCAGCGAAGAAGCGGTGATGGGCTTCGAATACGGCTACTCCACCACCGACCCGAATGCGCTGTGCATCTGGGAAGCGCAGTTCGGCGACTTCGCCAATGGCGCGCAGGTGGTGATCGACCAGTTCATCGCCGCCGGCGAAGCCAAGTGGGGTCGCATCGCGGGCCTGTCGCTGTTCCTGCCGCACGGCTACGAAGGCCAGGGCCCGGAGCACAGCTCCGCGCGCCTGGAGCGCTTCCTGCAGCTGTGCGCGCTGGAGAACATGCTGGTCTGCGTGCCGACCACGCCGGCGCAGTGCTTCCACATGATCCGCCGCCAGATGCGCATGACCACCCGCAAGCCGCTGGTGGTGATGACGCCCAAGTCGTTGCTGCGCCACAAGCTGGCAGTGTCGAGCCTGGAAGAACTGGCCGAGGGCGAGTTCCAGCATCTGATTCCCGACGCCAGGGCCGATGCCGGCAAGGTCAAGCGGGTGGTGCTGTGCTCGGGCAAGGTCTATTACGACCTGCTCGAAGACCAGACCAAGCGTGGCCAGGACGATGTCGCCATCCTGCGCGTGGAGCAGCTGTATCCGTTCCCGCGTGCGCAGCTGGCCGCCGCGCTCAAGGCCTATGCCAACGCCACCGACGTGGTGTGGTGCCAGGAAGAACCGCAGAACCAGGGTGCGTGGTACCAGATCCGCCACCACCTGAACTTCTGCCTGGCCAGCGGCCAGAGCCTGCATTACGCCGGCCGTGCCCGTTCGCCCTCGCCTGCCGCCGGCCACATGGCCGACCACATCGTCGAACAGCAGAAGCTGGTCGCCGATGCGCTCCTCAATCCATTCAACGACCAAGTCGCTGAATAACTCCTCTTCCCCAAAGAACGAAAACCCTAGGACGCTCCCCGAATGGCCACCGAAGTCAAAGTTCCGGTACTGCCCGAATCCGTTTCCGACGCCACCATCGCCAGCTGGCACAAGAAGGCCGGTGAAGCGGTCAAGCGTGACGAGAATCTGGTCGACCTGGAAACCGACAAGGTCGTGTTGGAAGTTCCTTCGCCGGTCGACGGCGTACTGAAGGAAATCAAGTTCGAAGCCGGCAACACCGTCACCAGCAACCAGATCCTGGCGATCATCGAAGAAGGCGCCGTGGCTGCGGCCGCACCGGCCGACGAGAAGAAGGCCGAGGCACCGGCGCCTGCTGCTGCTCCGGCAGCCGCCCCGGCCCCGGCTGCTGCCGCTGCGCCGGCCGCTGCATCCAAGTCCGCTGCCGATGCGCTGCCGCCGGGTGCGCGTTTTTCCGCGATCACCCAGGGCGTGGATCCGGCCCAGGTCGAAGGCACCGGCCGGCGTGGCGCGGTGACCAAGGAAGACATCGTCAACTTCGCCAAGGCCGGCGGCGTGGGCAAGGCCTCCGGCGCCCGTCCGGAAGAGCGCGTGCCGATGACCCGCGTGCGCAAGACCATCGCCAAGCGCCTGATGGAGTCCAAGAACTCCACCGCGATGCTGACCACCTTCAACGAGGTCAACCTGGCCAAGGTCTCGGCCGCGCGCAAGGAGCTGCAGGACGAGTTCCAGAAGGCGCACGGCATCAAGCTCGGTTTCATGAGCTTCTTCGTCAAGGCCGCCGCCAATGCGCTGCAGCGCTTCCCGCTGGTCAACGCCTCGATCGACGGCGACGACATCATCTATCACGGCTACAGCGACATCTCGATCGCGGTGTCGACCGAGAAGGGCCTGGTCACGCCGGTGCTGCGGAATGTCGAGCGCCAGTCGTTCGCCGACGTCGAACAGGGCATCGCCGACTATGCCGCCAAGGCGCGTGCCGGCAAGCTGGGCCTGGACGACCTGCAGGGCGGCACCTTCACCATCACCAACGGCGGCACCTTCGGCTCGCTGCTGTCCACCCCGATCATCAACCCGCCGCAGAGCGCCATCCTGGGCATGCACGCGATCAAGGAACGTCCGATCGCCGAGAACGGCCAGGTCGTGATCGCCCCGATGATGTATCTGGCGCTGTCCTACGACCACCGCATCATCGACGGCAAGGACTCGGTGCAGTTCCTGGTGGACATCAAGAACCAGCTGGAAAACCCGGGCCGCATGCTGTTCGGTCTGTAAGAGCCGGGAATCGGGAATGGAGATTCGGGAATGGGACAAGCGCCCATCGACCACTCCATTCCCGCCTGGACCTGGATGGGACGCGGCAGGCGCACGCATGCGCTCTTGCGATTCTCCATTCCCTATTCCCCATTCCCGTGAGCAAATGAAATGAGCGAACAATTCGACGTCGTCGTCATCGGTGCCGGTCCGGCCGGTTATCACGCTGCGATTCGCGCGGCCCAGCTGGGCATGAAGGTCGCCTGCATCGACGCGGCCATCGGTAAGGACGGCAAGCCGGCGCTGGGCGGTACCTGCCTGCGCGTGGGCTGCATTCCGTCCAAGGCGCTGCTGGATTCCTCGCGCCAGTTCTGGAACATGGGCCACCTGTTCGGCGACCACGGCATCAGCTTCAACGACGCCAAGATGGACGTGCCCACCATGATCGGCCGCAAGGACAAGATCGTGAAGCAGTTCACCGGCGGCATCGCGATGCTGTTCAAGGCCAACAAGATCACCCCGTACTACGGCTTCGGCCAGCTGCTGCCGGGCAACATCGTCAAGGTCGCCCAGCACGAAGGCGGCGAGATCGAGCTCAAGGGCACCAACGTGATCCTTGCAGCCGGCTCGGAATCGATCGAACTGCCGTTCGCCAAGTTCGACGGCGACACCATCGTCGACAACGTCGGCGGCCTGGATTTCACCGCCGTGCCCAAGCGTCTGGCGGTGATCGGCGCCGGCGTGATCGGCCTGGAGCTGGGCAGCGTGTGGAAGCGCCTGGGCGCCGAGGTCACCATCCTCGAAGCGTTGCCGGACTTCCTGGCGCTGGCCGATGCCGAAGTGGCCAAGACCGCGCTGAAGGAATTCAAGAAGCAGGGCCTGGACATCAAGCTGGGCGCCAAGGTCGGCAAGACCGAGATCACCGGCAGCGGCGATGCCAAGCAGGTGGTGCTCAGCTACACCGACGCCGCCGGCGAGCAGACCCTGACCGTGGACAAGCTGCTGGTGGCCGTGGGCCGCAAGGCCGCGACCAAGAACCTGCTGGCCGAAGGCACGGGCGTCAAGGTCACCGACCGCGGCCAGATCGAGGTCGACGGGCATTGCCACACCGGCGTGGATGGCGTGTGGGCGATCGGCGACTGCGTGCGCGGCCCGATGCTGGCGCACAAGGGCTTCGAGGAAGGCATCGCAGTGGCCGAACTGATCGCCGGCCTGCCGGGTCACGTCAACTTCGACACCATTCCGTGGGTCATCTACACCGAGCCGGAGATTGCCTGGGTCGGCAAGACCGAGCAGCAGCTGAAGGCCGAAGGCGTTGCCTACAAGGCCGGCAGCTTCCCGTTCGCGGCGATCGGCCGTGCGGTGGCCATGGGCGAGCCGGCCGGCTTCGTCAAGGTGATCGCCGATGCCGAAACCGACCGCGTGCTGGGCATGCATCTGGTCGGCGTGGGCGTGTCCGAGTTGGTCCACGAAGGCGTGCTGACGATGGAATTCAACGGCTCGGCCGACGACCTGGCGCGCATCTGCCATGCGCACCCGACGCTGTCCGAAGCGATCCACGATGCCGCGATGGCAGTGAGCAAGCGCGCGATTCATAAGGCCAACTAAGCCGGGAATCGGGAGTGGGGAATCGGGAATCGTAAGAGCGTTCCCATGACCTCACTCTTCATGCTGACGCCGGACCTAGGTCCGGCGTCATGCGTTCTGGCTGCTGTGTTTGCTTTGACCCATTCCCTATTCCCAACTCCCGATTTCCGTTCCCATGAAAAGCATCTGCGTCTACTGCGGCTCCAATGCCGGCAACAAACCCGCCTACGCCGAGCGCGCCACCGCGCTGGGCCAGCGCATCGCCGAGCAGGGTCTGCGGCTTGTGTATGGCGGCGGCAACGTCGGGCTGATGGGCACCGTGGCCAATGCGGTGCTGGCGGCCGGTGGCGAGGTGACCGGGGTGATTCCGCAGCAACTGGCCGATTGGGAAGTGGCGCACCGTGGGCTGACCACGCTGGAAATCGTCGGCTCCATGCATGCGCGCAAAATGCGCATGTTCGAGCTGTCCGATGCCTTCGTCGCCCTGCCCGGCGGCTTCGGCACCATGGAAGAGATCTTCGAGATGCTGACCTGGCGCCAGCTCGGCATCGGCAACAAACCCTGCGCGTTCCTGGATATCGAAGGGTTTTACGCACCGCTGATCGGCATGATCGATCGCATGGTGGAAGAGCGCTTCCTGCATCCGGACCAGCGCAGCGACCTGTGGTACGGCGCCGATATCGAACAGATGCTGGAGTGGATGCAGCACTACACGCCGGCGCAGGCCTCCAAGTGGATCGACGAGAAGCGCCGCTCCACCCTGGTGTGATGCGCGGCGACGCACCCTCCCTGCCCCCTCGCAGGCAGGCCCGGCGTCGGGGTCAGGCATGCACAACAGCAGGCGCGCAGCGGCGCTGTAGTCATACGTCAGCTGCGTGGAAGTGCAGTGATGCACCGGGCCATCTCTCACATATGCGGCCATCGCTCCGGCGCGATGCCGCACCCGGCGGCACCTGCCACGACCCGAACCGTGCGTCACGTTGTTCGCCAGGTCGACGGAGCAGCCACAGCGCCTGCGTGTAACGGCCCCAGGGCCTGCGCGCACCCATTGCGCATCCACTCCCCCGTCGCAACGCCGCAACGAACACCCTGCCGATCTGCAAGCTTGCAACGGCAGTCACGATGGCCGCAGCGTCCGGCCCGACCGGCTCGCATAGAATGGCGACGATGCTCGATACCCTCGCCGCTGACGCGCACCACAGCCTGGACATCAAGCACAGTCGCTTCCTGGCCAACGCTGCGGCACTGGACTCTCCCGCGCAGGCGCTGGAGATCGTGCAGCGCGTGTCCGTTGCCGATGCCACCCACAACTGCTGGGCCTATCGATTCGGGCAGGACTACCGCTCCAGCGACGACGGCGAGCCCAGCGGCACCGCCGGGCGGCCGCTTCTTGCCGCCATCGATGGCCAAGGCTACGACCGCGTGGTGGTGGTGGTCACGCGTTGGTACGGCGGCATCAAGCTCGGGGCCGGTGGGCTGGTACGTGCCTACGGCGGCGCAGCGGCCGAATGCCTGCGACTGGCGGCGCGACAGCCATTGATCGCGGTGTCGCTGCTCGACCTGCAATGCCGGTTCGACGACCTGGGCCTGGTGCATGCTGCACTGAGCGCCTTCCACGCCGACAAGCTGGACGAGCGCTTCGACGCGCAAGGCGCCGCACTGCGCGTGCAACTGCCTGCCGATCAGCTGGCCGGCTTGAAAACGCGCCTGTGCGACGCCACTCGCAACCGTGTCCATCTCTCATCACCGGAAGCCGCATGACCCAGCCAGCCGCCGCCAGGCCCAACCCGTTGCGGAAGCTTGGCAGCCTGCGCACCTTGTGGCCGTTCGTGCAGCGCCAGCGTGGCCTGTTCGCCGCCTGGCTGATCGCACTGGCCATTTCCTCGGCGGCCACGTTGAGCCTGCCGGCGGCGGTCAAGCAGATGATCGACCATGGTTTCTCCGGCGGCTCGCAGATCAACCACGCCTTCGCGCTGCTGTTCGCGGTGGCGGTGGTGCTGGCGGTGGCAACGGCCGCGCGCTTCTATTTCGTCGCGCTGCTGGGCGAAAAAGTGGTGGCCGACCTGCGCGGCCGCCTGTATGCGCATCTGATCGGGCTGGACGCCGGCTTCCATGATCGCAGCCGCAGTGGCGAGCTGGTGTCGCGTCTGTCGGCCGACAGCGAGTTGCTGCGCGGGGTGATCGGCACCACCATGTCGGTGGCGTTGCGCAGCTCGGTGACGGTGATCGGCAGCATGGTGATGCTGTTCGTCACCAGCCCGCGGCTGGCCGGCTTCACCTTGATCGGCATTCCGCTGGCGGTGCTGCCGATCGTGCTGGGCGCACGCCGCCTGCAGAAGATCTCGCGCGTCAGCCAGGACCGCGTGGCCGATGCCAACACGCTGGCGGCCGAAACGCTGGGCGCGGTGCGCACCGTGCAGGCGCATGCGCGCGAGCGCTACGAGAGCCAGCGGTTCAGCCAGGCCCTGTTCGCCGCGATCGATACCGCACGGCTGCGCATCCGCACCCAGGCCACCGTGACGGCGGTGGCGATCATGCTGATCTTCGGCGCCATCGTCGGTGTGCTGTGGCTGGGCGCGCACGATGTGATCGCCGGACGCATGACCCCCGGCACGCTGGGACAGTTCGTGTTGTACGCGCTGATCGGCGGCGGCTCGGTCGGTGCCTTGGCCGAGGTCTGGAACGAGTTGCAGCGCGCGGCCGGCGGCATGGGCCGGGTCGGCGAACTGCTCGACGAGCGGCCGGCGATCGTCGCCCCGGCCACGCCGCAGCCCTTGCCGCAGCCGCTGCGCGGCGCGATCCATTTCGATCGGGTGGTGTTCCATTATCCGCAGCGCCCCGATGCGCCGGCGCTGGATGGCTTCGACCTGCATGTCAGCCCCGGCGAAACCGTGGCGCTGGTCGGTCCGTCCGGGGCTGGCAAGAGCACGGTGCTGTCGATGCTGTTGCGCTTCCACGACCCGGTCAGCGGCAAGGTGCGCATCGACGACATCGACCTGCGCGAGACCGACCCGGTGCTGCTGCGCGAACGCATCGCGCTGGTGCCGCAGCAACCCACGCTGTTTGCCGCCAGCGCCGCCGACAACATCCGCTATGGGCGCCTGGACGCCAGCGATGCGCAGGTGCAAGCCGCCGCCGCGGCCGCGGAGGCCGACAGTTTCATCCGCGCCCTGCCGCAGGGCTACGCCAGCGAACTGGGCGAACGCGGCACGCGCCTGTCCGGCGGCCAGCAGCAACGGGTGGCGATCGCGCGCGCCCTGCTCAAGGACGCGCCGATCCTGCTGCTGGACGAGGCCACCAGCGCGCTGGATGCTCAGAGCGAACGCGCCGTGCAGCAGGCGCTGGACCGGTTGATGGAAGGCCGCACCACGCTGGTCATCGCCCACCGCCTGGCCACCGTGCTCAAGGCCGACCGCATCGTGGTGATGGATGCCGGCCGCATCGTCACGCAGGGCACCCACGCGCAGTTGATCGCCGAAGGCGGTCTGTACGCGGAACTGGCGCGGCTGCAGTTCATCGACCAGTGAGGGACGCCTGACGCCTGCTGCCGGCACTGGCACTTGGCACAGCCGACAAGACGACTGCGCGCATCGCCAACGCGCGTGGCCCGTGCTCGGTGCGCCAGGTGCCACGCGTACACTGCGTTTGTTGCACACCGTCCCTATCTGCGCGACGACTGGTCGCCACGCTATCCGCTGCTGTTCGCCCGTACTGTCCCACCGGCCACGCCGGCCGTGCGCTCCCACGCAATCCGACGTCGCGATGTGACCCATGCCCCGCCCCAGAACCACCCTTCGCCAACTGAGCTATTTCGTCGCGCTGGCCGACACCGGCAGCTTCACCCGCGCAGCCGAGCAGATGGGTGTCTCGCAGCCCTCGTTGTCGCAGCAGATCCGCGCATTGGAAGCCATCATCGGCGCGCCGCTGTTCGAACGCGGCGCGCAGGCGATCCTGACCCCGCTGGGCCGCGACCTGCTCGACCGCGCGCGCAGCATCCTGCTCGACGTCACCGATCTGGAGGATGTGCGCGCGACCGCTGCCGACAGCTTGATCGGCACCATCCGGCTCGGGGTCTCGCCCACGCTCGGCGCCTATCTGATGCCGAGCCTGGTGGCACGTTTGCATCGCGAACACCCGGCGCTGCGCGTGCACGTGCGCGAAGGCCTGCCGACCGCGCTTGCCGCAGGCCTGAGCAGCGGCGTGCACGATCTGATTCTTGCGCAACTGCCGGTGGCCGGCCGCGGCCTGCATAGCGAGCGGCTGTTCCGCGAACCGCTGCACGTCACCATGGCCGCCGACCATCCGTTGCGCACCAAGGCCTGCATCACCCCGGCCGATCTGCGTGGCGCCAATCTGCTGACCTTGATGCCGGAATATCGCTTGGCGGAACAGGTCGCTGCGATCGCCATGGATGTGGGGGCGCATGTCTTGCGCGATTACGAAGGCACCAGCCTGGACGCCATCCGCCAGATGGCCGGCATGGGCATGGGCCTTGCATTGCTCCCGGACCTGTACGTCCGCCAGGAAATCCGCGAAGGCGACGACGTGGTGGTTCGGCCGATCAAAGGCGGGCGCTACTATAGGGAGATCGGCCTGCTGTGGCGGCAAGGCGCCGGTCGCGCGCCGGCCTTCGGTTTGATCGCCAATCTGCTGCGTGCGGTCGCCGCATAGGAAAATCCTATGCGGTGAATAAGCGCTGCAGCCTTGTCCAATCCCTGCAACTCGTCAATGCTTCACTGAACTCATCAACGGATATCGAATGGCGGCCAAGCGGATCGGATGGCGGGAAGCGGCAAGCTGGCTGGCGGAAATCGTCGGCCCGGACATGCCGTATGTGCGCCTGGCCATGGTGTATGGCGTGGCGATCAGCCTGCTGTCGCTGGCAACGCCCATCTCGGTGCAGTTGCTGATCAACAGCGTTGCCAACACCGCGCTGCCCACGCCGCTATGGACCTTGTCTAGCCTGTTGCTCGGCCTGCTGTTGCTGGTGGCAACACTGAGCGCGATGCGGGTGTGGGTGATGGCGCTATTCGAACGCCGGCTGTTTGCGCGGGTGGTGGCGGAAATCACCGTGCGTGCGGTGCATGCGCAGAACCCGTTCTTCGCCGACCAGAACCGCGGCGATGTGTTCAACCGCTACTTCGATCTGGTGGTGGTGCAAAAAGCAGTGCCCAGTCTGGCCATCGGTGCGTTCACCATCGTGCTGCAATCGGCGGTCGGCCTGATCGTCACCAGCTTTTACCACCCGTTTTTCTTGGGTTTCAATGCGCTGTTGCTGCTGGTGATCTTCGCAATCTGGATGATCTGGTCGCGCGGCTCGATCCGTTCGGCGGTCGAACTGAGCCACGCCAAGCACAACGCCGCGCACTGGCTGGAAAGCGTGGGCGGCTCCAACGGTTTCTATAAATCCAGCCGCCATCTCAACTTCGCGATGAATCGTTCCGAGGCGGTGACTGCGACGTATGTCGACCGGCATCGGCGCCATTTCCGCTACACCTTCACCCAGACGCTGGCGTTCCTGCTCACCTATGCGGTGGCCAGCGCGGCGCTGCTGGCGTTGGGCGGCAGCCTGATCCTGCGCGGCGAGCTGTCGATCGGCCAGCTGGTGGCGGCCGAGCTGATCCTGAGCGCGGTGTTCTACGGCATTGCGCAGCTTGGCACCTATCTGGACGTGTTCTACGACCTGGTCGCCAGCGCGGAGGAATTGTCGCTGCTGTACGCCATCCCGCAGGAGCGTCCGGTGGTGGCCGCCGGCGAAGCGCCGGGCAACAGTGCGGTGCGCCTGGATGGCGTGGTGATCGAGGGCGCGCGTTTCGATTTCGCGCTGCAAGCCGGGGAGCAGTTGGTCACCCTGGCCGACGGCGGTGCCGACCGCCTGCTCGCCATGGTGCTCAAGCGCCACGTCGTTCCCGATCGCGGGCTGGTGATGGTGGGCGGCGCCGACATGGCCACCTTCGACATGTACCTGCTGCGTTCGGAAGTCACCGTGCTCGACCGGCCGACCATCGTGGAGGTCACCATTCGCGAATACCTGGCGATGGCCGCCGCCGACGTGACATCCGATGCGATGCTTCAGGCCATCGATGCGGTGGGCCTGCGCGCGCGCATCGCCGCATTGCCGCAAGGCCTGGACACCCGCCTCGCCGCATCCGGTTTCCCGTTGTGGATCGGCGATGTCATGGCGCTGAAACTGGCCAATGCGCTGCTGGTGCGCCCGCGGGTGCTGATGTTGTCGCAACTGTATGACCTGCTCCCGGCAGAACGTCTGACCCGGGTCCTGCGGCGCTTGAAGGACGCAGGAACTACGGTGCTGCTGTGCACCGGCCGGCCGGAGGACATCACCCTGGACGGCTGGTTCCGTCTGGAACCGGAGCGTCAGCAGCGCTACGCCACGCGTGCGGAACTGATCGCGTCCACCCAGGAGGCGACCCATGCAGCACGCCTCTGACCGGATCGCGCACTTCCCCACCCTGGCGGCGATGCGCCCACCCAGCATCGCCAAGGCGCTGGCCTGGATGCTGCTGATCGGGATTGTCATTGCCAGCGCGATCCTGGCACTGGCGCCCTGGGTGCAGACCGCCAGCGGCAAGGGCCAGGTGGTCTCGCTGGATCCGGGCGACCGCCAGCAGCAGGTCACCGCCTTCGTGCCCGGCCGGGTCGAGCGCTGGTATGTGCACGATGGCCAGCATGTCTCGCGCGGCGATCCGATCGCGCGCGTCGGCGATCTGGACCCCGACCTGCTCGCCCGCCTGGCCAGCGAGCGGGCCCAGGTGCAGGCGGAAATCAGCGCGATCCAGCAATCGCGCGCGGTCGCCAGCATCGATGTGGCGCGCAGCAGGCAATTGCTCGCCGAAGGGCTGGCCGGCCGCCGCGACTACGAGCTGACCCAGATCAAGGTCGGCGAGGCCGATGCCAAGCTGGCCGAATCGCGCGCCAAGCTGACCCGCATCGACATCCAGTTGAACCGCCAGTCGGCGCAGTTGGTGCGCGCACCGCGCGATGGCCGCGTGCAGCAGCTCAACGCCGCCAGCGGCAGTGCGATGGTCTCGCCCGGCACGGTGCTGGCGGTGATCGCGCCGGAGCGGGTGGAGCGTGCGGTCGAGTTGTTTATCGACGGCCGCGACGTGCCGCTGATCCGCCCCGGCCGCCCGGTGCGGCTGGAGTTCGAAGGCTGGCCGGCGATCCAGTTCAGCGGCTGGCCGTCGGTGGCGCACGGCATGTTCGATGGCCGCGTGCGCGCCATCGACCCCAATGCCGCGCCCGATGGCCTGTTCCGCATCCTGGTCGAACCGCAGCCGGGCAAGCCGGCCTGGCCGGCGCAGGAATTCGCCCGCCAGGGCGGCAAGGTGCGCGGCTGGGTGCAGGGCGAAACGGTGAAGGTCGGCTACGAACTGTGGCGCCAGCTCAATAATTTCCCGCTGGAGTTCGGTCGCCGTCCGGCGGCAGCGACGACGCAGGATGAGGGCAAGCCCAAGGCAGCGCCCAAGGCCGAAGACGACGAGACCGGCAAGAAATGATTGGCCGTCTTGTCGCCTTGCTGATCGCGCTCGCACCGGGCGTGGTCGCCGCCCAGACCACCCCGCTGACGCTGGATGAAGTGCTGCGCTCCTCTGCCCGCGCTTCCCCGCAGATCGTCGAAGCGCTGGCCAAGGTCCGCCAGGCCGAAGGCAAGGGGCTCTCGGCCGATGGCGCCTTCGATACCGTGTTCGATATCGAAGGCCGTTCGCGCGAGGCCGGCTATTACGACGGCAGCACGATCGAAACCGGCGCCAAGCGGCCGTTCGAAGAAAACGGCGGCTATTACTACGGCGGTTATCGTTCCTCGCGGGGCTCGTTCCCGGTCTACGAAGACAGGTCCTACACCGACCGCGGCGGCGAAGTGAAAGTCGGCGCGCTGTACGCGTTGCTGCGCGACCGCGTGATCGACGAACGCCGCACCAAGCGCAGCGTTGCCAGCGCCGATATCGATGTCGCCCAGTACGAGGCGCAAATGGTTGCCATCGGCGTACAGCGCCGCGCGGTGGATGCCTACCAGAGCTGGGTCGCGGCCGGCCTGAAGCTGCGCGCGTACAACGACCTGCTGCAGCTGGCCGAACGACGTCGCAATGCGATTTCCCGGCAGGTGACGCTGGGCGCGCGGCCCACCATCCTGCTGACCGAAAACGACCAGAACCTGGTCCGCCGGCGCGCCCTGGTGGTGCGCTCGGAGCAGGACTTCGCCAACGCCGCCAATGCCTTGTCGCTCTACCTGCGCGACGATGCCGGCATGCCGTTGATCGTCTCCAGCGAACGCCTGCCGGCCGATACGTCGGCGCTGGAAGGTCTGGCCGGTGCCAGCAGGATCGCCGCGCCGGTGGAGCGCCCCGACTACCGCGCGGTGCTGACCCGGATCGACCAGGCCACCGCGCGGCTGATGCTGGCGCAGAACGAGCTCAAACCACGCCTGGATGTCACCTTCGAGGTCAGCAAGGATCTGGGGGCGCCCGGTGTCGGCGGCCCGAACCGCTCGCCGACCGATGCGATCATCGGCTTCCGCTTCAGCGTGCCGCTGGAAAACAGGGCTGCCAAGGGCCGGGTCGCCGAAGCACGCGCCGAGATCGAGGCGCTGGATCAGCGCAGCCGCTACCTGCGCGACCAGATCACCGTGGAGGTCGAGTCGATCGTCATCTCGCTCACCGCTGCCGAGCGGCTGGCCAGGATCGCCGACGAAGAACGCAGCCTGGCCGACCGCCTGGCCGTGGCCGAGCGCCGCCGCTTCGAACTGGGCTCGGGCGATTTCTTCCTGGTCAATCAGCGCGAGGAGACCGCCAACGACGCCCGCGTGCGTCTGATCGATGCGCAGGCGCGCATTGCCTCGGCGCGTGCCGAGCTGGCGGCGGCAACGGCCGACCGGGACGCATTGCAGCTGAGCCGTTGAGCAGGCTGTCTGACGGCTTGCCGAGCGGTGCCGCAGTGCGCAATGACGCCCGGGTAACACCTGCCGGCGCATGCTCGCCTGCACCGGCCCGGCGCCGGGCGTGCGGTCCCTGGCGGCTCGCACTGCGACCCTGAAATCCTTCGGAGGTGCGTATGTCTTTCCGGCAATTTCCCGCAATCGGTGCAGATGGCGAGTCCTACGTCATCATCGAATTCCGCGACGAGCTCGCATCCCGCAACGGGCAGCAAGGCCGCACGCAACCGAACACCGCGCCACGCTACGAACTGCCCGATGGCCGCCGCCTGCAACGGCAGGGCCAGCGCTTCATCACCGCTGGTGGCGAGCTGCGCCTGTCGACGCCCTGACATGGCACTGGTCATTTTTTGACCAACCCGTCCGCAGCCGTTGCAGCGCAATCGCGACGCACAGTTATCCACATGCTTGTGCAGGTTTCATCCACACCCTGTGTGGATGAAACCTGTGCGCCTTGTTCGGCATTGCGCCCAGCGACAATCACCCTCGCCCCTGGGGGCATCGCATGCGATGTCATTCGGTCAGCACATGACCGGTGCCTGACATCTGCACCCCGATGCGGCCATCGACAGCGGTCAAGCCCACGACCGCCCCGCACTGCTGCTACCCGATGCGATCGGAACGCTCCAGCACCCGCCCAATGCCGCTGCGGTCGATGTCGCTGGCTGCCTGCACCAGCGCCGCGCGATCGCTACCCGGCTCGAACCCGATGCGGAAATGCAGCTCGCCCACCGGCGTGCGCGAGGAATGGATCGACGACAGGTTCACCCCGTGCCGCTCGAACACATGCAGCAACGCACGCAACGACCCGGGCTGGTCTTCCGGCAGATACACGCTCAAGGTCAGCGGCTCGGTGAGGTCGGCCAGCAGGTAGCCCACGCGCTCATAGGTGTAATTGCCGGCGGCGAGCGACTCGCCCCGCAGCGCCTGCGCGTTGTCGTCCAGAAACCGGGCGCGAAACTGCGCGCGCGCCGCATCGTCGCCTTGCGCGACCAGGGCGCGCAGCTGCTGCAGTTGCAGCAACAGCCGATCGAGCATCTCGCCGACGTACGGATTGCCGAACTGGATGTCTTCGTAGATCGCCGGATTGAGCGAGAGGATGCGCGCGATCACCGCGGTATCCAGCTCGAACGAGGCCGAGCGATACGGCATCAGCGCATGCAGCTCGCCGAGCAGCGGCGCGTAGTCGCGCAAGGTGCCGGCCTGCGCCAGATGGGTGGCGTGCACCATCGCCTGCACCAATGCCATCACGCGGTCGTGGTGCTCGGGCGTGGCGTACACGCACTCGGCCTGCAACGCGGTGCACAGCGCCTGCACCCACGTGGACCAGTGCTGCAGGCGCGCCTGGCAGACCACCATCACCCGCCCTTTCAAGGTCGGCGATTTGGGTGGTGCGGTCATCGGATGCAGGCCGACCACTTCCGCCTGCGAGGTCAACATCGCAGCGACCGGTGCCTGCTTGATCGAGGTGACATCCAGCCACAGCTGCGAGGCAGCGCGCGCGCCGGCAAGGTCCACATAGCGCTCGATCAAGGCAGCGGTGTGGCGGATCGGCGCAGAAAAAATCAGCACGTCCGCACGCTGCGCCAACGTGGCTTCGTCGATGTTGCCATCACCGGCCGGATCGAAGCCGATCACCTCCAGCCGCATGCGCGTGCGCAGGAACTGCGCCAGCCAGCGTCCGTAGGCGCCGGCAATGCCGACGATGCCGACCACCGGCTGCACCATCATGCCAATCGCTCGACGGCAAAGCGTGGCGCGGCAGCGAGTGCGGCCGGTGCGGCGGCCAGCACGTCGAACTCTTCGAAGCCTGCAGCCAGCGTCGCTTCCAGCGCGCTGTGCACGCCGCTGAGCGCATGCCCCACCGCTTGCTCGAACGGCACCTCGCGCAGCAGCAAGCCGATCAGCAAGGCCATCAGCACATCGCCGGTGCCGGCCACATCCACCGGCAGATGCGGCGTGGCCCAGCGATACACCGCCGTATCGCTGACCGCCAGCGTCACCAGCTCACCGGCCGCACCGGCCACGCTGTGTGCGAGCACCCATTGCGGGCCGCGCGCCAGCAATGCGCGCGCGGCGACGATGGCATCGTCCTGCTGCAGACTCGGCAAGCCGGTCAGGCGACCGAGCTCGAATGCATTGGGCGTCACCAGCCAGGCATGCGGCAACAGCCGCTCGGCGAAGACGCGCTCCAGCCCGGGTTCCACATACGGGCCGGTGTGGGTGTCGCCGATCACCGGATCCAGGCAATACCGCAGCTGCGGCACCTGCGGCAAGGTCTGCTCGAGCCAGTCGGCAAACGCCTCGCCATTGGCCAGGCTGCCGAAGTAGCCGGAGACCAGCATGCGCGCACGCTGCGGCAGGCCGCGCTCGGTGGCACCCAGCAACAGGTCGGCCAACCAGTCGGCCGGCAGGATGCGGCCGCGCAAGCTGGCGTAGAACGGCGCGTTGCTCAGCAGCGTGGTGGGCACTTCCGCCACACGCAGGCCCAGCGCGCGCAGCGGCGGCACCGCCGCGCTGTTGCCGGCATGGCCATACACCAGCTGCGATTGCACCGAGATCACATCGATCGGCGAAGGACCATCCGGACGCTGGCGGCGACCGTGGACCAGATGACTGTCGGGGGCATTGTTCATCGCCGCATTTTACGCCAGCGCCACGGCGCGCCCGCATTCGATCAATGCGACCGGCACCCGCTCGCGCCTACGTGCACCGCCGCCAGGCCGGTCTTCGCCAGACCGGTCCATGCGCTGGCAGCAGCCGATATCGCCTCCGATCTGTTGGGACTTCTGCCGCAAGAACGCAAATACCGGCCCTCGGGGCCGGCATTTGTCTGGAGAACCTCGCTCCAATGGTGCAACTTTCCGGGCATTCGGGAGCCGCCATCCGCTCCCACGAATCCCGAATCGCCACACTGGCGCACTACCCCGGCAGGCCGGGCCACGCCGCCCTTACGATTCCCCAATCCCGATTCCCCATTCCCGGCCTCAGGACGTCATCCGATCCCAGAACCCCTTGACGCCATCGATGAAGGTGGCCGACTTGGGCGAATGCTTGCGTGCATCCTCACCAGTGAACGTGGCTTCGAACTGCTGCAGCAGCTCGCGCTGATCGGCGGTGAGATTGACCGGGGTTTCCACCACCACGCGGCAATACAGATCGCCTTCGCTGCGGCTGCGCACCGAGCGCACGCCCTTGCCGCGCAGCCGGAACAGCTTGCCGGTCTGGGTTTCGGCCGGGATGCGGATTTCCGCCTCGCCGCCCAGCGTCGCCACCCGCACGGTGTCGCCGAGTGCCGCCTGCGAGATGCGGATCGGCACCTCGCAATGCAGATCGTCGCCGTCGCGCTGGAAGATCGCATGCTCGCGCACACGCACTTCCACATACAGATCGCCCGGCGGCGTGCCGGCCGGGCCGGCCTCGCCCTCGCCCGCCAGACGAATCCGGTCGCCGGTATCCACGCCGGCAGGCACCTTGATCGACAGCACCTTGTCTTCTTCCACGCGACCGGCACCGTGGCAGGTCTTGCACGGGTTCTGGATCAGCGTGCCGCGCCCGTCGCAATGCGGGCAGCTCTGCTGCATGGCGAAGATGCCGCGCTGGATGCGCACCTGGCCGCGTCCATGGCAGGTCCCGCATACGTCCACCTTGCCGTCTTCCGAACCGCTGCCGTGGCAGGGCTCGCACTCGATCAGGGTCGGGATCTCGATGCGGCGCTCGATGCCGGCAACGGCTTCTTCCAGATCCAGCTCCAGCACGTAACCGACGTCGGCACCACGCCGCGCGGCGCGCGGACCGGCAGCGCCACCGCCGAAAATATTGCCGAAGATATCGCCAAAGATATCTCCCATATCGGGGCCACCCGGCCCGCCGCCACCGCCCATGCCGTGCTCGAACGCCGCATGGCCATGCGCGTCGTAGGCGCGCCGCTTATTGCCATCGGACAGCACTTCGTAGGCTTCCTTGCATTCCTTGAACGCCGCTTCGGCAGCAGCATCGCCAGGATTGCGGTCCGGGTGGTGCTTCATCGCACAGCGCCGATACGCCTTCTTCAGCTCCTCGTCGCTGGCGCCACGGGCAACGCCCAGCACTTCGTAATAATCGCGTTTGCTCATGACAGGGAATCGGGAATCGGGAGACGGGAATCGTTCAAAGCGCACATCCTCAGTAAATCGCAATCGAAAGTGGAAGGGTCAGATAACGGGAAGGAGCGATGCCGCAGCACCGCTCCTCCCATTCTCGATTCCCTATTCCCCACTCACGCCTTCTTGTCGTCCTTGACCTCGGTGAACTCGGCGTCCACCACGTCGTCAGCGGCCTTGGAGGCCTGCGCGTTGCCGCTGGCCGCATCGGCGTTGCCGCCCTGCTCTGCCGCGGCGGCGGCGGCGTACAGCGACTGGCCGGCTTCTTCCAGGGTCTTGCTGCGGGCTTCGATCTGCGCCTTGTCGTCGCTCTTCATGGCGGTTTCCAGATCCGACAGCGCTGCTTCCACCTTGCCGATCACATCGCCACCGACCTTGCTGCCATGCTCGGTGATCGCGGTGCGGGTGGCGTGGATCAGGCCATCGGCCTGGTTGCGGGCCTGCACCAGCTCGTGGAACTTCTTGTCCTCTTCGCGGTTGGCTTCCGCGTCGGCGACCATGCGCTGGATCTCTTCATCCGACAGACCCGAACCGGCCTTGATCTCGACCTTCTGTTCCTTGTTGGTCTTCTTGTCCTTGGCCGACACGTGCAGGATGCCGTTGGCGTCGATGTCGAAGGACACTTCCACCTGCGGCATGCCGCGCGGCGCCGGCTCGATGCCGGACAGGTCGAACTTGGCCAGCGACTTGTTGAAGCGGGCCTGCTCGCGCTCACCCTGCAACACATGCACGGTCACGGCCGACTGGTTGTCTTCGGCGGTGGAGAAGGTCTGCGAGGCCTTGGTCGGGATGGTGGTGTTCTTTTCGATGATCTTGGTGAACACCCCGCCCATGGTTTCGATACCCAGCGACAGCGGGGTCACGTCCAGCAGCAGCACGTCCTTGACGTCGCCGGCCAGCACGCCGCCCTGGATCGCGGCGCCCACGGCCACGGCTTCGTCCGGGTTGACGTCCTTGCGCGGTTCCTTGCCGAAGAAATCGGCAACTGCCTGCTGCACCTTCGGCATGCGGGTCTGACCGCCGACCAGGATCACTTCGTTGATGTCGCTGGCGCGCAGGCCGGCATCGTTCAACGCGGTGCGGCACGGCTCGATCGACTTCTTGACCAGGTCTTCGACCAGCGCTTCGAGCTTGGCACGGGTCAACTTGATGTTGAGGTGCTTCGGGCCCGAGGCATCGGCAGTGACATACGGCAGGTTCACTTCGGTCTGCTGGCTGGTCGACAGCTCGATCTTGGCACGCTCTGCGGCGTCCTTCAGGCGCTGCAGCGCCAACGGATCCTTGCGCAGATCGATGCCCTGATCCTTGTTGAATTCGTCGACCAGGTACTCGATGACGCGGTTGTCGAAGTCCTCGCCGCCCAGGAAGGTGTCGCCGTTGGTGGCCAGCACTTCGAACTGTTTCTCGCCATCGACTTCGGCGATTTCGATGATCGAGACGTCGAAGGTGCCGCCGCCCAGGTCGTACACGGCAATCTTGCGGTCGCCGCCGTTCTTGTCCAGGCCATAGGCCAGGGCTGCCGCAGTCGGCTCGTTGATGATGCGCTTGACGTCCAGACCGGCGATGCGGCCGGCGTCCTTGGTGGCCTGACGCTGGCTGTCGTTGAAGTACGCCGGCACCGTGATCACGGCCTCGGTGACCTTCTCGCCCAGGAAATCCTCGGCGGTCTTCTTCATCTTTTCCAGCACGCGCGCAGAGATTTCCTGCGGGGCCATGCGCTTGCCGTCGCTGGTCTGCACCCAGGCATCGCCGTTGTCGTGGGCGAGAATGCCGTACGGCACGTGCGAGATGTCCTTCTGCACTTCGGCGTCGGTGAACTTGCGGCCGATCAGACGCTTCACCGCATAGAAGGTGTTCTTCGGGTTGGTCACCGCCTGGCGCTTGGCCGAGGCACCGACCAGCACTTCGCCGTCCTTGGTGTAGGCGACGATCGAAGGCGTGGTGCGGTCGCCCTCGGAATTTTCGATGACGCGGGCCTTGCCGCCGTCCATGATCGCCACGCACGAGTTCGTGGTGCCGAGGTCAATACCAATGATCTTGCCCATGGATACGCTCCTGATGATTCTTCAGCTGTGTCCGGCGACGCCGGGTCTGGCTGAGATGTGGGGGTGGTGCGCAGGTGTTCAAGCCACCTGCGCAAATCTGCGTTTCGCGCGTGCGCCCGGCAGTTCAACCGGGCGCCCCGGTTCAGTCGTGCCTGGCCACGACCACCAGGGCCGGCCGCAGCAGACGCTCGTTGAGCAGATAGCCTTTCTGGAACACCTGCACCACGTGGCCCGGGGCGATGCCCTCGGCCTCGCCCTGGCTGATCGCCTGGTGCTGGTCCGGGTTGAATGGCTGGCCGACCGGGTCGAGCAGGGTCAGGCCGTTGTCGGCCGCGACCTTGAGCAACTGCCTGTAGGTCATGTCCAAACCATCGCGCAGCGGGCTGGGCTCGCTACCGGCGGCGGTCAGCCCGGCGTCCAGGCTGTCAAACACCGGCAGCAGCTCGCCCAGCAGCTTCTCGTTGGCGAACTTGCGCGCGTTCTCGACATCGCGGGCAATGCGCTTGCGCTGGTTTTCCAGATCGGCGCGCTCGCGCAGGGCATCGGCCTTGACCAGCGCAATCTCGCTGCGCAGCGACTCGATCTCGGCCTTGAGCGGATCGGTCTCGGGTGGGTTCTGGGACAGGTCTTCGGAGTCGAATTCGGGGTGGTCTTGGTTCATGTGCAGTTCCCGGGCAAGCGGAACGCCCGCCCCAATGTCACCCCGTATGTGGGCGCGCGCGCGCGTTTCAAGCAAAACGAGCGTATCGATCGCTGCCGCTTATCGCGTGCCGGGCGGTTCCATGGCCGCGCCCAGCACCTGGGCGGCGGTCTGCACCAGCGGAATCACCCGGTCGTAGGCCATGCGTTTGGGCCCGATCACGCCCAGCACGCCCAGCACCTGGCCATTGGCGGCATACGGCGCGGTGACCAGCGAGACGTCGTCCAGCGACACCATGCCGGTCTCCTCGCCGATGAAGATGCGCACGCCCGGCGCCTGGATGGTGCGCTCGAGCAGCTGCAGGATCTCGCGCTTGCTGGCGAAGGCCTCGAACAGCTCGCGTAGCCGGTCCAGGTCGGACAGGTCCTGCACGCCCATCAGCCGGGTCTGCCCGGCCATCACCATGTCCTCGGCACCTGCCGGCACCAGCGCCTCGCTGGCCAGATCCACGCTGTGCGCCAGCAGCTGCTCCATCTCGTTCTTGGCCATGCGCAGCTCGCGCAGCAGGCAGGCGCGGATGTCCGACAGCGCACGCCCGGCAAATTGCGCATTGAGGTAATTGGCCACCCGCTCCAGCTCGGCCGGCTCGTAGGCCCGGCGCGGCTCGATCACCCGGTTCTGCACCTCGTTGTCGGCAAACACCAGGATCGCCAGCACCCGGCGCGCGTCCAGCGCCACGAAGTCGATATGCCGGAACGCGAACTGCTCGCGCCGCGGCGCGCTGACCACCCCGACGAAATGGCTCATCGCCGACAGCATCTGCGAGGCGCTGCCCAGCAGCGACTGGGTGCCGTTGCCGTTGGCCAGCTCGGCGCGCAGGCGGCGCACTTCTTCCTCGCCGGGCGGCTGCATCTGCACCAGGCTGTCGACGAACACCCGATAACCGTGCGCGGTGGGCACCCGCCCGGCCGAGGTATGCGGAGAGCTGAGCAGCCCCACATCCTCCAGATCGGCCAGGATGTTGCGGATGGTGGCCGGGCTGACGTCCAGCCCGGCGTGCTGGGCCAGCGTCTTGGAACCCACCGGCTCGCCATCGCGGATATAGCGGGCAATCAGCGTCCGCAGCAATTGGCGTGCGCGGGGATCGAGCGTTGGGGACTGTGACGCGCGCATGGGATCATCCGGTGAGACTGGGCATAGATAATGTCTGGCCCTGCGGTTGGCAAGCGTCTTATTCCCTGCCCGCCGCTCCCACCCTAAGCTTCCCCAAAGCGTTCACACTCGACCCCATGCTCAGACACCTCTCCATCAAGGATTTCGCCGTCGTCCGCGCCACCGAACTGGAATTCGGGCCAGGCATGACCGTGGTTTCCGGCGAAACCGGCGCCGGCAAGTCGCTGATGGTGGACGCGCTGGGCTTCCTGTCCGGGCTGCGCGCCGACAGCGGCGTGGTCCGCCACGGTGCCGACCGCGCCGAACTGTCGGCCGAATTCCAGCTGCCGGCCCAGCACCCTGGCCTGACCTGGCTGTCGGACAACGAACTCGACGACGACGCGCAATGCCAGCTGCGCCGGATCATCCGTGCCGATGGCGGCTCGCGCGCCTGGATCAACGGCCGCCCGGTGACCTCTTCGCAACTGGCGGAGCTGGCCTCGCGGCTGGTGGAGATCCACGGCCAGCACGAACACCAGGCGTTGATGGCCCGCCATAGCCAGCTCGCCCTGCTCGACGCCTACGCCCGCAACGGCGCGCAACGCGAGCAGGTGCGCCAGGCCAGCCAGCGCTGGCAGGCGCTGCTGGACGAGCGCGATGCGCTGTCCGCGCAAGGCGATGTCTCCGACCGCATCGGCTTCCTGGAACACCAGCTCGGCGAACTGGAACGCGAGGATCTGGACCCGGCCGCGATCGCCGCGCTGGACGTCAATCACCGCCGCCAGGCGCACGCCACCGCATTGATCGGCGCCTGCGACAGCGTGGCCCTGCAGCTCAATGGCGACGACGGCGCCTGCGCACTGGGCCTGTTGCAGGACAGCCGCCACGACCTGGCGCGCGTGGCCGAGCACGAGCCGCGCCTGGGCGAGGTCGATGCGCTGCTGGACAGCGCGGTCATCCAGATCGAGGAGGCGCTGGCCCTGCTCGACCGCGTGCGCGACGACCTGGAGGCCGATCCGGCCCAGTTCGAAGCGATGGAGCGCCGGCTCGGTCGCCTGCACGATCTGGCCCGCAAGCACCGCGTCACCCCGGACGAGCTGGCCGCCCAGCGCGACCGCCTGAGCCTGGAAGTGGAAAGCCTGCGCGGTGCCGACGAGCGCCTGCAGCAGCTGGACAAGCATATCGAGGCGGCGATTGGCGTCTGGCGCAGTGCAGCCAGCACCCTCAGCGCCAGCCGCACCACCGCTGCCGAGGCCTTGTCGGCCGCCACCACCACCCTGATCGGCGAGCTGGGCATGGGCGGCGGGCAGTTCCTGATCCAGTTGCAACCCCAGGACACCCTGCGTCCGGACCCCAACGGCGCCGAGCGGGTCGAATTCCTGGTCGCCGCCAACGCCGGTCAGCCGCCGCGCGCATTGCGCAAGGTCGCCTCCGGCGGCGAGCTGTCGCGGATTTCGCTGGCGATCGAGGTGGCCGCACTCGGGCTGGATAGCGTGCCGACCATGGTCTTCGACGAGGTCGATTCCGGCATCGGCGGCGCGGTGGCCGACATCGTCGGGCAGAAGCTGCGCGCCCTGGGCGAAGAGCGCCAGGTGCTGTGCGTGACCCACCTACCGCAGGTGGCCGCCAAGGGCCATGCGCACTACCGGGTCAGCAAGGCGCCGGTGGACGGCATGACCCAGAGCGCGGTCGAACTGCTCGGCCCGCAGGCGCGCCAGGAAGAACTGGCGCGCATGCTGGGCGGGGTGGAAGTGAGCAAGGAAGCGCGCGCCGCGGCCCGCAAGCTGTTGCAGAGCGCCTGATCGCGACGAGCAGCTCACAGATTCAGAGTTCCCGTTCCCTCCCTCCCCGCTGACGAAGCTCCCTTCCCCCGCCTGCGGGGGAAGGTGCCCGAAGGGCGGATGGGGGCATGAGCCATCCAGCAAACCCACCAACACGCCCCAGAACGCACAAGGCGGCCGAAGCCGCCTCTTCGTTCATATCTGCAAGACACCAAGCTCAGCGCGGACGCTTCTTGCGCACGTACAGCACCAGCGAGTGCTCTTCCAGCTCGTAACCATGCTGGGCGGCGATCTGGCGCTGCAATGCCTCGATCTGTTCGCTTTCGAACTCGATCACGTGGCCGGTATCCACGTCCACCATATGGTCGTGATGGCCGCCACGATCCAGCTCATACACCGCCTGGCCGCCTTCGAAATTGTGCTTCAGCACCAGGCCGGCGGCCTCGAACTGGGTCAGCACTCGGTACACCGTGGCCAGACCGATTTCGTCGCCATGGTCGAGCAGCTGCCGATAGATGTCTTCTGCGCTGAGGTGGTGCTGGTTGCTCTTCTGCTCGAGCAACTCCAGGATCCGCATCCGCGGATGGGTCACCTTGAGCCCGACTTTGCGCAGGTCGTGGGTTTCCATATGTTCTCCGTTCATTGGCGATTTAGCGCCAGCTGCCATCAAACGGGTCGCGGCGACCGGCGGGAGTGTATCATCGGCGTGATTTCCTCAGCACTTAATCCCCGATGCGTAATCTCCTGCTGGTCGCCGCCGTTGCTCTTTCCACCGCTGGCTGCGGCATCATCTACAAGCAGCCGATCTACCAGGGCAATCTGATCAAACAGAACGCCGTGGAGCAACTGCAGGTAGGCCAGAGCAAGCAGCAGGTCAGCGCGTTGCTGGGTACCCCCTCGATCCCCGACCCATTCCACTCGCAGCGCTGGGACTACACCTCCACCCAACGCGTGGACCGCCTGGCGCGTACCGAGGTCAAGAACTTCACCGTGTTCTTCGAAAACGAGCAGGTCGTTCGCTGGGAAGGCGATTATTTCCCGTCGCAGGACGAACAGCTGGCCAAGTCGGCGCCCAAGCAGTTCGGTCGCAATCTGGCCCGCGACAAGAAGAAGCAGCGCGGCCGTTGATGCGCCTGGTCGCGCGCTGCGCGATCGCCCAGCTGTCGGCTGCACCAGCGAACGCATCCCTTCGAATGGATGCGTTTTTTCTTTTGTCTGATCGGAAAGGCGTGTCCGATCACGGACCGCAGCGCGGACCTGGATACCGATCACTGGAACTTTTCGTCAGATGTCGCGTCGACATGCGCCTGTCCAGGCAACAGGGTGCGTTCACGCCGCAGAATCGCCACCGCAAGCGTCCGCTATGCCGCGTACGCAACGCAGCGGCGGCCAGCCGCTACCCCCTGGGACCGGCCTTTTTGCCTAGTCCGGCACGGCGCCGCCGTGCCTCCTTCGGATCCAGCAACAGCGGTCTGAGCAATTCGACCCGGTCGCCGTCGCGCAGCACCTGATCCGCGCGTGCGATCAGCCCATGGATCGCCTGCGCGGCGGGCGGTCGATCCGGTGCCAGACCGGACGCGGCAATCGCCTCGGCCACGGTGGCGCCCTCGGCCAGCTCCAGCGACACCGAACTGCAGCGGTCCGGCCAGGCCAGCACGACGTCGACCCGCATGCTCAGACGTCGCCGCGATCGGCGACCCGCACGAAGTCGTTGACCATGCGGTCGGCCAGGCCTTGAAAACCCAGGGCCAGCGCCGGACCCAACAGCCGCGAACTAGTTTCCACTTCCAGGGTCAGGCTGACCTTGCAGGCATTCTCGCCCAGCGACTGAAACTCCCACAGGCCTTCCAGGCGCCTGAACGGACCGTCGCGCAGATGCATGACGATGCGCTGCGGACGTTCGAGCACGTTTTCAGTGGTGAACCAGGTGCGGAACGAGCCCAGCCCCAGATCCAGCCGCGCCACGATATGCGCCTGGTCCTGTTCAAGCACCTGCGCAGCATCGCACCAGCCGAAACGGCGCGGGTAGGCGGCGACATCATTGACCAGATCGAACATGCGGGTGGCGCTGTGTTCGACCAGGGCGCTGCGACGGATGGTAGGCATTCGCTGACTTGTGAAAGACGGAAGATCGTTTGATGACGCCGAATCGGCGACAATGGCGGCATGAGCAAGAAACCAGCCAAGGATAAAGCAAACGGTGCGACGGCCACGAAAACCATCGCGCTGAACAAGCGTGCGCGCCATGAATACCACCTGGAGGAGCGCTACGAAGCCGGCCTGGCCCTGCAGGGCTGGGAGGTCAAGGCGATCCGCGCCGGCCGCGCCAACATCATCGATGGTTACGCCTACGTGCGCTCCGGCGAGATCTTCCTGATCGGCGCGCAGATCACCCCGCTGATCCAGGCCTCCAGCCACACCGTGCCGGTGGAACGCCGCGACCGCAAGCTGCTGCTGCACCGCCGGGAAATCGACAAGGTGCTGAGCAGCGTCGAACGCGACGGCTACACCCTGGTGCCGACCGCGCTGTACTGGAGCAACAACAAGGTCAAGCTGGAAATCGCACTGGCCAAGGGCAAGCAGAACCACGACAAGCGCGACGCCGCCAAGGACCGCGACTGGCAACGCGACAAGCAGCGCGTGATGCGGCGGCATAACCGGGATGCGTGAATCGGGAATCGGGAGTGGGGAATCGCAAGAGCTGGGTAGGCTCGCTGCGTTGATCTCAAGTTAGTTCACGACGAGGGTATTTCGGGATCCGCAAGAAGCATCCTGCCTTTACGATTCCCGATTCCCCACTCCCGATTCATCACGTCTTCCCAAGCATCCGCATCAAATTCGGCACTCCCCTGCCCTGCACGTAGCGATCGCGTTGCAGGTCGGTGCTGGTGTCCAGCATCAGCTGCTTGACCCGATCCGGGAAGCCGATGAACTCGCGGCGAGCGGAGAGGAAACCGGCCAACACGCCGGAGACGTGCGGTGCGGCCATGCTGGTGCCGCTCATCTCCACCATCAGGCTGGCCGGATCGTCCGGATCGAAGTCGTAATAGGCCGACAGGATCTTTTCGCCCGGCGCTACCACATCCGGCTTGCCGCGCCCGTCGGCGGTCGGTCCGCGCGAGGAAAAATACGA
Source organism: Xanthomonas arboricola pv. guizotiae (assembly GCF_002940205.1). GTDB lineage: Bacteria > Pseudomonadota > Gammaproteobacteria > Xanthomonadales > Xanthomonadaceae > Xanthomonas > Xanthomonas arboricola_C. The sequence goes on from NZ_MDSK01000007.1 coordinate 158,980, forward strand.
CACGCCGTAATTGTGCGGGCTGCTCTTGTGTACCGAGCCGACCACGATGGCGTCTTCCAGATTGCCCGGGTCGCTGATCGACAGATCCATGTTGGCTGGATACGCATCGCCGTCGTTGCGCATCAGCCAGGCCAGGCCCTCGTTGCCGGCGGCCACCACCACCAGCACGCCTTGCCGCCACAACCGCCGCAACTCGTTGCACAGCGGCGTAAAACCGCAGCCGTAGCTCTCCGGATCGAAGTAGCCGCCCAGGCTCAGATTGACGCCGTGGATGACCAGTTCGCCGGCGCGCTCATTGATCGCCGCCACCTGCTGCACCGCCTTGATCATCCAGGAATCGCGGCCGTTGCCGGCGTCGTCCAGCACCTTGAACCCGTAGAGCTGGGTATCGGGTGCCATGCCGGCGAACTCCAGCGGTTTGCCCGGGTTGCCCTGCGCATCGGCAATCACCGCATGGCTGTGGCCGGCGATGATCCCGGCGATATGCGTGCCGTGCCCGTGCCGATCCAGCCGGGCGAACACATCGCCGTCGGCACGCGTCAATCGCCTGGCCGCGCCCCGGCGCGTGCAATCCCACTGCGCCACCACCGTCTCGCGCTCTCCCTTCGCGAAGAAATGCGGATGACTGGCCGCGATGCCGGTGTCCAGCACCGCCCAGCCGATCTGCTGGCCGCGCGCGCGATACGCGGTGCGCGCCGCATCGGCATGCAGGACGTTGCCGGACACGTTGATCAGGGCGCGCTTGCCGGCATCGCGCCACACCCGCCGGAATCCCAGCGCACGGTAGCGGTCCTGCAGCGATTCGATCTCGAACCGCGTCAGCCGCGCCGATACAAACCGCTGCAAGCCATCTTCCAGCTCGATCGCCTCGTCGAGTGCATCGCCGCTCAAGCCGCTGGTCGCTGCAGCACTCTGGCGCAACTGCGCCAACAGCAGCGCACGTGTGGCGGCCGGATCGTCGCCCGACGACCGTCGATCCAGCTCGATCAGCACTTCGTGCCGGTACTCGGCGCCATGCGCTTCCAGCTGCTCGCTGAGATCCTTGATCAGCACCGCGTTGGAGACCGGCTGATCGAAGCCGACGCCTACCGCCTCGCGCACCACCGCACGCACCTGCGGAATCGACAGATAGCCCGAGCCCGAATGCGCGTTGTGCTGCCAGTCCGGATTCAGGCGCGCGCGCGCGAGATTTTCGAAACGCCCCTTGGCATTGACGATGTCGTCGCCGAGATCCGGATCCAGCGCAATCGGGTCGTGCGTATCGGCCACGTTGATCCAGCGCCGTACGCACGCGGGAAACGGCAGCTTGCGCGTGCCGGTCCAGCGCTTGAACATGCTGCGCACCTGCGGCAGGCCCAAGGGCGAGCCCAGGGTCAGGAACAGGCTGACCTCGCACTCGGTCGCCTGGAGCTGACGCAGCACGTCAAAGGCGATCATCGACCCCTGGCTGTGCGCCACCACCACAAACGGCCCGCCGCCCGAGCGCAACCGCTGCATCAGGCTGTCGCGCATCAACGTCGCACGCTCGGGCACGAAGAACAAATCGTGCACGTCCTGCAGCAGCGCAGCGGTGATCAGCCGCAGCAGCATGCGGTTGATCGCATCGATCGGACCTTTGGCCTGCACCTGGCCTGCCGCCGGCATCGCGGGCGCGGCATCCAGTTCGTCCAGCAGGCGGTGCAGATCGACACGCTCTTGCTCGCTCTGCGCCAAGGCATCTGCGAGCAGATGCAGATCCTGCTCGCCTGGCACCAGCCCAAGCGTGCTCAAGGCGCGCTGCATGCCCTGATTGAGCGCCGGGCCGACATCGCGCGCATCGCAGTTACCGGGTTCGGCAACCGGATAGCGCTCGCGATTGACCCAGTACGCCAGCCGCGTGCGCTCGCCCATCGGCCGCCCGAACAAGGCCTTGTCCCACTGACAGCGCAACACCTCGGCCGGCGGCTTGTTGCCGATGCCATGGATGTAGATCACGGTGCGCGCCCTGCCCTGCACGCGCGTCAGCGCGGTGTCCTGCGCCTGCTGCTGCGCGACTTCGCCTGTGGGCCGAGGCCTGGGGGCGTCGACGCCCGGTGCGCGTTTGCGGGGCGTACTGCGTGCCTGCCGCGGACCTGGGGGCTTGCCTGTCGCCATCGCTTCGCTCCTTGATTACCAGACTTTTCCGTCAGATAGGACTGAAGCCACTGTAAGCGCCGCACGTCTCACCACTTGTGACAGGGCGCTCCGATCCCTACACTGATCGGGTCAGCGTTTTACTGCTTTCCCCGGGGGTGCACTGGTTTCGACGGGGGTCGCGAAGTCGCTTGGCGCATGCCGAGGGGGCAGCTTTCCTCGTTAATCCAGCAGCAAACTTTTAGTTGCCAACGATGACAACTACGGTTCGGACTTCGCTATCGCCGCTTAATTGGCTTTAGTTGTAGTTCTACAGCCGCCTAAGGCGAACCCCCGAACCTACTTGTGCCCGTGCTCGTAGGTGTAGGGTCATTATCACGGAACCATCGGTAGTGGCTGCCTGTCAGCTACCGGTTAGATAAAGCAGGCTGGTTTCCAGGTGCGCTTTGCCAACCGTGCTGCCTGGGAATGAGATCCAACGGAGGGCTAAGCATGTAGTGCTGGGGATGGAGTGCTTCCGGACGGCGGTTCGATTCCGCCCACCTCCACCATCTGATCGCGGAAAAGAGCAGTAAGTGCTTGATTTCGCGAAGGTTAGGCCCGGGGTTTGATGTTCAGTTTGAGCCTGCGTTAGGTATCAAACGAGGTATCAAACCCCGTGCCAAAGCCTTATTTTCTGCGCCGCCCTGCTGGGCTCTATGTGCGCTTCTTCGTCCCGACCGACCTGCAAGCCCTCATTGGCTCGCGCTACCTTGTCCGTCCCGTTCGCTTGTCCCTTGGTGATGCTGCCCGACTGGCCGTAGCTCGAACTGCTGTGGCACTCTCGGAAGCATTCGATCAGATGCGGCAAGGAGCGGGCATGCGGGACGATTTGCTGAGCCAGGCTCTGGCCGTGTTGCAAGGGAACGAAACCCGCCCCTACACCATCAAAGTCGGTGGCGTGGAGCTCTCTGCCAACGGAGCGGACGATCATGCGCGGCTGCTGGACGCACTGAAACACCTCCCTCTTCAGCAATTGGCTTCTGTGAAGAGCGCCGGACCGCTGCTGTCAGAGCGCGCCACCATCCACATCAGTGAGATGCGACGGGTGGGGCGAAGCGCGAAAAACGTGCTCGATACCGAACACAGCCTGGGACTGTTTGTGGCCCTTGTCGGGGACAAGCCTGTCGAAGACTACAAGACTGATGATGTCCGAAAGTTCCTGGATGCACTTGAGCACTACCCCAGCAACGCCACCAAAAAGGCGGTGTTCGCCGGTCTCACCCCTGTCGAAATCCTGAGCAAGGCGCGGCAAGGTGGTCATGAACTGCTGAGCATGCGCACCAAGGAAAAACATCGGGATCGTATTGCGTCCTTCTTCAACGCCTTGGCGAACGAAGACCTGATCAGCAAGGCGCCTCACAAAGCCATCCTCAATCGCGCCAAGTCGCTCACCGATGAGCCGAGTCGTGATCCGTTTAGCTAAGCCGAGCTCGAAGCGCTGCTTGAACTGAATGCATTCACCTCTTGGGCCAAGAAGTATCCACACCGATGGTTTGGCACGCTGTTGGGATTTGCGACCGGTGCTCGGGTCAATGAGGTCGCTCAGCTCTATGTTGACGACATCGGCAAGGTCGGCGATTTCTGGGGCGTGCATTTCCGGGGAGCCAAGCCAGATCAACGCTTGAAGAACCCCCACTCCTCCCGGTTTGTGCCCCTGCCCACATCCCTGATCGAGGCTGGGTTCTTGGTCTATGTGGATGAGGTCAAGCACGCAGGCTTTGAGCGACTGTTCCCGCACCTTCCCTACAACGCCGAAAACGGCTACGGCGACGCGCTGGGTGATCAGTTCCGGGCCTATGCGATCAAGCAAGGGTTGACCCAACGGCTCAAAAGCTTTCACTGCTTCCGACACACTTTGTCCAATTCGTTGGTCAATGAGCACGGCGTGTCGCTTCCGATTTCCCAACAAATCACCGGCCACGAGTTGACGCTTCCGCCAGGATTGAAGCACTACGTTGATCCGCCTTCTGTTCCCGCTCGCTTTTCGGCCATTGAGCAGTTTGGCCCTCCGCTTCCCCTACCCGCTTACACGCCAGGGCAGTTTGATCGTGCGTTCAAGCAGGTTCGCCACATGGAGCGACGACGCGAGCAGGCGGCCAAAAAGAGGACGAACAAAACAAGAACAACAGGATGGAAGAATTAAAATCACGGGGGATCTTGCCCCGGATACCGTGTGGTGGCTGAGTGGATTCTATCGTCGCGGAATTAATGCTTGCACCTAACAGGCTGCTGAAATACCTCTCAGCTCGTAGACTACTTGAGTCGGAACATCCCCCACTACCATGCGTGGCGTAGACGTCTTCAGCGAGCA
>NZ_MDSK01000008.1 GCF_002940205.1 Xanthomonas arboricola pv. guizotiae
CACGCGCTTCGAGAAGTTGGACGTCATGTTCCTTGGATTCCTCAACTTCGTCCTGGTCGTTGATGGGCTTCGGATGTGTTAACAGGCCCTAGTTCCTCTGGGTCTTGGTGGTGAAGGAGCGCTGCATGCAATCGGTGGATATCGCAGTCATTGGTGCCGGGCCGGTCGGCCTGAGTTTTGCGCGGTCGTTGGCCGGTAGTGGCCTGTCGGTGCTGGTGGTCGACCAGCAGCCACGCGCGCAGCTGGCCGAGCCGGCCTTCGACGGGCGCGAAATCGCGCTGACCCATGCCTCGCGTGCATTGCTGGAGCAACTGGGCATCTGGCCGCAATTTCCCGCCGATGCGATCTCGCCGCTGCGCGACGCCCGCGTCATGGACGGACATTCGCACTTCGCGCTGACCTTCGCCGCCTCCGCGCGTGGTGCCGGCGATCTGGGCTGGCTGGTGCCCAATCATCTGATCCGTCGCGCGGCCTGGCAGGCGCTGCAGGCACAAGCTGCGTTGGAGATGCGCTGCGCCTGCACGCTGCAGGCCGTGCAGCAGCAGCGCGACCGCGTGGTGCTGCAGTTATCCGATGGGGAAACGGTATCGGCGCGCCTGCTGGTGGCGGCCGACAGTCGCTTTTCCAGCACCCGGCGCCTGCTCGGCATCGGTGCGCAGCTGCGTGATTTCGGCAAGACCATGCTGGTGTGCCGGATGCGGCATGCGCTGCCGCACGGGCATGCCGCCTGGGAGTGGTTTGGCTACGGCAAGACGCTGGCGTTGTTGCCGCTGCAGGGCAATCGGGCCGGTGCGGTGCTGACCCTGCCGCCGCGACAGGTGGAGGCCTTGCTGGCGATGGAGGCGGTGGACTTCAGTGCGGCGGTGACCGAGGCGTTCGAGCATCGGCTCGGGCCGATGCAGCAGGACGGCAGCCGGCATGCCTATCCGCTGGTGGCGGCCTATGCGCAACGCTTGATCGCCGAGCGTGCCGCGCTGATCGGCGATGCGGCGGTGGGCATGCACCCGGTCACCGCGCACGGCTTCAATTTCGGATTGCAGAGCCAGGCGCGCCTGGCCAAGCGTGTGTGCGCCGCTGCCGCCGCTGGGCGCGACATCGGGGCTGCGGCCCTGCTGCAGGGCTACGAGCGGGCGCACCGGCTGGCGACGCGGCCGCTGTATGAAGCGACCAATGCATTGGCCGCGCTGTATACCGACGACCGTGCGCCGGCCCGCCTGCTGCGACGTGGTGCCTTGCGTGCGGCGCATGCGGTGGCGCCGTTCAAGCAGGCGATTGCGGCGCATCTGACCCAGCGCAGCGTTTGACGTATCGAAGTGGGAGCAGGGAGGCACAGTGCGTGCAGCGCTGCGCTGTGGTCCTCACGCGCAGTGGCTTGTAACGGTATTCGACATGCGGGCGGGCAATGCGGTCAGCGGCCCGTTCGCGGGTGCTCGTTCGGCAATCGGATGGGCTCGATCAGGCCGGATTTGCATGAGGTCGGCTTTCGTCAGGCGCGCCGCAGTCGGGCACGCAGCCATCAGGCCGGCGCGTTGACCCGCGCAAGAATCGCATCGATCGCGCTGCGCGCATCGCCGCTGCGCAAGGCGTCTTCCAGCAGTGGAATCACCCAGGCGCAGCCGGCCTTGGTCACGTCTGCGCGCCAATCGCCGCGCCAGCCTTCCAGCTCGTGCAAGGCCAGCATGCTGCAACCGCCACGCTCGGCGTGACCGCCACGGATCGACTGCTCGAACCAGAACGGCGTGGGTGAATCGGCGTCGATCGAGAAAATATAGACATCGTGGTCCGGGTCTTCAGCCGAGGGCGCGATGTTGCGCCAGCTGACCTGCACCACGCTCATTCTGCAGGCTCCGCATCGGGGTCCAGCGCCAGCACGCGGATTTCCACATCGTCCAGTTGCACGCGTTGGCCGGGGCGGATCTTGGCGGTCTTGCGCAGTTCCTGCACGCCATCGACGCTGACCGCGCCGCTGGCGACGATCGCCTTGCCCTGCCCACCGCTGTCGGCAATACCGGCCAGCTTGAGCAACTGGTTGAGTTCGATGTACTCGCCGTCCAGGTCGAATTCCAGAAATTGCATGGTGCGCTCGGCGACAGGAAGACGGCGATTATCCGCCCGTCGCAGCCGACAACACCACCTTGCCGAACGCAGCGCCGGCAGGTGGAGTCGGTGCTGCAGCGCGACGCCGGCGCACCAGTGGCGTGCACGACGCCGGCGTCGCGGTGCGGCGTCGGCACGCTTATTCGCGGCGAAAGCGTGCAATCTCGTCCAGTATGCTTTCGGCACGCACGACGCCGGGCCCGGCATGCGCGTTGTCGATGCGCTCCAGCCACGGATGGCGTTTGCGCTGCAGCCGTCGATAGCCGAGCCAGGTGCCGATGCCGCCGAGCACGCCCACCAGCAGATTGAGCAGCAGCCAGTCGTGCGGCAGGGTCAGGCCGGTCAGCCCGCGCCAGCCGGCGTCGGCCACGGCCACCCACAGCACCCAGAACGCCACGCCCAGCCACGGGGCCACCCGCGTGCGCCAGCGCCGCAGCTGCGCGAGCGCGCGCTGCGTCGGCAGCAGCGGTCCGGCAAAGTCCAGTTGCGCCAGCAGCTGCAGCTGCCGTAGTGCGGAGATCGCCAGTGCACTGCTCCACAGCTGCAGCAGCACGCCGCCGATGATCGCCGCAACCTGATCGGTGTGGGCAAGCCAGCTGCGTGCGATCACGATGTGCAGCGCCACGGCGCACAGCAATTGCGCGGATTGGCTCAGCCACAGCGGGCGCAGGCTGGTGCGCGCCGCGTGGCTACGCACCTCGCCGACGATGTGGCCGATCTGCGTGCCGTGCTGATCCAGGCGGTGTTCCATCGCGTGCCAGGCGCGTTGCATGTCGTCGAGTTCCATCGAATGTTCCTTGGGCGAAGTGGGTGGTCAGAGTTCGGCGCGGATGCGCGCCTTGAGGCGGCTGAGTTTGGTGGCGACATTGGTCTCGCTGATGCCGAGCACCTCGCCGATCTCGCGGTAGCTGTGCGCGTCCAGGTACAGCAGCATCAAGGCGCGTTCCAGCGGCGGCAGCTGGGCGACGAAGCCGTGGAGTGCGGCGACCTGCTGCGCGTGTGCCGGGTCGCGCGCCAGCGGGTCGGCGAGGCTGTCGGCCACCGCCTCCAGCGGGAGCGGGTCCTGCGGCGCGCGGCTGCGGCCGCGCAGATCGCTGATCGCCACGTTCAAGGCAATGCGGTACAGCCAGGTGGAAAAGCGCCGGCCGGCGTCGTAGCCGGGGAATGCGCGCCATAACTGCACGGTGATGTCTTGCGCCAGCTCGGCGCGGTCGTCCGGGTTCCAGCAGTAGCTGGCCGCGACCTTCAGGACGATGCCGCGGTGCTGCTGCAGCAAGGCGTTGAAGCGGGTGTGCAGGTCTGTTTCCAGGGACATGGCTCCGGCCGGGTGGGGAGTGACAAGGGTCGAGGAGATGATTCGCCGCAGCGGGCGAATCCTCACAAGCTGAACGGACTGTCACGAAAATTTCGACAGCAGGGGGCCTGAGGGCGCACACTATGCTGCTTTGCGCCTGCCGGCTCCGTGCGGCGCCTCCGGAGTTACCCAATGACCCAAGAATCTCCCGCGCCGCTGCTGTTTGCAGACCTCGGCCTCTCAGACGCTGTGATGAAGGCGGTTGCCGCCGTCGGCTACGAGTCGCCGTCGCCGATCCAGGCCGCCACCATCCCCGCGCTGCTGGCCGGTCGCGACGTGCTCGGCCAGGCGCAGACCGGCACCGGCAAGACCGCCGCGTTCGCGCTGCCGGTGCTGTCCAACGCCGACCTCAACCAGCTCAAGCCGCAGGCGCTGGTACTGGCGCCGACCCGCGAGCTGGCCATCCAGGTCGCCGAGGCGTTCCAGAAATATGCCGAAGCCATTCCCGGCTTCCGCGTGCTGCCGGTCTACGGCGGCCAGCCCTACGCGCAGCAGCTGAGCGCGCTCAAGCGCGGCGTGCATGTGGTGGTCGGCACTCCCGGCCGCGTGATCGATCACCTGGACCGCGGCACGCTGGACCTGTCCCAGCTCAAGACACTGGTGCTGGACGAAGCCGACGAAATGCTGCGCATGGGCTTCATCGACGACGTCGAGGCGGTGCTGAAGAAGTTGCCGGAGAAGCGCCAGGTGGCGCTGTTCTCGGCGACCATGCCGCCGGCGATCCGCCGCATCGCGCAGACCTATCTGAAGGACCCGGCCGAGGTCACCATCGCGGCCAAGACCACCACCTCGGCCAATATCCGCCAGCGCTACTGGTGGGTGAGCGGCCTGCACAAGCTGGACGCGCTGACCCGCATCCTGGAGGTCGAGCCGTTCGACGGCATGATCATCTTCGCGCGCACCAAGGCCGCCACCGAAGAGCTGGCGCAGAAGCTGCAGGCACGCGGCATGGCCGCGGCGGCCATCAACGGCGACATGCAGCAGGCCGCCCGCGAGAAGACCATCGCCCAGCTCAAGGACGGCAAGCTCGACATCCTGGTCGCCACCGACGTGGCCGCGCGCGGCCTGGACGTGGAGCGCGTCAGCCATGTGCTGAACTACGACATCCCGTACGACACCGAAAGCTACGTGCACCGCATCGGCCGTACCGGCCGTGCCGGCCGCAACGGCGACGCGATCCTGTTCGTCACCCCGCGCGAGAAGGGCATGCTGCGCTCGATCGAGCGCGCCACCCGCCAGCCGATCGAAGAAATGCAGCTGCCGAGCGTGGATGCGGTGAACGACACGCGTGTCGCCCGTTTCATGACCCGCATCACCGAGACCCTGGCCGGTGGCCAGATCGAGATGTATCGTGATCTGCTGCAGCGCTACGAGAGCGAGAACAACGTGCCGGCGATCGATATCGCCGCGGCAATGGCCAAGTTGCTGCAGGGCGATGCGCCGTTCCTGCTGACCCCGCCGGTGCGTGGCGCGCGCGAGGAATTCGCACCGCGCGAGCGCAACGATCGCGGCGAGCGTCCTCGCTTCGAGCCGAAGTTCGAGCGTGGCCCGCGTGCCGATGGCGAGCGCGCGGCACGCCCGCCGCGTGCGGAACGTCCGGCATTCGCCAGTGATGGCGCGGGCGCCGAGCGTCCGCGTCGCGATCCGGTCGCCGCGCGTGGCGAGCCGGAGTTCGGCATGGAGAGCTACCGCATCGAAGTGGGCCACAGCCACGGCGTGAAGCCGGCCAATATCGTCGGCGCGATCGCCAACGAAGCCGGCCTGGAAAGCCGCTACATCGGCCGTATCGACATCCAGGACGATTATTCGATCCTGGACCTGCCGGCCGACATGCCGCGCGAGCTGCTGACGCACCTGAAGAAGGTCTGGGTGTCCGGCCAGCAGCTCAACATGCGCAAGCTGGAAGAAGGCGAGGCGGCCGCGTCGCCGTCCAAGCCGCGCTTCCCGCGCGGCGGCAAGCCGTCCGGTCGCCCGAATGGCCCGAACCGTCCGATGGACCGTGCCGGCGCGCCGCATCGCAAGGGCCCGCCCAAGCCCCGCGGCGAGTAAGTACCGCTGACGACCCGGCGGCGTGCGGCCGTCCGGCCGATCCGGCCGGGGGCGCAGTCGCTATGTTGGTTGAAGCATATCGGTGTACGCGCGTCATGCGTCGGCGCCGCAGCGATCGTCGGCGGCATCCTGTTAGCCATGCTAAGTTCCGCGCGGCCGCGGCCATGCCGGCGTTGCCATACAGACTGCGCCGTTGCGGCCGCTACTGCCTTCAGGCGCCCGCTGGGCGCCTGAATCGCATTGGGTGGCGGCAGGAGGGGGCGAGGATGACAACGGCGCAGATGGCAGGCGGCAACAGCGGTGGGCGGACCATGCACCTGGTGCGCGGCTGGCTGACGCTTCCCTTGGCCTTGTTGATCGGCATGGCGGTCGGCATGGCGGTGCTCTCGGCGCTGGTGATCGAGATCCAGGCCGGGGCAACGGCCTGGATCGTCGGCCAGAGCCACTGGTCCAATGCCCAGCAGGAGTCGGTGTACTGGCTGGAGCGCTACCTGGGCAGCGGCGATCCGGCCGACCTGCAGGCCGCCTGCCGCGCACTGGAAGTGCCGCTCGGCGACCGCGCCGCACGCGAGGCGGTCGAGCAGCCGGTGATCGACTGGGCTGCGGTCCATGCCGGGCTGGCCGCCGGACGCAATGCCCGTGAGGACATGCCGCAAATGGTGCGTCTGTATCGCTACGGCCATGTCTTTCCGTATCTGGGTGACGCCATCGCGATGTGGAAACACACCGACGCCGACCTCTTGCAGCTGAGCGCCCTGGCCGACCGGGCCGCCTCCGTGCAGGCCGCCAGCCGCCCGGATCCGCGCGCGCTGCAGGCCCTGCGCGACGAATTGCACCTGCTCGACCGCCGCATGCGCGGCGATGCGGCGCAGTTCCAGGCGCTGCTGGTCCGCTGCGCGCGGCTGCTGCACGATGTGATGGTGGTCTGCAGCCTGGCGACCCTGTTGCTGGTGTTGATCACCTGCGTGCTGGCGATGCGCCGCATCCGCAACTACCTGCTCTCGCACGAAGGACGCTTCCGCACCGCGTTCCAGCAGGCGGCGCTGGGCATGGTCAAGTTCGACCTGCGCGGCCGCGTGCTCGATGCCAATGCCGCGATGGCCAACATCCTGCGCTACCGGCCGGAGGAACTGCAGGCCTGCACGCTGGCCGAGGTGATGCATCCGGACCACATCGCGCTGGACAGCCGCGGCCTGATCGACTGGCCGACGCTGCTGCAGTCCGGCGAGCGGCGCTTGCTGCGCGCAGACGGCGGGGTGATGTGGGGGCGCTGGAGCGCGTCGCTGGTGGAGCCCGGCCCGGAAGAGCCGACCCTGGTGCTGGCGGTGATCGAAGACGTCTCGCATGCGCACGAGCTGGCCGATGAAGTCGCCTTCCATGCGCGCCACGACGCCTTGACCGGCCTGATCAACCGCCGCGAGATCGAACGCCGGCTGCTGCGCCTGATCGAGCCGCCGCAATCGCCGCAGCTCTGCCATGCGCTGTGCTTCGTCGACCTGGATCACTTCAAGCTGGTCAACGACACCTTCGGGCATGCGGTGGGCGACAAGTTCCTGTGCCACTTCGCCGACGTGATCACCATGCAGTTGCGCCCCGGCGACTGGCTGGGGCGGCTGGGCGGGGACGAGTTCGCGATCCTGCTGGCCAATACCGATCTGGCGCAGGCGCAGACCCTGCTCGAGCGCATGCATGCGGTGCTGGGCCAGCCGTGGAGCCATCAGGGCGGCCGGCCGCTGACGCCGAGCTGCAGCTTCGGCGTGGTGGAAATCCGCCAGGGCGCCAGCGACGTCAATGCCTTGATGACCGCCGCCGATCTGGCCTGCCATGCGGCCAAGGAAGAGGGCCGCAACCGCATTCGCTGCTTCGGCGAAAACGATCTGGCGCTGGCGCGGCGGCGCCACGACGGCGGCTGGATCAGCGCGGTGCAGCAGGCGATCGCCGAGGACCGGCTGCTGCTGTATGCGCAGAAGATCCAGGTGTTGAGCGATCCGGAACGCCTGCAGTACGAAGTGCTGGTGCGCATGCGTGCGCGCGACGGGCGGGTGCTGAGCCCGGGCGAATTCCTGCCTGCGGTGGAGCGCTACGGCCTGGGGCGCATGGTCGACGTGCATGTGCTGGAAACGCTGTGCGCGCAGCTTGCGGCCAACCCGATGCATGTGGCCACGCTGGACCTGTGCCACGTCAACCTGTCCGCGCAGTCGATCGCGCAGCCGGATTTTCTCGATGTCGTGTGGTCCTTGTTCGAGCGCTACCCGAGCCTGGTACCCAAGCTGTGCATGGAGATCACCGAGACCGCCGTCATCGGCGATCTGGAGCATGCGCAGCGCTTCGTGCAGAGCGTGCGTGCGCGCGGCTGCCATGTGGCGCTGGACGATTTCGGCAGCGGCCTGGCCTCGTTCGGCTATCTCAAGCAATTCACCGTGGATGTGCTCAAGATCGATTGCGGCTTCGTGCGCAATTACGCGCACGACGCGGTGGACCGTGCGGCGGTGCATTCGATCGCGCAGGTGGGCCTGGCGCTGGGGATCGAAGTGGTGGCCGAGGGCGTGGAGTCGGAGGCGGACATTCCCGGCCTGCGCGAGGCCGGTGTCGGCCAGGTACAGGGTTTCAGCCTGCATCGTCCATGCCCGCTGGACGAGCTGCTGCATGCCGGGCAGCCGCTGTTGGCGCTGTCCTGATCGCAGATGGGTGCACGCGGGCCGCTCCAAATCGCCGATAATCGGCCGATGACGACCCGACTCAACAAATACATCGCCGAAACCGGCTTCTGCTCCCGCCGTGAGGCTGATCGCCTGATCGGCGAACGCCGGGTCACCGTCAATGGCGTGGCTGCCGGCACCGGCGCGGTGGTGGGCGAGGACGACACCGTGCTGGTGGACGGCCAGCCGCTGCGCACGCGCGCGGCCAGCAGGCCCGGTGGCCGCAAGCATGTCTACATCGCGCTCAACAAGCCGGTGGGCATCACCTGCACCACCGAGAGTTCGGTCAAGGGCAACATCGTCGACTTCGTCGGCCACGAGCAGCGCATCTTCCCGGTCGGTCGGCTCGACAAGGAGTCCGAGGGTCTGATCCTGATGACCAGCAACGGCAACATCGTCAACGAGATCCTGCGCGCGGAAAATCGCCACCAGAAGGAATATCTGGTGGCGGTCAACAAGCCGGTCACCGACGAATTCCTGCGCGGCATGGCGCGCGGCGTGCGCATCCACAACGAGACCACGTTGCCGTGCCGCACCGCGCGCATCGCCAAGTTCGGCTTCCGCATCGTGCTGGAGCAGGGCTTGAACCGGCAGATCCGCCTGATGTCCGCCGAATTCGGCTACCGCGTGACCCAGCTGCGCCGGGTGCGCATCGACAACATCAAGCTGGCCGCGCTCAAGCCCGGACAGTGGCGCAACCTCAGCGATGCGGAACTGCGCGGACTGCTGCCGCAACGCACCGATTGGTGAGCTTTTCTCGCGCATTGGACTGAACCGCAACAGCACGCTGCATCGGCTGCGCAGGCGCAACCCGATGGCCGTGCATGACCGGCTCGGTCATACTTCCGCCGCCGACAGCCAGCTGGGGAGCGGGCAGAGTGATCAAACCGACATTGCCCGACAACGAAGCCGAGCGGCTTGCGGCGCTGCGTCAGTACGAAGTGCTGGATTCGCCGCCCGAGCGTGCCTTCGACGACCTCACCATGATTGCCTCCACGCTGTGCGAGACGCAGATGGCGGCGGTGGTGCTGGTGGACGAACAGCGGCAATGGTTCAAGTCCGCGCATGGCGCGCCGCGCAGCGAAGCATCGCGCGACATCTCGTTCTGCGCGCATGCGATCCTGCGCCCGGACGAAGTGATGATGGTCGACGACACCTTGCTCGACCCGCGCTTCCACGACAATCCGATGGTGACCGGCAGCGCGGCGGTCCGCTTCTATGCCGGTGCGCCGTTGGTGACCAGCGAGGGCATGGCGCTGGGCTCGCTCTGCGTCTTCGACCAGACCCCGGCGCATCTGCGCGAAGAACAGCGTGCTGCCCTGCAGGCATTGTCGCGGCAGGCCGCGCATCTGCTGGAACTGCGTCTGGCCGGCAAGCGCCTGCGCCAGCAACTGCAAGAGCGCGAATGGTACGAGCAGCAGCTGGCCGGCTATTACGCGCAAATGGATGCGCTGAATGCCGATCTGGTCGAGCAGACCCGCACCGATCCGCTGACCGGCTTGCCCAATCGACGCGCGTTTTCAGTGGCCTTGGCCGCGGCCATGGAACAGACGCGTGCGGCAGGCCAGCCGTTGTCGGTGGCGTTGCTGGACGTGGACCACTTCAAGACCGTCAACGACGTGCATGGGCACGACCAGGGCGATGTGGTGCTGCGCGAACTGTCGGCGTTGCTGCGTGCGCATGTGGCCGGTGCCGGCACCATTGCGCGTTATGGCGGCGAGGAGTTCGTGCTGCTGCTGCCCAACGTGGATCTGCTGCAGGCGCGCGTGCAGTGCGAATACCTGCGCCAGAGCGTGGCGGTGATGACCATCGCGCTGCCGGTGACGGTGAGTATCGGCGTGGCCACGCTGCATCCGCAGGAAAGCGTGGAGGCGGTGATCAAGCGCGCCGACCAGGCCCTGTATGCGGCCAAGCGTGGCGGACGCGACCAGGTGGTGGCGTTGGGGTAGGTGGCGTGCGCACGCGGGTGCGTCATCGACAAGGCCGGTCGCGGCCTGGGCCGCTGCGACGGTGGCGTTTGTGGGTTGCGCCGTGCGGTCAGTCGACGATGTTTTTCGCCTCGGCAGTGCCGAGCAGCTCCGGGTGCACGATCTTGCGCCGGCGTTCCAGCACCGGATGCAGGAACACCGCGCCGAGGATGATCGCCACGCCGAGATAGAACTGCACGGCCAGCTCGCGTTGCTCGCCGAGCAGGGCGATCGCCAGCACGATGGCGTAGACCGGTTCGAGGTTGGTCACCAGCTGCACCGAGTAGGCGCTGAGATGGCGTAGCGCCACCAGCGCCAGCGCAAACGGCAGCAAGGTGCAGGCCAGCGACAGCACCAGCAGCAGGACGCCGTCGTGCAGGCCGGGCACGATCAGCAGGTCGCCATGCAACGACGGCAGCAACACCGGCATGGCCGGCGCCAGCACGCTCAGGGTCAGCGTGCCGGCGCCCAGTTCCAGTGCGGTGACGGTGAGCGGGTCGGCATGCGCCACCATGCGCTTGTTGAGCGAGCCGAACAGGCCGACGAACACCGCCGAAATCGCGCCGACCACCACGCCGGCACGCATGCCATCCGGCACCCCGCCGACCACCAGCGCCACGCCGGGCAACACCGCCAGGCCGAACAGCAATTCGCGCGGGCGGAAGGGGCGCTGTGTCACCCATGGCTCGATCACGGCGGTGAACACCGGCGCCAGCGCGATGCAGGTCGCCGCCACCGAGGCATTGGCCAGCTTGATCGCGCCGTAGAAGGTCAGCCAGTGCAGGGCCACCAAGGCGCCAATGCCGCAATAGCCCAGCACCACGCGTCCGGACAATCCGCGCAGTCCGCGCCACACCCGCGGCAACAGCGCCAGCGCCACCACCACGATCAACATGCGCCACCACACCAGTGGCAACGCGGGCAGCGCGATCAGCTTGCCCAGGATCGCGGTGATGCCCCAGAGCAGCACGCAGAAATGGATTTGCAGTTGCGCCTTGCGCAGGTCGGTCGTGGGCATGCGCCATTGTTGCCGAAGACGCGACGCAACGCCCCTGCTAGCGCGACCCCAACGCCTGCAGCAACGCCATCGCCGCGGCCGGATTGCGCTCCTTGGCGGCACTGATGAAGAACACGAACACCTCGCGCGGCGTGGCTGCGGCGTGCGTCGATGCATCGACATGCGGCAGGTCTGCCACAACCTCGCCGCGCCGCCAGGCCTGGATGCGCTCGGCCCAGCGCGCCAGTGCCGGCGCCGGGTAGCCGGCATGCAGGCGCGCCTGGCTGCGCATCAGCCGCGCGTAGACAAAGTCGGTGGACAGATCGGCAAAGGACGGATGCTCGTCCGAATCGGTGAACACCGTGGCCACCCCATGCCGGCGCACCAATGCCAGCAGCGAGGCATCCACTGCGTCGTGGTCGCGGATTTCCAGCACATGGCGCAGCGCGCGCTTGCCGGCACGTTCGGGCAGCAACGACAGGAACGCGTCCAGGTCGTCGGCCTGCAGCCGATGCCCCTGCTCGAACTGCCACACCAGCGGCCCCAGCGTATCGCCGAGCTCGACGATACCGCCGATGAAGTCGTCCACCTGCGCCTGGGTGCCGGCCAGTCTGCGCGACTGGGTGATGCGGCGCGGTGCCTTGGCCGAGAAGACGAACCCGGGCGGCACCTGGTCGCGCCACTTCGCATAGGTGGCCGGTTGCTGCGTCCCGTAATACGTGCCGTTGATCTCGATGGCGGTGACGTGGCGGCTCGCATACTCCAGCTCGCGGCGCTGCACCAGCCCTTGCGGATAGAACATCCCCGCCCGCCATGGTGCATACACCCAGCCGCCGATACCGACGTGGATGCCATCGAGCGCGGGCGGGGGGGCGGCGAACAGATCGGTCATGACAGATTCCACGTTGGCGTGAGCGCGCGCCCGGCATGTCGAAGACGCGCAGATGTGGCAAGCCGCGCAGATGATAGCCCCGCCGGCTGCGCAGCGAAGCCGCGGCTGCCAAACCGCTCGCGCGTACTGCCAGGCAGGCGCGGCTGTTGGCGCGGGGCGGCATGCGGGCGTTGCGCACCCGCTGCAGGCACCGCCCGGCCAGCCAGCTGGGCGATCGGCGGCTTACGCGGACGCGGCCATGCCGCTACCATCGCAGATCGCCACTTTCGGACCGCAGCGATGACCTGGACCACGCCCGCTCTGTGTGACCGCTTTCCCGAGGTGAGCATCGCCGAACCGCTGTTCCGCTCCTATGGCGCAGCTGCGGCATTCTCCGGGCCGATCGTCACCGTGCGCTGTTTCGAGGACAACTCGCGGGTGCGCGAGCTGGCCTCCACGCCTGGCGACGGCCGTGTGCTGGTGGTGGACGGGCAGGGTTCGTTGAAGCACGCGCTGCTGGGCGACCAGATCGCGATGCAGGCGGTCGCCAACGGCTGGGCCGGCGTGTTGATCCACGGCTGCGTGCGCGATGTGGAGATCCTGGCCACGCTGCCGCTGGGCGTGCTGGCGCTGGGCGCCTGCCCGCGCCGCACCGAGCGGCGCGATCTGGGCGATGTGGATGTGCCGGTGAATTTTGCCGGCGTGGCCTTCGTGCCTGGCCATTGGCTGTATGCCGACGGCAATGGCGTGTTGGTGGCACCGCTGCCGCTGTCGCTGGACAGTGCCGGCGGATCGACCTGAGCGAAAGAGAGGACGAGGGACAGTGACCGTGAACCGATGGCTGAGTGGAGGCGTGCTGATGCTGGCGAGCTTGGTGACGACGACGCAGGCGGCCGAGCTTCCCGCCGGCATGCAGCAGTTCGACGCGCAGATGGAACGCGTGCGCAAGCAGTTCGATGTGCCCGGCATTGCGGTGGCCATCGTCAAGGATGGGCAGGTGGTGCTGGAGCGCGGCTACGGCGTGCGCGAGATCGGCAAGCCTGCGCCGGTGCAGGCCGACACGCTGTTTGCGATCGCCTCCAACACCAAGGCCTTCACTGCCGCATCGCTGTCGATCCTGGCCGACGAGGGCAAGCTCTCGCTCGACGACAAGGTCATCGACCACCTGCCGTGGTTCCGCATGTCCGACCCGTACGTCAGCGGCGAGATGCGTCTGCGCGATCTGCTCGCGCACCGCAGCGGCCTGAGCCTGGGCGCGGGCGATCTGCTGTTCTGGCCGACCACCAGCTACAGCACCGACGAGGTGGTGCAGCGCCTGTCCAAGGTGCCGTTGAAGGGCGGTTTTCGCGATCGCTACGCCTACGACAATATCCTGTACGCGGTGGCGCAGAAGGTGATCGAGCAGGTCTCCGGGCAGACCTATGCGGCGTTTCTGCAGCAACGCATCTTCGCCCCGGTGGGCATGCGCGGCACGCGCTTCAATGCCGACCATCTGCAGCCGGGCGACAACGCGGCCGTGGGCCATGCCAAATACGACTTCACCGAGCTGCGCACGGTCGCGCCGCTGACCTGGTCCAACAACTCCGGTGCCGGCGGCATCTATTCCAGCGCGCACGACATGGCGTTGTGGATGCAGGTGCAACTGGCCGGCGGCGTCCTGCCCGATGGCAAGCCGCTGTTCAGTGCCAAACGGCAGCAGGAGATGTGGTCGATGATCACGCCGATTGCGATTGCCGACCCGGCCGTGCCGGAGCTGGCGGCGGCACGCCCCAATTTTGCCGGCTATGGTGAGGGCTGGAGCCTGAGCGACTACCGCGGCCATCGGTTGGTGTGGCACACCGGCGGCTGGCCGGGCATGGTGTCGCGGCTGACGCTGGTGCCCGAGCAGCAGCTGGGCGTGGTGGTGCTGACCAATCAGGAGATCGGTGCGGCCTTCAATGCGGTGACGCTGCAGGTGCTGGATGCGTTCCTGCAGGTGCCGGCCACCGATTGGACCGCCGCCTTTGCCAAGGCGGTGTCCAAGGCCGACGGCGATGCGGACACCAGCTGGAAGAAGCATCAGCACGCACGCGCAGTGCGCTCCACGCCGTCGCTGCCGCTGCGCAGCTATGCGGCGACCTATCGCGACCCGTGGTACGGCGATGTGGTGATCCGCCAGGAGGGCAAGCGCCTGCGTCTGCAGTTTTCCAAGACCGCGCAATTGATCGGCACGCTGGAGCATTGGCAGCACGACAGCTTCATCGTGCGCTGGGACGATCGCAGCCTGAATGCCGATGCTTTCGTCAATTTCGCGCTGACCCCGGATGGCGCGGTGCGCGAGATGCGGATGGAGGCGATCTCGCCGCTGACCGATTTCAGCTTCGATTTCCAGGACCTGGTATTGACGCCGGTGGCAGCGGAGCAACCGGGGCACACGTGATACATCACGCGTCCTGCGAGCGGGGCGCGGCCGCTGTTATGAGCGCGTAGCGGCCGGCGGCCACGGCAGCATCGACGCCTGGTCCAGGTCGGTGCGTGGCCGTGGGTGCCGTCGGTAGCGCAGTACGCGCTGCAGGAGGTGTCGATGATGGCGCGCGTCGGCAACCGGGCTCGACGCGCCGGCATCGCGTGGTCGCGCCTGCCGGTGCTGGTGGGCCTGCCGACCCCCGCCGGCGCCTTGGCGCCCGTTGCGCGATAGCTATCGCCGGCCGGCACGGCTCGTTATGATCCGCGCACTTCTCAGGGATGTTGCCCAACGCATGACCACTCCGCAGATGTCTGTGTATTTCTTCTTGCAGGCTGCGGTGATCCTGCTGATCTGTCGTCTGGTGGGGTTGCTGGCCAAGCGGGTGGGGCAGCCGCAGGTGGTGGGCGAGATGATTGCCGGGGTGGCGTTGGGTCCGTCGCTGTTCGGCATGCTGCTGCCGGATGTGCAGGCGGCGCTGTTTCCCAGGCCGACGCTGGACGTGCTGTACGTGCTGGCGCAGTTCGGCGTGGGCCTGTACATGTTCCTGGTCGGCACCGACTTCCGCAGCGAGCATTTCCGCGCACGCTATCGCAGCGCGATGAGCGTGTCGCTGGCCGGGATCGCGGTGCCGTTCGCATTGGCCTTCGCGATGTGTCCGTGGCTGATCAACGTGGAGGGCCTGTTCTCGGGAAAAGCCAAGTTGATGGAGGCCTCGCTGTTCCTGGGTGCGGCCATCGCCATCACCGCCTTCCCGATGCTGGCGCGCATCATTCACGAGCGCGGGCTGACCAATAGCCCGTTGGGCACGCTGGCACTCACTGCAGGTGCGTTCGACGATGCGGCGGCGTGGTGCATTCTTGCCGTGGTGCTGGCCAGCTTTGGCGGCAACTGGGGCAGCGCCTATCTGGCCATCGGCGGCGGCATTGCATATGCGGCGTTCATGATCTTTGTCGGCCGGCATCTGCTGTGTCGTCTCGAGCGTTACGTGGTGCAGGACCGACCGCTGAGCAATGGCGTGTTGGCGGTCATCCTGATGCTGTTCTGCCTCAGCGCCTGGGCGATGGATGCGATCGGCATCCATGCAGTCTTCGGCGGCTTCCTGCTCGGCGTGTGCCTGCCCAGGGGCGCGTTGACCGAAAAATTGCGCCGGATGCTGCAGCCGTTCGTGGTGGTGTTCCTGCTGCCGATGTTCTTCACCTATTCCGGCTTGAAGACGCAGCTGAGCGTGTTGCTGCAGCCGCAGATCCTGCTGGCCGGCGTGGCGATTCTGGCCGCATCGTTCATCGGCAAGGGACTGGCGTGCTGGGCCGCTGCACGCATCACCGGCGAGAGCAACCGCGATGCGCTGGCGATCGGCTCGCTGATGAATGCACGCGGTTTGATGGAACTGATCATCATCAACATCGGGTTGCAGGCCGGGGTGATCGAACAAGGCCTGTTCTCGGTGCTGGTGCTGATGGCGATCCTCTCCACGCTGATGGCCACGCCGCTGTTCAACTGGATCATGCGTCGCCATGCCGACCCGACCGCTGCGGTGCCGGGCCTGCAGCAGCGCTAAGGCACTTGCAGTGCGTCACCAAGGCGCGCGAGCTGCCATCGCATCACGCCTGTGCCGCGGTGTGGTCGCTTCGAGACCCCGAAGCCTGTTGCGGTACGAAGCGCCGGCGTTGCGCTGCTTGCGGGCATCTGCAGCATCGCGGCACTCTTGCAGCGCACACAGGTAGCCAAGACCCGATGACCAAGACCAAGAAGAAAGCTGCACAGCAGGGGGTGCCGGCGCCTGCGCGGGTGTATCAGCTGCATGTTTCGCTGGTGGACAGCGCGCCGTTGATCTGGCGCCGCGTGCTGGTGGCTGGATCGCTGCGCCTGGCCACGCTGCATCGTGTATTGCAAGCGGTGCTGGGCTGGAGCGGCGCGCATCCGTACGAATTCGACCTGGGCGGCGGCCGCTACGGCGAGTCCGGGCTGGATGTGCCGGAGCGGCCACGGCTCAAGCATGCCGCCCGGGTCACCATCGAAAGCGCGGTGGGCGAGCTGGAGCGGTTCGACTATTTCTACGGCGCCGGCGCGGGTTGGCGGCACCGCGTCCAGGTCGAGGCCATCCTGCCACCGGACGCGAGCCTGCGCGCGGCCCGTTGCGTGGACGGGGCCAATGCCTGCCCGCCGGAAAGCAGCGAAGGAATCGACAGCTACCAGGCCTTGCTGCGGATCATCGCCGACCCGGAGCATGCGCAACATGTGCAGGAGCTGGCCACCCTGGGCGGGCGCTTCGATCCGGGCCATTTCGATCTGGTCGAGGTCAACCGCCTGCTCGCACGTGTCCGCGAGTGAGCGCGACCGACGCCGCATGACCTGCAGTGACGCCCAGGCCATGCATGACTTGGGCAAGCGAAATCGATCCGGTTGCCTGGCGCGCGCATCGCAGCCTGCCGCGCGTGATGCTGCAGCAGCCCGGCGCCAGCGCCACTGCAGCTTGACGCGCGATCGGCTAGCCTGATCTCCCGGTTTTTCCCGAAAGCGTCTGCGATGTTCCGCTGGTTCGAATCCCTGATCGATGTCTTCCCGCCGATCGAGCGGGAAATGCCGCCGCGCAGCGTGTGGCGGTTCTATCTGCATTATCTGCGGCCGTTGTGGCCGATCCTGCTGGCCACGCTGATCGCCGGACTGCTACTGGCGTTGGTAGAAGTGGCGATGTTCGACTTCCTCGGGCGCATCGTCGACATGCTGGCCGAGCGACCGGGAGCGGACTTCTTCCGCCGGCATGCCGGCGAATTGCTCTGGATGGCGGCGATCACGCTGGTGGCGCGCCCGCTGTTCACCGGGCTGCACAATCTGCTGGTCAACCAGGCGATCGTGCCGGGCCTGAGCAATCGCTCGCGCTGGCTGATGCACAACTACGTGGTACGGCAGAGCCTGGGCTTCTTCAACAACGATTTCGCCGGCCGGATCGCCAACCGGGTGATGCAGACCGGGACCTCGCTGCGCGAATCGGCAGTGCAGATGGTCGATGCGCTCTGGTACATCGTGGTCTATACCGGCAGTGCGCTGTGGCTGTTTGCGCAGGCCGACCCGTGGCTGATGCTGCCGCTGCTGATCTGGCTGGTGGTGTATGTCGCGCTGATGGCATTCTTCGTGCCGCGCATGAAGGCGCGTGCGTGGATCGCATCGGATGCACGCTCCAAAGCCACCGGTCGCATCGTCGATGGCTACACCAACATCTCCACGCTCAAGCTGTTCGCGCATGCCGGCCGCGAACAGGCCTATGTGCGCGATGCGATCGACGAGCTGGCGGTGAAGCATCGCGGGCAGACGCGCGTGACCACCACGATGGATACCGCCATCGCGGTGGCCAACGGCTTCCTGATCGTGGGCACCTGCGGGCTGGGATTGTGGCTGTGGAGCCGCGGCCAGATCAGCGTCGGCGCGATCACGCTGGCCACCGGCCTGGTGATCCGCATCCACAACATGTCCGGCTGGATCATGTGGACGGTCAACGGCATCTTCGAAGACATCGGCAGCGTGCAGGACGGCATGCAGACCATCTCGCAGCCGGTGCTGGTGCAGGACGCGCCCGATGCCGTGCCGCTGCAGGTGACGCACGGCCAGGTGCAGTTCGAACACATCCATTTCCATTACGGCAAGCGCGGCGGGGTGATCGCCGGGCTGGATCTGCAGGTGCGTGCCGGCGAAAAGATCGGCCTGGTCGGGCCGTCGGGCGCGGGCAAGTCGACCCTGGTCAACGTGCTGCTGCGGCTGTACGACCTGGAGCAGGGACGCATCCTCATCGACGGGCAGGACATCGCCCGGGTCACCCAGGAAAGCCTGCGCGGACAGATCGGCCTGGTCACCCAGGACACCTCGCTCCTGCATCGTTCGATCCGCGACAACCTGCTGTATGGCAGGCCGCAGGCCAGCGACGCGCAGATGCTGGAAGCGGTGCGCAAGGCGCGCGCGGAAGGCTTCATCGACACGCTGGTGGATGGCGAAGGCCGGCGCGGATTCGATGCCTATGTGGGCGAACGCGGGGTCAAGCTGTCCGGCGGTCAGCGGCAGCGTATCGCGATTGCACGCGTGCTGCTGAAGGATGCGCCGATCCTGATCCTGGACGAGGCCACCTCGGCGCTGGACTCGGAAGTGGAAGCGGCGATCCAGGACAGCCTGGACGCGTTGATGGGCAACAAGACGGTGATTGCGATTGCGCACCGCCTCTCCACCATCGCGCGCATGGATCGGCTGGTGGTGATGGATGCCGGACGCATCGTCGAGACCGGCACGCATGCGCAACTGATCGCGCAGGGCGGCCTGTATGCACGCCTGTGGGCGCGGCAGACCGGCGGATTTGTTGCGGCGGATGGGTGAGGCGAACGATGCTTGAGTGCTTGAGTGCTTGAGTGCTTGAGTGCTTGAGTGCTTGAGTGCTTGAGTGCTTGAGTGCTCGATGCGAGAGGTCGCAGGCGGGCGTAGTAACCTCGAGATCTAGTCCCTCTCCCGCATACGGGAGAGGGGTGGGGTGAGGGTGCGGGGCGAAGCCGCTCGCTGGTCGGCCATACGAGGCTTCGCCCGTACCCTCATCCGCCCCTGCGGGGCACCTTCTCCCGAGGGGAGAAGGGCACTTGTTCTTGCGACAGGAGAAGGATCGATCACTCGATCGGCTGGTCCAGCATCAACTCGCGTGCGAAGCGCACCGGTGGGGCGCCGTAGGACAGCATCTTGTCGTGGTACGCCTTCAGGTTGAAGTCCTTGCCCAGCTTGTCCTGCACCGCCTTGCGCGTGTCCAGATGTTCCTGCACGCCCACGAAGTAGGTCGGAAGCTGTGCGGAAGAGAGCTGCGCACGCACCCACTTGCCTGAGGCTTCGCTTTCCTGCTGGAAGGTGTCGTGGGTCATCAGGTGCATCGCCTTGTCGCGATCCCAGCCGTCCACATGCACGCCCTGGTCGAGAATGGCGTTGGCAATGGTGCGCAGGTAGAACTTGAGTTGCACCAGATGGAACAGCGGGTCGTTATCCAGGTAGCCCTGCTCCTGCATCATGCGCTCGGTGTACACCGCCCAGCCTTCGGCGAACATGCCAGAACGCAGCACCGCGCGCAGCGTGGAGGGGAACTTGGCCGAGTGCCAGCCTTCCAGGTAGTGGCCCGGCGTGCCCTCGTGGATGCTGAGTAGCTGGATCATGCGGGTGTTGTATTCGCGCAGGAACGAATCCACCTGCTTGTCGTTCCAATCGTCGGGAATCGGCGACACCGCGTAGAACGTCTTGAGGTTCTTGTCGAGCGGGCCGGGCGAGTCGCAATACGCGACCGCCACGCCACGCTGGAATTCCGGCATCAGGATGATGTCCACCGGCGAATCGGGCAGCGTCATCAAATCCTTCTGACGCACGAATTCGGTCGATTGCGCCAGCGCTGCCTTGGCCGCGTCCACCACCTTGTCGCGCGCCGGCTTGTCGGCATACGCCAGTTCCAGGGCCGCTTCGATCGCCGCCTGCTGTTGGTCGTCGTTGGGCGACTCGGGCAGCTTGGGAGCGCCAGGCCTGTCCTTGAGCACCGTGCGCGCAATGCCATACATTTCGCCGCGTACGCGCTTGAGCTCGGACTCGGCACGCTGCTTGATGTCGGCACGCGACAGCGACGACAGCAGCGCGAATTTCAGCTTCTGGTCGTATTTTTCCGCACCGATGCGGAAGTCGCCCTTGGCATTGGGCACCAGCACGGTGTCCAGCCAGGTCTGCTGCTCGGCCACTGCCTTGCGCAGGTTGTCGATGGCCGCCTGGGCGCGCGCCGCCTCGATCGGGCCAAGCTGGCTGATGTTGGGCGCGATGAAGCTGTCGACGATGCTCAGGATGCCCTTGTTCTGCTTGGCCACCGTTTCGGCATGGATCTTCGGCACGCGCGCCGGGTCCAGGTTCTCGCGTGCCTGCGCAAAGATGCTCGGGATCTTTTCCATGCGCTGTGTTGCTGCGGTCAGGCGCTCGGGCAGCGGCGCGAATTCGCGCGCCATCAGGCTGTACAGTGCGCTGCCGGCCAGGCCGTTGTAGACCTGCGGGTCCCAGGCCCAGCTTTGCAGCACCTCGGTGTTCCAGATCTCCGATTGCAGCTGGTTGCGCAAAATCGCCGCATCCACCTGGTTCTCGCGCGACAGCTTGGTCACCTCGATCGCATCCAGGGTGGCCAGCAGCTTCTTGCCCGCGTCCATGCTGCGCTGACGGCCGCTGGCGCTCAGGTCGTCGATCTGCGCATCGAAGCGGTGGTCGCCGGTCTGGGTGGCGGTCACCGGCGACAGCTGCATCCAGGTGTCCAGCGCTTGTTTGGATAATGCGGCAAAGCGCGCATCCGGGGTCTGTGCTTCAGGGGCGGCAGGCGCGGTCGTATCGGCACGCGGTGATTGGGGCTGTTGCTGGCAGGCGCTGAGGCCGGTGAGCAGGGCGAGGACAAGCAGGCGTTGACGCATCGTGGGTCCTGGTGGAATCAAACCGCCAGCATAGGCATCTGCGCGCGCGGGCGCATCCGCCATTGGTGTAGGGCAGCCAATAAGTCGACGGCGCTCACCGCCAGGCGGGCGCGGCCGATGCTTGGGACCCGCTGTGCCGCTTGCACGTTCGGCTCCTGCGCGCCCTCCGCCTTCCCTAATAGATGCTCACCATGCGTGGGTGGCCGCCCCTATCCTGCCGGCCGGCCAGCGGTGCCAATCGCCCGGGGCGCACCACGGCTGCACGTTGCGGGCGCGATCGCTCGTACACTCCGGTTCCCGGGCGCAGCCTCGCTCCCCAGGCTGCGCGTACACGCAACACCATGCTTGCCACCCGCACGGTGGCCTGTGCCAAGGAGGATCACATGCACTACGCCGGTAGCCGTCATTGCGGACGCATCGCGTTCGATCTGCAGACCGAAGCGCCCATCACCGAGGTCTACGACTGCAACTGTTCGCTGTGTCGCCGCCGCGGCGGTTTGTCCTGGTTCGGCGCGCGTACGCAGCGGCTGCTTCAGGCCGCGCCGGAAGCTGTCGGCAGTTACCGCTTCAATCAGCACCACATCGATCGCCACGATTGCCGGCAGCGCGGGATCGCGCCCTGTAGCGAAAGCCTCAACCCCAAGACCGGCGCAATGGGCGTCGCGGTCAATGTGCATTGCCTGCCGGCGCTGGATCTTGCCGGGCTGCAGGTGCATGCAGTCGACGGAGCCAGCCGATGATCCGCGCCATGCAGCGGTATGCCACCGCGATGCTGCTGGGATGGGCAGTGTGCGGGTGTGCAAGGCATCCCGCAGAGATGGCGGCCGACGGCGGCGCTGTGGCGCCGGCACCGCCCGCCGCGCAGGGCAATGCCTTGGCCTACGAGCACGATGTGCGTATCGAGCTGCCTGCCGACCAGATCGGTCAGCGCATCGCCGCGATACGCACTGCCTGCCAGGGCGCGCAGTTGGGCGATTGCGCCTTGCTGGCAGTGGAGCAGGAAGGCGGGCGCGATCCCACGGGGCGCGTCAGCGTACGGCTGGCACCGGACGGGATCGAACCCATGGTGCAGTTGGCCGGCCAGCATGGCGATGTCGCCGCGCGTAGCACGCGGGCCGAAGATCTGGCGCAGCAGATCGCCGACACCAGCCTGGCGCAGGCGCGACTGCAGAAAGAGCATGCGCGCCTACTCGAACT
Organism: Xanthomonas arboricola pv. guizotiae; assembly: GCF_002940205.1. Lineage (GTDB taxonomy): Bacteria > Pseudomonadota > Gammaproteobacteria > Xanthomonadales > Xanthomonadaceae > Xanthomonas > Xanthomonas arboricola_C. The sequence goes on from NZ_MDSK01000008.1 coordinate 22,124, forward strand.
GCAGCCGCGCCGCGATCTGGCGGTGACCGATCTGCTGGCCTTGTCCAAGCGGCTGGCCGAGATCGAAGCCGAAGCGCAACAGACCCAACAGCAGGCCGCGCAGCAGCAACGCCGGGTGCGCACGCAGTTGCTGACCCTCAATTTCCGCAGTACCGGTGGCGAGCAGGGCAGGGGCGAGATCGCAGAAGCCGCCGCCGAATTCGGCGAGGTATTTTCCAGCAGCGTGGCATTTGTCATCCGCGCAGTGGCGGCGCTGTTGCCGGTGGCCGCGGTCGCACTGACCGCCGGCTGGTTGTTGCTGCAGGCGTGGCGTTGGCGCGTACGTCGGCGCCGGATGTCCTGAGGCACCGCAGCTGCGCGACACTGCCGTGCAGCTGCGGGAAAATCCAACTTGTCATTGCACGCGGCGTGCGTCGTCGGTGCTGGTCGCACGCCGCTCGACAGGCGCGGCGGCATGCCGAATCGCAGCAGGACGCGTCACGGCGTCACGCGCGATCCAGCAATGCGGCACCATCGCCGCAGATAAGGCGGCTGAGCCTGGCTCAGCCTTCGTCGACTTCGTACTCCACAAAGACGTCCAGCTGCAGTGCCAGCTCTTGCACCGCGTCGCGTACCTTCTGCGCGGTGGCCTCGTTGCCGGCTTCCACTTCGAACTCGTGGCTGCCCGGACCTTCGTCGTCCGACAGGCCGGCCGAGCTGGAATCTTCGTCGTCCAGATGCGGCATCAGATCGTCCACTTCTTCCACGTGCTCGATGCCGTCGATGCTTTGCAGCAAATTGGCAATGGCACGCGCGTCGTCGTCGGTGCCGGTGATGCGCATGCGGAGGGTAGGCATGGGAGTGTCCTGTGGATTGGGGACGTCAAGCCTAGGCATCGCGAGGACAAAACGAGGTGATGGTGTGCGTTGCTTGCGTCACGCGGGCTATGCCGGCCATGCCTGGCTTGTGAGGGTTCGGCATGCAACGCGCGGCCTACTGCGGCGCGCAGCATCGTCGGCATGACGTCATGGTGATGCGCATGATGCATGCAGCCCATGTAGGCACGGCCAGACCAGTTGCGCAGCTCACCCGTGTGGCCATGGTCGGCGCGATCTCGTGCGTGCCGACCCGACGCAGTGCAACCGACGAGCGGAAGCGCAGATGTTTGTCGTCGGCGTCCAGTAACGATCTGCACTTGCTGCCCATCGGCGTCGCTGCGTGGTGCCAGCACCGGGAAGCGCCCGGGATCGCCCGCTTTTAGCGAAGGCCAGATTGCCGCTTCCTTCATTCCGCTGCCGATGCTTGCCGCAAACGCCGCCGCGTACGCGGCTCCTGCACGCCTTCGCTCGGCGGCAACGCCACCAGTTCGGCAGGCAGTGCCGGCATCGGGGTGCGTTCGTCCTGTGCTTCGCGCTTGAGCCAGTCGATGAACAATGCCGCGGCCGGGCTGAGCTCGCGGTGGCTGGGGTGCACGATGTAGTACGCGTAACGCGCCTTGAGCGTGGGGCCGGGCAGGCGTACCAGTTCGTAACGTTGCAGGTAGGGCTGGGCGATGTGCTTGCGCGCTAGCACCGCGCCCAGGCCATACACGGCGGCGCGCATCGCGTCGGTGCTGTCGTTGAAGGTATGCATCGGCGGCACGGTGGTACCGCGGACCTGGGCTGCGCGGAACCAGTCGCGCCAACCCTGCGGCGACATATCGGTCAGTAATGGCAATTGCGCGATCTGCGCCGGCGTGCGCAGTGCAGCCACTTCCGGCAACGACGGCGAGGCCACGGGGAACAGCTCGTCGTCCATCAGATGATGCGAGGTTAGTCCGGGCCAAGCGCCTTGGCCATAACGAATACCCAGGTCCGGGCCACCTTCTTCGAAACGCGAAAAGGCCGTATCCGATTGCAGGTCCATGCGGATATGCGGATAGGCGCGGCAAAAGCGCGGCAACCGCGGCAATAACCAGCAGTACGACAACGACCGCAACGTGGTGACCCGCAGTGGAATGGCGTCTTCGCGTGGATGCAGGTTGCCGGCCACCGCCGCGATCTCGGCCAGTGCGGCGGTGGCGGCGTCGGCCAGCTGGCGGCCTTCGGCGGTGAGCTTGACGCCGCGTGGCAGCCGTTGGAACAAGGTCGCACCCAGCAGCGCTTCGAGCTTGCGCACATGGTGGCTGACTGCGCTGGCGGTAAGGTGCAGTTCTTCGGCGGCGTGGGCGAAATTCTGGTGGCGGGCGGCAGCGGCGAACACGCCCAACGCGGGCAACAGGGTAGGGCGCAGATTCATCGAGGCATGAGTGAGATTTGTGGCTCGCCCCGATACTATGCGCTTGTCGCGCCCACGGTGGCAACCGATGCTGCGTCATCCCTTCGCGACGATCGTGCCATGTCTCCCTGTCTGCCCGCTGCCGTCTTCTGCCGTTTCACTCCTGCATGGCACGGTTTGGGGCCACGGCCATGAGCGCGCAATCGTCGGCGCAGCCTGGGCTTGCAGTACGCCAGTGGCGCACCCCGCTTGAGCTTGGCTTTTTAGGCGTCGTGTGGGGCTGCTCGTTCCTGTTCATGCGCGTGGCCGCGCCCAAGTTCGGCACCGTGGTGCTAGTGGAAATTCGCCTGGCGCTGGGTGCATTGGTGCTGCTGCCGTTCCTGTGGTTGGCGCGCGAACGTTTCCCGCTGCATCGCTGGCCGATGCTGGCGGCCATCGGTGTGCTCAACTCGGCGTTGCCGTTCCTGCTGTTCGCCTGGGGCGCTCAACACGCACCGGCGGCAGTCGGGGCAATCTGCAATGCGATGACAGTGTTGTTCACTGCGCTGATCGCCTTCCTGTTTTTCGGCGAACGGATCGGCACGCGACGCGCGCTGGCCTTGCTGGTGGGGTTCATCGGCGTGCTGGTGCTGGCCACCGGCAAATCCGCCGGTTTGAGCGTCGGGCCGGCAGCGCTGGCTGGCGCAACTGCCTCGCTGCTGTATGGCATCGGCTACAACCTGGTGAAGCGCCATATGGGCGATTTGCCGCCTGCTGCGTCGGCGGCGTCGACCCTGGGCTGCAGTGCGCTATTGCTGGCGCCACTGGCGTGGTGGCAATGGCCGACCACGCCGGTGCCGGCGGTGGCGTGGGCCTGCGCCACCGCATTGGGTGTGGTGTGCACCGGGCTGGCGTTCTTGATGTATTACCGGCTGATCCAGCGCATCGGCCCGGCGCGTGCGTCCACGGTGACCTATCTGGTGCCGGTGTTCGGCGCGCTGCTGGCATGGTCGCTGCTGGGCGAACCGCTCACCTGGACCATGCTGGTGGCCGCGGTGCTGATCCTCGGCAGCGTCGCCTTCAGCCAGCGCGCCCGCTGACTGAGCGCGCTCGTCGTTCCGCAGATGTCCGAAACCGGTTCTGCTTTGCCTATTCCCGATTCCCGATTCAACCAGCAGGCGGCGCCCGCACCGGCAACGGCACATTGCACAGGTCGATGTGCCCGGCCGGGCGCTTGTAGAAATCGTCCTTGCGGTTACGGCGCGCTTCGACCACATCGCGGAAGGTCTGGCTGTCGGTGCGCAGCAATTGCAGCGGTGTGCGTTCGGGCGCAGGCACTTCGCTGGCCAGCCGAATCGCGCGGATCGGTGCGCGTTGCGCGGGGTCTTCGTAAAAGCCCATCGGGTCGGGACCGCGTGGCGTGACGCTGAGCAATTCCATGCCCTTGACCACGCGTCCGACCACGGTGATGTTGCGATCCAACTGGCGTGGCGATTGCCCGGTGACCACATACAGTTCGGCGCCGATGCTGCTGTCTTCGTCGTTGTTGCGGCCCGCGCCCAGGGTGCCGTAGCAGTGCGCCAGCCAGCTCTTGCTGGTGGCCGTGTCGCGGCCGACCGGGAAGCCGTCGACAAAGCCCACCTGCGGCGCCCAGCCATCGCTATCGGGCAGGCGCTGGAAATCCAGGCCCTGCGATGCGCGTTCGAATTCGGCCGGCAGATGCGTCTTGGCCGAGCCAAGCGATTTGGCCTTGGCCGGCGTCTCGCCATCGGGGTCGCCGAATTGCACCACGAAATTGTCCTGCGAGCGGTAGATGCTCAGCCCGTCCCAGAAGCGCTCATGCGCCAGCGTACTGATGTTGGCGACGTGCTCTGGCGCGAATTGCGGCGCCAGCTCGATGATGACCCGCCCGGCATCCAGCTCCAGGTACAGGGTGCGTTCCGGATCGAGCACGCGCCACGCACTGGCCGGCGAGCTGTCGAGAATCTGTTGCGGGCTACGGTAAGCCGCATTGGCGGCTGCGGGTAACAGCAGGGCGAGCAGGCAGGCAGAAGCAACAGTTCGCAGGAGCATGAAGGCAGCCAGCAGGGAGGTGTCTGCGATTCTTGCCGACCACGCGCTCAGACGCAAAGCATGCATCCCATGGCATGACGCCGACGCAGTGCGCCGGCGTCATGCCGAGATGCGAAGACCTGCCGCAGGCAGGAGGTTACGGATTGTTGCGCACGTGCGGGCTGGTGTGATGCTCGGCAGTGCCATGGTTGTTGCGGAACAACGGTACCAGCTGCCACAGCGCAGAGATGCCGACCAGCGTGTAGACCACGCGCGACAGCAGCGCGTCCTGCCCGCCGAACAATGCGGCGACAAGATCGAACTGGAACAGGCCGACCAGCCCCCAGTTCAGGCCACCGACGATAAGAAGCACCAGAGTGATGACGTTGATCGCTTTCATGAAAGCATTCCATGTGGGTTGGGAAACCCCAGACTCCGCATGCCCCAGCGAGCGGCCCGTGAGCGTCGCCCACTTGCGGTGCGCTTTGCACACATGTCGCTCACAATCGCCTGCCCTGCACGCGGTGTCGGCGCGCCCAGGCAGCGGTCGCCAGCCGCACGAGTGCCGAATGATCGATGCCTTGGCAGACCGGCGGCGATCCGACTTCAGTTCGGGCGATATCGCATCGTTCACCGTCGAGGCGAACGATGCAGCGGCGTCCATCTTCCGCCTGACGCTGCCCCTGATCCGGCACTGAGTCCGTTTCGGCGTCCGCCCGCCAGCGCGGCTGCCAAGGGAGCAATACACTCCTCGACATCGACATCGCCAATGGATAAGGCTGCGTCCGGTGCGGCGGCAGGCTTTGCACGTTTCCGAAATCGTTCCGGCGAGCGAAACAGAGTGCGCGACACTTCGACCGCTCTGAACTGGCGTTTGCATCCGTCGACTGCAAGGCGTGATGAAGCCGATAGTCGAACGGCCTTCGCACACTGCAGTAAGGTGCGCACCTGCGCTGCGATGAACAGTCGGACGGCTCCACAATCGCGGCATCGTTCGAACAGAGCCCGCATCGGGACCATGCTGTCTGCATGTCGGCAGTGCGTGTGGCTTGCGCTTTGCCGATCAATGGCTTCGTCCCGTGCTCGGGGCACGTCATCCGACATGTTGCAGGCAGGCAAAGCCTTCGCAACATGCCGGATGATCACCTCACATCAAGTCCTTGGCGTGTTTGCCGGCTATGCGGGCGACTGGTGGAGTTCCATCCCCAAGTCCCGAGCACTCTTGGACCGCGTGATCTCGTTGCTCGTCTGCCCCGGCCTCGATCGGTTCGGGCTACTCGGGGCCGAAACATGCTCCCGGCGCGGCGGTGCCGCCCTGGATGTCGATGGCGAACCCTGTGGCTGGCTGGAAGAGGTGCTTGCTTCCTGCGCAGATAACGCTCTTGCCGCTGCTAGCAGCGCTTCAACATCATTGCCATCCAACATGGCGTTGATTGCCTTGCTGGCCTTGGTCGCACGGCGCTGGGAGAGCGTTTCATGCTTGGCGCCCATGATTCCGCGGCCTACCTGCTTCCCCAGCCCGATGTCGGTGCTTCCCTCGCGGCGGTTGTTCTTGATGGTGATGGCGGTGTCCTGGTTCAGTGCGCCAACGGCGGCCATGCCCCCGGATATCGCCGAGATCAACAGGCTTTGCGCGACCGAAACATTGCGGGTCCCGCCCTTGAAGGCAGAAACGAGTTTGCTGAGCACCGAGGATGCGGCGCTGCCCAAAAAGACAAGGTGGAACATCTGGCCGATGCGCTGTGCGGTTTGCGCAGTGAATTCGAGATAGTTGTACTTCTTGGCGATATCGTTGAACAGCTGCTGCGACAGCACGGACTTTTCGGCACCGATAAGCAGCTTGGATGCGGTGCCGTTCGGGTCGATTTCGTCGAGCCTGCCTTCACGCAATGCCTTGAGGTCGTTGCGCAGCAAGCGTAGTTGCTGCATTGCCTTACTGGCGTCGCTGGCCTCGATGTCGCGGTCGTCTGCCGTGATTGCGCCTGGCTGCGCATCCTCTGCTGTCGCTGCATCCGCCAGCAGCTTCTCCAACTCGGCAACCCCGGCGGTGACGCGCTTGACCAGGGCTTGGGTGGGCGACTGGATCAGGCTGCGTAGTTTGTCGGCCTTGATGTCCTCTCCGCTGACCGCCGCGCCGCTGGCCAGCTTCTGCTTGCCTGCGTCGGTCAGTACATCGGCGTGCAAGAGGTTGAGCTTGTTGTTGGCTTCCTGCTTGGCTTGCTCGTCGAAGCCGGCGGCCACATGTTGCACAGCCATCATCAACATTGCGGCAACTGTCTGCGCCGTCGCCGACAACGGACCCATCGCGCCTGTCTTGCTGAGCAGCCCCAGCGTGCTGGCGACCGGCGAACGCAAGATGCGTGGGATGGCCTGCCAGCGGTTGCCCTGCCACTGGCGATCGTGCGCACCCTGGGTCATGACGAAATCATGCTGGGCCTGGTGCAGCTCCTTCTCTGCTGCCAGCATGACGTCGGCTGCCGCCGCGCGTTGTTCAATTGAGGAATTTGGATCCCCCTGAATCTCGCGAAACACGTCGCAGGCTTCGGCGAACGTTTCGATCTTTTTCTTGAGGGCGTGTGCCAGATCGGGGAGCCAGTGCTTGTCGTTGATCTGCTTCTTGTCCGGCACGATGACGTGAGCGCCGTGTTCGCGAATCGACTCGCACAGGCTGACAACCGCCGATTGTTGCACGGCGTTCACAGGTGCGGCGACCAGCATGGTCGCCAGGCCGAACGCAGCGCCGGCCCAAGGCTGGCCTGTCACATAGTTGATCCACGGCGAGACGATGTACTGCATGGCGTTGGTGAGGAAGCTGCCGCTCGGATTGGGCAGGCCGGAGAGCAGCGCGGTGCGTCGCAGCGTGGCCACGTCGTTTTCGTTCAGCCCCTGCGCCTTGTACCAATCGATCACATCGTGTTCGCTGATGCGGCTGACCAGGTCCGCATGCGTGGCCGCGCGTGCCTGCGCACCCGTGGTGCCGGGCGATTTCATCGGCCTGAGCCTGCTGATCAGATCGGCCGCCAATTCCGGTGCGATTGCGCGTGCATTGTCCGAGGCTAACTGCCGATGAAGCCGTGCCAGCGTCGCTGTCGCTGCATTCGATGACGTGGCCGGTTGCGGAGCGAGGGCTTGGGCGTCTTGCTCGGGACTGGCCAATGGCGCCCCTAACGTGGTTCCGCTACTGCGCCTGACGGGCGCACGCCCGAGTGGACTGAGTGCGGGGTCAGGCGAGGATTGGTGGGTGGCCGCCGCAGAGGTGGAGGGGATGGCGAGCTCTGTTTCCTGAATTTCTTGCGAGTGCGTCCTCGCACTGCGGCTGGCCGGATCGACGGATGCGGATGACTTCATTGGACATGTCTCCTGACGTGTATACGGCAGATAGATTGCTTGCGGACCAGACGATGGATGCGCATTGCATGGGATTGCATCGCAGATGCCGTGGAACCTCCCTCCCTTGGCGAAGTTCCTGGTGCAATCCTGAGCCTGCCGGTATTGATGGACGCGAAGTGGTGAATGCACTGCGCGGAAATTGAACTACCAGACGCGCATGCCACCTGTCTGTACAGCAGATTTTATATCGCCGTACGCGAAACAAATCAGGTTCCGCAACAGTGCTTGTTACGCAATCAATGTTTAGTGCGTGACAGAAGGGCGGTTTTTTAATGCACTGGAATTCGGCAACCGGCCCGTCTCTCTGTCGTCGGCAATATTCAAATGCGCGTCCATGGCGAGCAGGTCGTCGCGGATGCATGCCATGGTGCTGGGCTTCGGGATGGCCGCAACGAACTGCGTGCGAAGCGCTGGTCATTCGAGAGTGGTGCGGCCTGAGGTACCGAAAAATCTGCGGCCACTACAGCCTTGATAGCTGACTTGCGTAAACAGTCAAGCGTGCGGATCGATCCATTTGCGTCAGGCTATTGCGCTTCGTGCGTTGCGCCGGTGATCCGCGCTTTTTTCCCGGTGGTTCGGCAATGACAGTGACACTACCCAGGCAGAGCCAAGCGATGCATGTCGCACTTTTATTGTGAGATATCTCAAATGACGTCCATCAGATCAATGTTGATTCCATGGTGGCTTCGTTCTTTTCCGGGCTTGGTATCCGCCTGGGCCTGACCGATGCACTGGTGCAGCGCCTGCGCGAAGGCGAGACCGTTCTCGGGCCTGCAGGCATGCTGTGTCGCGTGCATGCGCAACCCCAGGACGATGGCGTGTCGGGATTTCCGGAAGTCATCCTGCCGTTGGCTGCACGCGAACTCGGTGGCGACGAGGTCGTCACACTGCTTGCGCTGCAGGAGCAACTGCTGACCGAGTACGGGTGGCGGCTGACGATGTCCAATCTGGGCCTGCTATGCATCTGCCCATTGTTGCTCGCGCAGACGCCCGAAGACGTGGCAGCCACGCTTGAACGGGGGCAGCTCGTCGCACGTATCGTGTTGGACGCGCTGGTGACGCAGTCGGGCAGCGCGCGGGAGGCTGTCGTATGAGGCTCCAACGCCAGAACAGCGCTCCACCGTCCATCCCAAGTGTGTCGTCCGGAACTCCCGATGCAGCCCACGCGAACGAACCGTTCGTGCCAGAGGCGCAGACGCCTCGTTCAACGTTGCTAGAGGGACTGGCAGAGCCAAGCCTGCGCTTGCGCGCGCGTGCAGGTCAAGACCACCAGGCTGCCGTCGGGCGAACCATCCTCCGCCAAGACCAGGCAGTGGCGTCCGGAAGCGGGCCAATCCTCCCGCGCTGCGTCTGAGCGCGCGGAGAGCCAGCATCGCGCCGGACGGCATCCAGGCGGCCAGCAGGTGGCTTCTTCTTCGGCGACGCAGGGGTCTTACGCAGCGCGCTGTGTCGTCGCTCGCGATCGCCTGAAGGCGCAACTGCGTGCAGGTCTGCAGGATCGCCCGTTTGCAGAGCCGTCGGAGGAGCAGCTCGCATTGCAGGCGGAATACCTGCAATGGGCAGATGCCCGCTTGCAGGAGCGTATCGAAGCGTTCGGTCCGGACGCCGCCTACGACGTTGGCGGGGATATGAAGGCGGCCGGCATGAAAGCGTCGCTGCCCATTGCGTATGAAAGTCTCAGATCGTTTTTCGTTGGCGCGTTGCGGACGCCGCTCGGCATTTCTGCGGCCACTGCCTACCAGAGCAGCCGCCCCCCCGCTTCCGAGCCCTTGAGTACGGCGACCCTGGCTGGGGTGATCTCGGGAATGGGATCGCATACTTGCGACACGCTGTTGATTCCATCGATGGACAGGCGTGCGCGCGTTGCCAATCTGCCGCGTTTCCAGGCAATCGATCCCAAGATCCTTGTGCCGGACCCGCCGCCGGTCCTATTGGAAGTCACCCCTGAGGGAAACAAGCGCTTCGTGCGTCCCGGAGAAAACGGTACGCCGACCCGTGCCGAGCTCACGGCACAGGCCGATGACCGTCGGGCAGGAATCGCTGAGCGTCAGTCCATGCTGGACGATACGGCGCTGGACACCATGCTGCTCAGGCCGGCCATCAGCGGCGGCTTTAACGCCGCGCGGCGCACCTCAGGGGACCCCGCCACCCGTACGGCGGTTGCCGAGGTTGGCCTGGCCGGGCTGGCGGTGGGTGGTGCGGGCGCTTTGCATAAGGCGTTACTGGACACCTGCAAGGCAATGGGGCGCACTGGCCAGATGACGGTTCCCGATTTGCTCGGTGGGCATCAGCGCTTGAATCTGTTCGCTCTTGCATTGCCGGACAAGACACGACCTCCTGCCACGTGGTCCGATGCGGTGCATTTTCCCAGCTATCTGTTGCAGACAGGTCAGGAAGCGATGGCATTAGCGAGACAGGCATTCAGCACGGCGAACGCGGCAACGACGGCGCTGCGCGATGTGCTGGGACGCCATATGGTCGGCAATGTGTTGGCCAACATGGCGTCGTTGGGTGCCACCAGATTGATCGCTTCCCCGCTGAGAGGCGGGTATGGCGGCGGCAGCTTGCCCGGAGAGGCCGACAATTCTCCAGCATGGGTGTTGCAGCAAGGAGCGCAGATGTTCTTCAACGATGTGGTGTGGAATGCGCTGAAAGCCAAGAACGGCACAAATACCACACAGGCCACGCGATTGGATCACGAGCGCGCCATTGCAGCGGCCGAGCAGGATAGAACGATTTCAAGCACCTTGCAGACGCTCGCCGAGCCCTTGGACACAGCGCTTGGCTTGCTTCCCCCGCCAGCCCAGGGCGAGGTGGCGCGCGCCATGGAAGAAGGCACGGGCGTGCCCGTGCCGCTCAGCGCTGACGTCGACCAACTGCGCAATGCGTTGCAGCAGCTAAGGGACCAGGTGGCTGCGCAAGCGGTCTCGATCGCGACCATCGACGATGCGCTTGGTCGACTGGCCGATCTCCCCGTCGCGGGTGAAGGCGAAGGCCGCGCGGTGATCGCAGAGTTGTCTGCGCAATTGCACGCGCTTGGCGCGGCCTTGCGTCAGAAGCAGGCGCTGCAGCAGTGGCAACAGGGTAGGTCTTGAGCGCCGCCCAGACGCCGCGCCTGGCCATAACCAAACGCACGTGCTACGAGTCGCAGCCAGGGCTGCGGCCCGTAGCGCTTGCGTCAGCCCGGCGTTATCTGCATGCCAGAACGCAGGCTTGTCAGTGAGCAATGGGTTGCAAGTCAATGCTGCCCATGGCCTGATACAAAACCGATGCGCGTTGCGCGACAAGTGCAGCAACGGGCGGCACGCTTGCGGCTGCGGTGGCGACACTCGCGTTGCGCCTATGGCAAAGCGCCTGCGCGTTTGCTGCTGCGGCATTAGCACCTGGTCAGGTGGGCGTGCAGCTGTTTCGCTCCGCCATCATCCGTTGCGTGGGCGGCGAGTCGAGCGAAACATGCATCGCCGTATCGGCTGGCGTGGCAGCGTCACTGCCGTCATCCTCAGCGTACCGGCTTGCGTTTGACGTAGAGCTGCTTGCGGACATGTGCGACCACTTCGCCGTCGCGGTTGTAGACCGTGTTCTCGAACCAGCGCAGATGTTTCTCGCCGTTTGCAGTGGCCTGGCGCAATTGCGCCAGCACGCCGTCGTCGATGACGAAATCCGCCGTGACCGTGCCGCGCCCGGGCTTGACGAATTCGATGCTGCCGGCCTTGTCCCACACATAATAATCGCGGCCCAGGTTGTGCATGGTCAGCAGCATCCAGAACGGGTCGGTCATCGCAAACAGGCTGCCGCCGAAATGGGTGCCGACATAGTTGCGATTCCACGGGCGCTGGCGCAGCTCCACCCGCGCAAAACGGTAGTCGGCCGAGAGCACGGTGACGTGGATGCCGGCGAACAAAAATGGCGGCCACAGATTGATGCCTAACTTGAACAGCGATGTGCGCATGCGGGCCTGTTTCCTTGGCGAGGGAAAGTGCTCAGCATAACATTCGCATGCGTATGGAGTAGGCCGGCTGCGCGTAGTCGGCACGGCGTCCGTCTGTTGCTGCTGACCGCGAGCTGGTGTCGTCATGGTCGTTGGCCCGGGTCAGAAAGCCATGCAGGCCCCCGAACGCAACACGCCGGGCACAGGCCCGGCGCGCATCCTGCGGTGAGCAGGGCGATCGTATAACCGCCTCAACTCAGCGCAGGTGTCGCACGTCAATGCTGGGGCTTAAAACACCAGCGCCGACATCTTGCGACGATAGCGGCCGACCAGATCTTCGTCCTCGATCACGCGGAAGGCATCGATCAGGCTACGGCGCGGCAGGTTGTCGTCGAAGCTGCGGTCCTGCCGCAGCATGTCCAGGAACTGCTCCAGCGCCGCTTCGTCGTTGCCGTCGAGCAGATGGCGCACGCCGAGCAGGTGCCGTGCGCGCAGGTCGGCGCTGTTGGCATCCACGGCGGACTGCAGGGTGCCGGCGTCCGGGGCGTCCTTGAGGACGTTGGCAAAGCTCAGCCGCGCCTTGGCGCGCACCGCGCGGTCGTCGGTGGCCAGGTTGGCGGGCAGGGCATCGATCAACTGCTCGGCCTCGGCGGTGTCGCCGGTCTTGAGCAGCGCCAGCGCCAGGTCCAGCTTGAGTTCGTCCTTGTCCGGTTCGGCGGCGACCGCCTCACGCAGCGCCGCGGCCTGCGCCTGCGGGTCGAGCGGCGCCAGCGGCACTTCTTCGGCCACCTGCGGCTCGGCCGGCAGCACGCCGTGCTGGGTCAGGAATTCGCGCACCTGGCCTTCCGGCATCGCACCGGGGAAGCCGTCGACGATCTCGCCGCCCTTGACCAGGAACACCGTCGGCACCGAACGGATCTGGAACGCCGCGGCGATCTGCTGTTCCTTGTCCACATCGACCTTGCCCAGCTCGAAGGCGCCGTTGTATTCGCCGGCCAGCTTTTCCAGGATCGGCGTCAGCGACTTGCAGGGGCCGCACCAGGTGGCCCAGAAGTCCACCAAGACCGGTGTCGTCAACGATTTCTGCAGGACCTCGGTCTCGAAGGTGTCGGTGGTGGCATCGAATACATGCGGCTTGTCGGACATGGGCTTCCAGAAGTTAAGTGCGGCAATAGTGGGAGGTAATGGTGGCAAACGCGGCTGACACAAGCCTAGCCGCAATGACGCACTTCGGCGCCCTGCGTGCTTGCCTGGAGCACGGCCGTGGCAGCGTCGGGGCTTCACGCCACGCGCGCCCGGCACGACAATGCCGCGTTCTGGTGGCGCATCGCGCCCCGTGCTGGAGCAAGACAATGGCAACCACCGACAGCGCACAGCGCTACATGGGCCTGATCGCCGCAACCGTCTTCGTCCTGGCGCTCGCCGGTTTCGGCACCACGCTGCCGGGCTATCTGCAGGCAAGCCACCCGGTTGCGCTGTTGGGGGCGCAAGGCGTGCCGCATGCGCTGGGCTTCAATCTGCTTGCGTTCGTGCTGGTGGGGGCGCTGGGCATGGCTACCGGGGTCAGCCTGCTGGCGCGCATGCCGGCCAAGGCCAGCTGGAGTCTGCGCGTGGGTGGGCAGCTGATCGTGCTCGCCGGACTGGCCTTTCTGGGCATGGGCATGTTGCCGCTGGACCCCACCGATCTGGATGGTCGCGCCAGTCAGGCCCACGCCACCGCCTGGTTGCTGTGGGCGGTGGCGTTCGTGCCCGGCATGTTGTTGCTTGCCGCCGCGCTGCTCAACGGTTCCAATACCCGGGGGCTGGCCTGGCTGAGCCTGGCGGCAGGGCTGCTGGTGGCGGTGCTGGCATTCGGCCCGCCGGGCCTGGTGCGCCAGGCCATTGCGCAACGGCTGGCGTTCCTGGCCTGGGTCGGCTGGCTGGCGGTGGCGGGCTGGATCTGGCCGCCGAAGCCGGCGGCGCTGCGGTAACGGTTTGGTCCACCTGCTGCACTGCGGTACCCTGTACCGCTTTGCACCGCCCGAGCATCCGCTCCCAATGTCCACCGTCGAACCGAACGTCTACGACCCGCAGCAGGTCGAAACCTCCGCCCAGCAGTTCTGGGATGCCACCCGCGCCTTCCAGGTCGACGAGAACTCGGAGAAACCCAAGTTCTATTGCCTGTCGATGCTGCCGTACCCGTCCGGGGCGCTGCACATGGGCCATGTGCGCAACTACACCATCTCCGACGTGGTCAGCCGCTACAAGCGCATGACCGGCCATAACGTGCTGCAGCCGATGGGCTGGGATGCGTTCGGGTTGCCGGCCGAAAACGCCGCCATCAAGAACAAGACCGCGCCGGCCAAGTGGACCTACGCCAACATCGCGCACATGCGCGCGCAGCTGAAATCGCTGGGCTACGCCATCGACTGGTCGCGCGAGTTCGCCACCTGCACGCCGGACTATTACGTGCACGAGCAGCGCATGTTCACCCGGTTGATGCGCAAGGGCCTGGCCTACCGCCGCAACGCGGTGGTGAACTGGGACCCGATCGACCAGACCGTGCTGGCCAACGAGCAGGTCATCGACGGCCGCGGCTGGCGCTCCGGCGCGGTGGTGGAAAAGCGCGAGATCCCGCAGTGGTTCCTGCGCATCACCGATTACGCCCAGGAGCTGCTGGACGGCCTGGATCAACTGGATGGTTGGCCGGATTCGGTCAAGACGATGCAGCGCAACTGGATCGGCCGCTCGGAAGGGCTGGAAATCCAGTTCGACGTGCGCGACACCAATGGCGCTGCGCTGGACCCGCTGCGTGTGTTCACCACCCGCCCGGACACGCTGATGGGCGTGACCTTCGTATCGATCGCCGCCGAGCATCCGCTGGCCTTGCACGCGGCCAAATCCAACCCGGAACTGGCCGCGCTGCTGGAAACGCTCAAGCACGGCGGTGTGTCAGAAGCCGAGCTGGAAACCCAGGAAAAACGCGGCATGGCGACCGGCCTGACCGCGGTTCACCCGATCAGCGGCGAGCAGGTGCCGGTGTGGGTGGCCAACTTCGTGCTGATGGGCTACGGCACCGGCGCGGTGATGGCCGTTCCCGGCCACGACCAGCGCGATTTCGAATTCGCCAACAAGTACGGCCTGCCGATCGTGCAGGTGGTCAAGCTGCGCGAGCCGCGCAACGAAGAAGAGCAAACCTGGGACGCCACCCACTGGCGCGATTGGTACACCGACAAGAGCCGCGAGCTGGAGCTGATCAATTCGGCCGAGTTCGATGGCCTGGATTTCGGCGGCGCCTTCGAAGCACTGGCCGAGCGCTTCGAGCGCAAGGGCCAGGGCCAGCGCCGGGTCAATTACCGCCTGCGCGACTGGGGCGTGAGCCGCCAGCGTTACTGGGGCTGCCCGATTCCGGTGATCTATTGCGCCAAGTGCGGCGCAGTGCCGGTACCGGAAGACCAGCTGCCGGTGGTACTGCCGGAGAACGTGGAATTCTCCGGAACCGGTTCGCCGATCAAGACCGACCCGAACTGGCGCCAGACCACCTGCCCGGACTGCGGCGGCCCGGCCGAGCGCGAGACCGATACCTTCGACACCTTCATGGAATCGAGCTGGTACGTGGCGCGCTACACCAGCCCGAAGGCACGCGACATGGTCGACCGCCGCGCCAATTACTGGATGCCGGCCGACCTGTACGTGGGCGGCATCGAGCACGCGATCCTGCACCTGATGTACTTCCGCTTCTATCACAAGCTCATGCGCGACGCGCGGCTGGTGGACAGCGACGAGCCGGTGACCAATCTGCTCACCCAGGGCATGGTCATCGCCGACACCTTCTATCGCGATGCCGATAACGGCGGCAAGGACTGGATCAATCCGGCCGACGTGGAGATCCAGCGCGACGAGCGTGGCCGCGTCACCGGTGCGGTGCTGATCGCCGACGGCCAACCGGTGCAGATCGGCGGCACCGAGAAGATGTCCAAGTCCAAGAACAACGGCGTGGATCCGCAATCGATGGTGGCCAAGTACGGCGCCGATACGGTGCGGCTGTTCTCGATGTTCGCCGCGCCGCCGGAGCAGTCGCTGGAATGGAACGAGGCCGGCGTGGACGGCATGGCGCGCTTCATGCGCCGGCTGTGGGTGCAGGTACACAAGCATGTAGGCGAGGGCGCAGACGCCGCGCTGGATGTCGCCGCATTGAACGCCGAACACAAGGCGATCCGCCGCAAGACCCACGAGACCATCGGCAAGGTCAGCGACGACTATGGCCGCCGCCACAGCTTCAACACCGCCATTGCCGCAGTGATGGAACTGTCCAACGCGCTGGCCAAGTTCGACGACACCAGCGAACAGGGCCGCGCGGTGCGCCAGGAAGCGCTGGAAGCGATGGTGCTGCTGCTCAATCCGATCACCCCGCACGCCAGCCACGCGTTGTGGCAGGTCCTGGGCCGTGGTGAGACGCTGCTGGAGGACGTGGCCTTCCCGCAGGCCGACGCCAGCGCGCTGGTGCGCGATGCGTTGACGCTGGCGGTGCAGATCAACGGCAAATTGCGCGGCACCATCGACGTCGCCGCCGACGCGACCCGCGAACAGATCGAAGCGCTGGCGCAGGCCGAGCCGAACGCGGCCAAGTTCCTCGAAGGCCTGAGCGTGCGCAAGATCATCATCGTGCCCGGCAAGATCGTGAATATCGTGGCGGGCTGACCGTTGCCACGCCGGTCCGGGCAGTGTCGCGGACCGGTGTGGCGCTGCAAGGTCGCCGCGGCGGTTTCGGCAAGGTGTTGTACTGACGCGTGGTGTTGCGCCGGTCGGGTTGCTGCAGTGGTTGCCTGCGATTGACTGCATTGGTGCGTCGCGACGCATCGGTGAAGTTTCCGCAATGGTTGCTGGTCCTTCATTTCAGTGGCGCCTGGCGACGTGCAGGTGAGATTGCCGGGGTGGCTTGTGGTCATTCATTTCATCGGCGCGTGGCGACGCGTTTGTCATTCGCGGGCGCCGTGTTTTTCGCGGCGCCCTCTCAAGCCCCGTTCACGCGGTGTCGGGCAGGCTAGCCGCCTGTTGCCGCCGCCGGGGCGCTCATCCAGACTGTGCCCATGATTCGATTCCCTACTGCCTTCGCTGCGTCCCTCGTGCTTGTCTCGAGCCTCACCGCCTGCGGCTTTCATCTGCGCAACTCGCTGGCGCTGCCGCCGGACACGCCCGCGGTGAAGGTGCAGTCGGCGGTGCAGTACAGCGAGCTGGCCAAGTTGCTGCGGCGTGGCCTCAAGGCCGCCGGCGCCACCCTGGCCGACGAAGATGCCAAGGCCGGCTTTGCGCAGGTGCAGGTGTTGTCCGAACGTTGGGGCGATCTGCCGATCGCCATCGACAGCCAGGGCCGCGCGCAGGAATACAGCCTGCGCTATGCGGCCATCTTCACCGTCACCACCGCCAACGGCTCGGTGCTGGTGCCGCAGCAGGTGATCGAGCTGTCGCGCGACTACGTGTCGCCACCGGTGGACGCCACCGGCACCGCGACCGAGCGCGAGATCCTCGCCAACGAATTGCGCAAGGACATGTCGGCCTCGATCCTGCGTCGTATCGACAGCGTGGTGCGGGCGCGTCTGGAGCGCGGCGAGACGCTGGAAAGCACGCCCAGCGCGCCGCTGCAGCCGGCCACCACACCGCCGGTGCAGCCGTCCACGCCGGAATCGAGCGTGCCGGCTTCGCTGCCGCCCGCTTCTTCGTCGAATAACTGAGCAGCGGGTGATCATCCCGTCCGCGCATCTGCCGGGCAACCGCGCACGGTGTCCGGAATTGGCTTGCGCCAGGCGCACGTCGCGCTTGCTGCGCGCTGAGCATGCCCCGACGATCGCCGCCGACGCTACGGTGTGCGTGACGGCGCAGTGGCGCGTGCCTTCGTAGTGATGGAACTTACCTAGTCATGGAACTTCGCCCAGAACAGCTCGCCGGCCAGTCCAATCAGCCGCTGCAGCCGGTCTACCTGATCGCCGGTCCGGAGACCTTGCGCGTGCTGGAGGCGGCCGATGCGGTGCGCGCACGCGCGCGCGCCGAAGGCATCAGCGAACGCGAGGTCTTCGATGCCGATGGCCGGGAGTTCGACTGGAACCAGCTGGATGCGACCTTCAACGCGCCCAGCCTGTTCAGTCCGCGCCGGCTGGTGGAAGTGCGCCTGCCCAGCGGCAAGCCGGGCAAGGAGGGCGCCGAGGTCATCACCCGCTTCTGCGCCAACCCGCCGCCGGATGTGGTGCTGTTGATCACCGCCAACGACTGGAGCAAGGCGCACCAGGGCAAATGGGCCGATGCGATCGGCCGCATCGGCACCATTGCGGTGGCTTGGGCGATCAAGCCGCATGAACTGTCCGACTGGATCGAGCGCCGCCTGCGCGCGCAAGGTCTGCGCGCCGATGCGGCCGCCGTGCAGCGCCTGAGCGAGCGGGTGGAAGGCAACCTGCTGGCTGCCGCGCAGGAAATCGACAAGCTCGCCTTGCTGGCCGACGGCAAGACGCTGGACCTGGAGGCGATGGAGTCGCTGGTCGCCGATGCCGCGCGCTACGACGTGTTCCGCCTGGCCGAAACCACGTTTTCCGGGCAGCCGGCCGCAGCGATCCGCATGCTCGCCGGCCTGCGCGCCGAAGGCGAGGCGGTGGCCGCGCTGATGCCGATCCTGATCAAGGAACTGCTGCGCACCGCGTCCCTGGCCAAGGTGCAGGCCAACGGCGGCAACCTCGCTGCCGAAATGAAGGCGCAGGGCCTGTGGGAATCGCGCCAGGCGCCGTTCAAGCGCGCGCTGCAACGGCATCCCGAACCACGCCGCTGGGAGCGCTTCGTCGCCGAAGCCTCGCGGGTCGACCGCATGGCCAAGGGCCGTGCCGACGGCGACCCCTGGGTCGGCCTGGAGCGCCTGCTGGTGGCCGTGGCCGAATCCCGCGCGGTGAGATTGCTGGCGTGAAGGCCGGCGATGCCGCCACCGGCGACCACGCCTCCGCCAAAGACGAGCGACCGGCCTCCCCACGCAGCGCATCCCCCGACCAGGCCGCAGCTGCGGCCCCCACCTCTCCGCCCACCGACTCCCGCCCGGCAGCACCGAACCCACGCTCTTCCGATTCTCCAATCCCGATTCCCGAATCCCCGCTCTACCTGTACTACGGCGGCACCTTCGACCCGGTCCATCTGGGCCACCTCGCCATCGCCTGCGCCGCGCGCGACGAACTGGGCGCGCTGGTGCGCCTGGTACCGGCCGCCGATCCGCCACACCGTCCCGCACCCGGCGCCACCGCAGCGCAGCGCGCGCGCATGCTGGAGCTGGCGCTGGCCGACACCCCCGGGCTGGCGCTGGATACCCGCGAGCTGCAACGCGCCAGCCGCGACCGTGCGCCGTCCTACACCGTCGATACCTTGCGCGCGCTGCGCGCCGAGCTCGGCCCCACGACACCGATCGCCTGGCTGCTCGGTGCCGATGCCTTCGTCGGGCTGAGCAGCTGGCATCAGTGGGAGGATCTGTTCGAACTGGCGCATTTCGTCATTGCCGCGCGTCCGGGCACCACGCTGGACCTGGCCGATGCGCCGCAGCTCGCTGCAGCAGTGCAGGGCCGCTGGGCCGCCAGTCCGGGCGAGCTGGGCATCTCGCCGGCCGGCCGCCTGTGGTCGCTGCAGCAGCCGTTGCGCGGCGAATCGGCCAGCGCGGTGCGCTCGCGCATCGCCGGCGGCGGCGACTGGCAGGCGCTGCTGCCGGCATCGGTGGCCGCATTTATCGCGCACCAGGGCCTCTACGGCTGCGCCCTGCCGACTCGCTGAACACGCAGCCGGCCGGACCGGCCTATAATTCACGCCAATTCCATCGAGTTGCCCGCTTTGACCACCCAAGCCCAAGTCATCAAGACCTCCATCCCGAATCCGCCGCCGTCCGTGCCGGCCCTGCTGGCCACCGTGCGCGAGGCCGTGGAGGAGCTCAAAGCCAAGGACGTGGTCGAGATCGATGTGCGCGGCAAGTCCAGCGTCTGCGATTACATGGTGGTCGCCTCGGGTACCTCGACCCGCCACGTGAAGTCGATTGCCGAAGAAGTGGTCAAGTTCGCCAAGCGGCTGGACGTGATGCCGCTGGGCGTGGAAGGCGAGCGCGAGGCCGAGTGGGTGCTGGTGGACCTGGGCGACGTGGTGGTGCATGTGATGCTGCCGCGCGTGCGCGAGTTCTACGCGCTGGAGCGTCTGTGGACGGTGGGCGACCAGCGTCCGGACGACGCGGACGCGGATGCCCAAGAGTGAGTGAGCCGGGCATGCCGCGCAATGCCCGACCCCCGACCGGTGCGCCTGCCTCGCAGGCGCTGCAACAGCTGCGCAGCCAGGGCGCGCACGCCGCCGGCGCGCAGCTGTCGCCGGCACGCAAGCGCTTCGACCGATTGCTGCGCGACCTGGAACGGCATCGTGCCGACCTGCAGGCCTGGCAGCTTGCACTGTCGCAGTGGCGCACGCGTTACCACGCCGAATTGCAGCCCTTGCTCGACCACCGCCGCGCGGCCGACATCGCCCTGGTCGAAGCGCTGGACCGTGCGCATGCCACGGTCAAGCTGGGCAAGGCCGACCGCGCCTTCCTGTCCGAGTTGCTGTGCGATATCGCCGCCCCGCTGATCGAGGCCGGCCACGCGTCGTTGCGCCCGATCTACGATCGCCACAGCGCAGCCGGTTACGACCAGGAGGTCGCCGAATCCGATGCGCTGATGAAGCAGATCCTCGGCCAGGCCTACGGGCTGGATGCCGACGAGCTGGATGGCATCGATTCGCCCGAGCAGCTCTACGAGCGCGTCAGCGAGCGCCTGCAGCAGGAGCATGCGCAGCAACAGCAACGCCGCACGCAACGGCGCAAGCGTGCCGAGCACAAGGCGGCGGGGGAGCATGCCGAGCCGCCTCCATTGCGCGAGCTGTATCGCAAGCTGGCCGGCAATCTGCATCCGGACCGCGCCAACAGCACCGACGACCACGCCGCGCGCACCATCCTGATGCAGCGGCTCAACGCGGCCTACAAGGCCGGCGATCTGCTGGGTCTGCTCGAACTGCAGGCCGAGATCGGCCTGATGGACGCGCAAGGCGTGGATGCGATGAGCGCCGCGCGCCTGCAGGACTACAACCGCGAGCTGGATCGGCAGTGCAGGCAGCTGCAACAGCAGGTGCGGCAGCAATCGGACGACTTTTGCGCCGAGTACGGGCTGGAGCTGCCGTCGCGCCCCAAGCCGGAGCGACTGGGCCGCTTGATGGCCCAACTCAAGCGCGAAGTCGAAGACGACCTGATGGACGCGCGCCTTGGCCTGCGCGAGCTGGAACACCCGCAATCGTTCAAGCGCTGGTTGAAGCTGCAGCGCGCCCTGGCGGGTGCGCCCGACGCGCCCTGGTTCTGATCCCGGTTCTGAATGTCGCCGCGGGCGCGCACGCCCGCTACCGCAGGTGCGCGCGCGTGCTGTGCGCAGTTGCGGCTGGACACGCTGCCAGCCGGGCAATCGCGACGCGTGCGTGCGCGGCCTTGTGCCGGCGGCCGGGTCGCCGCTGCCGAACCGATGCCGGTCCGTTCGGCAGCGGTGGCCGTTGCCAATGTCTACGAAAGCCAGCTTACCGCCGCAGGCTCACAACGGCCCGCGCTCCCACGGCCCGGTGATCGCCAGGGTGATGCCCGGGGTCTGGATGTTGACGAACAGGGTACGCGCCAGCGGATCCCAGCAGGCGCCGCAGAACTCGGTATCGCGGTAATCGCCCTCGGCAACGGTCTTGCCGGCATCGGCGATCTGCTGCGAGGTGAGCTGCACATTGTTCTTGGCCAGGTAGAACGACTCGCCGCCGCGGGTCAGCCCGAGCAGCCGCGCGCCGGGGCCGTAGTCGTCCGGGCTTGCGCCGCCGTCCTCGCATAGCACCACCCCGCCGCGTGCGCTGACGGTGACGTTGTCCGGGTTGTGCGCGGCCAGTTGATTGCCGCTGACGAACAGGGCGCTCAGGCGTTGCGTGAACAGGTCCAGCACCCATACCGCGCCATTGCCGTAACCGCGGCGGCCCTGTGCATCCACGCCGGTGCTGGTGTCGACGATGAAGAGCTTGCCGTAGCTGTACCAGATGCCTTCGCCACGGCTCATGCGCAGCGCACCATCGGCCCAGGCCTGCGCGAACGGGCCGCTCAACGTGTCGTTGGCGCCGATATCGGCAAAGCCGGCCGGCGCGGCGATGCTGTCCAGATCCGGCTCTTCGATGTCCACCCATTCCAGCTGGAACTGCTGGCCGATGCTGGCGACGGTGAGGTCGGCATTGCGCCGCCCGCGCACGCGTGCGGCCTGCAGCCGGCCACCGTTTTCCAGCGAGCCATTGCGGCCGCGGCGGTCGTTGGGAATGAAGCGGTACAGCCCGGCCTTGTTGCGGTCGTCCTCGGTGAGATAGACGATGCCGGTGCGCGGATCGATCGCCACCGCCTCGTGGCTGAAACGCCCCAGGCCCACCAGCGGGCGGCCGGTGGTGCGCTGGCTGTCCGGGTCCACCTCGAACACGTAGCCATGCTTGCGGCCGGTGCTGGACACTGCATTGGTCTTGATCTCCTCGCAGCTCAGCCAGGTGCCCCACGGCGTGGGGCCACCAGCGCAGTTGACCAGGGTGCCGCCCAGGCTGGGCTCCAGGCTGCCCCAGCCGCGGCGGCCGTAACTCAGCGTGGTGGTGCCGCCGCCGGCGGATTGGGTGCCGCTGACGATGCCGGTGTCGTACATCGCCGGCGCGCGGAACGGCGTGGCCGCACCACGTTCGTGGTTGCGGATCAACACGTATTCCAGGCCGCGCAGCGGGTCGCTGCCGGGACGCCAGTCGGGCCGACGCAGGCCGACCACGGCCATGCCGTCGTGGCGGTCGGGGCAGGGCTGGCCATCGTCCATGCGGTCGCCACTCCAGCCGAACGAGCGATAGCTGAAGCCGTGCGGCAGCTGCAGCAAGGGCAGGCCGGTGCTCTGGTCGGCGACCGGCGCGAGCGGGCCATACCGGCTGGGCACCGGGGCAAGTTGCAGCGGCGGCGAGGAACTGTTGGCGGCCTGGGCCTGGCGCGACTGCAGCGCACTCAAACTGCCAAGCGCACCGGCGGCCATCACGGCAGCACTGCCCTTGAGCACCTGGCGGCGGGCGGGATCGAAAATCGGCATCGAACGACTCCTGCAGGCCGGGTAGTGCACCGACCCTAGAAGCCCGCTGTAACCGCACCATGACACCGCTGTGATCGACCCGGTTCCGATGCCCAAGCTGTGACGCGGATATCATGTCGTCATGAAATGCCGACTTATCGCTACCGGCGAGCGCGCACCGGCCTGGGTGGCGCAGGGCTTTGCCGAATATCAGAAACGTCTCTCGCACTGGATGCCGCTGGAGCTGGTCGAGATCGAACCCGGCCTGCGTGGCAAGGGCCGCGATGCGCAACGCGCGATCGACGACGAAGGCCGCCGCGTGCTCGCCGCGCTGCCCAAGAACGCCCATGTGGTCGCGCTGGATATCCCGGGCCGCCCGCTCAGTTCGGAACAGCTGGCCCAGCGCATGGAACACTGGCGCGGGCAGGGCCGCGATCTGGCGTTCCTGATCGGCGGCCCCGAAGGTCATGCCGCCGAGGTGCTGAAAAGCGCCAGCGAAAGCTGGTCGATCGGCCCGCTGACCCTGCCGCACATGCTGGTGCGCCTGATCGTCGCCGAGCAGCTGTACCGCGCTGCGGCGATGCTGGCCAACCATCCGTATCACCGCGCCTAAGCGGCATGCGCGATGGCAGCATTCCGCGCGTCGCCGCTGCTTTCGGGATGGCTGTGCGGGCGAGTAGCCGCGCGCATCCTCAACCCGATCCGCGAGACCGTACGTCGTCGCGTGCACGCAAGGCGCAATGCAATGATGCGCATGCAACGGCTGAAACCGTGGCCTCGCAGCGGCCGGCTGCGCAACGCCAGGCCATGCGGCGACCGGGCATCCGGGTCGCCGCAGGTGATGACGCATCAGTTCAACGAAAAACTCACCGGCACCAGGCCGTAGGCCTGCACGGCCTGACCGTTCTGCATCGCCGGCTGGAAGCGCCAGTTGCGCAGCACCTGGCTGCGTGCCGCCAGGTCGAGCGCGCGATGACCGCTGCTGGTCTGCACGCTCACCTCGGCCGGGCGCCCATCGGTACCGACCAGCACGCGCAGCAGCACCGTACCCTGCTGCCCCGCACGCAATGCAGCCACCGGGTAACTCGGTGCGGGCGAGCTCAGATACTGCAGCTGACCTGCCTCGACCGGGCCGCTGGGCGCGGCAATCGCCGGCGCGCTGTCAGACACCGCCTCCGAGACCGCAGGTAAGGCGAACGCTGCGTTGTCGACCACGGCGGGCTCACTGATCACCGGGGCCTGCACCTGCACCGGCACCGTGGTCGGCGGTGTGTGCGTCGTCTGCGGCGTGAACTCCACCTTGATCGGAAACACCGGTGGCGACGGCGTCTCGATGGTGATGGGCATGACCCAGCGTTCTTTCGGTACGGGCTGCTGCGGAATTGCCCGGTACGAGAGCGGTATCAACAACAACCCGCCAGCGAGCAGATGCAAGGCCACCGCCGTGCTCATCGCCAGCACGCGCGAGGTGTCGATGCCGGTGGATCGGGAAGAAACCTGCGATTGCGTGCGAACCATCATCCACCTCCTCAACGGAACTGCGGAAAGGACCAGCGCGACCCGGACGCACTACACCATCCGGTAGCGTAGGTTTACCTCAGCGCGCGCGGCTGCACAAGCGGGGCGCGTGTCTGCGAAGGCGTTGCACACCGCGAAGGATGCCGGAGCGATTCCGCGACCATGTCGATATCGATCGCTGGCCGGCTTTTTAAGGCGCAAACAGAACAGGATTACTCGTAGGCAAACGCCCAGCCGGAGCTGGGCGTTTGCGGTAGAAAAGCCCAGCCCGTTGCGGGGCTGGGGAAACGACGCTGACGGGAGAGTGCGTCAGTAGTCGTACGACACCGAGAACATCGCGTAGCGCGGCTGGGTGAAGAACGCGCCCATGTTGTAGGTGTTGGACAGGGTGAACGGGCTGTCTTCCCAGGTGGAATCGACCTGCAGCGGCTTGCGCTCGTTGAAGATGTTGAACGCCTGCAGGGTCATGGCAAGCTTGTTGTCCGCGAATGCCGGGCGATAGGTCAGGCCCAGGTCGACGATCTTGGTCCACGGCAGCCGGCCGGCATCGCCCGGACGCGACGGCTGGCCGTTGCAGGTGTGGTAGGAGGAGCCATAGCCCACCGGGTCGCCGGCGTCGGAATCTTCGCTGATGCCGTTGATGCTCACGTAACCCAGGCAGGACTTCGGCGTGCCGGACAACACACGGATATTGCCGGCGATCAGCCATTCCGGCGCGATCTGGTAAGAGCCGTAGATCTTGATCTGATGACGTCGATCGTTGGCCAGATAGCCGCCGGAATACCACATGAGTGCGGCCGCATCCCAATCCTGGGTTTTGGACACATCGGTCTGCCCGATATCGGATTTCACCTGGCCTTCGGTATTGCCGAAGTTGCGCGACCAGGTGTAGTCGATACGGCCTTCCCACTTGCCGTCGAACGGATGCTGCAGGAACAGGTCCACTGCCAGATAGGTGCGCTTGGCCTCCTTGTCGAAGCCCCAGTCCGAGGGCGACATTGACACCGAGGTGCGGCCGGACCCATTGAGGTTGGCCAGGCTGAAGGAGTTGGTTTCGCCGGGATTGAAGATGATGCAGCCGGGCACGTTGACGGTGCTCGGGTCGACACCCGATGCGGTCAACTTGGTGCGCATCCGGTCCGCATCGCAGACGTCGTCAATGGTGGCGCCGAGTGTGCGATAGGTGGCTTTGGCGCCAGTGACCCAGCTCTCACCCAGCGTCTTGTCGAAGCCGAGCATGAACTCGTCCTGGTACATCGACTTCAGGTCGGTGGCGGCAATGCCGGCGGCATCCGGTGCCTGACCGCATTCCAGATTGGAGGACACGACGTTGCCCGAACAGGAGAATCCGGCGGAGGGATCGACCGCGACCGGCGTCAGCCCGGTCGGGCTGCCTTGCGCATCGATGCCGGTGTAGGTGAAGTATTCGCGCGTAAACGTGGACGGCGATGCGCCACGGATGGCCACGCTATTGGGCAGTGCCAGGTAGTAGCGGCCGGCGTTGCCGTAGACCTTGAGCGACGAATCGCCGAACACGTCCCAGCTCAGTCCCAGGCGCGGCGCCCACTGGTCGCCACTGGTCACGTAGGGCACGCCCGCGTCGTTGAAGTTGGTGAACTTGTCGTTGCGGATACCCAGCGTCAACAGCAGCTTGTCGTTGACCTGCCACTTGTCTTCGAGGAAGTAGGCTTTCTGCTCGACCGACATGCTGGTTGCCGTACTGAACACCGAGCGATAGGCGTAGTAGCCGTTGCCACCGGCCGGGCCCACGCCCAGCGCAGCGCTGATGGGCGAGGTGGGGCGCGAAGAGCGACCGTAGATCCAGCGGAAGCCGGGGCCGGTGGTGATGACACCTTCGTTGTTGGCGTTGAAATACATGTTGTCCACACCTGCAGTGAGGGTGTGGCTGCCCAGCACGTATTCCAGGTCGATGCGCAGTCCGCGCGTCTTGTTTTCGCCATCGCGCGCCTGGCTGGAGGTCTGGTTGTTGCGGATCTCGCTGCCTCCGGTGATGGCCGGATCCTGCAGATTGGTATTGCTCAGCAACGGCGCGGTGCTGGGGTTGTTGCGGAAGTCGGTCTGGCGGCTCTTGCCGTAGGTGGCACTCAGGGTCAGATCATCAGTGATATAGCTGGTGTACTTGCCGATGTAATAGCGGTCGTTGACCTTGACCGTATCGGCGAATGCGCCGTTGGCGTCGCCGTTGACGCCCGCATAGCCACCGAAATCGCTGTAGGCACCGCCTTCGCGGTAATTGTTCTTGACGCCGGTCAGTTCGAGGATATTGCTGTCGTTGATGTTCCAGTCGATCTTTGCGTAGACCTTCGGCTCATCGAGGCGGTAGTTATTGCGGCCGATCACCGGGTCGTCCCGGCGTGCGGTGGACACCCCTTCGGTGCGTTCCTGCTCTGCGGCAACGAATACGAACAAGCGGTCTTCGATCAGCGGGCCGCCGCCATAAACGCTATAGACCGTATTCCAAAAGGTGTCGTCCTTTCGGCTACGGTAAAGAGTGCCGGGCAGGCTGTCGTCGCTGTATTCATAGCCGGCAGGTGGTGCGGCATCCGGGTAGAAGACATTTTTGTAGTCGCTGGACAGCGACTTCGGACGCCATAGCACCTGTGCGCCGAAGTGCCATTCGTTGGTGCCGCGCTTGCCGACCTGGCTGAGCACGCCGCCTGCGGAGCGGCCATACCGGGCGCTGTAGCCGCCGGTATAGGTTTCCTGCTGGTCGATAGCGCCGAACGGCAAGGTGACGCCACCGATGTTGGAAAGCGGGTTGGAGCTGAGATAGCCGTTGAGGTAATAGGCGTTTTCGGTCACGCCGGCGCCGCCGAAGGAAATCGCATTGCCGAAATAGCCGCTGCCCTGCACGGCCCCTGGCGACAGCAGTGCAATGGCTTCGCCAGAGCGCGCCAGCGGCAAACGCTGCAACTGCTCGGCAGTAATCACGGTGCGCGAGGCGGTGGCGGACACATCCACCGGCGAGATGTTCTTGCCGGTCACGGTGATCGTGCCCAGGGTGGCGGTGTCACCGGCGGCAACGCCGCCGAAGGACACATCGGTGCCTGCGCCGACGCGCAGGGCGATGTTCTTGCGTGTCTCTACGGATTGTCCGTCGCGTTGCAAGGTGACCGTATAAGTGCCGACGGGAAGATTGCCGATCGCGTAGCGCCCGTTGGCATCGACGATCGCGGTCCGGGCAAAACCGGTATCGCTTTGTGCCGTGACGGTTGCACCGGCGGCAGCGGGTGCACTGCCGTAAATACCCGCAGTGGTGCTTTGTGCGGCGGCAGTGCCCGACGCCAGCACGCCGACGGCGCCGCTCAGCGCAAGCGCAAGTACGCTGATGCGGGCATATCGCGCCCGCGATGCTGGATGGAAGGTGCGCTTTGAAACAGCATTGCCGGACATCGTCTCTCTCCAGAAGAGCGCCATCACGAATATGACGGTGCGCTGACAACCGATGCTAGAGAGCTGTAGAGGTTGCTTAAAGAATTTTTTCTCTAAATTTCATGTTTTTTTAAGCACAAATGCACGAAATCGCCTATTCATGCTGGATAGACGTGACTTTGAGTACCTGCAAGTCACCATGTTATAAGTTTTAAAAGTAACTTGATTGCTGGTTGAAGGGCGATGAAGCACCACCTCGCGATGGGCTGCGGAAACGACACTGACGTCCTAAGAGGGCAGTGAGCGGCGCGCGTCAGGACGAGATTTGCCTCTTCAACGACCCAACTCGAAGGTCACATCCAGGTTGATCGACAAGATGCTCTCGCCCGGGGCGACCTGGGTGTCCATCTCGGCCTTGGCCGAGCGCATCGAGGCGGCCATCATCATCGGACGCACGCCGCCGCCGCTGCGGCCTTCGGAGATGCTGACGATGCGGCGTACCTTCAGGCCCAGCGACTTGGCATAGGTGTCGGCGCGGGCCTGGGCCTTCTTCAGCGCGGCCACGCGGGCCTCGTCGTAGGCCGGTTCGGGCTGGTCGACCGAGAAGCTGGGGCCGTTGATGTCGTTGGCGCCCTGGGCGACCAGCGCGTCCAGCACCTTGCCCAGGCGCGAGATGTCGCGGACCTTGAGGCTGACCGTGTTGCTGGCCTGGTAGCCGTTGATCCTGGGCGCTTCGTTTTCCTTGTAGGTGTACTGCGGGCTGAGGTGGATGCCGGTGGTCTGCACGTCCTTGTCGGCGATGCCGGCGGCCTTGATCGCGGCCATGACCTTGCTCATCTGGTCGGCGTTCTGGCGCATGGCGGCGTTGCCGTCGGCGGCCTGGGTGACCACGCCGGCCGACAGCGTGGCGATGTCCGGTATGCGCTTGGCGTCCGCTTCGGCCGACACGTTGAGCAGGGTGCCGTCATTGGGAATGGTGTAGCTCGGAGCGGTCTGGGCGTGGGCGGTCATGGCGGTTCCGGCAGCGATGGACAGGGCCAGCAACAACGGTTTGAGGGTGGTACGCATGAGATCTCCTTGTCTGTAGGGGAAGCGTGTTGCCGGTTCGATGAACATGTTGTGAGTCGAACGCGACCACTGCCGCCCGGATCGGCAAGCGGGCGGGGAGGGGCAACAGGTATGCTGGACGGATGCTCTATCTCGCCTCCCGGTCGCCGCGCCGGCAAGAACTGCTGCAACGCTTGGATGTGCCTTTCCAGACCCTGCAACTGGACGTGCCCGAACTGCGCGCGCCCGACGAATCGCCTGCGCAATACGTGCAGCGCGTGGCGCTGGACAAGGCGCGTGCCGGCCTGGCGCAGGTGCAGGCCGGCGACCCCGATGCGATCGTGCTCGGCTCCGATACCGAGGTGGTGCTGGGCGAACGGGTATTCGGCAAGCCGGCCGATGCGGACGATGCGATCGCCATGCTGAGCCTGCTGTCCGGGCGTACCCACCAGGTGCTCACGGCCGTGGTTCTAGTCTGCGCGCAACGCGCCCCGGTGCAGACGCTGGTGGTGTCGGAGGTGACCTTCGCGTCACTCGATGCTGCGCAGATCGCCGCGTACGTGGCGTGCGGCGAGCCGATGGGCAAGGCCGGCGCGTATGCAATCCAAGGCCGCGCCGAAGGTTTTATCAGCCATCTGTCCGGCAGCTATTCCGGCGTGATGGGATTGCCGCTGTTTCACACCTCGCAGTTGCTCACAGCCCTCGGAGCGCATTGATGTCGGAAGAGATCTTGGTCAACGTCACCCCGCGCGAAACCCGCGTCGCGGTGATCGAGAACGGCATGCTGCAGGAGCTGCATATCGAGCGCGGCTGGCGCCGGGGCGTGGTCGGCAATATCTACAAGGGCAAGGTGCAGCGGGTGATGCCGGGCATGCAGGCGGCCTTTGTCGAGCTGGGCCTGGAGCGCGCCGCGTTCCTGCATGCCAACGACGTGGTGCGGCCGGCGCCGGCACCGGCCAGCGTGGTCGATACCGAGGAGACCCCGATCCCGCCGCCGCCGCCGGCCGCGGTGCCGATCGTGGAACTGCTGCGCGACGGGCAGGAGATCGTGGTGCAGGTGGTCAAGGACCCGATCGGCACCAAGGGCGCGCGGCTGACCACGCAGATCAGCATTCCTTCGCGCTACCTGGTGCTGCTGCCGCAGTCCAAGATCGTCGGGGTGTCGGCGCGGATCGAGGACGAGGCCGAGCGGCTGCGCCTGAAGACCATCGTCAGCGAGGTCTCGGCCCAGCACGGCGGCTTCGGCTACATCATCCGCACCAACGCCGAAGGCCAGCCGGCCGAGGCGCTGGCCGAGGACATCGCCTACCTGTCGCGGGTCTGGAACGTGGTCGAGCGGCGCGGCCGCGAGGCGCCGCCGTGCAGCATCATCTACGAAGACCTGAGCCTGCCGTTGCGTGCGGTGCGCGATCTGATCCGCCGCGACGTGGAAAAGGTCAAGGTCGATTCCAACGAGACCTTCGTGCAGTTGCAGGCGTTCGTGGCCAAGTACATGCCGGTGCTGGCCGAACGGCTGGAGCTGTATACCGGCGACCGGCCGATCTTCGACCTGTACGGGGTCGAGGACGAGATCGGGCGCGCGCTGAACAAGCAGGTCCCGCTCAAGTCCGGCGGCTACCTGGTGATCGACCAGACCGAGGCGATGACCACCATCGACGTCAATACCGGTTCGTTCGTCGGCCAGCGCAATCTCGAGGAAACCGTGTTCCGCACCAACCTGGAGGCCGCGCAGGCGGTGGCGCGGCAGCTGCGGCTGCGCAACCTGGGCGGCATCATCATCATCGACTTCATCGACATGGACGATGCCGAGCACCGCCGCCAGGTACTGCGCACGCTGGAGAAAGCGCTGGCGCGCGATCACGCCAAGACCACCGTGTACGAATTCTCGCCGCTGGGCCTGGTCGAGATGACCCGCAAGCGCACCGTCGAAAGCCTGGAGCGGCAGCTGT
The DNA here is from genome assembly GCF_002940205.1 of Xanthomonas arboricola pv. guizotiae. Taxonomy (GTDB): domain Bacteria; phylum Pseudomonadota; class Gammaproteobacteria; order Xanthomonadales; family Xanthomonadaceae; genus Xanthomonas; species Xanthomonas arboricola_C. The sequence continues at coordinate 52,723 of NZ_MDSK01000008.1, forward strand.
CGGAAACCTGCGGCCAGTGCAGCGGGCGCGGCACCATCAAGACCGCCGAGACGGTGACCTACGAGATCTTCCGCGAGATCACCCGCGCGGTGCGCCAGTTCGACGCGGCGCGGCTGCTGGTGATCGCCTCGTCGAAGGTGGTCGCCCGCATCACCGACGAAGAATCGGCCGCGGTGGCCGAGCTGGAGGAATTCCTCGGCAAGAGCATCCGCTTCCAGTCCGACGACCAGTATCTGCAGGAGCAGTTCGATGTGGTGCTGCTGTGAGGCGGGGAATGGAGAGTCGGGAATCGGGAATGGGGGTGGAGCGAAAGGCGCTCTGCGGGGTGCCGGTGACATCTTTAGAATGGCGGCGCGCGCGGATGGATGATCGTGTGCGCGGCGCGGTTTGTGCTCCTGCGATTCCCTATTCCCTATTCACCATTCCCCGCCGTTAATGCCCACCCCGCTGCGCCGCCGTCTCCGCCTGTTTCGCCGCTATGCGATCACTGCCACCGCGCTTGCGCTGGTGGCGATCGCGTTGCTGGTGGGTGCGGCCAGCCAGGCGTTGCCGCTGGCCGAGCAGCGGCCGCAGCAGATCGCCGCGTGGCTGAGCGCGCGCGCCGGCCAGCCGATCGCGTTCGATCGCCTGCAGACCGAATGGACCCGGCGCGGCCCGTTGCTGCGGCTGGATGGCCTGCGGATCGGCCCGCATGGCGAGGTGCGCGTGGGCCAGGCCGAACTCCTGCTGGCGATGTACGCCGGCCTGTTGCCCGGCCACTCGCTGACCGAGGTGCGTCTGCGTGGCCTGGCGCTGACGCTGCAACGTAGCGACGATGGCGTCTGGTCGGTGCAGGGGCTGCCGGCCAGGCGGCGTTTGGACCCATTGGAAGCGCTGCGCCGGCTCGGCGAGATCCAGGTGGCCGAGGCGCGCCTGCGCGTGGCCGCGCCGTCGATCGGCGTGGATACCACGCTGCCGCGCATCGACCTGCGCCTGCGCGCCAACGGCTCGACGGTGAAGGTCGGCAGCCGCGCCTGGATCGACCTGCAGCGCGCACCGTTGACCACGGTGATCGCGTTCGATCGCGACAGCGGCGACGGCAGCGCCTATGCGCAAGCCGACCCGGCCGATCTGGCCGCCTGGGCGGCGTTGCTGCAGTTCGGCGGCATGCGCGTGGACGGCGGCGGCGGACGCCTGCAGGCCTGGGCGCAGTTGCGCGCGCGCCGGATCACCGCGGTCACCGTGGACGCCGATCTGCAACAACTGCGATTGTCCGGCGCACCTTTGCCCGAGCAGGCCGCACGCCGCACATTGGTGTGGGAGCGGCTGCAGGCGCGCGCGCGCTGGCAGACCATCGACGGCGGCTGGCGCATGGATGCGCCGCTGCTGCGCCTGGGCCAGGCGGCCAGGCTGCAGCGGCTGGACGGGCTGAGCATTGCCGGCGGGCGCCGTTATGCGGTGGTGGGCAAACACCTCGATGTCTCGGGCCTGATCGCGGCGGCCGCCTTGAGCGAGCAGCTGTCGCCCGGCCTGCGGCGCTGGCTGAGCCTGTCCCGGCCGCAGCTGCGCCTGGCCGATCTGCAGATCGCCGGCGAGCAGGGCGGAGCGGTGCGCGCGCAGGGACGGATCGAGGAACTGGGCTTTCTGCCGGTGGGCAACGCGCCGGGCATCAGCGGCCTGCGCGGCCGGATCGATGGCGATGCGCAGGCGATCCAGCTCGACCCCGCGCCGGATGCCACGCTGCGCTTCGACTGGCCGACCGGGTTCGGCGTGGTGCACGAGCTGCAGCTGGCCGGCAGCATCGTGGGCTGGCGCGACGGTGCCGGCTGGCAGGTCGCCACGCCGGCGTTGCGCGTACAGGCCAGGGACTATGGCGCCCGCGTGCGCGGCGGGCTGTGGTTCCAGAACGATGGCAGCCGCCCGCGCATCCAGCTGGCCACGCAACTGGACGATGTCGCCTTGCCGGTGGCGCGCAAGTTCTGGATCCGCTCCAAGATGAGCAAGGCGGCCATCGACTGGCTGGACACGGCGGTTGCCGGTGGCGTGATCACCGGTGGCACCGGCCTGGTCAGCGGCGACCTGGACGACTGGCCGTTCGACAACAACGACGGCCGCTTCGAGGCCTTCGGCCAGATCCGCGACGGCGTGATTCCGTTCAATCCGGACTGGCCGGCGATGGAGCAGGTGCAGGCCGGGCTGCGCTTCATCGGCAACGGATTTTCCCTGCAGGGCAAGGGCGAGCTGGCCGGCGCGCCGATCGCGTCGCTGGAGGCGGGCATTCCCAGCTTCGCCACCTCCGAGCTGTACGTGCGCGCCTCCACCCGGGCCGATGCCGCGCAGCTGCTGGGCATGTTGCGCAAGAGCCCGCTGGAGCAGCGCTACAGGGATACCTTGCGCAATCTCACGGTGTCCGGCCCGGCAGCGGTGAGCTTCGACCTGCTGCGGCCCCTGCGCACCGGCGGTGTGGGCGGCCATCTGCAGGGCACGGTTGCGCTGCAGGGCGCCAGGCTGGGCGATGCGCGCTGGAACCTGGCCTTCGACCAGGTCAGCGGGCAGGCCGAGTACCGCGATAGCGGCTTTGCCGCCGAGCGCCTGAGCGTCCAGCACCAGGGCCGCAGCGGCGAGTTGTCGTTGCGTGCCGGCGGCTTCGTGCAGGACCCCGAGCAGGCCTTCGAGGCGCGCTTCGGCGCCACCCTGGATGCGAAAGAGCTGTTCGACCGCGCGCCGCAGATGGAATGGTTGCGCCCCTATGTGCATGGCAGCGCACCGTGGCAGGTGGGCGTGGACGTGCCGCTGCCGCCGCCGGGGCAGGCCGAGGCGCAGGCGTTGCTGACGCTGCGCTCGCAGCTGGTCGGCACCACCCTGGATCTGCCCGCACCCCTGGACAAGGCGGCCACGCAGCCGCTGGACACGCAGGTCAAGGTGGCCTTGCCGGTGGGCGATGGCGACATCGACGTGGCCTTCGGCAAGCTGGTCGCGCTCAAGGCCAGCAGCCAGGGCAACCAGACCGGCGTGCGCGTGGTCATGGGTACCGACACGGTCACCGAGCGGCCGCCCGCCAACGGCCTGGTGGTCACCGGCCGCACTGCCTCGCTGGATGCGATCGACTGGATCAGCCTGGCGCGCGGCAGCAGCGAGCCGGACCTGCCGCCGCTGCCAGGCCAGCCCGCAGCACCGAAACAGGACGCCGTGCCATTGCAGCAGGTGGATGTGCAGGCCGACCGGTTGCTGATGATCGGCGGCGTATTCCCGCAGACGCGCCTGCGCCTGCGGCCGATCCGCGACGCAGTGGCGGTGACCCTGGACGGCCCGTCGCTGGCCGGCCAGCTCAGCGTGCCCAATGCCGATGGCGCCGCCGTGCAGGGCAAGCTGAGTACGGTGCACTGGCAGCCGGTGGCCGCACCGGCCGAGCCGGCCGCACCCGAGCCGGGCGATCCGCTGGCCGGGGCCTTGCCGGAACCGGCGCGCCGCGCGGTGGCCGAGTTCGACCCGGTCTCGATCCCGCCGCTGTCGCTGGATATCGACGACCTGCAGGTCGGCAAGATGACCCTGGGCGCGGCCACGCTGCGCAGCAGCCGGCTGACCGACGGCATGCAGGTGGACCAGCTGCAATTGCGCTCCAACGACCAGAACATCGGCCTGACCGGTGCCTGGCGCGGCAGGGGCGATTCCGCCAGCACCCGGCTGTCGGCACGGGTGGACAGCCGCAATCTCGGCAACCTGCTGCAGAACCTCACCCTGGGCGGCCAGCTGCGCGGCGGCGAAGGCCAGCTGGAACTCAATGCCGGCTGGCAGGGCTCGCCGACCGGGTTTGCGCTCGGTTCGCTGGATGGCGATCTCAAGATCGACGTGCGCAACGGCCAGCTGCTGGAAGTGGACCCCGGTGCCGGCCGCGTGCTCGGCCTGCTCAGCGTGGCGCAGCTGCCGCGCCGGTTGATGTTCGACTTCCGCGATTTCTTCTCCAAGGGGCTGGCCTTCAACAAGCTGGCCGGCGAAGTGCGCTTTGGCGAGGGCTTCGCACGCACCGATGCGATCCGCATCGAAGGCCCGGCCGCCGACATCGCCATCCGGGGGCTGACCGACCTGCGTGCGCAGACCTTCGACCAGACCGTGGACGTGAACCCCAAGGCCGGCAATCTGCTCACCGTGGTCGGCGCGGTGGCCGGCGGCCCGGTCGGGGCGGCGGTGGGCGCGGCCGCCAATGCGGTGCTCGGCAAGCCGCTGGGGGCGATCGGCGCCAAGACCTATCACGTCACCGGGCCGTGGAAGGATCCGCAGGTGGACGTGGTGGAACGCGAGGTGCGCGAGCGGGCGTCCGGCAAGCCGCCTGCAGAAGGCGCGCCCGCGGCAACGCCAGGCACGCCCGGTCGGTCGCCACGCTGACGCGCCCGGTTGCGGGCGCGCTGGCGAGTGTCGGTGCTGCTGGTCGCGGGCGCTCAGGCCTTGCGGCAAGGGATCGAACGCGGCACGCGCATCAGCGGGCGCGTCCCGTGCGCCGACGCACTCAGTCGAGCGGACCGTCGCCGTCGCTGTCGGCGCGCACGAACATCGGCAGACGCAGGCGCGAACGGTGGCCCTGCACCGGCGCCTGATCGGCACCGGCGGCGCCACGGAAATAGCCGCGTTGCCATTTCTCGCGCGCCGCGGCCGACTGCGCATCCGGCAGTTCCTGCAGAAACTGCGTGCGGCTGCGCGTCCAGTCGGCATGCTGTTGCGCCAATTGCGGCGCCTCCGACAAGGGCTTCCACTGCGGCTGCACCTGTTCGATCAGCTGGCGCGGCAGCGGGAACAGATGGCAGAACGGCTCGCCGGCCGCGAAGCGCACCTGCCCGGGCCGGGTGAACTTCCAGTTCATGGTGAAGGTGGACGGGCTCCAGTCGGTTTCGACCATGCCGCTCAGCGCGCCGATGCCGTCCTTGGGCCGGTTCAATGGTCCGGTGACGAACAGGTCCATGCCGGTGTCGGTGCGAAACAGGCAGGGCACGTGGAAGGTCAGCACGCCGTAGCCGAAGTGGCTGAGCGCCGGTGACGCGGCGCCGGCGTCGGTAGTGATCCGGATCGCATCCAGGCCATCGCGCCCGTCCCAGCTGGCTTCGAAACCGGCCTGGCACAGCAGCTCCCAGCCATGCGCATTGGCGATCGCCAGCGGCAGGCAGCGGTAGGCATAACGCTGGTCGGTGGCGTCCATCCAGTCGCGCTCGTGCGGGGCGGGGCGGATGTCCAGCGTGTGGCCATCCAGGACGTGGGCAGTGAGCTTCATGCGCGGGCGTCGGCGTGGCGATGGGCCCGCGATGATAGCTGTGCGGCATGTTCAGCCGAACGACTTGTCTCCCCGGCGCGCGGGCCCCATCCTGACTGCATGACCGATAACGCTCTCACTCTGGCCGAAACCCGGCTGCTGCTTCCTTCCGGCCTGGACACCGGCCATCTCGACCGCACCTTCGGCGCCCTGCTGGGCCCGGGCATCGACTTCGGCGACCTGTACTTCCAGCATTCGCGACGCGAGAGCTGGAGCGTGGAAGACGGCATCGTCAAGGACGGTGCGCATTCCATCGAACAAGGCGTGGGCGTGCGCGCGATTGCCGGCGAGAAGACCGGTTTCGCCTATTCCGACGACATCCAGCGCGACGCCTTGCTGGAGGCGGCGCAGTCCGCGCGCGCGATCTCGCGCGAGGGCGGTGCGCAATCCACCCGCTCGCTGGTGCGCGGCAACGGCCGTGCGCTGTACCCGGCCACCGACCCGATCGACGACATGGACAGCGCGACCAAGGTCGAGTTGCTGCGCCGTATCGACCAGTACGTGCGCGCCGCCGAGCCGCGCGTCAAGCAGGTGATGGTGAGCCTGTCCGGCGGGGTGGACACGGTGCTGATCGCGCGCAGCGACGGCGTGCTTGCCGCCGACGTACGCCCGCTGGTGCGCCTGAACGTGCAGGTGATCGTCGAGCAGGGCGGGCGGCGCGAGTCCGGTTACTCCGGCGGCGGCGGCCGTTACGGCTATGCCGAACTGTTCGCCGATGGCCGCCCGGAAGGCTTCGCCCGCGAAGCGCTGCGTCAGGCGCTGGTCAACCTGGATGCGATTCCGGCACCGGCCGGCGTGATGCCGGTGGTGCTCGGCCCGGGCTGGCCCGGCGTGCTGCTGCACGAGGCGGTGGGGCATGGCCTGGAAGGCGACTTCAATCGCAAGGGCACCAGCGTCTACGCCGGCCGCATCGGCGAGCGCGTGGCCTCGCCGGGCGTGACCATCGTCGATGACGGCACCCTGGATGGCCGCCGTGGCTCGCTCAATATCGACGACGAGGGCACGTCGACCCAGTGCACCACGCTGATCGAAGACGGCGTGCTGGTCGGCTACATGCAGGACACCCACAACGCGCGCCTGATGGGCGTGGCGCCCACCGGCAACGGCCGGCGCGAATCGTTCGCGCACCTGACCATGCCGCGCATGACCAATACCTACATGCGCGCAGGCCAGCACGATCCGCAGGAGATGATCCGCTCGGTCAAGAAGGGCATCTACGCGGTCAACTTCGGCGGCGGCCAGGTCGACATCACCAGCGGCAAGTACGTGTTCTCGGCCACCGAGGCCTACCTGATCGAAGACGGCAAGGTCACCGCGCCGGTCAAGGGCGCCACGCTGATCGGCAACGGCCCGGAGACCATGCAGAAGGTGCGCATGATCGGCAACGACCTGGCGCTGGACGAAGGCGTAGGCGTGTGCGGCAAGGACGGGCAGAGCGTGCCGGTCGGCGTCGGCCAGCCGTCGCTGCTGATCGACGGCATCACCGTTGGTGGAACGCAGGCCTGAGATGCGGGGAATTGGGAATCGGGATTCGGGAATCGCAACGGCAAGAGCGCGGAGCGGGGTTCCTGGCTTTTGCGATGCAGCGGTCCCGATGCGCTTGCGGCATCGGGATTTGAAGGTCGTCGCAGCGGGAGTTGGTTGCTGCGTGTCTGGCGCTTACGGCGCGTCGACCTCGATGCGTCGCAGCAGGAATTGGCAGTGGAAGTCGGGCCGGTCTGCGAGCACTGCCGGGCTGCTGCACCGCCGCTTCCGTGACTCCTTACTCGTCGTCTTCCGACGCCGATTCGCCGTCTTTCAATCCCGAATCCCCACGCTCCAATCCCTGCTCCTGCGACAGCTCGCGCAGCACCTGGAACAGCTCGCGGTAGGCGCGCGGGGGCTTGTTCTTGGCCCGCTCGTGGATCGCGTTGCGCACCAGTTGACGCAGCTGCTGGCGGTCGGCGGCCGGGTAGGTTTCCAGCAGTTCAGCCAGCGCCACGTCGGCTTCGGCGAGCAGGCGTTCGCGCCAGCGCTCGACCCGGTGGATCGCCGCCACTTCACGGCGCGCGGTGTCGCTGTTGGCATCCAGCGCATCGCGGATCGCGGCCAGCGTTTCGTCGTCCTCGCGGCGCATGTGCTTGGCCAGAAACGCCAGCTGGCGCTTGTGCGCGATATGCGAGGTGATGCGCTTGCTCTCTTCGATATGCGGGATCAGCGATTCGGGCACCGGCAACTTGGCCAGCTGCGCCGGAGTGAGCGCCACCAGCTTTTCGCCCAGGTCGAAGATTTCCAGCGCCTCGCGCCGCTGCTGGCTGCGGCTGGCGCCGCGGAATTCACCGGTGTCTTCGTCGCGTCCGCGCATCGCCATCCATCCGAAACAAGAAGTTATTCATCATTGAGACTAGGATAAAGCATTGAACGCACTCTCCTCCGAAACACGTGTCCAGGACGACAGCCTGCAGCGCCTGGATGCGCTCACTGACATCGCGCAGCGCCTGCTCGAGCGCGCCCGTGCCGCCGGCGCCACCCAGGCCGAAGTGAGCTGCAGCGAAGAGCGCGGCCTGGACGTCAACGTGCGCCTGGGCGATGTGGAAACGGTGGAATCCACCCGCGACCGCGGCATTGCGGTCACCGTGTACTTCGGCAAGCGCAAGGGCAGCGCCAGCACCGCCGACCTGCAGGATTCCAGCCTGGAATCGACCGTTGCCCAGGCCTGCGCGATCGCCCGTTACACCGAGGACGACGTCGCTGCCGGCCTGGCCGATCCGGAACTGATGGCGCGCGACTTCCCCGAGCTGGACAGCTGGCACCCATGGGCACTGGATGCCGATACCGCGGTGGATCTGGCGCTGGCCTGCGAAACCGCCGGCCGCGACGCCGACGCGCGGATCAGCAATTCCGATGGCGCCTCGGCCAGCACAGGGCTCAGTCTGTCGGTGTACGCCAATTCGCATGGCTTCATCGGTCGTGAGCGCGGCACCCACCACTCGATCAGCTGCGCGCTGATCGCCGGGCAGGGCGACGGCATGCAGCGCGATGGCTGGTACAGCAGCGCGTTGGCGCGCGAAGACCTGGAGGCGCCGGAAGCGATCGGCCGCCACGCCGCCGAACGCACCCTGGCGCGGCTGCAGCCACGCTCGCTGCCGACCGGCCAGCTGCCGGTGCTGTTCGCACCGGAGGTGGCGCGCTCGTTGGTCGGGCATCTGCTCGGCGCGGTCTCCGGCGGTGCGCTGTATCGCCGCGCCAGCTTCCTGCTCGACAGTGTCGGCAGCAAATTGTTCCCGGACTGGTTCAACATCGAAGAACTGCCGCATCTGCGCCGCGGGCTGCGCTCGGCTGCATTCGACGGCGAAGGCGTGGCGACGCGGCGTTCGGCATTGATCAGCGACGGCGTGCTGCAGCGTTACGTGCTGGGCAGCTACTCGGCGCGCAAGCTGGGCCTGCAGACCACCGCCAACGCCGGCGGCGTGCACAACCTGCAGGTCACCGCCAACGCCGGCGACCTGGCTTCGCTGGTGGCCGGCATGTCGCGCGGGCTGCTGGTCACCGAGCTGATGGGCAACGGCGTCAATCCGGTGACCGGCGATTATTCGCGCGGCGCCGGCGGCTTCTGGATCGAGAACGGCGTGATCGCCTATCCGGTCGACGGCCTGACCATCGCCGGCAATCTGCGCGAGATGTTCGCCGGGATCGAGGCGGTCGGCAACGATGTGGACCCGCGTTCGCACGTCAAGATCGGCTCGGTGCTGCTCAACCGCATGACGGTGGCAGGCGATAGCTGAGCGCGGCCGACCAGGCTGCTGCGCCCACTGCCAGACTGCAGAGCACCCGGCGCACGTCGTGCCGCTGTGCCTGACGGCAGCCGCCGTACATCGCCGAGACCATGTCTTCCCGCACTGGTGGCTGGCTGAATCGTTGCTATAGTCCGCCGCACCACAACCATGCATGGGGAGACATGATGAGCGAATTCGAGCCGCACGCCGTACCGCCGCCGCCGCCGATCGGCACCAGCGCGCCGTCGGAGGAGCGCACCCTGGCGCTGGCCGCGCACCTGCTCGGCATCCTGACGTCCTTCATCGGCGCACTGGTGATCTGGCTGATCAGCAAGGACGCCAGCCCGTCCAAGCCGTTCGCCACCGATCAGGCCAAGGAAGCGTTGAACTTCCAGATCACCGTGATCATTGCCTACGTGGCTGCGGTGATCCTGACCATCGTGTCGTTCGGCATCCTGTTCTTCGTGCCGACGCTGGTGTGGATCGCCAACCTGGTGCTGTGCATTCTGGCCGCGGTCAAGGCCAACAACGGCGAACACTACCGTTATCCGTTCACGCTGCGCCTGATCAAGTAATCCGGCGCGACGGCAATGACAAAGGCCCGGCAGCGATGCCGGGCCTTTGGCGTTTCAGGCGATGACGCGATCAGTTCTGCGCCGGGGTGTTCTCGGCGAAGTACTCGTGGCTGTCGGCGTTGGTGATCGCCTGGGCCGGGTTGCTGATCGCCAGGCTGCGCGCTCCGGACTGGCCATACACGCGGTCCTGGGTACCGGCCACCGCGGTGAAGTGGCTCATCTCGTGCACCAGCGTGCCGGCCTTGGAGTCGGTGCCCTGGGTCGGCGCGCTCCAGAAGGCGTTGCAGACGTAGATTTCGTACGGCGCATTGGCATAGACGTACGCGTAGGCGCTGTCGGTGCAATCGCAGTTGATGGTGATCTGGCCGTTGTTCTGGTCCAGTGCGTTGTCGATGTTGACGAAGTTCGAGCTGACCCTGCTGTAGCGCGAGGCGTTGTAGGCGCCGAACCAGGTGGTGTAGCGCGCACCGGTGCTGCCGGCATTGAGGTAGTTGCGCGCGTTCTGCGAGTAGGCGCGGGCCGCGGTGACCGCGCTGCCGGCCTGACTGGTGCGGGTGGTGCTGCAGTTCAGGTAATTGACGCCATTGACCACCGCGGTCGGCCCGATCGCCATCTGGCGCTGCACGCCGCGGTTGACGCCGTCCAGCCACACCGTCAACGGCGCGCTGCCGGCCACTGCGGTCTTGCCGTCGGCGGTCTTGAGCAGGCTGCCATCGGCCAGCGAGGCGTATTGCAGCGGCGAACTGACGCGGATGGTGTAGTTGCCGCTGGTGGACAGGTCGTAGGCGCCGGCCAGGTCGACCACGCCCTGCACGGTCTGGCCGGGCTTGAGGATGGTGAAGTCGGCCGCCTTGGGCAGGCCGCGCTTGACCAGGCGTCCGGTGTAGGTCACCGGCGCGCCATCGCGGCTCACTTCCAGGATGCCGTTGTCCAGCGTCTGCAGCGGTAGTTGATAGGTCGGCACGCGGGCGATCTAGCTGCCGTTGTTGGTGACGGTCACTGCGATCTTGCCCTGGTGTCGCCCGGCCTGATCGGCGACCGGCGCCAGTTCGATGGTCAACGGGACCGGGCCGCGCACGGACTGCGCCTGCGCCGAACCGAGCACGCCAACAACGGCCAACGTACCTGCCGCAAACGATGCGAGAAAAACGTTCTTCACCAGTGACTCTCCATGTGGTCGGGGGATGTCCGCGGGACGCGGGCAGGTCAACCTAGGCAGAGCGAGCAGACGCAACAAGAGAGCCGATTGCTGCTGTTTTTGGCCTGCTGGTGGCTACGCAATGACAAATATGGACATCGATGGCGACAATTCAGCCGGGAATTGCGGATCGGTTCACGCTTTTTGCCGGTCTGCGGAAATTTACACGTTAAAAATGTACGTAAAGAGAATTTACGTTTTGTGACACGGCGCGGTGCCTGCAGGGCGGCGCGCTGCAACCGCACCGTGCGCTGGCGCACGGTGTGCGCAAAGAGAGGTGCGACCGCCTGCTCGACGCGGGCTGCTGGAATCGAACGCGCTTGTGTAATCCGTCTGCGGTGGCGTTGAAGCCGGCTGTGCTGGCGTCCTCGTCCCGCGCATCGGCGGCGCCGGTGCCGGCGCTCCGTTGCCGGACATCAACACGCGGGGCGCGGCGCCGCGACACGGCCGCTCGAACGAACGCAGCGCGCCAGCTAATGCGCGCGGTCCACCGCAAACCGGCCCAGCGTCGCCAGCGTGTCGCCGAGCGTACCGTAGGGCTGCAGGATGGCGTGCATGCGGGTGGCCAGTTCGGCCAGCTTGGCCTTGGCGCCGTCCATTCCGAGCAGGGCCGGATAGGTGGACTTGGCCTGCGCGGCGTCCTTGCCGGCGGTCTTGCCCAGCTGCGCCGAGCTCGATTCCACATCCAGGATGTCGTCGCGGACCTGGAATGCCAGGCCCAGCGCATCGGCAAACGCATCCAGGCGTTGCTGGTCGTCGGCTGCGGCGGCGCCGGTGAGCGCGCCCATGCGTACCGCGGCGCGGATCAATGCGCCGGTCTTGAGGGCGTGCATGCGCTCGAGATCGCGCAGCGATTGCAGCTGGCCGGTGGCGTCGATATCCAGCGCCTGGCCGCCGCACATGCCGGCAGCGCCCGCGGCGGTGGCCAGACTCTGCAGCCAGCCGACCCGCAGTTCCGCGCTGACCGGGGCCGCGGCCAGCAACTCGAAGGCGCGTGTCTGCAGCGCGTCGCCGGCCAGGATCGCCGTGGCTTCGTCGAAGGCGATGTGCACGGTGGGCTGGCCGCGGCGCAAGGCATCGTCGTCCATTGCCGGCAAGTCGTCGTGCACCAGCGAATAGGCGTGGATCAGCTCGACCGCCACCGCGGGCGTGTCCAGGCGGTCCTCGTCGGCGCCGAACAGCGCGCCGGTCGCATACACCAGCAGCGGACGCATGCGCTTGCCGCCGCCCAGCACCGCGTGCCGCATCGCGGCGTGCAGTCGCTGCGGTGCCAGGGTGGGGCTTGGCAGACTGGCCTCCAGGCGGCGTTCGGTGCGGCCGATCCAGTGCTCGAACAACGCCGAACTCACCTCAGCCGCCGTCCTGCGACGGCGGCTGGAAGGCTTCGGCCAGATCGGGGCGCGCGGGGTCGGTCAGCATGCGCACGCGCAGTTCGGCCTGTTCCAGTGCCTGCTGGCAGTCGCGGTACAGGCCGATGCCGCGCTCGTAGGCGGTGAGCGATTGTTCCAGGCTCTGGTCGCCGGCTTCCATCTTCTGCACCAGTTGCTCGAGTTCTTCCAGCGACTGTTCGAAGCGGGCGACCGGGGAGGTTTCGTTCAAGGATTTTTTGACCATCGTCAAAGTGTGCGGCGCGCAGGCAGGCGGGTCAATTCGCATTGGCGTGGTCACGCCAGCGCAGGGATGCGCCATGCGTGCTTAGCCAGTCGCTCAATGCCGCCGAGACGATGCAGTCGCCGGCTGCCAGCACCTGGCCGTCGGCCCACAGCACCGGCAGGCGCGCGCGTTGCCAGGGCGGTAGATCCAGCGCCTGCAGCAGGTGCTTGAGCCGATGCGAATGCGCGCGCTGCGGCAGCACGATGCGCTCGCCCCCCTGGCGCGCGCGCACCAGCAGCGGTTGCGCGAAGCGCAGGCCGGGGGCGCCGTGCAACTGCAGCTGCGCGCCATCCGGCAGTGGCAGTGGGGTCGCGCCATCCCAGCGGGCCTGCCATGACGCCGGCCACGCGCTGTGCGGACACAGCAGGTACAGGCACTGGCGCCAGCGCCGCACCTGCACCTGTTGCCAGGCAAAGCAGGCCTGCCGATCCGGCGCGGCGTCGTCGATTTCCCGCTCCAGGGCGGCCACGCCGTGCGCGGGCAGCGGCGGCGCCTGCGCTGCCGCCACCCAGGCGCGCAGCAGCCGCGGCCGACGTGTTGGCGGCTGCGCACGCAAGGCCTGCAGATCCAGTGCGCCGGCGGCGGTCAGCAGGCCGGGCAGCAGCGCGGCGTCCTCCTGCAGCAGCAGGTCGCTGGCATCGGCGCTCAGCTGTGCGCTGCGTGCCAGTGCCTCGGCGGCCTGTGGCCAGCGCTGCTGCAATACCGGCATCAGCCGGGTACGCAGGAAGTTGCGGTCGTGGCGGGCATCGGCATTGCTGGGGTCTTCGATCCAGTGCAGGCGATGTGCCTGCGCATACGCCAGCACCTCGGCGCGCGCGTGCGCCAGCAGGGGGCGCCACAGCATGCCGGCGGCGAAGGGACGCTGCGCGCGCATCGCGGCCAAGCCGTCCGGGCCGGAAGCGCGCAGTGCGCGCAGCAGGAAGGTTTCGGCCTGATCGTCGCGATGGTGCGCCAGCGCCAGCCATTCGCCGGGCGCCAGTGCGGCGGCAAACGCGGCGTGGCGTGCATGGCGTGCCGCCGCTTCCAGCCCCAGGCCGCTGTCGCGCGCGACCTGCACGCGCACGATCTGCAAGGGGACGTGCAAGGCATCGCACTGGCGCTGGCAATGCGCGGCCCAGGCGTCGGCATCGGCATGCAGGCCGTGATGCACATGCACCGCACGCAGCCCCGTGTCGCGATAACGCGGCGTCGCTGCCAGCAGGTGCAGCAAGACGCTCGAATCCACGCCGCCGCTGTAGGCGACCAGCACCGGGCCGGGCGGCGCGGCCGGTGGCAGCAACCCGGTCATCGATGCAGGTGGCGTGCTGCGGCGCTGCATCCGCACGCGGGCGGCGGGGTATGACGCGCCGCCACCGTCCGCGCTGCGCGCAGCCTGACCATCAGCGCTTGGCCGCAGTCTCGAAGGTGGCCGACTGCGGCAACTCCACCGGCACGCCGGCGCTGTCGCAGGTACCGGCCTTGCACAGGCGCTCGCGCAGGCGTGGGGTGGCCTGGACGATGACGTGGTAGATCACGTTCTCTTCCAGCGTGCCGCGGAAGGCGGCGCTGCCCGGGCCGGTGGCCCAGATGCCGACGTCTTCGCCGCCATGGCTTTCGGACTTGGTCGGCACCAGCGATTCCTGCATGTAGCTGGGCGCCTCGGTATCGACATGGGTCAGGTCCGGGCGGCCGGCGGCCGGCTCGCTGTTGCTGGGCTCGTGCGGGTACTTCTTGGGGCCGGCCGGCTGCGCGTTGCTGGCGCCGGTGTAGCCGGGGCCGTTGGCGTAGCTCAGCGTGGTATAGGGCTGGCCGGCCAGGTCGGTGGCCAGTTGGCTGCGGTCGCCTTCCTCGCCGCCGGTGCCGCGCACCTTGCCCAGGATCGGGTTGCCGCGCACCGGGTAGCCGACGAAGTTGAGCGTATGCGAATGGTCGGCGGTGACGATGATCAACGTGTCCGGTGGCGCGGTCTGCACGGCGGTGCGTACCGCATCGGACAGCGACACGGTTTCGTCGAGCGCGCGATAGGCATTGCCGGCGTGGTTGGCATGATCGATACGGCCGCCTTCGACCATCAGCACGAAGCCGTTCGGGTCGCGCGACAGCGACTGGATCGCGGTGCGGGTCATCTCGGTCAGGCTGGGCTCGCCCTGCGCGGTGCGGTTGCGGTCGTGATCGAACTGCATGTGGTCCGGCTCGAACAGGCCCAGCAGTGCGGGCGCGCCGGCCGCGGCCTGCAATTGCTGCTCGTTCCACACATAGGCGCCCTGCGGGTGCGCCTGCTTCCACTCGGCGACCAGATCGCGGCCGTCCAGGCGCAGGCCGACCTTGTCGTCGTATTCCGGATCGCGTTCCTGCACAGTCTGAAACTGGCTGCGTCCGCCGCCCAGCACCACCTGCGGGCCACGCCCGAAGCGCGCGCTGGACAGCAACTGCTGGGCAATGTCCTGGCAGCCGGCCGTGCGCGCGGACTCGGGCAGGTCGGTGTCGTTTTCCCAGTTGCGGTCCGGCGAATGCGCATAGGTCGCCGCCGGGGTGGCGTGGGTGAGGCGGGTGGTGGTGACGATGCCGGTGGCCATGCCGGCGCTGTCGGCCAGCTGCAGCCAGCTCAACAAGCCCTTGCCCAGGCTATCGGCGCAATCGCTGCGGTTGCCGCTGCTGACGCCGATCGCGCCCATATGCGTTTTCACCCCGGTGCTGATCGCGGTCATGGTGCCGGCCGAATCCGGCGTCTGCGAATCGGTGTTGTAGGTCTTGCTGAAGGCGGTCGCCGGGAACTGCTCCCACGACAGCAGGTTCTCCTCGCCCGGCCCGCCCTTGCGCTGGCCATCCAGGATGCGCGCGGCCGCCACCGTGGTCAGGCTCATGCCGTCGCCCAGGAACAGGATCACGTTGCGCGCGCGCCCGGCCATCGCGCCGTTGCCGGCTGCGCGCGCGGCGCCCGAGCGGTACCACCATTGCGGCGTCTCGCCGGCGGGATGCGCCACCTGCGGCACCTCCACGCGCACGGCGGCGGGCGCGGATGCGCTGGTGCCGGCGCTGGACGCGCAGGCGGCGACACACACGGTGGTCAGGGCGGCGAGGGCAGGCAGGCGGTAACGCATCGGCATCGAACTCGTGACTGAATTAGCGCGCATTATGCCGGGATGCCTGGCGTCACACAGATGACACGCCGCTGTTCCAGTCGTGGCCTCGCGGGCGGCGCGGGCCTGGGCTATGGTGCATGCACTCTCCCCCGGATGATTCGACGCATGACACTGGTCTCGGCCTGGTTGCGCATTCCGTTCTGGCAACGCGTGGTGGCCGGCTTCGTGCTGGGCGCAATCGCCGGCGCTGCCATGGGCCCGGCCGCCGATGTGTGGTTCGGCCCGCTCGGCGATCTGTACGTCACCCTGATCAAGATGATCGCGATCCCGCTGGTGTTCTTCGCTGTGATCAATGCGATCTCCTCGCTGCATGGGCAAAAATCCGTCGCCGCGCTCGGTGGGCGTACCTTCCTGTGGTTCGTCATCACCGCCGCGCTGGCGGTGGGCGTGGGACTGGCGGTAGGCACTGTCATGCAGCCGGGCGCCGGCCATTTCAGCCTGAGCGTGGATTCGGCCTGGAAGCCGCGCGATGTGCCCAGCCCGATCAAGGTGCTGCTGGACGTGGTGCCCTCCAACCCGTTCTACGCACTGACCGGCATCGGCACCAGGACCAATGCGGCCGGCGAAACGGTGCTGGCGGCCGGGCGCGGATCGATCCTGCCGGTGATCTTCTTCGCCGCGCTGCTGGGCTTTGCGATGGTCAAGCTCGGCGAGCGCGTGGCCGAGGCACGCAAGCTCACCGCGCAGTTGAGCGACATTATGATCCAGGTCACCCGCTTCGTGCTGGAGATGACCCCGCTCGGCACCTTCGGGCTGATCGCCAGCCTGGTCGGCAGCTATGGCTTCGAGAAACTGCTGCCGTTCGGCAACTTCGTGCTGGCGCTGTATGTGGCCTGCGCGATCCATATCGTGGTGGTCTACAGCAGCCTGTTGTTGCTGCATGGATTGAATCCGTGGAAGTTCTTCCGCGGCGCGGCGCCGGGCATGCAGGTGGCCTTCGTCAGTTCATCGAGCTTTGCCGCGATGCCGGTGGCGATGCGCTCGATCACGCATAACCTGGGCGTCAGCAAGGACTACGCCGCGTTCGCGGTGCCGCTGGGCGCCAGCATCAAGATGGATGGCTGCGGCGCGATCTTCCCGGCCCTGTGCGCGGTGTTCATCGCGCAATACACCGGCGTGCCGCTGACCGCCAACCAGTACTTCGTGGTGTTGATCGCCTCGGTGCTGGGCAGCTTCGGCACCGCCGGCGTGCCCGGCACCGCGGTGATCATGGCCACGGTGGTGCTGAGTGCGGCCAACCTGCCGCTGGAAGTGATCGGCTACCTGTACGCCATCGACCGCATCCTCGACATGATGCGCACCATGACCAACGTCACCGGGCAGATGCTGGTGCCGGTGCTGGTGGCCAAGCAGACCGGCCTGCTCGACAAGGCGGTCTATGAGTCGGCCTCGACGAACGTAGGGTTGGAAGATCCGCTGACCGACCGCGCGCCGACGCAGCGCTGACCGCCGCCGATGCGCGCTGGATTTCCCACGCTGCGCGATCGCCTGCAGCAGTTGCCCGAGTTGCACTGCGTCGACGGCGTGTTGGTGCAGCGGTCGTTGGCCGACGACCCGTTCGAGCAGCAGTATCTGCAGGTGCGGCGCAAGGAAGGCCGGCTCTACACCGATGCCCAGGTGCGCAGCCTGCCGCGTCCCGGCGGCAGGCTCGGTGCCAGCCTGGAATGGCAGGTGCGTGCGCTGTCCAGTGCCTTGCTGGTCCAGCACCTGCGCGCGCAGGCGGGCGAGGGCGCGATTGCCGAGCTGGGCTGCGGCAACGGCTGGCTGGCGCAGTTGCTGGCGCAGTCGCTACAGCGCGACGTCTGCGGCATCGACGTCAACCGCACCGAGCTGACCCAGGCCGCGCGCGTGTTCGGCCACGACCAGCGCCTGAGCTTCATCGCCGCCGACATCCAGACCCTGGCGCTGCCGCGTGATCTGTTCGATGTCATCGTGATCCCGGCCTGCATCCAGTATTTCGCCGCCCCCGCCTCCTTGGTCATCCGCCTGCTCGCCCAACTGCGCGACGGCGGCGAGTTGCACATCCTCGACAGCCCGCTGTATGCGGATGCGCAAGCCGCCAACGCAAGCGCCGCGCGCAGCCTGCGCTACTTCACCGAGCTGGGCGTTCCGGCGCTGGCCGCGCACTACCACCAGCACACCTACGCCAGCTTCGACCGCTTTGCGGTGCAGCGACTGTTCGACCCGCGCCGCCCGGGGGCGCGCCTGCGACGAATGCTCGGGATGAAACAACCCCACTTTCCCTGGCTGTGTCTGCGCAGGCAGGACAACCTGGATGCGCTGCGTTCCTGAGTGAAGCATCGGCACTGCCGGACGCGGCGTCAGGCGTTTGCCTCGGGCGCGCTGACGTCCTACCTGCATGGCACACTGCCAGCTCATCCATTGACGGGGGCGGGCGGTGATTGGCCAACAGCGTGATCTGACATTTCGTTTTCTGGCCGAGCCCAGCGACGCCAACTTCGGCGGCAAGGTGCATGGCGGCGTGGTGATGAAGTGGATCGACCAGGTCGGCTTTGCCGCGGCCAGCGGCTGGAGCGGGCATTACTGCGTCACCGTGGCGGTGGGCGGCATCCGCTTCGTGGCGCCGGTGCGGATCGGCGATCTGGTCGCGGTATCGGCCAAGCTGGTCTACACCGGCCGCACCAGCATGCACTTCGCCATCGATGTGCGGGCGCGCAGCCCGATGGGCGGCGACTCGCGGCTATGCACCCATTGCATCATCGTGTTCGTGGCGATGGACCCGGATGGTGTCACGCCGGTGGAAGTGCCTTCCTGGCAGCCAGGCACGCCCGAGGATCAGCGCCTGGCCGAATACGCGCTCAAGGTGATGGAGCTGAGCAAGGGCATCGAGGGCACCATGGCGCATTACCAGGCCGATGCCGCGCGCTGATCGCAGTGGCAAGGTGCGCGGTGCTGCGCACGTGATCCAGATGCGTGTGCGCCGACGGTAGGGAGCTTCCGCGCAAAGACCGTCCACCACGCAAAAGGCCGCGGAATCCGCGGCCTTGCTGTCGTGCAGTGGATCAGGTGCTCGGGATCACAGCACCCGACGTGCCTGGATGAACTTCTCGCTCCAGTAACCGCTGGCCAGCGAATCCACCCGCACGTCCTTGCCGCGGCTGGGCGCGTGCAGGAACTTGCCATCGCCGACCACCAGGCCCACGTGGTCGATGCGACCGCGCCTGCCGAAGAACACCAGGTCGCCTGCCTTGAGCGCGTTGGGGTCCTTGATCAGTTCTGCAGACTCGTCACGCGCGATGTCGCGCGACACGCGCGGCAGGTCGATGCCCAGGGCGGTCTTGAACACGTAGCCGACCAGGCCGCTGCAGTCGAAACCTTCGGTGGACTCGCCGCCCCAGACGTACGGGGTGCCGAGCAGGGCCATGGCACGTTGCAGGATCACCTGCACACGGCTGTCGGCCACGGCGTTCTGGGCAGCATTGGCTGCGCTCTGGGAGACGTCGTAATTGGCCAGCAGGCGGCTGAGGTCACCGGCGAACATCGCCGAGCGGTCCATCAGCGGAATGGCGTCGTTGGCGGCCAGGTGCGGAAGCAGGGCGGCCAGTGTTGCGGTGGCAGCGGCGTCGGCGCGGCTGCGGGTTGCGGCTTTCTCGGCGGCGACGGCGTTGTCCGCCGTGGTCGTCTGCGGAGCGGAGGGGGTGCCGTTGGCGGTCTGGGCCAGGGCGGGCAGGGCTGCGAGCCAAAGGGCAGTGGCGCATAGCAGGCGGAGCGGTTTCCGGGGCGGAAGCGGTGCGGCGCCAGTGTTGATCTGTTCGTCGTTCGTCACGCGGGAATCACAATTCTGCTGTCGATGCGGGATGATGCCTTGGTGAAAGAATCGTTACGTTCAAAAAAAGTTAAATTTCCGTTTTGTTACTTGCGATGTGCGTCACAATTCAGTGCAAAACCCGCTTTGAACCTGAATAATGGTCACGCCAGTAGGCGCCATCCAGGAAATCCAGGCGGACTGTACCGCCGGTGGTGGGTGCATGTACGAAGCGGCCTTCACCGACATAAATGCCGACGTGGGTCACGCTACCGCCGGAACCGAAAAACACCAGGTCGCCGGTGGCGAGTCGCTCGGGTGGGATACGTGGACCCTGGATGGCGGCCAGATCGCGCGAGGTGCGCGGCAGCGCCAATGCCATCACGTCCTTGTAGACGTAGGTGACCAGCCCGCTGCAGTCGAAGCCGGTCTCCGGCGTGTTGCCGCCAAATCGATAGGGCGTGCCAACCAGTCCCAATGCGCGCATCAGGATGTTGTTGGCAGCGGCCGGGTCGGCCGGCGGTACTTGTGGCCACACGCGCGCTGCCGGCGGCTGCGCGGCTGGGCGCCGGACCGGTGGTTGCGACGAGCAGCCTCCCAACAGCAGCAGGCCCAGCAGCAGGCTTGCCGCGGCGCGCCGGGAGCGGGCGGCGAAAACTGGCGTGATATGCACGGAGCCGGGATAATGGGCGGTTAGAAAGGTCGCCATGATGGCGGCGCACCCGGCGGCCGACAAGCCGTCCTCCACCGTCTGCCACCGGGCAGCCTATCCAGAGCCAGGCATGAAGATCGAAAAAGACAGCGTCGTCCGCTTCCACTACACCGTTTCGGAGATTGGCCAGGAGCCGATCGAAAGCTCCAAGGAGCGTGACCCGTTGGCGATCATGATCGGCCACGGCAACATCATCCCGGGCCTGGAAGCGGCCATGATGGACAAGGAAGCCGGCGAGAGCTTCGGCGTGGACGTCAAGGCCACCGACGCCTACGGCGAATACCGCGAAGGCCTGAGCCAGCGCGTGCCCAAGAAGCATTTCGGCGCCACCAAGCTGGTGCCTGGCACCCAGGTCGTGTTGCAGACCAACTTCGGTCCGCGCGCAGTGACGGTGCAGAAGGTCGGCATGAGCGTGGTCGATGTTGACCTCAATCACCCGATGGCCGGCAAGGACCTGCACTTCGACGTGGAGATCATCGAAGTGCGTGAAGCCACCGCAGAAGAGCGCGACCATGGCCACGTGCACGGCGACGGTGGTCATCACCACTGAGGACGGGCGGGCCACGCGGTTGCGCGGTGATCGGGTGGGCAGGGCGCGTGTACCCACACGCACCTGTCGTATGCCGCTGTTCGGGCGCTGCGACGTCGCACGCGGCCCGGATGCATGTCGACCCGCCGCGATGGCTTGCCGCCCGTTTTGCGTGATTGCTGTTCCTGACGGCCCGCCTCCTCGGCGGGCCGTCTGCATTCTGCGGCGCGCGCCGCCGCACCTGGTTGCCTGAGCCGTGATGACATCCCGCGACACGCTGTTCCCCATCGCCGCGAGCGAGCGCATCGCGGTGCTGGACGTCCTGCGCGGCTTCGCGCTGCTGGGCATCCTGCTGATGAACATGGAAGCCTTCGTCGGCCCGCTCGATCTGGCCATGACCGGCGTGGAGCCGCACTGGCACGGTGCCGACCGGCTTGCCGACGCGCTGGTTTACGTGTTCGTGCAAGGCAAGTTCTACACGCTGTTTTCGCTGTTGTTCGGAATGGGCTTTGCGGTGATGGCGCAACGCGCCGCGCAGGCCGGGCGCGGGTTGTTGGGCACCTATTTGCGGCGTACCGTCGGGTTGCTGGTGATCGGGCTGCTGCATGCGCTGCTGCTGTGGTCCGGCGATGTGCTGGTGACCTACGCCTTGCTGGCCTTGTTGCTGCTGGCCACGCGCTCGGTGCCGACGGTGACGCTGCCGTGGTTTGCCGTGTTGGTCTACTGTGGCGCGCCCGGGTTGATGTTGCTGTACGGCGTCGCAGGTACCTTGACGCAGCTCGATCCGGCCGCTGCCGTGGAATGGAAGGCCGCGATGGCCGATGCGGCGCAACAGGCGGCAGCGAACGTGCAGGCGCAGCGCACCGCCTTCGGGAGCGGTAGCTATGCGCAGGCCACGCTGCAGCGCTGGCACGACCTGCAGCACGCGATGACCGGGCTGAGCATCAATGGCCCGGCGATGCTCGGCATGTTCCTGCTGGGCAGCTGGTTTGTGCGCAGTGGCGCGATCGCCGCGCCCGAGCGCTTCCCGCGCCTGTTCCGGGCCCTGCGCTACGGAGTGCTGCCGCTCGGGCTGGGCGTGATGGGCGTGAGTTACGCGCTGGAGCCGTGGATCGATCCGGCGCGGCTGGATCTGCGCCTGTCGGGTGCATTCGCGTTGTCGCTGATTGCCGGCCCGCTGATGAGCCTGGGCTATGCGGCGTGGGTGGTGCGCCTGGCGCCGCGCCTGGCCTGGCTTGCGCCCGCCGGACGCATGGCGCTGAGCAACTACCTGCTGCAGTCGCTGGTGTGCACGTGGATCTTCTACGGTTACGGGCTGGGCTATTTCGAGCAGCTGCCGCGCGTATGGCAGCTGCCGTTCGCGCTGGCGCTGTTTGCGTTGCAGGTGGTGCTGAGCCACCAGTGGTTGCGCTGGTTCCGCTTCGGGCCGATGGAATGGCTATGGCGCAGCGTGACCTATCTGCGTGTGCCGCCGATGCGCCGCAGCGACGCGCGCGTGGGGTAGTGCGCACATGAGCGGCGCGCCTGTCGATGTGGTGGTGGTCGGTGCCGGCGCCATTGGGCTGGCGACTGCGCTGGCGTTGGTCGAAGCGGGCCGGCAGGTGCACGTGCTCGACGCCGGTGCGGTGGGTGCGGCGACGTCGTACGGCAACTGCGGCACCATCACGCCGAGCCATGCGCCGCCGCTGGCAGCGCCGGGCATGATCGCGCAGGCGCTGAAGTGGATGCTGACGCCGGACGCGCCGCTATATATCCGGCCACGCCTGGACCCGGCGCTGTGGCGCTGGTTGCTGCGGTTTGCGCAGCGCTGCAATACGCGTCACTGGCAGGCCAGCGCGCAGGCGCGCGCGGCGTTGCTGGGCGATGCGCGGCAACGCTTCGACGACTGGGTCGCGCGCTATGCGCTGGACTGCGAATTTCGCAGCGATGGGCTGGACTACGTGTTTGCCGATGCGCGCCGCTTTGCGCACTATCGCCACGAGTGCAACCT
This sequence comes from Xanthomonas arboricola pv. guizotiae, assembly GCF_002940205.1. GTDB lineage: Bacteria > Pseudomonadota > Gammaproteobacteria > Xanthomonadales > Xanthomonadaceae > Xanthomonas > Xanthomonas arboricola_C. Next base: position 75,301 of record NZ_MDSK01000008.1, read on the forward strand.
GCTTGCGCAGTGGGGCATCCAGGCCGAGATGATCGAGGGCGCCGACTACATGCGCCAGGATCCGGCATTTCGCGCGGGCATTGCCGGTGCGATCCATTTCCCCGGCGATGCGCATCTGCGTCCGGAGCGTTACACCGCAGAACTGGCAAGAGTGCTGCGTGTGCGTGGTGCGGTGATCCAGGCGCAGTGCCGCGTCGATGCGGTGGTGCCGGACGCACGCGGCGCATGCGTGCACACCGCGCGTGGGCGAGTGCAGGCGCGCGAGGTGGTCATCGCAACCGGCCCATGGTCGCCGCAGCTGGCGGCGCAGCTGGGCCTGCGTCTGCCGGTGCAGGCCGGCAAGGGCTATTCGATCACCTACACCGCCCCGGCGCTGATGCCGCGTCGCCCGGTGGTGCTGAAGGACCGGTGGGTGTTCGTGGTGCCGTGGCGCGATCGTCTGCGTATCGGCAGCACGATGGAATTCTCCGGGCACGACACCCACCTCAACCCTACGCGCCTGGCGGCACTGGAGCGTGCAGCGGCCGATTATCTGCATGCGCCGGCCGGTCCGGCCGTGATCGAGCGCTGGTATGGATGGCGGCCGATGACCTGGGACGACCTGCCGGTGCTCGGCGCGCTGCCGGGCTGTCCTCACGTCTGGCTCGCAGCCGGACATGGCATGCTCGGCATCAGCATGAGCACTGCAAGCGGACAACTGATGGCCGACCTGATCACGGGCCGCGCACCTGCGCTGGACCCGCATCCCTACCGGGCGGAGCGCTTCGCATGAGTGCCCGGTACGACTACGACGTGGTGATCCTGGGAGGCGGTTCCGGCGGACTGGCCGCTGCGTTTCGCGCGGCTAAGTACGGCGCACGCGTGGCGATGATGGAGCCCAACGCGTTGGGCGGCACCTGCGTCAATCTCGGTTGCGTGCCGAAGAAGACGATGTGGCTGGCGGCCGATCTGGCCGGCAAGATCGAGCTGGCGAGTGCGTTGGGATTCGATGTGCCGCGCCCGACACTGGCCTGGCAGGAACTGGTCACCCACCGGCAGGGCTACATCGGCAACATCCACGCCAGTTATCGGCGCCGCCTCGACGAAGATGGCGTGGTCATGATTCCGCAGCGCGGCGTGTTGCAGGATCGCCATACCATCATGGGCAGCGACGGCGTGCCGGTGACCGCCGAGCACATCGTGATCGCCACCGGTGCGCATCCGCTGCGGCCGGACATCGAAGGTGCCGAGCACGGTGAGGTGTCCGACGATTTCTTCAATCTCTGTCATGCGCCCGCGCAGGTGGCGATCGTCGGCGGCGGCTATATCGCGGTGGAGATCGCCGGCCTGCTGCAGGCGCTGGGCAGCCGGGTGCATCTATTCGTGCAGGGCGAGCGGTTGCTGGAGCGCTTCGATGCCGAGCTGACCCTGCAATTGGCCGACAACCTGCGGCATCTGGGCGTGCGCCTGCATTTCGGTTTTTCCACCACCGGCCTGGAACGCGATGCAGAGGGCAGGCTACGCGTGCATGGCCATCCTGCGCACCCCAGCGAGCAGGGCAACGACGTCTTCGACAAGGTGTTTTTCGCCGCCGGCCGACGCGCCAACACGGCGGGGCTGGGTCTGGAAGAGGTCGGGGTGCGCCTGGGCGCCAAAGGCGAAGTGGTGGTGGACGAAGGCCAGACCACCAGCGTGCCGAACATCCATGCCATCGGCGATGTCGGCGGCAAGGTCGGACTGACGCCGGTGGCCATCGCGGCGGGACGCAAGTTGATGGATCGCCTGTTCGGCAAGCAGCCGGATGCGCGCATGGACTACGAAGGCGTGCCGAGCGTGGTGTTCTCGCATCCGCCGCTCGGGCAGGTCGGGCTGACCGAGGAGCAGGCGCGCGCGCGGCATGGCAGCGCGGTGCGCGTCTACCGCAGCAACTTCCGCCCGATGTTGCACGCGCTGGCCGACGCGCCGCAGCGCAGCCTGTTCAAGCTGGTCTGCGTGGGCGAACAGGAGCGCGTGGTCGGCGTGCATCTGCTGGGCGAGAGCGCCGACGAAATGCTGCAGGGCTTTGCGGTGGCAGTGAAGATGGGTGCGACCAAGCGCGACTTCGACGAGACCGTGGCGATCCATCCCACCTCGTCGGAAGAGATCGTGTTGATGCATTGATGCATTGATGCATTGGTGCGGCAGTTGTGGCGGGACCAACGAGGGCATCAGTCCCTGGCCCGATGCAGGGAATGATGTCGGTCCCTGCGTTGCACAACTTGCGGTAGCCCCGCGCGACACCGCATGCCACTTCTGCACCCGACGCAGGTGCGCTTGACGCAGGCCAGGGCGATGCAAGCAGACGGATCAAAGCCCCTCTCCCCTCGGGAGAGGGGTTGGGGTGAGGGTCCGGTAAAGTCGATGCATCACTCACCTGCCGATCTGCCGTCTACAGCCGGCGATGCCTCACCGGCATTGCATGGAAGTTGACCGCGCTGCTTGGTCTGCCGTGCCTGGTTCCGCGCGTCACCTCACTCCAACCTCCGCTCCGCGCTGTCAGCCCAAGCGCTTCAAGACACGCGCGCCGACAGCACGCTAAGCCTGCCTCCCCGTTCGGACGGAAGAGGGATCTCGATCCCGTAGCTGGCATCCTTGCGCGATGTCCAAGCCCCGCAACCCAACGACGCGTCGATCCGCCAACCCATCTGCGCGTGCCGCCTCCAACGCCGAGCCGCCCTCCAGCGAACAGGCGCGATTACGCATTCTCGCGGCGATTCGTGCAATTCCTTCCGGCCAGGTTGCCGGTTACGGCGACGTCGCGTTGCGCGCCGGCCTGCCCGGGCGGGCGCGGCTGGTGGCGCGCGTGCTCAGCGGCAATGACGATCCGCAGCTGCCCTGGCACCGGGTGTTGCGCAGCGATGGCCGGATCGCGTTGCCGGAAGGCTCGTCCGGCTACCGTGAGCAATGCCGGCGGCTGCGTGCCGAAGGCGTGGTGGTCGCGCAGGGCCGGGTGCGCCGTGCCAGTGTCGCGCAGCGCCTGGATGCCGCCGTGTGGGGACCTTCATAAGCCTGCCGTTATGATGGTCGGCATTCCGAAGGATGCCGTCATGCCCCAACTGCCGCCCGTCACCAAAGCGTTGTTGATCGCCAATATTGGCTTGTTCCTGCTGCAGTGGGCACTGGGCGACCTGGGCGCCGGCGTGCTGCCCTCCGATGCGGCGCTGTCCTCGTTGATGCTGTGGCCGATCTCCAACGGCTTCGATGCGTTATCGCCCGGCGCCAGCTTCATGCCGTGGCAGCTGCTGACCTATGCGTTCCTGCACGGCGGCTTCAACCATCTGTTCTTCAACATGCTGGCGCTTTTCATGTTCGGCGCGGCGCTGGAGCAGACCTGGGGCCAGAAGCGTTTTCTGACCTATTACCTGGTGTGCGTGGCCGGTGCCGGCGTGTGCCAGTTGCTGATGGCCTGGTTCACCCAGAGCGGGGCGCCGGTGGTGGGCGCGTCGGGTGGTGTGTTCGGCCTGTTGCTGGCCTACGGCATGCTGTTTCCCAATCAGCGGGTGATGCTGCTGTTCCCGCCGATCCCGATGAAGGCACGCACCTTCGTGATCGTGTTCGGCGCGATCGAGCTGTTCCTGGGTGCGACGGGCTGGCAGCCGGGCGTGGCCCACTTTGCGCATCTGGGCGGCATGCTGTTCGGCTGGCTGATGATCCGTTACTGGCGCGGGCAGTCGCCGTTTGGCGGCAGTGGTGGCAGGAAGGGCGGTGGCAAGGGGCGTAAGCCGCCATTGCGCGTGGTGCGCTGAAACAGTCGCGGCATCGCAGATCGACGCTGACCCGTAGGAGCGGCCCCGGCCGCGATGGCCTTACCGATGAAGCCCCATCGCGGCCGGGGCCGCTCCTACCAGGTGTGCGTTGTCACAGATGAAAACTCAGGCACAAAAAAGCGCGCTGCGCGTGGTGCATTGAACCAGTTGCGGCATCGCAGATCCACGCTGACCCGTAGGAGCGGCCCTGGCCGCGATGGCCTTACCGATAAAGCCCCATCGCGGCCGGGGCTGCTCCTACCAGGTGTGCGTTGTCACAGATGAAAACTCAGGCACAAAAAAAGAGCGCGGAGTCCGCGCTCTTTTTTTTGTTGCCTGCCGCTGGGTGTCGATTGCCAGCGACTTCCCGGCGCTCGAATCAGCGCCAGATCTTCAACTGCTCGGCGTCCACGCGCTGCATCGGCTGGCCGGCCTTGCAGCTGAACGCCGCACCGAACTCCGGCAGGTTGGACAGCGGGCCGTTGGTGCGCCACTGGCCCGGCGCCCGGATGTCGGCGCTGGCGCGCTGCACCGCTTCGTTAGGCGACAGCTGCTGGGCCCACAAGCCGGCCCAGGCGGTGAAGAAGGCCTGCTTGTCGGCCTCGGTGGCTGCCGGCTGCGCCTTGCTGAAGGCCTGCCAGGCCAGTTCGACGCCGGCCAGATCGGCCAGGTTTTCTTCGGCGGTCTGCGCGCCGTTGACCTTGACGTTGGGCACGCCCGGGTACGGGTAGGCAGCAAACTGGCTAGCCACCTTGCCGCTCAGCAGGGTCCAGCTGGTCTTCTCGGCCGGCGTCCACCAGCTGCGCAACTCGCCCCTGGCGTCCACCAGCGAGCCCTTGGCGTCGATGGCGCGGGTGATTTCGTGGGCGACCAGCGCGCCATAAGCGCCGTACTGCGCAGCCGGCGTGCCGCCGGCGGCGAGCACCGGCGGCTGCAGCACGGCGGCGGTGACGATCAGGCGGTTCTGCGCAATGTCGTAGGCCACCGCCGGCTGCTGCGGCAGCACGTCCCAGCGACGGTCGGCGTTGCCCTTGCCGATGCGCTTCATCTCCTCGCGGTGACGCCAGGTCGAGGCGATCAGCATGTTGCCGCCGAAGCTGCCGCGGCCCATCGGCTGCACGGTGTAATCCAGATCGCGACGCGGCGCGCCGACCTCGATCTTCATCGCCGCCAGCTTGGCCTTGGCTTCGGCGATCACCTCGCCGTTGCCCCAGCCGGTGCGCTCCAGCGCGGCCAGCTGCGCGTCGCGCACCTGGTCGGCGATGGCTTCGGCCTGCCGGCGCATGTCGCTGCTCAGATAACGCGCCACGTATTCGCGGCCGAGCATCGGGCCGGCGGCGACGTTGATCGCGTCCAGCACCTGCTGCCAGCGCTGCGGCGGCAGCGCATCGCCACGCAGCAGACGGCCGCGGAACTGGTATTCGGCATCGTGGAAGCTCTTGGACAGGTACGGTGCCATGGCATCGCCCACGCGCCAGCGCAGATAGGCCTTCCACTGGTCCGGCTTGATGCTGACGATCATGCTGTCGAGCTGCTTGAACATGGCCGGGTCGGCCATCGACACCAGGTCGTCCTTGACGCCCTGCGCTTCCAGGAAGTCGGCCAGGCGCAGATTCTTGTACTGCTTGGTCAGCTCCTTGGTGGCGATCGGCGCGTAGTTGTTGAACGGGTTGTTGATGCCCTGCACCGACTGCGCGCTGCGCGCCAGCGCGGTCTCGATCTGCAGCACGGAGGCGGCATCGGCGTCGAGCTTGTCGGCCGGCGTGCCGGTCAGCGCCAGGATCTGCTTGACGTAGGCGCGGTAGCGGCCCATCAGCGCCTGGGTGTCGGCGTCGGTGCGGGTGTAGAAGGCCGGGTCGGGCAGGCCCATGCCGCCCTGCATGAAATACCCGATATGGCGATCGAGTGCCTTCAGGTCCACGTCCGGGCCGAAATTGAAGCCGACCGGGATGCCGACCTGATGCAATGCGGCGATCGAAGCGGGCACATCCTTGGCCTTCTTGATCGCGTCGATGCGCGACAGCAAGGGAGCGATGGGGTTGGAGCCGTCCTTCTCGACGGAGGCTTCGTCCAGGCCGCTGGCCCAGAAGTCGCCGAGCAGTTTCTGCACGTTGCCCTGCGGGGCCTTCATCGAGGCGTCGAGCAATTCGCGCTGCTGCTGCAGCGCGCGCTCGGACAACTGGCCCAGCGCGGTCACGGCGCCGGCCTGCGGTACCGGGTTGGCCTTGAGCCAGCCGGCGTTGGCATAGTCGTAGAAATCGGTGCAGGCCGCCGAGACGGCCGGAGCCTTGGGCGTTGCGGCCTTCTTCTTGCGAGCGGCGTCGGCGTCGGGGGCGGACAGCAGCGTGATCAGGCTGAAGCCAAGAGCGAGGGCAAGCGGACGAATGGTGGGCATCGAGAAGAAGGGTGGCCAGAGTAAAGTCGGCGGAGTTTAGCAAGGCTGCGTGCTGCGCAGGCATGCGCCCGCTGCGGTTCGTCTCCGGTACCGGCCGCCTTGCATGAACGCGACAGGCCCGCAAGCACGGGCCTGTGCATGTTGCGATCGAGCTGAAAGCGCTTGCAGCCGCCGACCAGATCACCACGCGGTCTTTTTCGGCACGCACCATCGGATCACCTGCCTTGCATGCGAAGGCCTGTGCGAAGGACGGCATGTTCGAGGGTGCGGCTGACTGCGGTGACGATGGCGGCGATGCATGTGGCCGGCCGTGATTCAGCCCCCGGACGCAACAGAAAAGCCGAAGGAAAAAAAAACGGGCGACGATCTTTCGATCGTCGCCCGCCAGGGTGACCGCGCTTGCGCGATTACCAGATCACGACCTGCTTGTCGCCCTGACGCACCATCGCATCGCCGGCCTTGCACGAGAACGCGGCGGCGAAGGCCGGCATGTTCGACGGCGCACCGATGGCGCGGAAGTTGGCCGGCGCGTGCGGATCGGTCTTCAGGCGCACCACCAGTTCTTCCGGAGTGAAGTTGCGGCGCCACACCGTGGCCCAGTTGAGGAAGAAGCGCTGGTCGCGGGTGATGCCGTCGGTCTTGGGGTCGTCCTTGCCGGCGGTGGCGGTCTTCATCGCGTCGTAGGCGGTGTTGAGGCCGCCCAGGTCGGCGATGTTTTCGCTCAGGGTCAGGTCGCCCTTGACCTTGTCGCCGGCCGGGGTGCGATAGCCGTCGAACTGCGCCACCAGCTTGCCGGTGCGCGCCTTGAACGCGTCCAGATCCTTCTGCGTCCACCAACCCGGATCGGCGATGAAGTTGCCATCGGCACCGAAGCGGCTGCCCTGGTCGTCGTAGCCATGGGTCATCTCATGCCCGATCACCGCACCGATGCCGCCGTAGTTCATTTCCTCCGGCGCATTCGGGTCGAAGAATGGCGGCTGCAGGATGGCGGCCGGGAATACGATCTCGTTCTGCAACGGGTTGTAGTAGGCGTTGACGGTCTGCGGGCTCATGCCCCATTCGGTCTTGTCCACCGGCTTGCCGATCTTGGACAGGTTCCACTTGTAGTTGTACTCGGACGCGGCCATCACGTTGCCCAGGTAGCTGTCGCGGCTGGTGTTCAAGCCGTTCCACTCGCGCCACTTTTCCGGGTAGCCGATCTTGGGCGTGAAGCTTTCCCATTTGGCGATCGCCTTGGTCTTGGTCTCCGGGCTCATCCAGTCCAGCTTTTCGATGCGGGCCTTGAGCGCGGTGCGCAGATTGCTCACCAGGGTTTCCATCTTGGCCTTGGAGTCGGCCGGGAAGGCGACCTTGACGTACATCTGACCCAGCGCTTCGCCGGTCTGGCCATTGATGGTCGCCAGCACACGCTTCCAGCGCGGCTTGATCTGCTTCTGCCCGCGCAGGGTCTGGTTGTAGAACGCGAAGTTCTCATCGACGAACGGCTGGCTGAGGAACGGCGAGGCGCCATCGACGGTGTGGAAGCGCAGGTAGGCGCGCCAGATCGCCGGATCGGTGTCGGCAATCATCGTGCTCACTTCCTGGTGGAAGGCCGGGATCGCCAGCGAGAACATCTCCGGCGTGGTCACGCCCTGCGACTTGAAGAACTCGGTCCACGACCAGTTGGGGGTCAGCCTGTCGGCATCGGCCGGGGAGATCGGGTTGTAGGCCAGCGAGGCATCGCGCGACATCTGGGTGCTGGTCTTGGAGACCTTGGCCAGACGGGTCTCGAACGCGACCACCTGCTTGGCCTGCGCGGCCGCATCGGCCGCAGCCACGCCGGACAGTTCCAGCACCTTGGCTACGTGCGCCTGGTAGGCCTCCAGCTTGGCCTTGTTGGCGGCGCTGGTGTAGTACTCCGGATCCGGCAGGCCCAGGCCGCCCTGCATGGCATAGGCGATGTTCTGGCTGGATTTCTTGAAGTCGGCCTCGGCACCGAAGCTGAAGAGCTCGTTGTTGCCCTTGGCGGCGCTGCTGCGCAGATAGTCGACCAGCTTGGCCTGGTCGTTGATGGCGTCGATCGCGGCCAGTTCCGGCTTCAGCGGCTCGATGCCCTGGGCGTTGATCTTGGCCTCGTCCATGCCGGTGGACCACAGGTCGCCGACGATCTTTTCCACGCCGGTGGCGCTGGTGTCGGCCGCGGCCTGTTCGACCAGTTGCTGCTGGATCGCATTGGAGCGCTCGTCGAGCATCTCTAACGCGCCCCAGCTGGTGCGATCGCCCGGCACCGGGTTGGCGGCCAGGAACTTGGCATTGGCGTAGGCATTCAAATCCGTGCAGGCGTTGCCGTTGGTGTCCAGGTCGGCGGCGGTGAACGGGTTCACGGCCGGCAGCTTGCTATGGTCCAGGGTCAGCGCCTTGGGAGCCGCCGGGGTGGTTGCGGCGGTATCGGCCGCGGGCGCGGCCGGCGCGGCGTCTTCGGATTTCTTGCAACCGCTCAGCGCGGCGGCCACGGCCAGGGACAGGGTCAGCAAATGAGGTGTACGAATCACAAAGGGCTCCAGGAGCAGATGTGGGAAGCCCCGTCGCCGGGGCTGTGGCCGGCACTCTACGCCTGCCCAGCCGGATGGCATGGTGTCGAAGGTCATGGGTGCGGCGCGTGCAGGCGGGCCGGTTGCCCGGATCGGCCGCCGTCCTGCGCCGGGAGCCGGGCCCAGCGGCAGCCCGGTGCTTGCGCGCGCCATGCGCCGGGGCGTTAGGCCATGCTCGCCTGGCCTGGCCAGGCCTGGCCTGGCAGGCTGCGTCGATGAGCGAGCACGGTCGAGCGGGCCAGGAGCACTCGAATGCTGCGGCTGTGCAAGCAGTGCTATATACGAGCGCATGCCTACCGCCTCCGAACCGTTGGATGCCCTGATCATCGGCGCCGGCCACAATGGCCTGGTCTGCGCCGCCTACCTGGCCAAAGCCGGCAAACGGGTGCTGGTGCTGGAGGCGCGCGATGTCGTCGGTGGCGCAGTGGTCACCGAAGAATTCCATCCGGGGTTTCGCAACTCGGTGGCGGCGTACACGGTGTCGTTGCTGCAACCCAAGGTCATCGCCGATCTTGCCCTGGAGCGACATGGCCTGCGCGTGGTGGCGCGCCGCATCAACAACTTTCTGCCATTGCCGACGGGCGAGTACCTGCTGGCCGGGGCAGGGCGCACCGCCGTGGAAGTCGGCAAGTTCTCCGCGCGCGATGCCGCTGCACTGCCCGCCTATGAAGCGCGCCTGGAGCAACTGGCCGATGTCTTGCGTGCGCTGGCCTTGCAGCCACCGCCGGATGTCAGCGATGGTGGATGGCTGCGCGCGCTGCCGCAGCTGTGGCGCGCGGGCAAGCTGGGGCTGCAGCTACAGGAATTACCGCTCGCGTTGCGGCAGGAGCTGCTGGACCTGTTCACGATTTCGGCCGCCGAGTATCTGGATCGCTGGTTCGAAAGCGCACCGATCAAGGCGCTGTTCGGCTTCGATGGCATCGTCGGCAATTACGCCAGCCCCTACACGCCGGGCACGGCCTATGTGTTGTTGCACCATGTGTTCGGACAGAGCAACGGGGTCAAAGGCGCCTGGGGGCACGCCATCGGCGGCATGGGCGCGATTACCCAGGCGATGGCCGCGAGTGCGCGCGAGTCTGGCGCGACCATTCGCACCGGCTGCGCGGTGGAGCGCGTACTGGTGGAGCAGGGACGTGCGGTTGGCGTTGTCACTGCCGAGGGCGAGACGATTCGCGCCCGTGCCGTGGTGGCCAACATCAATCCGAAGTTGCTGTATCAACGCCTGATGCAGCCGGACGACGTACCTGCGGCAACGCGCGAACGGATCGCGCATTACCGCTGCGGATCGGGCACTTTCCGCATGAATGTCGCGCTCTCGCACCTGCCGGATTTCACCGCCTTGCCCGGCAGTGGCGATCATCTGACCGCCGGCATCATCCTGGCGCCGAGCCTGGACTACATGGATCGCGCCTGGCAGGACGCGCGCACCTGGGGCTGGTCGCGCGAGCCGGTGGTCGAGTTGCTGATTCCCAGCACGCTGGACGACACGCTGGCACCGCCCGGTCAACACGTGGCCAGCCTGTTCTGCCAGCACGTGGCACCGCAGCTGCCGGATGGCCGGCATTGGGACGATCATCGCGAGGAAGTGGCCGAGTTGATGATCGCGACGGTCGAGCGCTACGCACCCGGATTCGCGGCCTCGGTGCTGGGCCGGCAGATCCTCAGCCCGCTCGATCTGGAACGCATCTTCGGGCTGATCGGCGGCGACATCTTCCACGGCGCCCTCAGCCTCAACCAACTCTTCAGCGCACGCCCGATGCTGGGGCAGGGCGCCTATCGCGGCGCGATTCCCGGGCTGTATCTATGCGGGTCCGGCACGCATCCCGGTGGCGGGGTGACCGGGGCGCCTGGGCATAATGCGGCGCGGGTGATCTTGGGTGGCTGATGCTGCCAGCGATGGCAGCCCAAAAAAAGGCCCCGGAAGACCGGGGCCAGAGGCAGTACGTCTGGAGGGTGAAGGTGAGTGAACCCACCTTCGCCTTTGCACGCGATCAAACAATCAGAAATCGTAGGACGCTGTCAGACGCATGTAGCGCGGCTGGTTGTAGCTCCAGGCTTCGGTGCCAAGCCCATACGTGTTGGACACGGTTCGGCGAGTGACTTCATTAGTGCTGGAGACGCGATTGACCGAACGGTCATTCAGTACATTGAATACATTCAGCGAAAACGCCAACTTGTGATCGGCGAAGCCTGGACGATACGTGACGCCTAGATCGAGATTTTTGATCCATGGAGTCTCGCCAGCGCCGCCCGCAGAGACAGGTTGACCATAGCAGTAGTGATACGACGAACCATAACCGACCGGATCGTAATTCACCGCTGCAGCGTCAGGGCCGGCGTAATAACCCAGGCACGACTTCGGCGTGCCCGACATCACCCTGAGCGTGGCAGATGCCAGCCATTCTGGAGTGAATTGGTAGGCGCCGAACGCCTTCAACTGATGGCGACGATCGTTGGCCAGATTGCCACCGGCGTAGTACATCAGCTGGGCTGCGTCCCAATCCTGGGTTTTGGAAATGTCTGCTTGCCCAAGATCCGACTTCACCTGCCCTTCGGTGTTGCCGTACAGGTGCGACCAGGTGTAGTCGACACGGCCATACCACTTTTCATCGAAGGGATGCTCGATGAATAGATCCACGGCAACGTAGTTGCGCTTGGCCTTGTCGGTGAAGCCCCAATCGGACTGCGACATCCGCAGCTGGGTGTAGCCAGAGCCATCGGTGTTGGCAAGGTTGTAGGTATTGGTTTCGCCAGGGTTGAACATTACGCAACCAGGAATGGTCACGCTACTCGGGTCGCCGCCAGCTGCTTCCAACGTATCGGACATGCGTCCTGGATCGCAGACATCGTCGATCGCGGTCTGCAATTTACGGTAGGTGACTTTGGCGCCTGAATTCCACTTCTCGCCAAGCGTCTTTTCGAAGCCGATCAGGAATTCGTCTTGATACTGCGACTTCAGATCGCCTGGTGCGAACGAGTTCGGATCCGGGGCTTGACCATATTCACCATTGGAGGAAACCGGGCCGGGGCCGAGTGCAGCCAGTCCGGTCGGTTCGCCATTGGCGTCGATCCCGGTGTAAGTAAAATATTCGTTCGTGAACGTCGAGGCCGATGCCCCGCGAATGGCGACCTGATTGGGCAGCGCCAGATAGTAGCGACCGACATTGGCGAACACCTTGAAGGAAGAGTCGCCAAAGACATCCCAGCTCACCCCGACGCGCGGAGCCCACTGGTCACCACTATCCACGTAAGCCACATGATCGCTGTTGTAGTTGGTGAACTTGTCGTTGCGGATACCCAGCGTGAGGAGCCAGTGATCGTTGACCTGCCACCGATCTTCCAAGTAATAGGCCTTCTGCTCGACGGCCATGCTGGTGACTGTGGTGAGGATACGGCGGTTCACGAAGTAGCCATTACCTCCGGAGGGGCCAACGCCCAGAGCACCATTGATGGGTTCGCTGGGATCGTCCTGCCTGCCGTAGATCCAGCGATACCCTGGACCACTGGTAAATACGCCTTCGTCGTAAGCATTGAAGTACATATTATCCACGCCGGCGGTCAAATCATGATCGCCCAGACGATAGTTCAGCTCCAGGCGCAGATTGCGGCTCTTATTGATCGGGTCTGCTGCCTTGACGGTCGTGGTGGCCTGCCCGTTGGTGATTCGCCGACCTCCGGTGATTGCGGGGTCCTGTAGAGCCGAACTGGCGATGTTGGGCAATACCGATGCACCGGGGTTGAACTGTTGGTTGTGCTGAGTATCGCGTCCCCACGTTGCATTGAGGGTCAGGTCGTCTGTGATGTAACTGGTGAACTTGACGATATCGACACTATCTTTGAGCTTGTACGTATCCGTGAACAAGCCTGAAGGGCCCTGATCCGTAAGTGTTGCATAGTCATAGTTGTTGTATACGCCAGAACGTCGGTCGTTATTTTCAATGCGCGTATATTCTAAAATATTGCTGTCATTGATATTCCAGTCCAGTTTTCCGTAGAACTTCGGCGAACTGTTCTCATAATGGTTGCGTCCCTGGTCGCTGGCGGCCGTCGCAATATTGGTGGTTGCTCCGTCGACCTTGTCCGTCTCGCCGGCCACGAACAGGAACAGGCGATCCTCAATCAGCGGGCCACCCGCGTACGCGCTGTAAACGGTTCTGTTCTGCACGTCGCCCTTGCCGCGGCGATAGATCGTGCCGGGCAGTTCGTCATCTTCATAACCATAATTCGCCGGTAGTTCGCTATTCGGATACCAAGCATCGCCGCGTGAGCTCGCCAGCGATTTCGGTTCCCATACCGCCTGCGCTCCGAAATGCCACTCGTTGGTGCCGCGCTTGCCCACCTGGCTGATGACGCCGCCGGTCGAGCGGCCGTATTTTGCGCTGTAACCGCCTGTATAGGTTTCCTGCTGGTCGATGGCGCCGTAAGGCAGGCTGAGCCCGCCGAGGTTGTTGAAAGGGTTGGTGACGTTGACGCCGTTGATGTAATAAGCGTTTTCCGTCACACCCGCGCCGCCAAAGGAGATGGTGGAGCGCGAGCCGTTATTGAAAGCACCGCTTCCGGAGATGGCACCCGGAGCCAACAACGCAATCGCTTCGGCGCTGCGTCCCAGCGGCAGTGTGGCCAGCTGCTCGGAGGTGATTACCGAGCGGGAGCTGGTCGAGCTCACATCGATCTTGGGTGCGTTGGCTGCGGTCACCGTGATCGCGCCTAGCGTGGTCGTATCGGCGTTGCCTGCGGCGCTGGCGCCAGCGAACGACACCTCGGTGCCGGATCCTACGCGCAACTGCACGTTCTTGCGGGTGTCCACGACCTGATCGCCGCGCTTCAGGGTGACGGTGTAGGCGCCAACCGGCAACGAGCCGAGGTTGTAGCGGCCATTGGCGTCGACGGTGATGGTGCGGCTGAGGCCGGTGTCGCTCTGCACGACAATCGTGCTGCCGGCTTCGGACGGGGCGCTGCCGTAAATGCTGCCGGTGGTGCTCTGCGCGTAGACCGCGCCGTTGGTTAGGCATGCACCGAGCACGACGGCTAGGGCGGTGCGTTTGAGGACTTGGCGACGAAACTGCTTGCTCATTGCTGACCTTTCAACTGGATTTCGGATTAGGGCGGTCATCGAGGAGTCAGATGGCCTTAACTCGAACGTAATGAATGTCTGCTTGGAAGTGCAAGCATTTGAAACGTTTTGTTAATGAAATAACGGATATCCGCGTCGGAAGTGAGGAACTCGGCACAAAAGTGAGGATGGCCGCACATCGAAACAAACAACCTCGACAATGCGAGTGGTTTATTTAGTTACATTCGATACAGATTGTTGTCGGTGATTCATCGAGCTCGACTATCTCATCGGTCATTGCGCCTGAATGGAGCGAGCCAGCCGCCAGCTTCGCATCACAAGCGCATCGGCAAGCGAGCCCACGCTTGCCAGCCGCGTGATCATCCAGCGCTGCAGGCATCATTGAGGCAAGGCCGGCTGTCTAAACACCCAGCACAGTGCAAGCCGACTGACGCCGCCAGTGCAGACGAGTCGTTAGTCCCGCGAGAAGTCGCTGAAATTGGCAGGCCCAGCCGGAACCAGCCCCGAGGTCGTTGGAATCCGTCCGTTTGGGGGGGGGGGGGCGCCGGTCGCGCGGCGGTCTCGAATACATGGGGCGGGTATCGGAACAAAGCGCAGCCGCATCCAGCCAAGCCGGTACACTGGCCACTCTTTTTGGCGCAGCGCCAGGCGATGGCTGAGCCGGTTGCGACGCAGCACATGACAAGTTGAGTTAAGCGATGAAAACGATGTTCGAAGGTGGTTGCACGGCAGCGATCAGTCCCGCGCAGGCAACTTGCGCATGACGGGCGAGCGCAGGGTTGCCGCGCATGCGGTGCAGGGCGCGTTGGCGCCGCATCCGCGGATCCGCAATGTCATTGCGGTGGGGTCGGGCAAGGGTGGGGTGGGCAAGTCCACCACCGCGGTGAATCTGGCGCTGGCGCTGCGTCAGCTGGGTGCGCGCGTGGGCGTACTGGACGCGGACATCTATGGGCCGAGCGTACCGGCGATGCTCGGCCTGAGCGGGCGGCCGGACAGCCCGGACAACAAGTCGATCGAGCCCTTGCGCGCGTTCGGAATCGAGGCGATGTCGATCGGCCTGCTGGTCGACCAGGACACGCCGATGATCTGGCGCGGGCCGATGGCGACCTCGGCATTGACCCAGCTGTTCAACGACACCCTGTGGGACGACCCGGATTACCTGCTGGTCGACCTGCCGCCAGGCACCGGCGATATCCAGCTGACCCTGTCGCAGAAGATCCCGGTGGCCGGTGCGGTCATCGTCACCACGCCGCAGGACATCGCCACGCTGGATGCGCGCAAGGCCTTGAAGATGTTCGAAAAGGTCGAGGTGCCGGTGCTCGGCATCGTCGAGAACATGGCGGTGCACAACTGCAGCCAGTGCGGCCACCGCGAGCACCTGTTCGGCGAAGGCGGCGGCGAGCGCATGGCCGCGCAGTACGGCGTGCCCTTGCTGGGGTCGTTGCCGCTGGCGATCGCGATCCGCGAGCAGGGCGATGCGGGCCAGCCGATCGTGGTGGCCGCGCCGGAGTCGGCGGCAGCGCAGGCCTATCTGGCCGCTGCCACGCGCCTGGCGGAGGAGCTGGGCAAGCGGCCGCGCGCCAGCATCCCGATTTCGGCTTCGCTGCTGTAGCGCGCAGGCCGGCGCTGGTGCCGGCCGCTTGCTAGAATTCGCTGCCTTTCGCGCGGGCCGCTCGGCCTGCCGCCTTCCGTCTTCAAGGAACACCGCATGAGTATCAAGAGCGACCGCTGGATCAAGCGCATGGCCGAACAGCACGCGATGATCGAGCCGTTCGAACCCGGCCAGATCAAGCACGATGCCGCCGGGCAGCGCATCGTCAGCTTCGGCACTTCCAGCTACGGGTACGACGTGCGCTGCTCGCGCGAGTTCAAGATCTTCACCAACATCAACTCGACCATCGTCGACCCGAAGCACTTCGATCCGGGCAGCTTTGTCGATATCGAATCGGATGTGTGCATCATCCCGCCCAACAGCTTCGCGCTGGCACGCACGGTGGAATACTTCCGCATCCCGCGTGACACCCTGGTGGTGTGCCTTGGCAAGAGCACCTACGCGCGCTGCGGCATCATCGTCAACGTGACCCCGCTGGAGCCGGAGTGGGAAGGCCACGTCACGCTTGAATTCAGCAACACCACGCCGCTGCCGGCGCGCATCTACGCCAACGAAGGCGTGGCGCAGATGCTGTTCTTCCAGTCCGACGAAGTGTGCGAGACCTCGTACAAGGACCGTGGCGGCAAGTACCAGGGCCAGACCGGCGTGACCCTGCCGCGCACCTGATGCAGTGGGGCGGCCGCGACCCTCAGCAGGGTGCAGTCGCCCGCTCGCGGTAGCGCAGCAGCTGGCGCACGCCGGCGGCGATCAGCAACAGCGGCCACCAGGTGGCGATCAGGTTGCCCACGTCCAGATGGGCCAGCCCCAGGTTGTCCAGCAGGAACAATGCGCCCAGGACGATCAGGAACAGGGCGGGAATCAGGCGATAGTTCATGGCGATGTCCTCGGTGGGTGTGAGGCCATGCTGCGCCGGATGCGCCCGTCGATCAGGTGCCGGAAGTCAACAATCGCGGATGACAGACGTCATGCGGGTAGGGGCATGCGGCAGCAATGCCATTGGCGGGGCTGATTGTGCTGCCGCGTCTGACCGGACGCTATCGACGCGCTAGCCTGCGCTGGTGGGCAGGCAGCGCCTCCGGTTTTGCAGCGCAATTGACAGCGCACCAGGCTTCGCCCGTACCCTCATCCGCCCCTTCGGGGCACCTTCTCCCGATGGGAGAAGGGATGTCGGCGCTCTGACCAGGCGCTGGGGCTGATCGACTGCTGGAATCGCTCCATTCCATATTCATGGGAGCTAACGCCGATCATGCGCACAGGCAATGGAGCCGCGCCTCAAGGCGCATTGCCGCATCCAATCAGTGACAGATCAGCAGCTACGGCCGATAGTTCGGGAATCAACAGCGCCAGAAGCGCGCTCTTACGAATCCCGAATCCCGATTCCCGGCTATTTGCCCCGCCCAAACAACATCCCCACACCGCAGGCGACCAACGCCGCCGGCCACCAGGTGGCGATCAACCTGCCAAGACTGACATTGGTCCAGCCCAGGTTATTGGCCAGGAACAGCAGGCCGACGAGGATCAGGATCAGCGCGGCGACGACATTGGATTTCATGCGGGCAGGTGGTTGTGAGACGGGCGCCTATCGTAGCCGCTGCGCCCACGCAGCGACATGCTGGTGCAGCGCATCGGCCTCGAAGCGTTGCGCGCTGCCGCTGCCCCAGACCGGGCCAGGCCAGGCCGCATCGCCCGGATGCCGGCCGACCAGATGCACGTGCAGCTGCCGCACGATATTGCCCAGCGCGCCGATATTGAGCTTGGCGACCCCGGGCTCGAGCCGCAGCAACTGCGAGAGCTGATTGATCTCGGCCAGCAATAGACGCTGCTGGCCGCCATCCAGATCGATCCACTCGCTGACATCGGCGACCCGCGGCACCAGCACCAGCCACGGGAAGCGGCTGTCGTCCATCAGCCGCACCTGCGACAGCGGTCCGTCGGCGACGAACACGCTGTCTGCGGCCAGCCGCGCATCGGGCTGGAAGCCGCTCGTTTCGGACATGCCTGCTGCAGTCCCGCTCATCCCAGATGCGCTTCGAAAAAGCCCAGCGTGCGCTGCAGTGCACGCTCGGCGCTGTCGGCGTCGTAATGCGTGGGATCGATGCTGCGGTTGAAGGCGTGGCCGGTCGGATACACGAAGGTTTCCATCTGCGGCAGCTTCTCGCGGTGGGCCTGGATCGCCTCGGGCGGAATGCTGGTGTCCTGCTCGCCGAAGTGGAACATCACCGGCGCCTTCGGCGTTTCGTCCAGCAGCTGGGTGTTGCGGCCGCCGTAGTAGCTCACCGAGGGCAGGCCCAGGCGGATCGCCGACAGCAGCGCCACCGAGCCGCCCCAGCAATAGCCCACGGTGCCGACCTTGCCGGCGCGGCCGAGCAGGGTGGCGGCGGATTTGACCACCTCCACCGCGCGCTCCAGGCCGACCGCATTGGCCAGTGCCAGGCCGCGCTGCAGGCTTTCCTGGTCGTAGGGCAGCTGCACGTCCTTCTCTTCCAGGTCGAAGAAGGCCGGCGCCAGCACTTCGTAGCCGCGTGCGGCGTAATCGTCGGCCACCGCGCGGATATGTTCGTTGACACCGAAGATCTCCTGGATCACCACCAGGCCGCCGCGCGGGCTGGAGGTCGGGGTGGCGTGCCAGGCGGCGACCTGGCCGTCGGGGGTGTCGAGCGTGGTCCAGTGACCCATGGGAACTCCTGCTGAGGTAGGGGGAAGGCGCGCATTATCGACCGGATCGGCGGCGCTGCAGGTGAGGGTCTCGCTAAGATGACCTTGCCCGCCCGCAGCGCGGTTCAGGGCGCTGCCCGCGCGCCGCTATAATCGCTGCACTTCAGGCCCCAGGCCGCTCCGTTCCCAGGCTCCTGCTTCCATGTCCCAGCTGAATCACAAAGTCGGCTTCGTCAGCCTTGGCTGTCCGAAGGCGCTCGTCGACTCCGAACGCATCCTCACCCAGTTGCGCGTGGAGGGCTACGACATCGTGCCCAGTTACGACGCTGCCGACGTGGTGGTGGTCAACACCTGCGGCTTCATCGACTCGGCGGTGACCGAGTCGCTGGATGCGATCGGCGAGGCGATGAACGCCAACGGCAAGGTGATCGTCACCGGCTGCCTGGGCAAGCGCCCGGAACAGATCCGCGAGGCCTACCCGCAGGTGCTGGCGGTGTCCGGCCCGCAGGACTACCAGAGCATGATGGAGGCGGTGCACGCCGCATTGCCGCCGCGCCACGACCCATTCGTGGATCTGGTGCCCGACTACGGCATCAAGCTGACCCCGCGGCATTACGCGTACCTGAAGATCTCCGAAGGCTGCAACCACCGTTGCAGCTTCTGCATCATTCCCTCGATGCGCGGCGATCTGGCCTCGCGTCCGGTTGATGAGGTGCTGCGCGAAGCCGAGCGGCTGGTCCGCGGCGGGGTCAAGGAACTGCTGGTGGTCTCGCAGGACACCTCGGCCTACGGCGTGGACCTGAAGTATGCCGAGCGTCCGTGGCGCGACCGCATGTACCAGACCCGCATGAAGGCGCTGTGCGAAGGCCTGTCGGAGCTGGGCGTGTGGACGCGGCTGCACTACGTGTATCCGTACCCGCACGTGGACGATGTGATTCCGTTGATGGCCGAAGGCAAGCTGCTGCCGTACCTGGACATCCCGTTCCAGCATGCCAGCCCGCGCATCCTCAAGCTGATGAAGCGGCCCGGTGCGGTGGAAAAAACCCTCGAGCGCGTGCAGCGCTGGAAGGCGATGTGCCCGGAGATCACGGTGCGCTCCACCTTCATCGTCGGTTTCCCCGGCGAAACCGATGCCGAATTCGAATCCATGCTCGAGTTCCTGGACCAGGCCCAGCTCGATCGCGTCGGCGCGTTTGCGTATTCGCCGGTGGACGGTGCCAGCGCCAACGCGTTGCCGGATCCGGTGCCGGAAGAGGTGAAGCAGGAGCGTCTGGCGCGCTTCATGGCCAGGCAGGCGGAGATTTCCGCCGCGCGGCTGGAGGCCAAGATCGGCAGCGTGCAGCAATGCCTGGTCGACCTGATTGAGGACGATATCGCGGTGGCGCGCTCACGCGCGGACGCACCGGAAATCGATGGCCTGGTGCATATCCAGAACGGCGGCGAGCGCGGCTTGAAGGTCGGCGACCTGGTCGATGTGGAAATCACCGACAGCGACGAGCACGATCTGTTCGGCGATGCATTGCCGGCCAATGTCGCAATCCAGCAGGGACGCGCGTTGAATCTGCAGATGGTGTAACTGGGCGCTGGTCGTAAACATCTGTCCGTAGGAGCGCGCTTGCGCGCGATGGGTCTTATCGATAACGCTCCATCGCGCACAAGTGCGCTCCTACACACAGGTCAGTAGATTGCGATCACTCGCCTACTGGCTGGCGTAATCCACCGACACCACCACGAAGGTGTGCTTGCCCGACGGCAACTGCGCTTCGAACTCGTCGTCCACGCGTTTTTTCAGCAGTGCGCGCGCCAAGGGCGAGTCGATGCTGATCCAGCCGCGTCCGGCGTCGGTTTCGTCCGGGCCGACGATACGGTAGTGCAGCAGCTCGCCGCTGTCGGCGTCCTCCAGTTCGACCCGTGCGCCGAAGAACACCGCGCGCGGATCGGTCGGTGCGGTATCCACCACGCGCAGCGCTTCCAGGCGTTTGCTGAGATAGCGCACACGCCGATCGATCTCGCCCAGCTGCTTCTTGCGATAGGTGTATTCGGCGTTCTCCGAGCGGTCGCCTTCTGCCGCGGCGGCGGCCAGCGCACGCACCACCTCCGGCCGACGTACGCGCCACAGCTCTTCCAGCTCGGCCTTGAGCCGGGCATGGCCGTCGGGCGTGATCAGTGCGGTGCTTTTTTCGGCGGGCGGGCGCCAGCGGCTCATGGGCGGTGTATCGGACAGCGGGGCCGCGATGCTAGCGCGCATGGCCGGCTTGCGCATCTGCCGTCGCACGGCGAAGCTTTGCGCTTTTTTGGACACGGACGTTGTCATGTTGCTGATGCCGCTGCACAAGCCCTGGTCGCGCCAGAACATTCCCTGGGTGACCCTGCTGCTGGTGTTGATCAATGGGGTGGTGTACCCGGGCTACCCTTCGGGGCGACCGTGTCATCGAGACGTGTCAGCGGCGGTCAAGCTGATCAACGCTTCCCACCAAAAATGCTGCCGAAGATGCCGCGCACGATCTGCTGGCCGATCTTGCTGCCGATGGTGCGCGAGGTCTGCTTTGCCATCGTTTCCAGCATGCCCTGACGGCGGCCGGTGCCGAACACGGCATCCTTGACGGCTTTTCCGAAACCGCTGTCCTGCGTTTCCTCGTCCTCGCGGGTGCGTGCCGGCGGTGCGGCGTTGTGTTCGGCGACCTGTTCGACCCGGCGCGCCAGCAGCTCGGCAGCCGATTCTCGGTTGATCGCGGTGTCGTAGCGGGTGCCGACCGGGCTGGCCGCGCGCACCTGTGCGCGTTCGGTCTCGCTGATGGCGCCCATGCGGCAGCGCGGCGGGGCGATGAGCGTTTGCTGCACCGGTGCCGGCACGCCCTTGCCTTGCAGCGGCGACACCAGCGCCTCGCCGGTGCCCAGGCTGGAGATCGCCGTGGCCACATCGAGCTTGGGATTGGCCACGAAGGTCTGCGCCGCGGTCCTGAGCGCCTTCTGGTCGCGCGGGGTGAACGCACGCAGGGCATGCTGCACGCGGTTGCCGAGCTGGCCGAGGATGTTGTCCGGAATGTCGTCGGGAAACTGCGAACAGAAATACACGCCCACGCCCTTGGAGCGGATCAGCCGAACGACCTGTTCGATCCGCTGCACCAGCGCGGCGGGCGCATCGTCGAACAGCAGATGCGCTTCGTCGAACACGAATACCAGCTTGGGGTGTTCCAGGTCGCCCACCTCGGGCAGAAGCTCGAACAGTTCCGAAAGCAGCCACAGCAGGAAGGTGGAATACAGCTTCGGCTTGAGCACCAGTTGATTGGCCGCCAGGATGCCGATCACACCACGGCCGTCCGCAGACACGCGCATCAGGTCGGCCAGCTCCAGCGCCGGCTCGCCGAAGAAGTGCTCGCCACCGTCCTGCGCCAGCCGCAGCAGGGCGCGCTGGATCGCGGCCACCGACTGGCTGGAGACCAGCCCGTAACTGGTGGACAGCTCCTTGCGTTCTTCCACCACCAATCCAAGCAGCGCGCGCAGGTCGTCCAGGTCCAGCAACAGCAGGCCGCGGTCGTCGGCCAGCTTGAACACGATGTCGAGCACGCCCGACTGGGTGTCGTTGAGTTCCAGAATGCGCGCCAGCAGGGCAGGGCCCATCTCGCTGACGGTGGTGCGCACCGGGTGGCCGAGCTGGCCGTACAGATCCCAGAGCACCACCGGGCTAGCGGCCGGTGCGTAGTCGGCGATGCCGATCTCTGTGGCGCGCTGCAGCACGCCGGCGGCGTCGTCGCCTGCCACCGCCAGGCCGGCGACATCGCCTTTCACGTCGGCCAGGAACACCGGGACACCCATGCGCGAGAAGCCTTCGGCCAGGGTCATCAGGGTCACGGTCTTGCCGGTACCGGTGGCGCCGGCCACCAGTCCGTGGCGATTGCCGAAGCGCCCTTCCAGCACGACCGGGATGTCGTCGGTGACGCCTTTGCCGAGCAGGAACGAGGCCATAGCGCAGATCCGGTGGGAAACGCCGGATTCTAGCGGGCAATCCGGCTGGGCGGACCGGGCGGGGCTTGGCCCCGGATTTCGACCGCGCTGTCTGGCTGCCAGCCGCCGACAGGCAGTGCAATGACGCAGCCTGCGCGCCAGTCGCTTGACGCACTTCCCCAAGGCATTCCAGGCGCGCTGCGCCACCGCCAAGCTAACGGCCCACTGACCCTGCCGGCCCCGCCGCCTTGCCCCGGTGTCGCCCCGGCGGCTACCCTGCCTGCCTTTCCGCTGTACTGCCTACGATGCCGCTCGCTCATTTTGGTTTGCGCCCATGGCCGGTTCTGGTCGTGGTGGCGCTGATGTCTGTCGTCCCCGCTGCCCACGCCGTTTCCAAACGCGACACGGAGAAGGCCGCCGTGCTCGATGCGCGCATGGCCGCCGCCGAAAAGCGTTACCGCGATGCGCTGGTGCTGGTGAACAACTCCGACCCCAAGGGCACCGCCGAAGGCGATGCCGCGCTGGAGGACATGGAAGACGTCATCGACGCCTGCATCAAGCAGCGCGGCTGCCTGGTCGCCAATCAGCTGGCCACCTACAAGCGCCTGCTGAAGGCGCGCGCCGATGCCGAAGCGCCGGCCGCCGAAGACCCGCAGGACGACGACACCCTGCTGCAGGCCGACCCGGACCACCTCGGCCCGGCGGCGAACGGCGTGCCCGAGGCGGCGCGTGCTGCCACGCTGCTCAACGACCAGCGCCACGATTTCGACAAGATGGTGCAGTACAACCCTGCCGTGCAGGCCGGCATCCGCCGCTGGCTGACCGACATGCGCCCGGCGCTGCTGACCAGCTACGAGAACTACAGCAACCTGCGCGGGGTGATGTGGCCGGAATGGCAGAAGCGCGGCCTGCCCGAGGCGCTGCTGTTCGGCATCATGGCCAAGGAATCCAACGGCAAGGTGCACGCCAGCTCGCGTGCGGGCGCGGCCGGGCTGATGCAGTTCATGCCGGCCACCGGGCGCCGTTTCGGGCTGGGCCCGGACGGCACCGGCTTCGACACGCGCTTCGATGCACGCAGCGCCGCCGAAGCCAGCGCCGCCTACCTCAACGAGCGCATGGCCGGGCTCAACCGCAACATCGAGCTGGCGCTGGCCGCCTACAACGGCGGCGAAGGCCGCGCCGCGCGCGTGTTCTCGCAGAGCGGCGGACGCGGGTTCTGGGAGCAGGACGTCTACAACCAGTTCCCGGCCGAAACCAAGGACTACGTGCCGATGGTGATCGCCGCGGCGTGGATCTTCCTGCACCCGCGCCAGTACGGTGTGGACTTCGCCAAGCTCGACGCGCAGCCGGCCACGCTGAAGCTGGCCAAGTCGACCACCATCTACGAACTCACCATCTGCCTGGGCAGCATGGGCACGCGCGATGGCTACATGCGTGCGCTGCGCAATCTCAACCCGCGCTACGACTCCGATGGCTGGATCCCGGCCGGCACCGTCATCAACGCCACCAACCGCATCGTTGGCCTGTACACGCGTTACTGCGTGAGCGGCCCGCGTGCGGATCTGGCACGCACCCTGATCACGGCCGATCTCAACAACGCCATCGTGCGCAGCAGCGCATCGCCCGAGTACACGCCAAGTGTGGCGGTCGGCGACGTGAGCCCGATGGCCGGCGTGCCGACCACCGTGGCCACCGGCCAGCCGGCGATCGCCAAGCCCAAGGCCAAGCAGGCGCGCAGCTACACCATCGCCAGGGGCGACACGCTCGGCCGCGTCGCGCAGAAGTACCAGTGCGAGCTCAAGGCGCTGGCCAAGGCCAATGGCCTGAAGGCGCCGTCGTATGCGCTCAAGCCAGGGCAGAGCATCAAGCTGGCTGGTTGCGATCGCTGAGCAGCGCTTGCAGTACCACGTTGGTTAGAGCATCGGCCAGCCGCGCCGGGCCGCGCTCCGTTAGAAGCGGTAGGCCGCCCCGTAGGAGCGGACCTGGCCGCGACAAAGCAGCCCCGGTAGCTCCAGCACAGGCAAGGCCGCTCCAGATCGGAGGCTGGGCGTGCCAAAGGCGCAAGCGCCCCCAGGCTCACTGCGACTGCCACGTCGCGGTCGGGCCCGCTCCTACAATCGCATCGTTCTTGTGGGAGCCGGAGTGGGCATCGGTGCTGTGGCGAGCGAGCCTGAGTGCGACGCCGCTGTCATGGCGGCGTTTCGTCGCGGACCCATGCTCCTGCATCGGAGTAGACCATCGAGCTGACCAGCGGAGATCGTCGGCTAGTGCAGGCGTACCGTATCAGTGCGCTGCGCCGTTGTAGGAGCGGACCTGGCCGCGACGAAGCAGCCCGGGTAGTTCCAACGTAGGCGAGGACGCGCTGCATCGAAAGCTGGGAGGGCGACATGCGCCTGCGCATTGAACGTCGTCGAGAAGGCCCTGTCGCGGTCAGGCCCGCTCCTACGACGGCGTCGCTGCGGCTGGCGCGCGGCGGTGATCAGCCCACCTGGCGACGTGCGAGCGCTTGCCCCAGGCGCACCGAGGTCTCCGCGGCAAGTCCGCCATCGAGCGTCGCGACACCTGGCGGCAGCAGCACGATCACGGTCGAGCCGTAATTGAAGCGCGCCATCTCCGCAAACCGCTCCAGCACGATGCCCTTGCCGCGATAGTCCTTGCGCGTGATGCGATCGCCGTAGCGCGGGATCTCCACGCCGCTCCACACCGTTTCCACCCCCGACACCAGCAGCGCGCCCACCATCACCGAGACCATCGGGCCGAAGTCGGTGTCGAAGTGGCAGACCAGGCGCTCGTTGCGCGCGAACAGCCGCGGTACGTTGCGCACCGCATCCGGGCCAACGCTGAACAGGCGGCCGGGCACGTGCACGGTCTCGCGCAAGGTGCCGGTCCACGGCATATGCACGCGGTGGTAGTCCTTGGGCGAGAGGTAGACGGTGGCGAACAGGCCGTCGTTGAACGGCAATGCCGCTTCGGCGTCGCCGAGCAATTCGGCGGCAGTGAACGACTGTCCCTTGGCCTGGAAAATGCGGCCGTTCTCGATCGGGCCGAGCTGGCTGATGCGGCCATCGGCGGGCATCAGCAGCGCCGCAGGATCGGGGTCGGGCACGCGTGCGCCCGGCTTCAGGGCGCGGGTGAAGAACGCATTGAAGGTGGGATAGGCGCGCGGGTCCGGTTCCAGTGCCTCGCCCAGGTCCACGCCGAACTTGCGCGTGACCGTGTCGATCAACCATTGCTTGGTGGACGGCGTATCGGAATAGGCCAGCGCGCGCGCCAGCGAGGACAGCAACCGGTGCGGCAGCACGTAGGTCAGGGAAGTGACGAGACTCACGGAGCGGTTACCTTGGTCAGTTGCTGGAGGTCGGCGGCGATCGCCCTGGGGTCGAGCGGGGGACGGATCAATCCGGCCAGGCGGCCCCGCGGGTCGAGCACGGCGATGCCGGCCGAGTGATCCATGCTGTAGTCGTTGGGATTGTCCGCAAAGCCCTTGCCCGGCACTTTCTGGAACACGAAGCCCAGCGCGGTGGCGAAGCGCTGCAGCGCCGGCACCTCGGCGGTGGCGGCCAGGGTGTCCTTGTGGAAGGCATGCGCGTATTCGCCCAGGCGGGCGGGCGGGTCGCGCTGCGGGTCCACCGACACGAACAGCACGCGCGGGCGCAGGCCATCGGGGATGCTTTCCCACTGCTGCTGCGCCACCGCCAGATCGGTCAGCGTGGTCGGGCAGACGTCCGGGCAGAACGTGAAGCCCAGGAACACCAGCGTCCAATGTCCCTTCAGCTCACCGGGGACCAGCTGGGTGCCGTCGGACTGGCGCAGGCTGAACTGCGGCAGCGTGCGTGGCTGCGGATAAAAGGTGATGGTGCTGGTGGGCGGCCAGGGCGAGCTGGGCGCGGCGCCGAGAAACTTCTGGCCCAGCAACAGCCCCAGGCCGGCGGCCAGCGCCACCAGCAGCACGATGCCGGTATTGCGATTGAACATGGCGGTTTCCACTGCAACGGACGCTCATGATACCGATCCGACCTCTATAATCGGGGGCCGATTCCTCTTTAGTTGTTGCCATGACTGCCGCCGCGGCCGACGAACTGCACACCATCATCGACCTGATCCGCTACGGCACCAGCCGTTTCAATGCAGCCGGTCTGACCTTCGGCCATAGCTACGACAACGCGCTGGACGAAGCCACCCAGCTGGTCCTGCACAGCCTGCATCTGCCGCACGATCTGGGCCCGGCCTACGGCCAGGCGCGTTTGCTGCGCTCGGAAAAAGAGCAGGTGCTGGGCTTGTTCGAGCGCCGCATCAGCGAGCGTGTGCCGGCGGCGTACCTGACCGGCGAGGCCTGGTTCGCCGGGCTGAGTTTCAAGAGCGATGCGCGCGCGCTGGTGCCGCGTTCGCCGATCGCTGAATTGATCGAAGCCGGCTTCGAGCCCTGGCTGGGCGGCCGCGAAGTCACCTGCGCGCTGGACCTGTGCACCGGTTCGGGCTGCATCGCGATCGCCATGGGCCACTACAACCCGCAGTGGGACGTGGACGGCGTGGACATCAGCGACGATGCGCTGGCACTGGCCGCCGAAAACAAGGCGCGCCTGCACGCCGACAACGTCACCCTGCTCAAGTCGGACCTGTTCGCCGGGCTGGGTGGCCGCCGGTACGACCTGATCGTCACCAATCCGCCGTACGTCACCAACGACGAAACCGACGCGCTGCCGCAGGAATATTCCTACGAGCCGGAGCTGGGTCTGCGTGCGGGCGACGACGGCCTGGATCTGGTGCTGAAGATCCTGCGCGATGCGCCGCAGCACCTCAGCGAAGACGGTCTGCTGATCTGCGAAGTGGGCGAGTCCGAGCAGCACCTGATCAAGCTGCTGCCGGAAGTGGATCTGGCCTGGGTCGAGTTCAAGGTCGGGCAGATGGGCATCTTCGCGGTCGAATGCCGCGAGCTGATCGCGCACGGCGCACGCATCGCCGAGCTGGCCGCGCAGCGATGAGCCTGCGCGCATGAGTGCCAATTCGTTCGGCAAGCTGTTCACTGTCACCACCTTCGGCGAGTCGCATGGGCCGGCGATCGGCTGCGTGGTCGATGGCTGCCCTCCCGGCCTGGAGATCGCGCCGGAAGACTTCACCCACGATCTGCAGCGGCGTGCATCCGGCAAGAGCCGGCACACCTCGGCACGCCGCGAGGCCGACGAGATCGAGATCCTGTCCGGCGTTTATGAAGGCCGCACCACCGGCACGCCGATCGGCCTGCTGATCCGCAACACCGATCAGCGCAGCAAGGACTACAGCAACATCGCCCAGCAGTTCCGCCCCGGGCACGCCGACTACACCTATTGGCAGAAGTACGGCATCCGCGATCCGCGCGGCGGCGGGCGTTCGTCCGCGCGCGAGACCACCATGCGCGTGGCCGCCGGGGTGATCGCCAAGAAGTGGCTCAAGCAGCGCTACGGCGTGCTGGTGCGCGGATTTCTGTCGCAGCTGGGCGAGATCCGCCCCACCGGTTTCGACTGGAATGCGGTCGAGGACAATCCGTTTTTCTGGCCGCATGCCGAGCAGGTGCCGGAGCTGGAGACCTACATGGACGCGCTGCGCAAGTCCGGCGACTCGGTCGGCGCGCGCGTGGACGTGGTGGCCGGCGGCGTGCCGGCGGGCTGGGGCGAGCCGATCTACGGCAAGCTCGATGCCGAACTGGCCGCCGCCTTGATGAGCATCAATGCGGTCAAGGGCGTGGAAATCGGCGACGGCTTCGCCAGCGCCGCGCAGAAGGGCACCGAACACCGCGACCTGATCACCCCGGAAGGCTTTCTCAGCAATCATGCCGGCGGCATCCTGGGCGGCATTTCCACCGGCCAGGCGATCACCGCCTCGATGGTGCTCAAGCCGACCTCCAGCCTGCGCCTGCCCGGCGCGAGCGTGGATGCGGACGGCGCGGTGGTCGATGTGATCACCACCGGCCGCCACGACCCGTGCGTGGGCATCCGCGCCACCCCGATCGCCGAGGCGATGATGGCGCTGGTGTTGATGGACCAGGCCTTGCGTCATCGCGCCCAGTGCGGCGATGTCGGCGAGGTGGCGCCACGTATTCCCGGTCAGGCCGATGTCTGAGTCGCGTCGCGCCAGGGTGTGGGTCAGCCAGCCGTTGTTCGACGATGTCGTCGCGCAGCTGGGCGAGCATTTCGAGCTGACCACCACCGCGCGCGTCAGCGCGTATTCGCCGGCCGAGCTGGCTGCGCGGCTGGCATCGCTGGACGGTGCGCTGATCACCCTCAACGAGCGTATCGGCGCGGCGGAAATCGCCTCCGCGCCGCAGCTGCGCGCGATCGCCAACGTCGGCGTGGGCTACAACAACCTGGATCTGGACGCGCTCAGCGCTGCCGGCATCCTGGCCAGCAACACCCCGGATGTACTGACCGAGACCACCGCCGATCTCGGCTTTGCCTTGCTGATGGCCACCGCGCGCCGCATCACCGAAGCCGAGCGCTGGCTGCGCGACGGGCAGTGGGGGCAGTGGTCGTTCAAGACCATGCTCGGCGCCGATCTCCACGGCAGCACGCTGGGCATCCTGGGCATGGGCCGGATCGGGCAGGGCATCGCCCGCCGCGGCGCGCATGGCTTCGGCATGCGCGTGCTGTATCACAACCGCAGCCAGCTGCCGGCCACCACCGAACAGGCGCTCGGCGCGCAGTACGTGGACCTCGATACGTTGCTGGCGCAGTCCGATCACCTGGTGCTGGTGCTGCCGTACACCAGGGACTCGCACCACATCATCGATGCCGCGGCGCTGGGCAGGATGCGCCCCACCGCCACGCTGGTGAATATCGCGCGCGGCGGCCTGGTCGATGAAATCGCGCTGGCCGATGCGCTTGCCAACGGGCGTCTGGCCGGTGCCGGCCTGGATGTCTACGAAGGCGAGCCGTTCGTCCGTCCCGAGCTGCTGGCCCTGCGCAACGTCGTGCTCACCCCGCATATCGGCAGCGCCAGCCTGGCCACGCGCCGCGCGATGGTGCAGCTGGCGGTGGACAACCTGATCGCCGCGCTGGGCAAAGGCGCCAATGCCGGCCATCCGCCGAGCGCGCTGAATGCCGATGCGGTGGCTGCTGCCAAACAGGGCGGCGCGCGCGCTGGCGAAGCGACCAGCACCGGCACCGGCACCGGCAAAACCATCACGACCAAACGATAGGGAACCTCCGCGGCCAGCTTTGGAGGTTCCCCGAACCCACTGCGCAAGCGCGTTCCCCCTCTTTTCTTATTCGATAAAGACAATCTCATGAGCAACGAAAACCGTCGTTTCAACGTCGCGGTCGTGGGCGCCACCGGCGCTGTCGGCGAGACCATGCTGAGCATCCTGGCCGAGCGCAACTTCCCGGTCGCCACCCTGTACGCGCTGGCCTCGGCGCGCTCGGCCGGCGGGCAGGTGGAGTTCAATGGCGGCAAGGTCGATGTGCTGGACCTGGCCGACTTCGATCCCACCGGCGTGGACATCGCGCTGTTCTCCGCAGGCGGCAGCGTGTCCAAGGAGTACGGCCCCAAGTTCGCCGCCGCCGGCGCGGTGGTGATCGATAATTCCTCCGCGTTCCGCTACGACGACGACGTGCCGCTGGTGGTGTCGGAGGTCAACCCCGAAGCGCTGAAGCAGCGCCCGCGCGGCATCGTCGCCAACCCCAATTGCTCGACCATGCAGATGCTGGTCGCGCTCGGCCCGATCCACCGCACCTACGGCATCGAGCGCATCAATGTGGCGACCTACCAGTCGGTCTCCGGCGGCGGGCGTTCGGCGATGGAAGAGCTGGGCAAGCAGACCAGCGAGCTGCTGAGCTTCCAGCAGATCGACCCGCAGCGGTTCCCGGTGCAGATCGCCTTCAACCTGATTCCGCACATCGACGACTTCCAGGACAACGGCTACACCAAGGAAGAGATGAAGCTGGTCTGGGAAACCCGCAAGATCCTGGGCGACGACTCCATCCAGGTGAATCCCACCGCAGTGCGCGTGCCGGTGTTCTACGGTCACTCCGAAGCGGTGGCGATCGAAACCCGCCACAAGATCAGCGTCGAAGACGCGCGCGCGCTGCTGGCCGCATCGCCCGGCGTGGAAGTGGTGGACGAGCGCAAGCCCGGCGGCTACCCGACGCCGGTCACGCATGCCTCCGGCAAGGACGCGGTGTTCGTCGGCCGTATCCGTGAGGACCTGTCGCATCCGCGCGGCCTGAATCTGTGGATCGTCTCGGACAACATCCGCAAGGGCGCCGCGCTCAACGCCGTGCAGCTGGCCGAGCTGGTCGCACAGGAAGGCTGAGCGCGGTAGGAGCGCGCTGGCGCGCGATGGAGCCTTCCCTGTGATGCCTCATCGCGCGCAAGCGCGCTCCTACCAATGCGCTGCCGATGAGCTGCAGGATTTCGCATCGCGGCATCGCGGCATCGCAGCGGCAGCTGCGCTCTGCGGCGGGTCGCCGACTTTTTCGCTCATGCAGCGGCTATATTGATGCCCATGAAACATAGGGGCGGGGGCGCGATGCGTCCGATACAAGGGATAGGTGCGCTGCTGCTGATGGCCTGCAGCGGCGCTGCCATGGCGTTGGGCTTGGGCGATATCCGGGTGCTGTCCAGGCCCGGGCAGCCGTTGGTGGCCGAGATTCCGGTCATCTCCAACGAGCCGGGCGAACTCGACAACGCACGCGTGGCGCTGGCATCGGCCACCACGTTTGCACGGGTCGGCCTGGAACGCCCGCAAGGCCTGGTCAGCAACCTGCAATTCCAGTTCGCGCAGGACGTGCGCGGGCGTGCGGTGATCCGCGTGACCAGCAGCCAGGCGGTGGAGCAGCCGGCGATCAACTTCCTGATCGAGGTGGAGTGGGGCCAGGGCCGGCTGGTGCGCGAATATTCCGCACTGGTCGATGCGCCCAATACCGCCGCAGCGATCGCCGAGCCGGCTATCGAGGCGCCGCGCGCCGGGGCCAGCAACGCTATCGTGCGCGCGGCGGCCGCCGGGCCCGCTGCCGCTGCCGAACGCGCCGGGCAGGCCGCCGACGCGGCGGCGCCCGGTGCACGTTCCAGCATGCGCGCTGCCGCGCCGGTGCCGGCTGGCGATGCGCTGCCGGCGGTGCGCTCGGGCCAGACCTTGTCGGAGATCGCTGCCGCGGTGGCCCGTTCCAGCGGGCATTCGCTCGACCAGACCATGCTGGCGCTGCTGCGTACCAACCCGGACGCCTTCATCGGCGGCAACATCAATCGGTTGAAGCAGGGCGCAGTGCTGCGCACCCCGCAGGAGGATGCGCTGGCGCAGGTCGGCGCCGCCGAAGCGGCGGTGATGGTGCGCGAGCAGGCCGCGCAGTGGCGTCAGGCGCGCTCGGCGATTCCGCAGCCGGCCGAGGCCGGTGCTGCCGCCGCAACGCCCACGCCCGCCGCCGCAGCAGCGGCGTCGGCAGGTGCCGGCGCGCGGCTCGAGATCGCCCCTGCGGTGGCGAGTCAAACCAACACCGCCGGCGCCACGTCCGGCACCAGTGCCGAAGGCGAGGGCGACATGGCGGCCAATCAACAGTTGCAACAGGCCAGGGAAGACATCGCCACCCGCGATGCGGAATTGCAGGATCTGCGCACCCGCGTGGCCGATCTGGAAAAGCTCAAGCAGCAACAGCAAGCCTTGATCGCGATGAAGGACACCGACCTGGCGGCCGCGCAGAAGCGGCTGTCGGAGACGCCGGCTGCGGCACCGCAGGGCAGCGGGTTCCCGCTGTGGCTGATCGGTGGCCTGGTGTTGATCGTCGCGGCGGTCGTCGCCTGGCTGGCGGCACGCCGGCGCAAACCCTCGCCGCTGCCGCCGTTGCCGCGGCGTCCGTTCGACTTCGTGCCTGCCGGTGCTGCGGCAGACGCCGCCGCGCCGCTGGACGATGCGCAGGCCACCGTGCCCAGCGAGCACGATGTGCTGCACGACCCCGAATTCGAGCAGGCCGACCTGCGCGAAGACGAACGCGCCCGCCAGACCCAGCAACCGCTGTCCGATGTGCTGCGCCGCGAGCCGCTGCCGTCCGAGCCTGCCGCCGCGCCGCCGGTGCTCGCCAGCGAGGACTGGCGCTCGTTGCGCGCAACGCCGCCAGCGCCTCCGGTAGCGCATCCGGCGTTCGTCGCGCCCGAGGACGCGGTGCCGGAGCAACCGGGGTCCGCGCACGCGCAGCCGGAAGACGGCGCGCCGCCGCACGTCGACGTCGCGCACGCCAGCAACGATCTTCCGCCGGGCGTGCCGTTTGCATCGGTCGCCACGCAGGACCGCCTGGATATCGATCCGGCACCCATCGCGCCGGCCGCTGCACCCAGCGCGGTGAACAGCAGGGAGTTCGCCTCGGCAGGGCGCGATCGTCTGGAGCTGGCCGTGGCCTACATGGACCTTGGCGACAGCGACACCGCACGCGGCCTGTTGCTGGAAGTCGCGGCAACCGGCGACGCGGCCAGCCGCGCCGAGGCCGCCGAACTGCTGGAACGCCTGGCATGAGCCCGGCGCTGGACAGCACGGCCGCCGCACGCGAGCGCCGCATCGATTACGTGGAATTCGCCTCGCTCGACCTGGAGGCCAGCCGCGCCTTTTTCGAAGCCGTGTTCGGCTGGCAGTTTCAGGCCTATGGCCCGGATTATCTGGCCTTCAACGACGGTCGTCTGGACGGCGGTTTCTATCACGCCACTGCGGCAGCGCCGGCAGACGCCGGCCCGCTGGTGGTGCTGTATGCCGACGCGCTGGAGTCCATGGCCGAGCGCGTTCGCGCGGCCGGTGGCGAGATCGTCAAGCCGGTATTCCGCTTTCCCGGCGGCAGCCGCTTTCATTTCCGCGAGCCGGGCGGTAACACGCTGGCAGTGTGGTCCGAGCGCGCGGTCGGCTAGTCCGCGCGCTCCATCGATTCGATAACAGGCAGGTTCCGATGCGTTACGCGCTGGGCGTGGAGTACGACGGCAGCGAGTTCCAGGGCTGGCAGCAGTTGGGGGAACATGGCGGGCCGAGCGTCCAGGCCAGCCTGCAGGCGGCGCTGTCCTCGGTGGCCGATGCCCCGGTGCAGGTGGTATGCGCAGGCCGCACCGATGCCGGCGTGCATGGCGAATGCCAGGTGGTGCATTTCGACAGCGATGCGCGCCGCGAGCCGCGTGGCTGGATGCTGGGCACCACCGCGCGCCTGCCGCCCTCGATCGCGGTGCGCTGGTGCGTGCCGGCCGCCGCCGACTTCCATGCGCGGTTTTCCGCGCGCGCACGCCGCTATCGGTATCGCCTGCTCAACCGGCAGATACGCCCGGCGCTGTATCGCCAGACCTTGAGCTGGGAACGGCGCCCGCTGGATGCCGATGCCATGCATGCGGCCGCGCAGGCCTTGCTGGGCGAGAACGATTTCAGCGCATTCCGCAGCGTGCAGTGCCAGGCCCTGCATGCACGCCGCAACCTGCAGGCCATCAGCGTGCAACGCATCGGCGAGGTGGTGGAGGTGCAGGTCCAGGCCAATGCATTCCTTCATCACATGGTGCGGAATATTGTTGGCTCGCTGATCCTGGTCGGAACCGGAGAACAACCGGGCGACTGGATCGCGACGTTGCTGGCCGGCCGCGACCGCACGGTGGCCGGGCCGACAGCGCCGCCACAGGGCCTGGTCTTCATCGGGCCGCTGTATCCCGCAGAGTGGCATCTGCCCGCTGAGGTAACCCAATGAATCGATCGCTGTACCGCACCCGTATCAAGTTCTGTGGCATGACCCGCGCCGGCGATATTCGACTGGCCGGCGAGCTGGGTGTGGACGCGGTAGGTTTCATCTTTGCGCATGGCAGCCCGCGCCGCGTGGCGCCAGCCGAAGCGCGCGCAATGCGCCAGGCCACCGCGCCGATGGTCGATGTGGTGGCGTTGTTCCGCAACAACTCCAAGGAAGAAGTGCGCGAGGTGGTGCGCACCGTACGTCCGACCTTGCTGCAGTTCCATGGCGAGGAAGACGACGCCTTCTGCCGCAGCTTCAACCTGCCGTATCTCAAGGCGGTGCCGATGGGCAGCGGCGGGATGAACGGCGAGGACGCCAACGCGCGGACCCTGCAGCTCGCCTTTCCCAATACCGCCGGTTTCCTGTTCGACAGCCATGCACCCGGCGCAGGCGGCGGCACCGGCAAGACCTTCGATTGGTCGCGCCTGCCGACCGGCCTGCATCGCCCGTTTCTGCTGGCCGGCGGCATCACCGCCGACAACGTGTTCGATGCGATCGTGGCAACGCTGCCATGGGGCGTGGATGTGTCCAGCGGCGTGGAGCTGGCGCCCGGGATCAAGGACGGCCACATGATGCGCAAGTTCGTCGAAGAAGTGCGTCGGGCCGATTGTCACGAGATGGGGTGAGTTGGGGATTCGGGAATCGGGATTGGGGATTGGGGATTGGGGAATCGGAATAGGCAGTCTGCTTCGTTGTTTTGATTGCCCTAGATCTTTCGCCTCTCCCACGATCGATTGTTCGGTCGCTGTTTCGCCGACCACTGAGCGTTCCAATCAGACGCTTGCTGCATCCGTGGTGCGCTGCTGATCTTCTGAAAGTGCGCAACGCAACCAGCCGGCAAGCTGGTCGATGCGTGGATCCGGGTTGCGCCTTGCGGCGCACAGCACCCAGCGGCCGCGGGTTGGCGTGAAGCCCCAGGGCGCCAGCAGGCGTCCGGCGGCCAGGTCCGCGGCGACCAGCGGTTGCGGTGCGATCGCCACGCCCAGGCCGGCGGCGGCGGCTTCCAGCAGGTAGACCAGATGTTCGAATTCGGTGCCGAAGCGCAGCGTTTCGGGTGCCACGCCGTGGCGTTGCGCCCATTCCGGCCAGGCCTGCGGGCGCGAGCGGGTGTGCAGCAAGGCGTGGTCGAGCAGGGCAGCGGGCGTTCTGCCAGCCAGCTGCGTCGCCGATGCCAGCTGCGGACTCAGCACCGGGCCGATCCACTCCACCCCCAGCTCGTGCACCTGCCAGTCGCCAGGCCAGGGCGGGGTGTCCAGCAGCAGTGCCGCATCCAGGCCGTCCAGGTCCGGGCCGGGCGGCTGCTCGCTGGCCGACAGGTGCAGGCGTACCTGTGGCAGATCCCGCTGCAGCCGGCCCAGCCGCGGGATGACCCAGCGCGCCAGTAGGCTGCCCGAGCAGCCCAGCACCAGCGGCGCCTCGCTGCTGGGGCGGCGCAATGCCGCCCAGGTGTCGCCGATCAGCGCAAAGCCCTCACCGGTCGCATCGCGCAGCCGGGCGCCGGCGGGCGTCAGCACCAGGCCACGGCCCTGGCGGGCGAACAGCGCCGCGCCCAGGGCCTGTTCCAGCGAGCGCACGTGTCGGCTGATGGCGCCATGGGTCACGTGCAACTCCTGCGCGGCCCGGCTGATGCTCTGCAGACGCGCGGCGGATTCGAACGCGCGCAGCGCTGCCAGCGGTGGAAGTAGGGTGCTCATATGTGAGTTCAGATCACAGGTTGCAGCAATCTTATCGATTTATCGCACACCGCGGCTGCGCTACAGTGACGCCTCTTGTATGACCAGCATCGCTGCAGAGGATTTCCATGTCGGCCCAGCCCATCAGTGACTTTCACGCCTATCCGGACGCTGCCGGCCACTTCGGCAAGTTCGGTGGCCGGTTCGTCGCCGAGACCTTGATCGGCCCGTTGCAGGAACTGGCTGCCGCCTACGACCAGGCGCGCCGGGATCCGGCCTTCATCGCCGAGTACGACAAGGATCTCAAGCATTACGTCGGCCGGCCCAGCCCGATCTACCACGCCGAGCGGCTCAGCCGCGAAGTGGGCGGCGCGCAGATCCTGCTCAAGCGCGAAGACCTGAACCACACCGGCGCGCACAAGATCAACAACACCATCGGCCAGGCCTTGCTGGCCAGCCGCATGGGCAAGACCCGCATCATCGCCGAGACCGGCGCCGGCCAGCATGGCGTGGCCAGCGCCACCGTCGCCGCACGGCTGGGCCTGGAATGCGTGGTCTACATGGGCGCCACCGACATCGAGCGGCAGAAGATCAACGTCTACCGCATGAAGCTGCTGGGTGCCACGGTGATCCCGGTGACCTCCGGCTCGGCCACGCTCAAGGACGCGCTCAACGAAGCGATGCGCGACTGGGTCACCAACGTGCAGGACACCTTCTACATCATCGGCACCGTGGCCGGCCCGGATCCGTATCCGCGCATGGTGCGTGACTTCAACGCGATCGTCGGCCGTGAAGCGCGCGCGCAGATGCTGGAAGACTTCGGCCGCCTGCCGGATGCGATCAGCGCCTGCGTCGGTGGCGGCAGCAATGCGATCGGCCTGTTCCATGCCTTCCTCAACGACCCAGGCGTCAGGATCTATGGCGCCGAGGCGGCCGGCGACGGCATCGCCAGCGGCCGTCATGCGGCTTCGATCGCGGCCGGGCGCCCCGGCGTGCTGCATGGCAACCGTACCTATGTGATCTGCGACGACGACGGCCAGATCACCGAAACCCATTCGATCTCCGCCGGGCTGGATTACCCGGGCGTGGGCCCGGAGCATTCGTTCCTGTCCGACAGTGGCCGCGCGGTCTACCAGGGCATCACCGACGACGAAGCGATGGCCGCCTTCCATCTGTTGGCGCATACCGAAGGCATCCTGGCCGCGCTCGAGTCCAGCCATGCGGTGGCGCAGTCGATCAAGCTCGCGCGCGAGATGCCCAAGGACGCGTTGATCCTGTGCAACCTGTCCGGCCGCGGCGACAAGGACATGCACACCATCGCTGCGCGCGAAGGCGTGCAGGTCTGATGCCACTGCGGCGCGTCACCGTGACCGCGCTGGCCGACCAGCCGGGCGAACAGGCGCTGCTGTCCGCCTGGCTCGACCGCTGGGCGACGCAGATCCGCAGCTGCTCGGAAAATAGCGGCTGCGGCTGCTGCCTGGACAGTTTCGACCTCGAGGTCGAGGCCCAGGCATTGACCGAACTGCCGCCTGCCATGTACCAGGACATCCATTGAAGCGGTCGCGCCGCCTCTAACTTTCTTGCAAGGTCTTTCAATGCGTCGTATCGACCAAACCTTCCAGCGCCTGCGCGCCGACAGCCGCAAGGCGCTCATCCCCTTCATCACCGCCGGCGACCCGTCGCTGGAAGCCACCGTGCCGGTGATGCATGCGCTGGTACGAGCCGGTGCCGACGTCATCGAGCTGGGGGTGCCGTTTTCCGACCCGATGGCCGACGGCCCCACCATCCAGCGCAGCTCCGAGCGCGCGCTGGGCCGTGGTGCCGGCCTGGCCTACGTGCTGGAGGCTGTGCACGAATTCCGCCGCGAAGACGCCACCACGCCGGTGGTGCTGATGGGCTACCTCAACCCGATCGAGATCCACGGCACGCGGCGCTTCGCCGACGCCGCCGTCGCTGCCGGTGTGGATGGCCTGCTGCTGGTCGACCTGCCGCCCGAAGAAGCGGCCGAGACACGCGCCATCTTCACCGAGGTCGGGCTGGCCTTGATTGCGCTGGCCTCGCCGACCACCAGCGAGCAGCGCCTGGACATGCTGTGCAGCAGCGCCCAGGGCTATCTGTACTACGTCAGCTTCGCTGGCGTCACCGGCGCCTCGAATCTGCTCGACACCCATGCTGCCGGCGACCGCCTGCGCCAGCTGCGCCGGCGTGCCGGTGCCCCGGTGGTGGCCGGCTTCGGCATCAAGGACGCCGCCAGCGCCGCCGCAATGGCCGTCGACGCCGAAGGCGTGGTGGTCGGCAGTGCCCTGGTGGCCGCCCTGGCCGATGCGACGGATGTCCGCAGCGCCCGCGAACGCGCCGAAGCCTTCCTGGCCCCGCTGCGCGAAGCGCTGGATAGTTGAAGCTTGTTTGGATCAGTACGTCATGCTGCAGGTTGCACACGCGGCTGCATTGCATACCTTGACCCCGAAATTGGATTCAAGCTTGCAACTTCCGCCGCTTGTGCAACTGCATTTCACTGCGGCAGAAGGGACCTGAATGGATTGGCTTGCGAGCAAGCCGAGTGCCATATTCTCAGTCGCAGAGCCAGTCATAGGGATCTGATAGCCATCGGGGACATCCATCGGTGCGACATAGCCGTACAGGCGGATCCACACCGCATCGCGCCCGCTCGCTTCCACCGGAATGCCCAGGGTCTTTTTGAATGCCAGTAAATCCTTTCTGACATCGGGGGCCGACAACAGGCGTGCATCGATCCGCGGCAAGCTTCTGACTTCGTCAGCACTGGCAAAGGTCGCACCTATTTGATCCTGCCGGACCGGGTACATCGCTGTGCTTCCACCACGGTTGCATTGTGTGCAGTCCGAGCTCATTGCACAGAAAGTCTGACCATTGGGAAGTAACGTGGGGCTGCATCCAGACCCTCCAGGGCAGGCGCAGGTCAGGACGGCGGTCGGGCTGATTGCCCAGACGCCTTTTTCCTGGGTAAACATGAACCAGCCAGTAGGCACCCTTATTGTCATCGAGCCATCTGGATTGATGTGCGACGTCGTCTTGCTCGGAAGCGGCACGTTGGTCTCGGTCCCGCACATCTTTACTTCGGCTTGGCTGCTACCGATAACGGAGATCAGAAGTAAGAGAGCTGCAATGCATGCCGGTGTTCTCATGATCGATCCTTGTTCACTGAGGTTTCCAGGGGGGGCTTGTTTCGTTTGGGCGATGCGCATTTAAACAGGCGTATGGCTGCTGGAGCACTCCAGCCACGATCCCTGGGCGCCAAGTCGCTGATACCATAATCGTGTTGCTTGTAAAAGCCTGTGCCGATGGGCGGCTGGCTGTCCGCTCGACTATCTTGCTGGTGTTTCGCCGCGTAGGTCTGCGAAAGCGCCGGGCGCCGGGCTGGTTTACACTCCGCATTCTGATGCCCCATGGGGCGTGCTTTTACGGAATCAAATGAGCTGGCTCAGCAAATTGATGCCCTCCGGCATCCGCACCGAGAACACCCCGGCCAAGAAGCGCAGCGTCCCCGAGGGCCTGTGGGAGAAGTGCAGCAACTGCGGCAGCGCGCTGTACGGCCCCGAGCTCGAGGAAAACCTCGAGGTGTGTCCCAAGTGCGACCACCATATGGCGATCCGCGCACGCGCGCGCCTGAACTCGCTGTTCGATCCCGACACCGCGACCACCGAGATCGCCGCCCAGCTGGGCCCGGTCGACGTGCTCAAGTTCAAGGACCAGAAGCGCTACGGCGAGCGCATCAAGGCCAGCCAGAAGAGCAGTGGCGAGTACGACGCACTGATCGCCATGCGCGGCACGCTCAAGGGCAATCCGCTGGTCGCCGCGGCCTTCGACTTCGCCTTCATGGGCGGCTCGATGGGCTCGGTGGTCGGCGAGCGCTTCGCACGCGCGGCCGAAGTGGCGCTGGAAGTCGGCTGCCCGTTCGTATGCTTTTCCGCCAGCGGTGGCGCGCGCATGCAGGAAGGCCTGTTCTCGCTGATGCAGATGGCCAAGACCTCCGCTGCGCTCGGTCGCTTGCGCGAAGCCGGCCTGCCCTACATCTCGGTGCTGACCCATCCCACCACCGGCGGCGTGTCGGCCTCGTTCGCGATGCTGGGCGATATCAATATCGCCGAGCCGCATGCGCTGATCGGCTTCGCCGGCCCGCGCGTGATCGAGCAGACCGTGCGCGAGACCCTGCCGGAAGGCTTCCAGCGTTCGGAGTTCCTGCTCGATCACGGTGCCGTCGACCAGATCTGCGACCGCCGCGAACTGCGCGACCGCATCGCCGATCTGACCGCGATGATGATGCGCCAGCCGCATCCGCAGGACGCGGCCGCATGAGGCCAGTGGTTGCGCGCATGCGCGACACCGTCGCACGCGCCGCTGCGCGTGCGTCCACCCGTAGGCAGGAACACCGTAACGCATGAGCAGTCGCAAGTATTTTGGAACCGACGGCATCCGCGGTCGGGTCGGGCAGGGCGTGATCTCGGCCGATTTCGTGCTGCGGCTGGGCAATGCGCTCGGTCGGGTGCTGACCCAGGGCCGCAGCAAGCGTCCGCTGGTGCTGATCGGCAAGGACACCCGGATTTCCGGCTACATGTTCGAAGCCGCGTTGGAAGCCGGCCTGGTCGCCGCCGGCGCCGACGTGCAGCTGATCGGCCCGATGCCGACCCCGGCCATCGCCTTCCTGACCAACACCCTGCGCGCCGACGCCGGCGTGGTGATCAGCGCCTCGCACAACCCGCACTACGACAACGGCATCAAGTTCTTTTCCGCCGAAGGCGAGAAGCTCGACGACGCCACCGAAGCGGCGATCGAGGCCGCGCTGGACGAGCCGTTCCACACCGTGGAATCGGAGCGCCTGGGCAAGGCGATCCGCACCCGCGATGCGATCGGCCGTTACATCGAATTCTGCAAGGCCAGCGTGGCGCGCGGGTTCACCCTGCACGGCCTGAAGATGGTGCTGGATTGCGCGCATGGCGCGACCTATCACATCGCGCCGATGCTGTTCCGCGAGCTGGGTGCGGACGTGGTCGTCATCGGTGCCGCACCGGACGGGCTCAATATCAACGCCGGTGTCGGCTCCACCCATATCGACAACCTCGCCGCCAAGGTGCGCGAGAGCGGTGCGCAGCTCGGCATCGCCTTCGATGGCGATGGCGATCGCGTGCTGATGGCCGACGACCAGGGCAACCCGGTCGATGGCGACGATCTGCTCTACGTGCTCGCGCGCTCCTGGCAGGCCAGCGGGCGGCTCACCGGCACCGTGGTCGGCACCTTGATGACCAACTACGGGCTGGAACAGGCGCTGGCCGCATTGAACATCCCGTTCCAGCGCGCCAAGGTCGGCGACCGCTACGTGCACCAGGCCCTGGTCGAAGGCGGCGGCACGCTGGGCGGTGAGACGTCCGGCCACCTGCTGTGCCTGGATCGCGCCACCACCGGCGATGGCATCGTCAGTGCGCTGCAGGTGCTCGAGGCGCTGGGGCGCGACGGGCAGAGCCTGCGCGAGGCCCTGAGCAGCCTGAGCAAGGTGCCGCAGAAGACCGTCAATGTGCGGCTGGGGGGCGGTGCGGCCAAGGTGATCGTGGAGGCCGCCGGCGTGCAGCAGGCGCTGCAGCAGGCGCAGGCCGCCGTGCAGGGCCGTGGGCGCGCGTTCCTGCGTCCGTCCGGCACCGAGCCGGTGGTGCGCGTGACCGTGGAAGCCGACGACGCCGGCCTGATGCAGGACACGCTCGACCGTCTCTCCGGAGCCGTGCGTGACGCGGCGTGAGTCGCTGATCATCGGTGTGTGCGTGGTCTTTGCCAAGGCCGCGACGTTCTACCTGTTGTATCGCCTGCTGTCCTGAGCGGCAGGCCTTCCTTCCGACTTCCCGACTTCAACTGCAGATATCCGTATGAGCGCCCGCATCCCGACCCTGGACATCACCCGTTTCGACAGCGACCGCGACGCCTTCGTCGCCGAGCTCGGTGCGGCCTATCGGCAGTGGGGCTTTGCCGGCATCCGCAACCACGGCATCGCGCAGGCCGACATCGACGCGGCGTATGACGTGTTCAAGGCGTTCTTCGCGCTGCCCGAACAGGTCAAGCGTCGCTATCACGTCGAAGGCAGCGGCGGTGCGCGTGGCTATACCGCATTCGGCGTGGAGACCGCCAAGGATTCCAAGCATTTCGACCTGAAGGAGTTCTGGCATATCGGTCGCGAGATCGTGGACGATTCGCCGTACCGCGCGGTGATGGCGCCGAACCTGTGGCCCGAAGAGGTGCCCGGTTTCCGTGAGCGCGGCTATCGCCTGTACCAGCAGCTGGACCACCTGGGCTCGCGCGTGCTGTCGGCACTGGCGCTGCATATCGGCCTGCCGCAGGACTATTTCGTCGACAAGACCAACAACGGCAACTCGA
This sequence comes from Xanthomonas arboricola pv. guizotiae, assembly GCF_002940205.1. GTDB lineage: Bacteria > Pseudomonadota > Gammaproteobacteria > Xanthomonadales > Xanthomonadaceae > Xanthomonas > Xanthomonas arboricola_C. The sequence goes on from NZ_MDSK01000008.1 coordinate 117,093, forward strand.
TCCTGCGGCCGATCCACTACCCGCCGATCACCAGCGACGACATTCCCAATGTGCGCGCCGGTGCGCACGGCGACATCAACTTCATCACCCTGCTGGTCGGCGCCAGCGCGGCCGGACTGGAAGTGCGCTCCAACGATGGCGAGTGGGTGCCATTCACTGCCGACGCCGACACCATCGTGGTCAACATCGGCGACATGCTGCAGCGCCTGACCAACCATGTGTATCCGTCCACCATCCATCGCGTGGTCAATCCGCCGGGCGAGCAGGCGCGCAAGCCGCGCTATTCGGTGCCGTTCTTCCTGCACCCCAATCCGGATTTCCTCATCGACGTGCTGCCTTCGTGCATCACCGCCGACAATCCGAGCCGCTATCCCGAGCCGATTACCGCGCACGGTTTTCTGGAAGAACGTCTGCGCGAGATCAAGCTGAAGTAATCCGTTGCAGCCACGACAGCGCAGCCAGCGGCTGCGCTCGCAGCATCGGCAATGACTTACGCCACAGTTTGATTCATAAATCCTGCTGGCGGCCGGTTAAAGCTTGCATTCACCTCAGCCGATAACCCAGGCTGATCGCTAGCGCGACGTCGGACTCGCCTGGCGCCCGCTGCCGATTGCACTAGGCTTGGGGGGGCGCATGCGGATGCAGTGGTTCAAACGGATCGGTCCGGTTGCGGGGCTGCTGGCGTATTGCGCCGCAAGCTGTGCGTGGGCGACGCCGCTCAGCGTGACCGTTGTCGATGCCAACGGCATGTTGGTCGATGCGGTGGTCAGCCTGGAGCCTGCGCGTCCACTGGCCGCCGGGGGGGCGCCCAGGACCGTCGAGATGGATCAGGTCAATTCGCAGTTCGTGCCTGCGGTGCTGGTGGTGCGCACCGGCACCCTGGTGCGGTTCCCCAACAACGACCAGATTCGCCATCAGGTCTATTCGTTTTCTGCCGCAAAGCGGTTCGAGTTGCCGCTGTTCCAGGGCAGCACGGCCGCGCCGGTGCGCTTCGACCAGGCTGGGCTGGTGACGGTCGGCTGCAATATCCACGACTGGATGCTGGGCTATATCGTGGTGGTGGACACGCCGTATTTCGGCAAGACCGGCAGCGACGGTCGCGTGCAGCTGGATGCGCCGGCAGGCAGCTACACCTTGCGGGTCTGGCATCCGCGCATCCAGGGCGGCGCGCTCGCCGAGCCGGTGGCGCTTGCGCGCGAGGCCGCGCAACGGCGCGTGACCTTGCAGACCACCGGCCCCGCACCAGCGGTGGCACCTCCGGATGCGCGGGTGCGCGCGCTGCAGGACAAGTTCCGCCGCGCCGACCCGCAGAAGCCCAAGCCATGAAGGCCATGCGCCTGCATACCCGCATCGCGGCATTTCTGGTGCTGGTCGTGCTTGTCACGCAGGCGCTGACCCTCATCGCGGTGCAGGTCGCCACCGAGCGCAGCGTCAAGGCGCAGCTCGGCGAAGAGCTGCAGATCGGCGAGCGCGTCTGGCAACGCATCAATCTGCGCCGCGACGAACAACTGCTGCAGTCGGCCTCGGTGCTGGCCGACGATTTCGGTTTCCGCGCAGCCGTGGCCAGCGGCGATGTGCCGACCATGCAATCGGCATTGCGCAACCACGCCGCGCGAATGTCGGCGCAGACCGCGCTGCTGCTGGCGCCGGATGGCGGATTTTTGACCGGGCTTGCCGATCTGCCGCAAGCCGAACAACTGCGCGCGGTGCAGACCCTGCTGCTGCAGGCGCAGCGCGATGGGCGTGCGGTGGGCGTGGTCGCGCTGGACCAACGCATCGTGCGGCTGGCGGTGGTGCAGGTGCTGGCACCGAGCCGGGTGGGCTGGATCGCGATCGGCAACGAATCCGGTGAGGGTCTCGCGCAGGATTTCCGTTCCACCACCGGATTGGATGCGACCTTCTTCACCGATGGTCCGCCGGTGCGGGTGCTGGCGTCCACGCTGGAGCCGGCCGCGCGCGCCGAGTTCGCGCAGCAGTTGCCGACCGCCGAACGCGCGCAGGGCGCGGCGGTTGCGTTGACGCTGGCCGAGTCGCGCTACCTGGTCAAACTGCAGTCGATCCAGGGCGACAGCCATGTGCGGGTTGCGTTGCAGGCCTCGCTGGATCGCGCGGTGGCGCCTTATCGTGTGCTCAAGTTGCGCATCCTGCTGTTGGCGGGCCTGGCCACAGCTGCGGCGCTGGGTGTGGCGATCTTCCTGGCGCGCAGCGTCAGCAGGCCGGTCGCGCAGCTGGTACAGGCAGCGCGGCGCATCCAGCGCGGCGACTACCACACCGCGGTCGCGGTGCCCTCCGGGCGCGAACTGGCCGAGCTGGCCGACAGCTTCGGGCGCATGCAGCAGCAGATCGCCAGTCGCGAGCAGCACATCCTGCATCAGGCGCGCCACGACGCCCTGACCGGTCTGCCCAATCGCATCTGGCTGCTGGAGCGGCTGAAGGAGGTGGTGGAGCAGACCGTGGCGTCCGGCGGCACGGCCGCGGTGCTGATCCTGGATCTGGAACGCTTCAAGGAACTCAACGACAGCCTGGGCCACGATTTTGCCGACCAGGTGCTGGTCGAAGCTGGCCGCCGCCTGGCCGACGTGGTGCAGGAACCCAACCTGGTCGGGCGGCTGGGCAGCGACGAATTCATGGTGGTGGTGGCGCAGACCGACGTCACCACTGTGCAGCAGGACGCACAGCGCCTGCTGCTGCAGTTGCGCCGCCCGCTGGCGCTGCCGCAGGCGCGCATCCAGCTGGAAGCCAGCATCGGCATCGCCCTGATTCCCGAACACGGCGCCGATCCGGACACCTTGCTGCGGCGCGCGGACATCGCACGGCGCCAGGGCGGCAATGTCACCACCGTCGGCGCCAGCGTGTATCGCCTGGGCCAGGACGAGCAGCATCTGCGCCGGCTGCGCCTGACCGGCGATCTGCGCCAGGCCATTGGCGGCAACGAGCTGAGCTTGCGCTTCCAGCCCAAGATCTGCCTGTGCAACGATCGCGTCGAACAGGTCGAGGTGCTGGTGCGCTGGCAGCATCCGGTGCTCGGGGCGATCGGCCCGGACGAGTTCGTTCCGCTGGCCGAGCATTCCGGCGTGATCCATCCCTTGACCCGCTTCGTGCTGGACGAGGCGCTGCGCTGCCAGGCGCAATGGCGCAGGCAGGGGCTGGAACTGGGCATGGCGATCAATCTCTCCGCGCTGGATCTGTCCGACCCCGGCCTGCCGGATTACCTGCGTGGCCGTCTGGAACATCACGCGGTGCCGGCGCAGTCGGTGACGCTGGAACTGACCGAAAGCGCGCTGATGCGCGATGTCGAATCGGCGCTGCACATGCTGCATCAGCTGCGCAGCGTCGGCGTGCGCCTGTCCATCGACGACTTCGGCACCGGCTATTCCTCGTTGGCACAGCTCAAGCGCATGCCGGTGAACGAATTGAAGATCGACAAGAGCTTCGTCATGCAGCTGGCCGAGGGCACCGACGATGCGTTCATCGTGCGCAGCACGATCGATCTCGGGCACAACCTGGGCTTGAGCGTGGTCGCCGAAGGCGTGGAGAACGCCACCGCGCTGGGGCTGCTGCGCGGTTATGGCTGCGACATGGTGCAGGGCTATCTGTATTCGCCGCCACTGGAAGAAGTACCGCTGGTCGCCTGGTGCATGCGGCAACTCGATCTGGCGCCGGTGGCGCAGGCAGGCGTGCAGCGATGAGCAAATGGCCAGGTGCGCTGCTGTCTGCTGCACTGGCCGGGCTGGCCAGCGCGCCCGCGTCGGCGATCGCCGGCGACGGACGCCTGCTCGCCACCGGTGGCGTGTCGATGATCGAAGGCAGCAGCGGTGGCGGCATCGTGCCGTGGGCCACGCTGTCGGGCTACGGCACCCGCGACGAACTCGGCAGCGTGCTGTTTGCCACGCATGTGGACAGCGGCGATTACCGGCTCGACGTGCAGGGTGCCGCGCTGACGGTCGGCAACCGGCTGGAACTTTCGCTGGCGCGGCAACGGCTGGATCTGGGCACCCTGCAGGATCGGCTGGGCCTGCCATGGAATGCGCTTGGCCAGGAGGTGTTCGGCGCCAAGCTGCGGGTCTACGGCGATCTGGTCTACGGACATGCGCCGCAGGTCAGCGTGGGCGTGCAGTACAAACGCCTGCGCGATGGCACGCTGCCGCTGGCGATCGGCGCGCGTGACGATCACGGCACCGACGTCTATGTCAGTGCCAGCCGGTTGTTCCTGCAGGCCGCGGGCGGCTATCAACTGCTGCTCAACGGCACGCTGCGCGCGACCCGCGCCAATCAGACCGGCTTGCTCGGTTTCGGCGGCGATCGTCGCAACGCCCATCGGCTGGTCGGCGAAGCCAGTGCCGCTATCGTGCTGTCGCCGGCGTGGGTGGTCGGCGTGGAATATCGCGACAAGCCGGACAATCTCGGCTTCGCCCGCGAGCAGGCCTGGGCGGATGCATTCGTGGCCTGGTTTCCCAGCAAGCATGTGTCCCTGGCCGCGGCCTGGGCCGAGCTTGGCGACATCGCCACGCTCACCGACCAGCGCGGTCCCTATCTTTCCCTGCAGGTGGCGTTCTGATGAATCGACGGCTGCGCTGGCCCTTGCTGTGCATGCTGGCGCTGATGAGTGCCTGCGCCACCACGCAATCGCGCCCCACGCTCTATGACGAACTCGGGGGGCAGGCCGGCATCGAAGCGCTGGTGGAGGCCATGCTGTCGCGCATCGCCGATGACCAACGCATCGTCGACACGTTTGCGCGCGTCAACATCGTGATGCTCAACGAGCGCCTAGTGCAGAAGTTCTGCCATGTCGCCGACGGCCCGTGCCCGGATACCGCCAAGTCGATGCAGCAGGCGCACGCGCACCTGGCCATTCGCGAAGGCGACTTCAATGCGCTGGTGGAGGATCTGAACTGGGCGATGGATCAGCGCAAGATTCCGCGCCGCACGCAGAACCGTCTGCTGGCGCGATTGGCGGCCATGCATGGCGAAATCGTCAACCACTGAGGGGGTTGCATCGCTGCCGCGCGCAGCGATGGGCGCGCGTGGTCGCTCCTCGCAACAACATGTTTCCAGCCACGGACTGCGGCTCTGGGCGGGGCTGTCCATGGCATCCGACGTCCGCTCGCGACGTGTTGCCAGTCGCCCTGCGCCGTAGAGAAGCGTGAGGCCGCCGCCGGTATCGGTCGTGGCCAGTGGCAACCGACCAATTGGCTGCGGCAACGGAGCCACGTCACCGGTGTGGAATTGCAGGCGCGCGATGCCGCAGGCCGCCGCTGCGCCGCCGCCTCACTGCAATGGACGCACCCGCTGCGATCCGCGCGCCATCAGGCGCAGTGCGAGCGCATGCGGCACCACGCGTAGGGCCGCGTTGACCAGGCGATAGCGCCAGCCCGGCACGGCCAGCACCTGGCCACGCTCCAGCGCGGCAATGCCGTACTCGGCCACGTCGTCGGCCTGCAGCCACGCCCAGCGGGGCAGGGTGGACATCGCCGCGCGGGTGCCGGTGACATCGTGAAACTCCGACCAGGCAAAGCCGGGACACAGCGCGCAGACCTTGACCGCGCAATCGGCGTTTTCCAGCGCCAGCGATTCGCTGAAGCGCAGCAGGAAGCTCTTGCTGGCGGCGTACAGCGTCTGCCCGTCGGCACCCGGCGTCAGTGCGGCGAACGAGGCCACATTGAGGATGCGGCCCTGGCCGCTGGCGCGGATCATCGGCAGCAGCCGCCAGGTCAGCTCGCACACCGCGCCCACCATCACCTGCAGAAAGCGTGCATGCGTGGCCCAGTCGTTGTGCAGATAGCGGTCCGGCACGCCGTAGCCGGCGTTGTTGACCAGGGTGCCTACCGTCCAGCCACTGCGCTGGATCTGCCCAACCAATGCTTCGACCGCGGCGGCATCGCCCAGATCGGCCGGCACCACTTCCACCCGCACCAACGGCCGCAACTCCTCGGCCAGCGCCTGCAGCCGTTCGACCCGGCGCGCGGTCAGGATCAGCGGCACGCCACGCCTTGCGTAGGCGCGCGCAATCTCGCGGCCGATGCCGCTGGAGGCGCCGGTGACCAGCGCGAACACAGGCGAAACGGACATGGCAGGTTCCTGGTGGAGGAGGGGGAGGACAGGCAATGGACAGAAGTGTGCCGGTTGCCGACAGGGCATGGGCTATTCTGTCGCCTGTCTTCCACTCAGGAACCTGCGCCTGATGCGTCGAAAGATCGTTGCCGGAAATTGGAAGCTGCATGGCAGCCGCGCCTTTGCCACCGAACTGGTGGCCCAGATCGCCGCGCACATGCCCCTGGAGGGTGTCGATGTCGTCATCCTGCCGCCACTGCCTTACCTGGGCGACCTGATCGAGGATTTCGAGGGGCGTCACCTGCGTTTCGGTGCCCAGGATGTCAGCAGTAACGAGAAAGGCGCCTATACCGGCGAAGTCTCGGCCACGATGCTGGTCGATGTCGGCGCCGAGTACGGGTTGGTCGGCCACTCCGAACGGCGCCAGTATCATCACGAGAGCAGTGAGTTGGTGGCGCATAAATTCGCCGCCGCCACGCATGCCGGGCTGATCCCGGTGCTGTGCGTGGGCGAGTCGCTGGAACAGCGCGAGGCCGACCAGACCGAGGCGGTGCTGCGCGCCCAGCTCGAGCCGGTGCTGGCGCTGGTGGGCAGCGCGGGCTTCGCCCGCGCCGTGCTCGCTTACGAGCCGATCTGGGCCATTGGCACCGGCCGCACCGCCAGCCCGGAGCAGGCCCAGGCGGTGCACGCGTTCCTGCGTGGCGAAGTCGCGAAGGCGGATGCTAGAATCGCCGATGCGTTGCCCATCCTGTACGGGGGCAGTGTCAAGCCCGATAACGCGAGCGAGCTGTTTGCCCAGCCCGACGTCGATGGCGGGCTGGTCGGAGGCGCCTCGCTGGTCGCCGAGGATTTCCTGGCCATCGCGCGCGCGGCGGCCGCTTGTTAACCCATTAAGTTTTGTCCGGGGACGGATTTCGAAATGCTGATGTTGATCCTCAATGTGGTCTACGTGCTGGTCGCGCTGGCGATGATTGCGCTGATCCTGATGCAGCGTGGTGCGGGTGCGGCAGCCGGTTCCGGCTTCGGCGCCGGCGCGTCGGGCACCGTGTTCGGCTCGCAGGGCGCGTCGAACTTCCTGTCCAAGTCGACCAAGTGGCTGGCGGTGGTGTTCTTCAGCATCAGTCTGTTCATGGCGTGGTACGCCACCCACGGCGCACGTCCGACCGACCAGAACCTGGGCGTGATGTCGCAGTCGGCCACCCCGGCGCCTGCCGCAGCGGGCGAGCTGACCCAGCCGTTGCCGCAGGCGCCGGCCGCCGGCGCAGTCCCGACCGCTCCTTCGCAGCCAGTGCCGGCCGCAACTCCGGCTGCAACGCCGGCGCAGTCCGCACCGGTACAGCAGGCGCCTGCGGCACGCGAAGAAAACGCTTCAGAACCAGCACAAAAACGCTGAAGCCGGTTACAATACGCTGCGCACTGGGATGCCCAGCGGCGCAACGTATGCCCAGGTGGCGGAATTGGTAGACGCACTACCTTGAGGTGGTAGCGACTTAGGTCGTAGGGGTTCGAGTCCCCTCTTGGGCACCATTGTTTGGCTGCAGTTCCTGCGCATCGCCTGTCGCGCGCAGGGCCTGCCTATACCCCATGCCGGCACGCGGCGCGTGCGGGCAGAGGCAAGAGAGAATCGCTGTGCTGGCCGAATATTTGCCGAGTCTGCTGTTTCTGATCGTCGCCACCGGTATCGGCATCGTGCTGATGCTGGTCGGTCGATTCCTCGGTCCGCGTAGTCCGGACCCGCGCAAGCTCTCGCCTTACGAGTGTGGCTTCGAAGCCTTCGAAGACGCGCGCATGAAGTTCGATGTGCGCTACTACCTGATCGCGATCCAGTTCATCGTGTTCGATCTGGAAATCATCTTCATCGTGCCGTGGACGCAGGTGTTCATGGAGATCGGCGCACGTTCGCTGGTCACCATGGGCCTGTTCGTCGGCATGTTGTTCCTCGGCTTTATCTACGTGTGGAAGAAGGGAGCGCTGGAATGGGAGTGATTCAGACCCTGGATCGTCTGATGACCAACCCGATGCCGGAAGGCCGGGTGGAAGACATCCTGCGCCCGGAAGGCGAAAACCCGCTGCTCGAGAAGGGCTACGTGACCACCAGCGTGGATGCGCTGCTGAACTGGGCGCGCACCGGCTCGATGTGGCCGATGACCTTCGGCCTGGCCTGCTGTGCGGTCGAGATGATGCATGCCGGTGCGGCGCGCCTGGACCTGGACCGCTACGGCGTGGTGTTCCGCCCGTCGCCGCGCCAGTCCGACGTGATGATCGTGGCCGGTACCCTGGTCAACAAGATGGCTCCGGCGCTGCGCAAGGTCTACGACCAGATGCCGGATCCGAAGTGGGTCATCTCGATGGGCAGCTGCGCCAACGGCGGCGGCTACTATCATTATTCGTATTCGGTGGTGCGCGGTTGCGATCGCATCGTGCCGGTGGACATCTATGTCCCGGGCTGCCCGCCGACCGCCGAGGCGCTGGTCTACGGCATCCTGCAGCTGCAGAAGAAGATCTGGCGTACCCAGACCATCGCGCGCTGACACCCGTCTTCTTCTACCGAGAGCAGCCAAGCCCCCATGGCAGAGCAAGCATCCTCCTTCACTGACCGACTTGCGGCACGTTTCGCCGGTGCGCAGATTTCCGTGGCGTTGCCGCGCGGCGAAGTGACGCTGGAAGTCGCTGCCGCCGATTGGCACGCCACCTGTCTTGCATTGCGCGACGAGCTCGGTTTCGAGCAGCTCAGCGACCTATGCGGCGTCGATTACCTGGGCTACGGCAGCGACGAGTGGGATACCGCCGACGTGTCGTCGCAGGGCTTCAGCCGCGGCGTCGAAGGCAAGGCCGTCGGCCGTTTTGCCTGGGGCGAATTTCCCAGCCAGGAAAGCTCCGACGGCGCGCAGCCGCAGCAGTTGCCGCAGCAGCGTTTTGCGGTGGTCGCGCAGCTGATCTCCTACCAGCACAACCAGCGTCTGCGCGTGCGTTGTTACGCACCGGACGAACAGGTGCCGGTGGTGGCATCATTGACCGATATCTGGCCAGGCGTGAACTGGTTCGAACGCGAAGCCTTCGACCTGTTCGGCATCGTCTTCGATGGCCATCCGGACCTGCGCCGCATCCTGACCGACTACGGATTTGTCGGCCATCCGTTCCGCAAGGATTTCCCGCTGATCGGCAACGTCGAAGTGCGTTACGACGATGAGCGCAAGCGTGTCGTGTACGAGCCGGTGACCTCGGTCGAGCCGCGCGTCGGTGTGCCGCGCGTGATCCGCGACGACGCCCGTTATGAGACTGCCGCTGGTGAAGTGGGCAAGTCGGAGACCGCCAAGTGAGTGAGTTCCGCCAGGCAACCGATGCCTTCGCGAGCAATCCTGTCGAAAGCAAGCAGGAAATCCGCAATTACACGATGAACTTCGGCCCGCAGCATCCTGCGGCGCACGGCGTGCTGCGCCTGATCCTGGAAATGGATGGCGAGACCGTGGTACGTGCCGATCCGCATATCGGCCTGCTGCACCGTGGCACCGAGAAGCTGGCCGAATCCAAGCCGTTCAACCAGTCGGTTCCGTACATGGACCGTCTGGATTACGTGTCGATGATGTGCAACGAGCACGCCTACGTGCGCGCGATCGAGTCCCTGATGGGCATCGAAGTGCCCGAGCGTGCGCACTATATCCGCACCATGTTCGACGAGATCACCCGCATCAAGAACCACCTGATGTGGGTTGGTTCCAACGCGCTCGACCTGGGCGCGATGGCGGTGATGCTGTACGCGTTCCGCGAGCGCGAAGAATTGATGGACGTCTACGAGGCGGTCAGTGGTGCGCGCATGCACGCTGCCTACTACCGTCCCGGCGGCGTTTATCGCGATCTGCCCGATCGCATGCCCAAGTACAAGGAATCCCGCTGGCACAAGGGCGGGGCACTGAAGAAGCTCAATGCAGCGCGCGAAGGCTCGATGCTGGACTTCCTCGAGGATTTCACCAATACGTTCCCGTCGCGTGTGGACGAGTACGAGACGCTGCTGACCGATAACCGTATCTGGAAGCAGCGTACCGTCGACGTCGGCATCATCAGCCCGGATCTGGCGCGTGCCTGGGGCATGACCGGTCCGATGCTGCGTGGCTCGGGCATCGAATGGGACCTGCGCAAGAAGCAGCCGTACGCCAAGTACGACGCGGTGGAGTTCGACGTGCCGGTCGGCACCAATGGCGACTGCTACGACCGCTATCTGGTGCGCGTGGCCGAGATGCGCGAGTCCAACCGCATCATCAAGCAATGCGTGAAGTGGCTGAAGGCCAACCCCGGCCCGGTCATGGTCACCAATTTCAAGGTCGCTCCGCCAAGCCGCGAAGGCATGAAGGACGACATGGAAGCGCTGATCCATCACTTCAAGCTGTTCAGCGAAGGCTACTGCGTGCCGGCCGGCGAAACCTATTGCGCGGTCGAAGCGCCCAAGGGCGAGTTCGGCTGCTACCTGATGTCCGATGGCGCCAACAAGCCGTTCCGCGTGCATCTGCGCGCGCCGGGCTTTGCGCATCTGTCGTCGATGGACGCGGTGGTGCGTGGCTATCTGCTGGCCGACGTCGTGGCGATGATCGGTACTTACGATTTGGTTTTCGGTGAGGTTGACCGATGAAGGCGACGGGTAATTTCGAAGCGGCGCGCGACGTCGATCCGCAGGTGGTGCTGAGCGACAAGACGCGCGCGCACATCGATCACTGGTTGAGCAAGTTCCCGCCCGATCGCAAGCGTTCGGCGGTGCTGCAGGGCCTGCATGCTGCGCAGGAGCAGAACCAGGGCTGGTTGACCGACGAGCTGATCGTCGGCGTGGCCAAGTATCTGGACCTGCCGCCGGTGTGGGCCTACGAGGTCGCCAGCTTCTACTCGATGTTCGAGACCGAAAAGGTCGGCCGCCACAATGTGGCGTTCTGCACCAACATCAGCTGCTGGCTCAACGGCGCCGAAGATCTGCTGGCGCACGCGGAAAAGAAACTGGGTTGCAAGCTGGGGCAGTCCACGGCCGATGGCCGCGTCTACCTCAAGCGCGAAGAAGAGTGCCTGGCGGCCTGCTCTGCGGCGCCGATGATGGTCATCAACGGCCATTACCACGAGCACCTGACGAAAGAGAAGGTCGACGCGCTGCTGGACGGGCTGGAGTAAGACATGGCACATCATCACGCACCCTCAGGCCCGGTCGGTCCGGCGCCGTTGCCGCATCAGGTCGTCTACACGACGCTGCACTACGACACCCCGTGGTCGTACGAGAGCTATCTGAAAACCGGTGGCTACGCCGCGCTGCGCAAGATCCTCGAAGAGAAGATCGCGCCGGCCGACGTCATCGAGATGGTCAAGGCGTCCAACCTGCGCGGCCGTGGCGGCGCGGGCTTCCCGACCGGCCTGAAGTGGTCGTTCATGCCCAAGGGCACGATGCAGAAGTACATCCTGTGCAACTCGGACGAATCCGAGCCGGGCACCTGCAAGGACCGCGACATCCTGCGTTACAACCCGCACTCGGTGGTGGAGGGCATGGCGATCGCCTGCTATGCCACCGGCTCGACCGTGGGCTACAACTACCTGCGTGGCGAGTTCCACCACGAGCCGTTCGAACACTTCGAGCTGGCGCTGGCCGATGCCTATGCCAACGGCTGGCTGGGCAAGAACATCCTCGGCAGCGGCGTGGATATCGATATCTACGGTGCGCTGGGTGCCGGCGCCTACATCTGCGGCGAAGAAACCGCGCTGATGGAATCGCTGGAAGGCAAGAAGGGCCAGCCGCGCTACAAGCCGCCGTTCCCGGCCAACTTCGGCCTGTACGGCAAGCCGACCACCATCAACAACACCGAGACCTACGCGTCGGTGCCGGCGATCATTCGCAACGGCCCGGAGTGGTTCCTCGGCTTGAGCAAGACCAAGAACGGCGGCCCGAAGATCTTCTCGGTGTCCGGCTGCGTACAGAAGGGCGGCAATTTCGAAGTGCCGCTCGGCACCACCTTCGACGAATTGCTGGAAATGGCCGGTGGCCTGCGTCCGGGTCGCACCCTCAAGGGCGTGGTGCCTGGCGGTGTGTCGATGCCGGTGCTGAAGGCCGACCAGGTTGCCGGCCTGCAGATGGATTACGACACCTTGCGTGCGCTCGGCACCGGTCTGGGTTCTGGCGCCATCGTGGTGCTGGATGACAGCGTGTGCTGCGTGCGCTTCGCCTGCCGCATCTCGCAGTTCTTCCACAAGGAATCCTGCGGCCAGTGCACCCCGTGCCGCGAGGGCACCGGCTGGATGCACCGCGTGCTGGAGCGCATCGTTGCCGGCAAGGCGACGATGGAAGACCTGCATCAGCTGCGTACCGTTGCCGGCCAGATCGAAGGCCACACCATCTGTGCCTTCGGCGAGGCGGCGGCATGGCCGATCCAAGGCTTCCTGCGCCAGTTCTGGGACGAGTTCGAGTACTACATCGTCAACGGTCGTTCGATCGTCGACACGCACGTCGGAGTGGCCGCATGAGCGCCCAACCAGTGAACCCCAACGTGCCACCGGACCATGTCACCGTCGAGATCGACGGGCAGTCCCTGGTGGTGCCGAAGGGTTCGATGATCATCCAGGCGGCCGACAAGGCCGGCATCCCGATCCCGCGCTTCTGCTACCACGAGAAGCTGCCGATCGCGGCCAACTGCCGCATGTGCCTGGTCGATGTCGAGAAATCGCCGAAGCCGTCGCCCGCCTGCGCCACGCCGGTGATGGATGGCATGAAGGTCACCACGCGTAGCGAAAAGGCGCTGAAGTACCAGCGCAGCGTGATGGAGTTCCTGCTGATCAACCATCCGCTGGACTGCCCGATCTGCGATCAGGGCGGCGAGTGCGAACTGCAGGACGTGTCGCTTGGTTACGGCCGTTCGGTCAGCCGCTTCAACGAGCGCAAGCGCGTGGTGCCGGACGAGGACATCGGTCCGCTGGTTGCCACCGAAATGACCCGCTGCATCCAGTGCACCCGTTGCGTGCGTTTCACCGCAGACATTGCCGGCACCTACGAGCTGGGTGGCATGTATCGCGGCGAGAATCTGCAGATCGGCACCTACGACGGCAAGCCGCTGACCACCGAAATCTCCGGCAACGTCATCGACGTCTGCCCGGTCGGCGCGCTGACCAACAAGGTGTTCCAGTTCCGTGCGCGTCCGTGGGAGTTGATGGCGCGCGAGTCGCTCGGCTACCACGATGCGATGGGCTCGAACCTGTTCCTGCACGTGCGTCGCGGCGAAGTGCTGCGCACCGTGCCGCGCGAGAACGAGGCGGTCAACGAATGCTGGCTGTCCGATCGCGACCGCTATTCGCATCAGGGCCTGTACGCCGAAGACCGTGCGGTCAAGCCGCTGAAGAAGGTCAACGGTGAGTGGACCGAGGTGAGCTGGGCCGAAGGCCTGGCCGCCGCGACACAGATCCTGCGCGAAAACGCCGGCGATGCGCTCGGTGTGCTGGTGCATCCGTCCACCTCCAACGAAGAGGGCGCATTGCTCGCGCGTCTGGCCGAGGGGCTGGGCAGCGGCAATCTGGACCACCGTCTGCTCAATCGCGATTTCTCCGACGCCGCAGTGGCCGAAGCCTTCGCCACGCCGCTAGCCGAGATCGAGCGCGCCGATGTGGTGGTGCTGTTCGGCACCAACGTACGTCACGAGCTGCCGTTGCTGCATGCCCGCCTGCGCAAGGCCAGTATCCAGAATGGGACGAAGATCCATTCGGTCAACCCGGTCGATTTCGATTTTGCCTTCACCCAGGCAAGCCGTACGGTCGTTGCGCCGTCGCAGCTGGCCGGTGCCCTGGACGATGCGGCATTGCGCGATGCGGTCAAGGGCGCCACGCGCGCCGTGATCGTGGTCGGCGCACTGGCTGAAAACCATCCGCAGGCTGCCGCATTGCGTGCCGCTGCACGCGAGTTTGCCGCTGCAACCGGTGCCTCGCTGTGCCGCATCCCGCAGGGTGCGAACGCAGTCGGTCTGGTGTCGCAGGGTGTGCTGCCGACCGCACGCGATGTCGCCGGTATGCTGGCGCAGCCGCGCCAGGCCTACGTGCTGTATGGCATCGAGCCGGGTCTGGATTTCGCCGATGCCGCTGCCGCACGCAGCGCCTTGGCGGGTGCCAAGGTGGTCGCCTTCAGCCAGTTCGCCTGTGCGTCGACGCGCGATGTGGCCGATGTGATCCTGCCGATCGGTGCGTTGCCGGAAATCGATGCATCGCTGACCAATCTGGATGGTCGCGTGCAGACCGCACGTGCTGCCGGTCGCCTTCCGGTCGAAGCGCGCGAAGGCTGGCGCGTCCTGCGTGCACTCGGTGGCGAGCTGGGTCTGGCCGGTTTCGAATTCATCGATCTGGTCGGCCTGCGTGCCGGCATGCAGAACCGTCCCATCAGCCCTGTCGCCTCGGCGCAGCCGGCTGCGGGCAGCGACGGGCTGGAAGTTGCCGCCACCGCTGCGATCTATCGCACCGATGCGGTGGTGCGTCGCGCCGCCGCGCTGCAGTCGCATCCGCTCAACATCGCGCCGTGTGTGGCGATGCATCCGGAGCAGGCCGCGCAGTTGCAGGTCGGCGCCGGTCAGATGGTCAAGGTCGGTACCGACGCCGGTAAGGCGACGTTGCCGGTGGTGCTGGACAAGCGCGTCGCACCGGGCACGGTGTGGATCGAATCCGGCCATGGCGCAACCGCGCCGCTCGGTGCCGGTCGTGTAACGGTGGTGGCTGCATGAACGAATTGCTGTTGAACCTGGTCGATCCCCTGCACCAGTGGTTTGTCGGTCTGGGCGATGGCGGCGTGGTGCTGTGGACCGTGCTGAAGATCCTGCTGATCGCCGTGCCGGTGATCGTGTCGGTGGCCTTCTACGTGGTCTGGGAGCGCAAGCTGATCGGCTGGATGCACGTGCGTCACGGGCCGATGTACGTGGGCATGGGCATCTTCCAGGCCTTCGCCGACGTGTTCAAACTCCTGTTCAAGGAGATCGTGCAACCGAGCAGCTCGCACAAGGCGATGTTCGTCATCGCGCCGCTGCTCACGCTGGCGCCGGCCTTCGCGGCCTGGTCGGTGGTGCCGTTCGACGCGCAGCTGGTGCTGTCCAACGCCAACGTGGGTTTGCTGTATCTGCTGGCGATGACCTCGCTGGGCGTGTACGGCATCATCCTGGCCGGCTGGGCGTCCAACTCCAAGTACGCGTTCCTGGGTGCGATGCGCTCGGCCGCGCAGGTGGTCAGCTACGAAATCGCGATGGGCTTCGCGCTGGTCGGCGTGATGATCGCCTCCGGCAGCGTCAACCTGAGCCAGATCGTGTTGGCACAGGGTGGCAATTCGGGCTTCTTCGACTGGTTCCTTATTCCGCTGTTTCCGTTGTTCATCGTGTACTGGGTCTCCGGCGTTGCCGAAACCAACCGCGCGCCGTTCGACGTGGTGGAAGGTGAATCGGAAATCGTCGCCGGCCACATGGTGGAATACTCGGGTGGCGCGTTCGCGCTGTTTTTCCTGGCCGAGTACGCCAACATGATCCTGGTCAGCTTCCTGATCTCGATCTTCTTCCTCGGCGGTTGGTTGAGCCCGATCCAGGGCTGGGTCAATGCGGATATCTCGCCGTGGATCGACTGGTTGTGGAGGGGCGGCTGGCCGTGGCTGCTGATGAAGGTGTTCTTCTTCGCCAGCGCCTACATCTGGTTCCGCGCCAGCTTCCCGCGTTACCGCTACGACCAGATCATGCGTCTGGGCTGGAAGGTCTTCATTCCGCTCACGATCGTGTGGATCGCAGTGACGGCGTTGATGGTGTTTTACGGCGTGATCCAGAAGGGCGTGTAATTGATGAACAAGATCACCCATTACTTCAAGAGCCTGTTGCTGCTCGAACTGCTCGGCGGTTTGTGGCTGACGTTGAAATACACGTTCAAGCCCAAGTACACCGTGCTGTATCCGATGGAGAAGTTCCCGCAATCGCCGCGTTTCCGTGGCCTGCACGCATTGCGTCGCTATCCCAACGGCGAAGAGCGCTGCATCGCCTGCAAGCTGTGCGAAGCGGTGTGCCCGGCGCTGGCGATCACCATCGACTCGGCCAAGCGCGAGGACGGCAGCCGCCGCACCACGCGCTACGACATCGATCTGTTCAAGTGCATCTTCTGCGGCTTCTGCGAAGAAAGCTGCCCGGTGGACTCGATCGTCGAGACGCATATCCTCGAGTACCACTTCGAGAAGCGTGGCGAAAACATTGTCAACAAGCCGCAGCTGCTGGCGATCGGAGACCGGTTCGAAACCGAGATCGCCGAGCGTCGCGCTGCCGATGCCGCCTTCCGTTGAGGTCATGATGGACTGGGTCACTATTGCTTTTTACGCCTTCTCCGCCGTCGCGGTCGTGTCCGC
This sequence comes from Xanthomonas arboricola pv. guizotiae, assembly GCF_002940205.1. Classification (GTDB taxonomy): domain Bacteria; phylum Pseudomonadota; class Gammaproteobacteria; order Xanthomonadales; family Xanthomonadaceae; genus Xanthomonas; species Xanthomonas arboricola_C. The sequence goes on from NZ_MDSK01000008.1 coordinate 133,504, forward strand.
CGGTGCGGTGATCAGCGTGCGCAACCCGGTGTACGCCGTGTTGTGCCTGATCCTCACCTTCTTCTCGATGGCATGCATCTGGTTGCTGGTCGGCGCCGAGTTCCTCGGCGTGACGCTGGTGCTAGTCTACGTCGGCGCGGTGATGGTGCTGTTCCTGTTCGTGGTGATGATGCTGGACATCGACACCAGCCGCCTGCGCGAGGGCTGGGTCAAGTACATGCCGCTCGGTGTGATCGTGGCGGTGGCCATGCTCGCGCAGATGGTCACCTTGATCGGAGTCAAGGCGCGTAGCGTCACGCCGTTCCCGGCAGACAACGCAGCGGCGCAGGCCGCCGACGTGTCGAACCTGACCTGGCTGGCCAAGACTCTCTACACCCAGTTCCTGCTGCCGTTCGAGTTCGCCGCGGTGATCCTGACCGTGGCCGTGGTGGCCGCGGTGATGCTGGCCCTGCGCAAGCGCACCGGCATCAAGCACCAGAACGCGGGCGAACAGTCGCGGGTGAAGGCGGGCGATCGTCTGCGCATCGTCAAAATGGCGGTTGAAAAGCCGGTACAGGTCGCGCCGAAGCTGGATGCGGCCGACGGACAGGAGGCGAAGTCTTGATTACCTTGGGCCACCTGCTGGGACTGGGCGCGGTGCTGTTCTGCATCTCCCTGGCCGGCATCTTCCTCAACCGCAAGAACGTCATCGTGCTGCTGATGTCGATCGAGCTGATGCTGCTGTCGGTCAACGTCAACTTCATTGCGTTCTCGCGCGAGCTTGGCGACCCCGCCGGTCAGCTGTTCGTGTTCTTCATCCTGACCGTTGCCGCCGCGGAGGCTGCGATCGGCCTTGCGATCCTGGTGACTCTGTTCCGCACGCGCCGCACGATCAATGTGGCCGAAGTCGATACGTTGAAGGGCTGACCTGTAGATGGAAATCACTCTCTCCAAGAGTCTGCTGATCGCGGTGGTGCTTGCGCCGCTGGTCGGCAGCATCATCGCCGGCCTGTTCGGTCGCCAGGTAGGGCGCAAGGGCGCGCAATACGTCACCATCCTGGGCGTGGCGGTCAGCTGCGTGCTGTCGTGCCTGACGCTGTATCAGCTGGTGGAGCAGGGTGCCAGCCCGTTCAACCAGAACCTCTACACCTTCTTTGACGTCGGTAACTACTCGGCGCATGTCGGCTTCATGGTCGACCGCCTGACCGCGATGATGATGGTGGTGGTGACTTTCGTGTCGTTGCTGGTGCACATCTACACCATCGGCTACATGGAAGAAGATCCGGGCTACCAGCGCTTCTTCAGCTACATCTCGTTGTTCACCTTCTCCATGCTCACGCTGGTGATGAGCAACAACTTCCTGCAGCTGTTCTTCGGCTGGGAAGCGGTGGGTCTGGTGTCCTACCTGTTGATCGGTTTCTGGTTCAAGCGCCCGACCGCCGTGTTCGCCAACATGAAGGCGTTCCTGGTCAATCGCGTCGGCGACTTCGGCTTCATTCTCGGCATCGCTGGTGTGCTGCTGTGGTTCGGCTCGCTGGATTACTCCACCGTGTTCGCCAACGCGACCACCATGGCCGGTGCCAAGGTGCAGCTGTTCGCTGGTCATGAGTGGAGCGTGATGACGCTGATCTGCATCTGCCTGTTCATTGGCGCGATGGGCAAGTCGGCGCAGGTGCCGCTGCACGTGTGGCTGCCGGACTCGATGGAAGGCCCGACGCCGATCTCGGCACTGATCCATGCCGCCACGATGGTGACCGCCGGCATCTTCATGGTGGCGCGTATGTCGCCGCTGTTCGAGCTGTCGGAAACCGCGTTGAACTTCATCCTGTTCATCGGTGCGACCACGGCCTTCTTCACCGGCCTGATCGGCATCGTGCAGAACGACATCAAGCGCGTGGTGGCGTATTCCACGCTGTCGCAGCTGGGCTACATGACCGTGGCGCTGGGCGTGTCGGCGTATTCGGCCGCCGTGTTCCACCTGATGACGCATGCCTTCTTCAAGGCGCTGCTGTTCCTGGCGGCCGGTTCGGTCATCATCGGCATGCACCACGAGCAGGACATGCGCAAGATGGGCGGCCTGCGCAAGTACATGAAGGTGACCTACTGGACCAGCGTGATCGGTACCCTGGCGCTGGTCGGTACGCCGTTCTTCTCCGGCTTCTACTCCAAGGACACCATCATCGAGGCAGCCGCACACCATGCCCACGAGTCGCATAGCTGGATCGCGACCTATGGCTACTGGGCAGTGCTCGGCGGCGTGCTGGTGACCAGCTTCTACAGCTTCCGCCTGCTGTTCCTGACCTTCCACGGCAAGGAACGTTTCCGCGATGCCCATGCGCACGATGTGCATGCACACCACGACAGCGCGCACACCGATGCCGAGGCGCAGGTCCACGCGCACGACAGTCATGCGCACGACGCACATGCACACGAGACGCACGGCCACGACGACCACGGTCATGGTCACCATGGTGCCCACGAGCCGCACGAATCCACGTGGGTGGTGACGCTGCCGTTGATCCTGCTGGCGATTCCGTCGGTGGCGATCGGTTTCTTCACCATCGGTCCGATGCTGTTCGGCACCGATTGGCAGGGCCACCACGCCGCACATGCGCTCAAGGGGCAGGCCGTGTCGTTCTTCACCGGCATCGTCGATTTCTACGATCCTGCGCGTGACACCGTCGGCGCACTGGCCGAAGAGTTCCATGGCCCGGTCGCCTTCGCGCTGCATGGCATGATGGCGGCACCGTTCTTCCTGACGGTCGCCGGCCTGCTGCTGGCTGCGCTGTTCTATCTGTGGAAGCCGGAACTGGCCACCAAGTCGCGCAAGACGTTCGCGCCCATCGTGTGGCTGCTGGAAAACAAGTACGGCTTCGACAAGCTCTGGATCAATGGCTTCGCCGGTGGCGGCGTGGTCCTTGGCAAGGCATCACGTGCCATCGATACCCATGTGGTCGACGGTGTCGTCGTCAATGGTTCTGCCCGACTGATCGACCTGGCTGCAAATCTGCTGCGTCGCACGCAATCCGGTTTCCTCTATCACTACGCCTTCGCAATGATCATCGGTTTGATCGCCTTGTTGGCGGTACTGATGCATTTCTGGCGTTGACCTGTACGGAATAAGAAAACGTGTCGAACTGGCCTTTACTGTCTATCTTGATCTGGCTGCCGATTATCGGCGGCGCCTTGATCCTTGCGTTGCGCAACGCCGAGACTGCCCGCTGGGCATCGTTGGCGGTGGCGGTGGCGACCTTTGTGCTGAGTCTGCCGCTGCTGGGCTACGACACCGCCAATGACGCCCTGCAGTTCATCGAACTGCATGCCTGGATCCCGGCCTACAACATCGGCTACAACCTGGGCGTGGACGGCATCGCGGTCGCGTTGATCGTGCTGACCACGCTGGTGACGGTGCTGGCCCTGATCGGCGCCTGGCGCTCGATCGACAAGCGCGTCAATCAGTACGTCGCCGCCTTCCTGATCCTGGAAGGCGTCACGGTCGGCATCTTTGCCGCGACCGACGCGATGCTGTTCTACGTCTTCTTCGAAGCCATGCTGATCCCGATGTTCCTGATCATCGGCGTCTGGGGCGGTCCGCGGCGCATCTACGCGGCGATGAAGTTCTTCCTGTACACCTTCCTCGGCTCGGTGCTGATGCTGGTGGGCCTGGTGTACCTGTACCTGAAGGGCGGCAGCTTCCAGCTGGCAGATCTGTACGCGCTGCAGCTGACCGCCAAGGAGCAGACCTGGATCTTCTTCGCCTTCCTGATCGCGTTTGCGGTCAAGGTGCCGATGTTCCCAGTGCACACCTGGCTGCCGGACGCGCACGTCGAAGCGCCGACCGCCGGTTCGGTGTTCCTTGCTGCGATCGCGTTGAAGATCGGTGGCTACGGCTTCCTGCGCTTCAACCTGCCGATCGTGCCGGATGCCAGCCACGAGTTCGCCTGGCTGGTGATCGCGCTGTCGCTGATCGCCGTGGTCTACGTCGGTCTGGTGGCCCTGGTGCAGGACGACATGAAGAAGCTGGTGGCGTATTCGTCCATCGCGCACATGGGCTTTGTCACCCTCGGCACCTTCATTGCCTTTACCCTGGTGCGTGAGTACGGCAGCACCGACGCCGCCCGCCTGGGCCTGCAGGGCGCAATGGTGCAGATGATTTCGCACGGCTTCGTGTCCGGTGCGATGTTCTCCTGCATCGGCGTGCTGTACGACCGCATGCATACCCGCCGCATCGCCGATTACGGCGGCGTGGTCAACGTGATGCCGTGGTTCGCGACGTTCTCCATGCTGTTCTTCATGGCCAATGCCGGCCTGCCGGGTACCAGTGGTTTCGTCGGCGAGTTCATGGTGATCCTGGCCAGCTTCCAGAAGCATCCGCTGGTTGCCTTCGCCGCCGCCACCACGCTGGTGATCACCGCCGCATACACGCTGTGGCTGTACAAGCGCGTGTTCTTCGGCGAAGTGGCCAACGCACACGTGGCCGAGCTGAAGGACATCAATGGCCGCGAAGCATTCGTGCTGGGGGTGTTCGCCGTTGGCGTGCTGGCCCTGGGCCTGTATCCGAAGCCGCTGACCGATCTGATGGAACCATCGATCGCCAAGCTGGCTACCCAGATTGCCGCGACCAAGCTGTAACAGCTTGCCGTACGTTTTGATTTCCAGGATTTGATGATGACCACGCCAACGCTCGCGCCGTTGACCACCGCTGACCTGGCTCCGCTTGTTCCGGAGCTGGTGCTGATCGGCGGCGCCTTTGCACTGCTGATGCTCGACCTGTTCGTGAGCCAGCGGAACAAGGTCTGGACCCACCTGTTTTCCGTCGCCGTGCTCGCGGTGGTGTTCGCGCTGTTGGCGACCGGTACGGGCGGGCAGGGCGAGATCTTCCACGGCATGTTCGTGCGCGACACCGCGGCCGACGTGATGAAGACGGTGATCGTGCTGGTCAGCGGCCTGAGCCTGGTCTACGGCTGGACCTACCTGCGCGAACGCAATCTCTACCAGGGCGAGATCCCGGTGCTGGTGTTGTTCGCCACCGCCGGCATGATGCTGCTGACCTCGGCGGGCAGCCTGTTGATGGTGTACCTGGGCCTGGAACTGCTCGCGCTGTGCTCGTATGCGCTGGTCGCTTCCAACCGCGACAACGGCCTGGCCACCGAAGCGGCGATGAAGTACTTCGTGCTGGGTTCGCTGGCCTCGGGCCTGCTGCTGTACGGCATGTCGCTGGTCTACGGCGCCACCGGTACGCTGAGCCTGAGCGGCATCCACGACGCGATCGCAGGCTCCAACGAGCGCACGCTGCTGCTGACCGGCACCATCTTCATGATCGCCGGCGTGGCCTTCAAGCTGGGTGCCGCCCCGTTCCACATGTGGTTGCCTGACGTGTACCAGGGCGCGCCTGCGCCGATCGCCTTGTTCATCAGCTCTGCGCCCAAGCTTGCCGCCTTCGGTATGGCGTACCGCCTGCTCGAGGTCGGCATGGGGCCGCTGTCGCCGCAGTGGCATCTGTTGATCGGTGGCCTGTCGGCGGTGTCGCTGGTGATCGGCAACCTGATGGCGATCGCGCAGAGCAATCTCAAGCGCATGCTGGCGTACTCGACCGTCTCGCACATCGGCTTCCTGTTGATGGGCGTGGCCGGCGGTGGCGAGGAAGGCTATGCCGCGGCGATGTTCTATGCGGTGAGCTATACCATCATGTCGACCGCGGCGTTCGGTGCGATCATCGCGTTGTCGCGCAACGGCTTCGAAGCCGAGAACATCGACGACTTCAAGGGGCTCAATGCGCGTAATCCGTGGATGGCCGGCCTGGTGCTGTGCATCATGGCCTCGCTTGCGGGCATCCCCCCGTTCCTGGGTTTCTGGACCAAGCTGGCAGTGCTCGGCGCTGCGGTGAATGGCGACATGCTGTGGCTGGCCCTGGTCGGCGTGCTCTGCGCGGTGATCGGCGCGTTCTACTATCTGCGCGTCATCAAGGTCATGTACTTCGATGAGCCGGTGGGCGAGCCGTTGCCGGCCAACAACGACCGTGTACTGGGTACCGTGCTGGGCGTCAACGCGCTTGCGTTGCTTGCGCTGGGCCTGGCCTGGAGCCCGATCATGGTGTGGTGCCAGCGTGCTTTTGCAGGCATCGCCTGAGTCACGCGTCCTTGCATGACTTCGCGGCGCGTGCGCCACACGCGCCGTCGATAGAGGACTGAAATAAAGCCGTGATTGCTGTTTCGTTTTTGTTGCAATGCGGTTATCATTTGCCGCGACGTTGGAGGCCCCCAGGGTTTTCAATCGATGAAAAACTAGGGCTTGCAATTGCCGCTCAAGTTCTTCATAATTCCGCTTCTGCTGCGGGGTGGAGCAGTCTGGCAGCTCGTCGGGCTCATAACCCGAAGGTCGCAGGTTCAAATCCTGCCCCCGCTACCAAGTTTTGAAGTACTGCTTTAATGCGATGCCTTAGGGCAGTCCTTCAGCTTCTTGGATCGCAAAGACGCATGTTCCCGTCTTTGCGCCGGCCCTGAGAGGTCGGGCTTTTTTCACGCAAGGGGCCCATCGGGCCCCTTGTTTTTTCCGGAACCGGAAAGTTTGCTGCCGGTTGCCGGGGGGTCTACTGGCAATCATCTGATCAGGGCAGTCTGTGAGCGAAAAAGCGACCGAAATCGCGAATCTGCTGAGTCCAACGGTTGAGTCCCTGGGCTTGGAGCTGCTGGGTGTGGAATATCTTCCCGCTCCAGGTGGCGCCACGTTGCGCCTGTACATTGATGTGCCGCTGGCCGAACAGCCCGAGCGTGTGATCAACGTCGACGACTGCGAGCGCGTGAGCCGCGAAGTCTCGGCCCAGCTCGACGTCGAAGACCCCATCACCGGCAACTACACGCTCGAAGTGTCCTCGCCGGGTGTGGACCGTCCGTTGTTCACGCTGGAGCAGTTCGGCCGTCACGTTGGCGAGTCCGCCAAGATCGTGCTGAAGCTGGCGCAGGATGGCCGGCGCCGCTTCCAGGGCCAGATCGTGCGGATCGAGGCCGCGGCGGACGCGGTGGTGTTCGCCGTCGACGGCAAGGATGTGCAGGTCGGCTTCGACAACATCGACAAGGCACGCATCCTGCCGGATTGGGTCGCTCTGGGCCTGGCCCCGCAAAAACCGAACAAGCCCGGCCCGAAAAAACCCGGGCACGAGAAGAAGAAACCATCCAACGAGTCGGCGGCTGGCAAGCCGCGCGCGGAGTGACGAAATGAGCAAGGAACTTTTGCTGGTAGTGGATGCGGTGGCCAACGAGAAGGGCGTGCCGCGCGAAGTGATCTTCGATGCGATCGAGGCCGCGCTGGCTTCCGCAGCGAAGAAGCGCTATCCCGACCAGGACGTGCTGGCACGCGTCACCATCGATCACAAGGACGGTACCTATGAAACCTACCGTCGTTGGGAAGTGGTTGCCGACGACGTGGTGATGGAATCCCCGGATCGCCAGATGCGTCTGATGGATGCCGTCGACGAAGCCGACGGCGTCGAGGTGGGCGACTACATCGAAGAACAGATCGAGAACCCGGACTTCGGCCGTATCGCGGCGCAGGCTGCCAAGCAGGTGATCGTGCAGCGTGTGCGCGAGGCCGAGCGTCAGCAGGTGGTCGATGCCTGGAAGGACCGTGTCGGCGAGTTGATCACCGGTGTGGTCAAGCGCGCCGAGCGCGGCAACATCTTCGTCGACCTGGGCGGCAATGCCGAAGCCTTCATTCCCAAGGACAAGGGCATTCCGCGCGATGTGCTGCGCCCGGGCGACCGCGTGCGCGGCTATCTGGCCGAAGTGCGTTCCGAGCCACGTGGCCCGCAGCTGTTCATCAGCCGCGCCGCGCCGGAATTCATGATCGAGCTGTTCAAGCTGGAAGTGCCGGAAGTGGGCCAGGGCCTGGTCGAGATCAAGGCCTGCGCACGCGATCCGGGCGACCGCGCCAAGATCGCGGTGATCGCGCACGACACCCGCACCGATCCGATCGGCGCGTGCATCGGCATGCGTGGTTCGCGTGTGCAGGCGGTGTCCAACGAGCTCAATGGCGAGCGCGTGGACATCGTGCTGTGGAACGAGAACCCGGCCAACTTCGTCATCAATGCGATGGCGCCGGCCGAAGTGCAGTCGATCATCGTCGATGAAGACAAGCACTCGATGGATCTGGCCGTGGCGGAAGACCGCCTGGCCCAGGCGATCGGCAAGGGCGGCCAGAACGTGCGTCTGGCCAGCCGCCTGACCGGCTGGCAGCTCAACGTGATGACCGCCGACCAGGTGGCCGCCAAGTCCGAAGCCGAGCAGACCTCCGCGCGCCAGTTGTTCATGGATCGCCTGGAAGTGGACGAGGAAATCGCAGCGATCCTGGTGACCGAAGGCTTCAACACGGTCGAAGAAATCGCCTATGTGCCGGTCGGCGAGTTGCTGGCGGTGGAAGGCTTCGACGAAGACATCGTCGAAGAGTTGCGCGCCCGTGCCCGCGATGCGTTGCTCAACGCCGCGTTGGCAGAAGAAGAAGGCCTGGAAGGAACTCAGCCCACCGAGGACCTGCTGGCGCTGGAGGGGATGGACGAGGAAACGGCCTTTGCCCTGGCCGAGCATGGCGTGCGCACCAGCGAGGACTTGTCCGACCTGGCAGCGGACGAGATCGTCGACTTCGGCATCGAGGGTCTGACCCAGGAGCGCGCCGCGGCGCTGATCCTGGCGGCCCGCGCCGAGGAGATCGCCCGTTTGGAGCGCGGCGAATGAGCCGGCAATGAACCGCGCCCTGACCCCATCAGGGCTTAGAATCAGCGTTTCCCTTGCTCTGGGCGAGGGGGCGCCAACCAGATCATAGGATCCGAATGTCGCAGCAAACCACCATCCGCAAGCTTGCCGAACTGGTCAATACGCCGGTCGATAGACTGCTGGTTCAACTGGCCGAGGCCGGAATGAAGTTCAGCGGTCCCGATCAGGTCGTGACCAGCACCGAGAAGATGAAACTGCTTGGCTTCCTGCGTCGCACGCATGGCAAGGCCGAGACGCCCGCCGAAGCGGCGAGCGAAGCAGCCAAGAAGATCACGCTCAACCGGCGCAAGCTGCAGGAAGTCACGGTCAGCGCCGGCCGCACCAAGACCACGGTCAACGTGGAGGTGCGGCAGAAGCGCACCTATGTGAAGTCCGAGAACGAAGGTGGCGGCCGTGCCGCGCCGATGACGCCGGACGAGGAGCGCGCCGACATCCTGGCCAAGCTTGCCGCCTCGCGTCAGCGCAATCTCGACGAGCAGCAGGCGCTGGCCGAAAGCGACCGCCTGCGCGACGAAGCGATCCAGCGCAAGCGTGAAGAAGAGCAGGCCGCCAAAGACCGTGCAGAAGCCGAGCGCAAGGCTGCCGAGGAAGCCGCTGCGGCTGCCAGTGCGCCGGCGCCGGTGGCTGCCGCCCCCGCACCGCCTGCCGCGCGCCCGTCCTCGTCGCCGTCTGCGCCGCGTCCGGCCCGCCCGGCTGGCGCATCGCCGGCATCGCGTCCGGCCACGCCGGCGCGTCCGGACGACCGCTCCAATGCGGCCAAGCACAAGACGCGCGGTTCGCACGTCATGGTGGCCGGGGTCGAGGACGACGACGCGACCAAGCGCTTCGCCGGGCAGTTGCATCTGTCCGCGGCCGATCGTGCGCGCCGCTCCAACGTGCGCGGCAAGCCGACCGGTCGTCCGGGTTCGTCGTCCTCGCGCCGCGGCAACGACAACGGCCGTGGCGGCAACCAGGGCAACAGTGGTCCGCACGGGTTCGAGCGTCCCACCGCACCGGTGGTGCGCGAAGTGGCGATCGGCGAGACCATCACCGTGGCCGACCTGGCGCAGAAGCTCGCGCTCAAGGGCGGCGACGTGGTCAAGGCGCTGTTCAAGATGGGCGTCATGGCGACCATCACCCAGAGCATCGACCATGACACCGCCGCGCTGGTGACCGAAGAACTCGGCCACAAGGCGGTGCGTGCCGACAATGCCGACTTCGAGGACGCGCTGCTGGCGCATGCCGAGGACGCGCAGGGCGATGCCACGCCGCGTCCGCCGGTGGTGACCATCATGGGTCACGTCGATCACGGCAAGACCTCGCTGCTGGATTACATCCGTCGCACCAAGATCGCCTCGGGCGAGGCCGGTGGCATCACCCAGCACATCGGTGCGTACCACGTCGAAACCGGCCGTGGCGTCATCAGCTTCCTGGATACGCCCGGCCATGCCGCGTTTACCTCGATGCGTGCCCGCGGCGCCAAGATCACCGACATCGTGGTGCTGGTGGTTGCGGCCGATGACGGCGTGATGCCGCAGACCAAGGAAGCGGTGGCGCATGCCAAGGCGGCGGGCGTTCCGTTGATCGTGGCGGTGAACAAGATCGACAAGGCCGGTGCGGATCCGCTGCGGGTCAAGAACGAGCTGCTGGCCGAAAACGTGGTGGCCGAAGAGTTCGGCGGCGATACCCAGTTCATCGAAGTGTCGGCCAAGCTCGGTACCGGTGTGGACACGCTGCTGGACGCGATCTCGCTGCAGGCCGAGGTGCTCGAGCTCAAGGCAGTGGCCGAGGGCCGCGCCAGCGGTACCGTGATCGAATCCTCGCTGGACAAGGGTCGCGGCCCGGTGGCCACGGTGCTGGTGCAGCAGGGCGCGCTGAAGCGTGGCGATTACCTGGTGTGCGGCATCCAGTACGGGCGTGTGCGTGCGCTGTTCGACGAGACCGGCCACCAGCCGGCCTCGGCCGGCCCGTCGATCCCGGTGCAGGTGCTCGGCCTGTCCGGCGTGCCGGAAGCCGGCGACGACTTCGTGGTCGTCGACGACGAGCGTCTGGCCAAGGACGTGGCGCAGCAGCGCGAAACCAGGCGTCGCGAGTCGCGTCTGGTGGCCTCGGCCAGCAACCGCATGGAAGACATCCTGGCCCAGATGGGCAAGGGCGAAGGCCAGCAGGTGCTGAACCTGGTGATCAAGGCCGATGTGCAGGGCTCGGTGGAAGCGCTCAAGCAGTCGCTGGTGGCGTTGTCCAACGACGACATCCGCATCAACGTGATCCACTCCGGCGTGGGCGGCATCACCGAATCCGATGCGAATTCGGCAGCCGCCTCCAAGGCCACGATCATCGGCTTCAACGTGCGCGCGGACGCATCGGCGCGCAAGATCGTCGAGTCCAACGGTATCGATCTGCGTTATTTCTCGATCATCTATGACGTGATCGACCAGGTGAAGCAGGTGGCGTCCGGTCTGCTCGGCGTGGAAATCCGCGAAGAGATCATCGGTATCGCGCAGGTCCGCGACGTATTCCGCAGCTCCAAGTTCGGCGCGGTTGCGGGCTGCATGGTCATCGAAGGCGTGGTGAAGCGCAGCAAGCCGATCCGCGTGCTCCGCGACAGCGTCGTGGTGTTCGAGGGCGAACTGGAATCGCTGCGTCGCTTCAAGGAAAACGTCGAGGAAGTGCGCAACGGGACCGAGTGCGGTATCGGCGTGAAGGCCTACAACGACGTCAAGGCCGGCGATCAGATCGAGTGCTTCGAGCGTATCGAAGTCGCCCGTACGCTGTAACGGCTGACGGGGCCCCCGCGCTGTAACGGCTGAGGGGCCCCGGACTTCGCCAGGCGGAGTTGCAACGCGAGTTCTGCAAGGCGAGGGCGGCATGGCCGCCCGCGTCCGTTTTTGGCTTCGGTGCCAACTGGCCCTCCGAATCAACCAGGTCCACGACCATGCCAACCAAATCATTCCATCGCACCGACCGCGTGTCGGCGCAGGTGCGTCGCGACCTCGGCACGATCGTGCACGCGGCCGTGCGCGACCACGGCCTGCCGTCGGTCAGCGTGTCCGACGTCGAAATCAGCCGCGACCTGGCGCATGCCAAGGTGTTCGTCACCGCACTGCAGCAGGAACGTTCGGCCGAAGCGGTCAAGGGGCTCAAGGAAATCGCCGGTCAGTTGCGCACGCAACTGGCACGCGCGATGAAGCTGCGCCACGTGCCCGAGCTGCATTTCCATTACGACGATTCGGTCGACCGCGGCGAGCGTATCGACAACCTGCTGCGTGACCTGGACGATGTCGGTCCCGAGGCCGCGTCCAGCGACGAGGACGCCGAGCAGCGCTGAGCGCTGCCGGCCGGCCGCCTGTCGATCAGCGGCCCTGATTTCAACGGGCGCGCACAGTGCCCGATTCGAGCACCGATCTGTTGAAACCCCGTATCGTCTATCGCCCGTTGCACGGCATCCTGTTGCTCGACAAGCCGGCGGGAGTCAGCTCCAACACGGCCTTGCAGTCCGCGCGCCGTTTGTTGCGTGCCGAAAAGGGCGGCCACACCGGCAGCCTGGATCCGCTGGCCACCGGCTTGCTGCCGCTGTGTCTGGGCGAGGCCACCAAGATTGCCGGCCTGCTGCTCGGTTCGGCCAAGGCCTACGACGCCGAGATCGTGCTGGGTGTCACCACCGATACCGACGATGCCGATGGCCAGGTGTTGCGCGAGCGTGCGGTGCCGGCACTGGGCGAAGACGCGCTGCGTGCAGCGCTGACGCCCTTTATCGGGCGCATCCGGCAACAGGCGCCGATCTATTCCGCGCTCAAGCAGGGCGGCGAGCCGCTGTACGCCAAGGCGCGCCGTGGCGAGGTGATCGAGGCGCCGGTGCGCGAGGTCGAGGTGCATGCGATCGATGTGCTCGGTTACGCCGCGCCGCGGCTGCAGTTGCGGGTGACCTGCGGCTCGGGCACCTATATCCGCAGCCTGGCGCGCGATCTGGGCGAGGTGCTCGGCTGCGGTGCGCATATCGTCTCGCTGCGCCGGCTCTGGGTGGAGCCGTTTCGCGTGCCGCAGATGATCACGCTGGAAGCGCTGTCGGCAGCCCTGGAAGCGGGCACCGACGCGCAGGCGCTGTTGCTGCCGATCGAGGCCGGACTGGCCGATTTTGCGCGGATCGTGCTTGATGCGGCGCATGCGGCGCGTTTTCGCATGGGCCAGCGCCTACGCGATGCCGCATTTCCGACCGGCCAGGTGGCCGTGTTCGGACCCGACGGAATTCCCTCAGGGCTAGGCCTGGTGGACGCGGAGGGGCGTTTGTCGCCGCAGCGATTGTTCAATGGACTGAACCAAGCGGTAGCTTGTTAAGGTTTAGTCAACTTGTTCCCTGGGCCGTGCGACGGTACAATTTCGCGGCCCTGATCGGGGCACCTCAGCGCCAAGCGCGCTCATCCCAAGCAAACGGCGAGTCCGGCGGTGCGTCATGCACGTTCCTGTCGACCACGCATCTATCGAGTAAACATCATGTCCGTCGACACCCAGAAAGTTATTGAAGACAACAAGCGCAGCGCCCAGGACACCGGTTCGCCGGAAGTGCAGGTCGCCCTGCTGACCGCGCGCATCGAGCTGCTGACCGGCCACTTCAAGACCCACAAGAAGGATCACCACAGCCGTCGTGGCCTGCTGCAGATGGTCAACCGTCGCCGCAGCCTGCTCGACTACCTGAAGAAGAAGGACAACGAGCGTTACAAGTCCTTGATCGAGAAGCTCGGCCTGCGCCGCTAATCGAGTCACACCGCCGCGGCGCAGCGATGCGCCGCGGCTTTGTTTTGGTCATTCGCATCACGTTATCTGCAGCATGCAGTTCATGGGCCGGAGCCTCCCGGCCGCCCGTTCTCGGCATGGGTCGACGACGGTCCAACGAAGACAGCAACACCTAAGGGAAAAAACCTCCGTGGCAAAAATCACCAAAACCTTCCAGTACGGCAAGCACACCGTCACCCTGGAGACGGGCGAAATCGCTCGCCAGGCAGGCGGCGCCGTCATCGTCAAGTTCGACGACACCGTACTGCTGGTCACCGCCGTCGCCGCCAAGAGCGCGCGCGAAGGGCAGGACTTTTTTCCTCTGACGGTCGATTATCAGGAGAAGTTCTACGCCGGCGGCCGCATCCCGGGCGGCTTCTTCAAGCGCGAAGGACGTGCGACCGAGAAGGAAACGTTGATCTCGCGCCTGATCGATCGCCCGATCCGTCCGCTGTTCCCGGAGGACTACAAGAACGAAGTGCAGATCATCGCCACCGTGATGTCGATGAACCCGGACATCGACGGCGATATCGCCGCGCTGATCGGCGCATCGGCCGCGCTGTCGCTGGCCGGCACCCCGTTCAATGGCCCGATCGCTGCGGCGAAGGTCGGTTACAAGAATGGCGAATACATCCTCAACCCGACCGTGACCGAGCTGAAGGATTCGCAGCTGGAGCTGGTCGTGGCCGGTACCGCCAATGCGGTGTTGATGGTCGAGTCCGAAGCCGAGTTGCTCTCGGAAGAAGTGATGCTGGGCGCAGTGACGTTCGGCCATCGCGAGATGCAGAAGGTCATCAACATCATCAACGAGCTGACCGTCGAAGCCGGCACCAAGCCGTCCGACTGGGTGGCTCCGGCCAAGAACGACGGCATGATCGCCGCACTGAAGGAAGCGGTGGGCGACCAGCTCGCGTCGGCGTTCCAGGTGCGCGACAAGCTGCAGCGCCGCGACGCGATTTCGGCGATCAAGAAGGACGTGCTGGGTGCGCTGGCACCGCGCGCCACGATCGAAGGCTGGGCTGCCGGTGACCTGTCCAAGGAATTCGGCGAGCTGGAATACCAGACCATGCGCGGCTCGGTGCTGAGCACCAAGGTGCGTATCGACGGCCGTGCCCTGGATACCGTGCGTCCGATCAGCGCCAAGGCCGGCGTGCTGCCGCGTACCCACGGCTCGGCGCTGTTCACCCGCGGCGAGACCCAGGCGATCGTGATCACCACGCTCGGCACTGCACGCGACGGTCAGGTCATCGACGCCGTTTCGGGCGAGTACAAAGAGAACTTCCTGTTCCATTACAACTTCCCTCCGTACTCGGTGGGCGAGTGCGGTCGTTTCGGCGCGCCGAAGCGTCGCGAGATCGGCCACGGTCGTCTGGCCAAGCGCGGCGTGCTGGCGGTGATGCCGAGCCTGGAAGAATTCCCGTACACCATCCGCGTGGTCTCGGAAATCACCGAGTCCAACGGTTCGTCGTCGATGGCATCGGTCTGCGGCAGCTCGCTGGCGCTGATGGACGCCGGTGTGCCGATCAAGGCGCCGGTCGCGGGTATCGCGATGGGCCTGGTCAAGGAAGGCAACGACTTCGTGGTGCTGTCGGACATCCTGGGTGACGAAGATCACCTCGGCGACATGGACTTCAAGGTGGCCGGTACTGCCGAAGGCGTGTCCGCACTGCAGATGGACATCAAGATCGAAGGCATCACCGAAGAGATCATGAAGCAGGCATTGCAGCAGGCCAAGGCCGGCCGTCTGCACATCCTCGGCGAGATGGCGCATGCGCTGACCACCCCGCGTCAGGAACTGAGCGACTACGCGCCGCGTCTGCTGACGATCAAGATCCACCCGGACAAGATCCGCGAAGTGATCGGCAAGGGCGGCTCGACCATCCAGGCCATCACCAAGGAAACCGGTACGCAGATCGACATCCAGGACGACGGCACGATCATCATCGCCTCGGTCAATGCGATTGCCGCGCAAGCTGCGAAGTCGCGCATCGAGCAGATCACCTCGGACGTGGAGCCGGGCCGCATCTACGAAGGCAAGGTCGCCAAGATCATGGACTTCGGTGCGTTCGTCACCATCCTGCCGGGCAAGGACGGCCTGGTGCACGTCTCGCAGATCTCCAGCGAGCGCGTGGAAAAGGTCGGCGACAAGCTGAAGGAAGGCGATCTGGTCCGCGTCAAGGTGCTGGAAGTGGACAAGCAGGGCCGTATCCGTCTGTCGATCAAGGCAGTGGAAGAAGGCGAGGGTGTTCCGCCGTCGGCCGAGTAATCGCCGCTGGTTGATGCGTCACGAAAAAGCGGGCTTCGGCCCGCTTTTTTGTTGGGTGTTCGGCAAGGGCGCCTGACTTGATCCTCCTCCTGCGGAAGAAGCTGCCCCGCAGGGGCGGATGAGGGTGCGTGCGAAGCCTCGTATGGTCGAACCTTGGCCAGGGTTTCGCTCCCGTCCCCTCAGCCCAGCCCCTCTCCCGGCGGGAGAGGGGCCTTGATTCCTTCTCCTGCGGGAGAAGGTACCCCGCAGGGGCGGATGAGGGCACGGGCGAAGCCTCGTATGCTCGAACCTTGGGCAAGGCTTCGCTCCCGTCCCCTCACCAGGGGCCTTGATTCCTTCTCCTGCGGGAGAGAGGGGCTTGATCCCTTCTCCTGCGGGAGAAGGTGCCCCGCAGGGGCGGATGAGGGCACGCGCGAAGCCTCGTATGGTCGAACCTTGGGCAGGGCTTCGCTCCCGTCCCCTCACCCCAACCCCTCTCCCGGCGGGAGAGAGGCTTTGAGCCTTGCTCACCCAGGCTGCTGGGTTGGCGCGGGCTGCGTTTGCGGACGCGGCGGCACCACGCGCGGGAAACCCGGCGGCATCGTCTGGTCCGTGGGCAAGGTGGTCGGCGGAGGCAGCGGCTCGGCCGGCAGCGGTGCGCTCATCGCCGCATCCGGGCGCAGTTTCAACAGGGCCGCCCAGTCGCGTCGATTGAAGTCGCAGAGTTCTTCGTGCGCCGGCGTGCACTCGCTGGCGATGCCCAGGCCATCTTCGCTCTGGTCCTGGCTGGCGTCGGACTGCGGCGTCGGTAATACCATGCGGCCGGCGCGGTCCAGCGGCATCTTGCGCATCATCACCGTATTGAACACATTGCCGCCGATCAGATACACGGTGCGATCGCCACCGACGCTGGCGGCGATCACCACGTCGCAATGCGATTGCCACGGCATCGGCGCGCTGCCGCCAAGCCCGGCCTTGAGGCCGGCGTAGCCGAGCGCAGCACTACGCCCGCGCAACAGGCACAGCAGATCGCCGGGAGCGGGTTTCTCCACCGCCGGGTCGGTGAACCGGTACGGGCCGCTGGCGCCATCGTTGTAGGCGCTGCGGATGTAGTCCAGATGGCGTGCAGAACGATGAAAGCCGCTCAAGCCGGCCTGCGTCATCACCCAGGAAATGAAGGCAGCGGACCACGGGTTGTCGATCAGGAACGCGCGGCAATCGCTGGCGGTGTAGCGCGTGCCATCCAGTGCAGCGCAACTCGATGCGCCGGGGCGGCCGCCCATCGATGCCAGCGTGCCGCTGTCGCGCCAGTAGCCGGCCACGCGCTGCCAGGCGACCATGCCGTGGTCGGCCAGATAGCCCGATTCGGCCTCAGTCACGCCAAGGCTGGCCAGACGGCCCTTGGCATCGATAAACGGGCGTTGCCACAGGCGATGCTCGTTGCAGGCGGCACGCACGATGGCGATTGCTGCAGGGCTGGTGCCGAAGCGTGGTGGCACATCGCAGACTTCCGCGGCGGCCGCGGCGCCGCCCCATGCGGCCAACACCAGACAGAGCCACGGCCAAGGTTTTACAGTCATCGCAGATCCTGCACAGAACAATCGCAGCAGGCTGACAGAGCCGGCTGCGGGCACACGTGAAATCAGTGCGGCGGCGGGCCGAGTTTGAGCGACAGATCGACCGCGTGCACATGCTTGGTGAGCCCGCCGATGGAGATGCAATCCACCCCATCGGCCGCAATGGCGGCAATGCCGGCCAGATCCACGCTGCCGGAGACTTCCAGCGGAATGCGTTGTTCGCGCGGCAGGGCGGCAACGATGCGCACCGCGTCGCGGCGCATCGCCGGGTCGAAATCGTCGATCAGGATGCGCGTGCAGCCGACCTGCAAGGCCTCGCGCAGCTGCTCCAGCGTTTCCACCTCGACCACCAGCGGCAACTGCGGTTGCTGCGCACGAGCGGCATGCACGGCGGCGCTCAGCGAGTCGGCGGCGCGGAGATGGTTTTCCTTGAGCATCACGGTATCGAACAGGCCGATGCGGTGATTGTCGCCACCGCCGCAGCGCACCGCGTATTTCTGCGCGGCGCGCAGGCCCGGCAGCGTCTTGCGCGTATCCAGGATGCGCGTGCCGGTGCCGGCCACCGCAGCCACGTAGGCAGCGGTGGCGGTCGCGGTGGCCGACAGCGTCTGCATGAAGTTGAGCGAGGTGCGCTCGGCGCTGACCAGGCTGCGGCTGCGGCCCTGCAGCAGCGCCAGCACCGTGCCGGCGGTGACGTGCTGGCCTTCGTGCACCTGCCAGTCGATCCGCACCTGCGGATCGAGCGCGCGGTGCGTGGCGTCGAACCACGGCCGCCCGGCGATCACGGCGTCCTGCTTGCACAGCAGGTACGCGCTGTCGGCCTGATTGGGCAATAGCGCCGCGGTCACATCGCCGCTGCCGATGTCCTCGGCCAGCGCGCGTGCCACATCGGCGTCCACCAGCGCGGCCGGCGGAGCCTCCGGCACGGTGGTGCGAACGGAAGGAGTCACTTTTCGGGGAAGTCGGCGATCTGCGCGGTGCCGATGGCTTCTTCGGCCAGCAGCACCGGGATGCCATCGTCGACGCGGAAGATCTGCTTGCGGTCGCGCGTGATCAGCGCCTCGCGCAGCGGCTGCGTCTGCGTGGTGCCGTCGGCACGTTGCAGGGTTCCGCCGGCGATGGCGGTGTTGAGTGCCTCCAGGCCCTTGCCGTCGAGCAGCGAAAGCGGCTGGCGGGTGTCGGGCGAGCACAGCAGGTCGAGCAGTTTGCGATCCATCGAAGTCTTGTCTTGCGTGGAGATTGGCTAGAATACGTCTTTACCGCAGGGCAGGGCCATGACCTCCAACCACTCCGCGCCGCTGGTCGGCATCGTGATGGGTTCCCGTTCCGATTGGGAAACCATGCAACACGCAGCTCAGAAGCTCGACGCGCTGGGCGTGCCGTACGAAGTCAAGGTGGTCTCGGCGCATCGTACGCCGGACGTATTGTTTGCCTACGCCGAACAGGCTGGCGAACGCGGCCTGCGCGCGATCATTGCCGGCGCCGGTGGTGCGGCGCATCTGCCGGGGATGCTGGCGGCCAAGACGGCGGTGCCGGTGCTCGGCGTGCCGGTACAGTCCAAGGCGCTCAACGGCATGGATTCGCTGCTGTCGATCGTGCAGATGCCGGCCGGGATTCCGGTGGCGACGTTTGCGATCGGCACTGCCGGCGCGGCCAATGCGGCCCTGTTCGCCGCTGCGATGCTGGCGCCGGAGCAGGCGCAGATCGGCCAGGCACTGGCGCAGTTCCGCGCCAGGCAGACCGACGATGTCATGGCCAGCGACGACCCGCGCCAATGACCACGGTCGGCATTCTGGGCGGCGGCCAGTTGGCCCGCATGCTGGTGTTGGCCGGTGCGCCGCTGGGCTTGCGGTTTGCGGTGTTCGACCCGGCCACCGATGCCTGCGCAGGGCAGGTGGCGCCGCTGCAGGCAGGCGCCTTCGACGACACTGCCGCGCTTGCCGCATTCGCCGCGCACGTGGATGTGATCACCTTCGATTTCGAAAACGTGCCGGCCGCCGGCGCGCAGCAGTTGGCTGCGCAGGTGCCGGTGTTTCCCAGCGCTGCCGCATTGGCGGTGGCGCAGGACCGGCTCAGCGAAAAAACCCTGTTCCGCGCGCTCGGCATTGCGGTGCCCGAATTCGCCGCCATCGACGACCGTGCAGGGCTCGATGCCGCGTTGGCCCGGATCGGCACGCCGTGCGTGCTCAAGACGCGCCGCTTCGGCTACGACGGCAAGGGCCAGTTCCGCATCAGGACGCTGGCCGATGCCGATGCCGCATGGGACGCGCTCGGCGCGCAGGCGGCGAAGGTCGGGTTGATCGTGGAAGCCTTCGTGCCGTTCGAGCGCGAGGTCAGCGTGGTGGCGGTGCGTGGGCGCGATGGCGAATTCCGCGCCTGGCCGCTGACCGAGAACTGGCACGTGGATGGCGTGCTCTCGGCCAGTCTTGCGCCGGCGCGAGTGGATGCCGGGTTGCAGGCTGCAGCGGAGGCGCATGCGCGTGCGGTCGCCGAGCGCCTGGACTACGTCGGCGTGTTCGCGCTGGAACTGTTCGTGCGCGATGGCCAGTTGCTCGCCAACGAGATGGCGCCGCGCGTGCACAACTCCGGGCATTGGACCATCGAAGGCGCCGAGACCTCGCAGTTCGAAAATCATGTGCGCGCCGTGCTCGGTCTGCCGCTCGGCAGCACCGCGATGCGCGGGCATGCCTGCATGCTCAACTGGCTGGGCGCGATGCCGGACGCGGCTGCATTTTTGGCGGTGCCCGGTGGGCATTGGCACGACTACGGCAAGCAGTCGCGCGAGGGTCGCAAGGTCGGCCATGCCACGCTGCGCGCCGAGACGCCGCAGCTGCTTGCTCGGGCCCTGAGCGAAGCAGGCGCCGCGCTGCAGCGTGATGTGCAGGTCGGACCGGTGCTCGCGCGCTTGAACGAAGGGTGATTCGCAGAGCCATCGGTGGTACTGCTGGCCTCGCCGATGCGCAGGTCCGTGGCGAAGATGCACGGCAGTGCGCGGTGCCGCCAGGCGCCGTTGCAACAGGTCGCCTGATCGTCGACCTGTTGCAACGGCGCAAGCGCTAGCCCAACCGGCTGGCCACGAACTCCCAGTTGATCAGCTTCCAGAACGCCTCCAGGTATTGCGCGCGGTCCTGGCGGTAATCCAGGTAATAGGCGTGCTCCCACAGGTCGCAGGCGAGCAGCGGGGTGTCCGGCCCGGTGAGCGGCGTGGACGCATTCGGCGTGGCGACGACCGCCAGTGCGCCATCCGGGCGCTGCACCAGCCACACCCAGCCCGAACCGAAGCTGCCCAGGGCGACGCGGTTGAATTCCTGCCTGAAATGCACGAAGTCGCCGAACGATTTGGCGATACGGTCGGCCAGCCGGCCCAGCGGCTCGCCGCCGCCGCGTGGGCGCAGACACTGCCAATAGAAATTGTGGTTCCACACCTGCGCAGCCAGATGGAACAGCGTGCCTTGCGCCTGCGCGATGATGTCTTCCAGCGTCAGCTCGGCGAACTCGCTGCCTTCGATGCGCGCATTGAGCCGATCGACCTCGCTGCGGTGACAGACGCCGTGGTGCGCCTCCAGGGTGGCGGCAGACAGATGCGGCTCCAGGGCGACGCGGGAGTAGGGCAGTGCAAGGTGTTCGATCGGCATGATGGCAAGGGCAGCGAAGGGAGTGCGGCGATAGGTCGCGCTGAAGGCTTACAATGCGCGCCTTTGCGGAAGTCTATCCGACCCGGCGGTCGGGCCTGCCGCTCCCAGTCAGGAGAGTCCAATGCCGGTGATGGAACGGATCCAGGCCGAAGTCGAACAACACCCGATCGTGCTGTTCATGAAAGGCACCCCGCAATTCCCGATGTGCGGTTTTTCTAGCCGCGCCGTGCAGGCCCTGGTGGCTGCCGGCGCCGATCAGTTGCGCACGGTCAACGTGCTGGAAGAACCCGAAGTGCGCGCCAATCTGCCGCGCTATTCCAACTGGCCGACCTTCCCGCAGCTGTTCATCCACGGCGAGCTGATCGGCGGTTGCGATATCACGCTGGAACTGTTCGAAGCCGGCGAGCTCAAGCGTATCGTCAGCGAGGCCTACCAGCCGTGAGTCTGGCGCAGGCCCGGCCCGACGCGGCGGCGCTTGCCGGCCGCGTGGTGCTGATCACCGGTGCAGCCGGCGGGCTGGGCAGCGCTGCGGCGCAGGCGTGTGCATCCGCCGGCGCGACCGTGGTGTTGCTCGGCCGCAAGCTGCGCCCGCTGGAGCGGGTCTATGACGCAGTTGCCACGCTGGGCCAGGAGCCGTTGCTGTACCCGCTGGATCTGGCCGGCGCCACGCCGGACGACTACGCCACGCTGGCGCAGCGGTTGCAGTCCGAGCTCGGTGGCCTGCACGGCCTGCTGCACTGCGCCGCCGATTTCGCCGGCTTGACCCCGGCCGAACTCGCGGCGCCTGCCGACTTCGCACGCAACCTGCATATCAACCTCACCGCGCGCGCCTGGTTGACCCAGGCCTGCCTGCCGCTGTTGCGGCAGCAAGGCGATGCGGCGGTGGTCTTCGTCGTCGATGACCCTGCACGCGTTTGCCAGGCGTACTGGGGTGCCTATGGCGCTGCCCAGCATGCACAGCGTGGCCTGCTCGCCAGCCTGCATCACGAAACCGCCGCCGGCCCGGTCCGCATCAGCGGACTGCAGCCCGGCCCGATGCGCACCGCCTTGCGCGCGCGCGCCTTCACCCATCAGGAGGACAGCGACGCGATGGACCCCACGCGCTATGCCGCCGCCTGCGTCACCTTGTTGTCCACGGCAGGTGGCGCGCACCGCGGCGCGATCTGGAGTCCTTCCGCATGACCATTCTTTCGGCGGCACTGCTGCTGTTCCTGATCCTCGACCCGCTGGGCAACATCCCGGTGTTTCTCAGCGTGCTCAAGCCGCTGCCGCCGAAGCGCCAGCGCTTCGTGCTCGCGCGCGAGTTGCTGATCGCCCTGTTCGTGCTGATGGCGTTCCTGTGGGGCGGCAAGTACGCGCTGGAGCTGATGCATCTGCGCCAGGAATCGGTGGCGATCGCCGGCGGCATCGTGCTGTTCCTGATCGGCATCCGCATGATCTTTCCGCGCCCGGAAGGCCTGATGGGCGAGATCCCCGACGGCGAGCCCTTCATCGTGCCGCTGGCGATCCCGCTGGTGGCCGGCCCGTCCGGCATGGCCGCGGTGATGCTGATGGGCAGCAACGAGCCCACCCGGTTATGGGATTGGAGCCTGGCGCTGATGATCGCCTGGATCGGTGCATCCACCATCCTGGCCTCGGCCCCGCTCTTGTACAAACTGCTCGGTCATCGCGCACTGACCGCGATCGAGCGGTTGATGGGCATGTTGCTGGTGGCCATTTCGGTGCAGATGTTTCTGGACGGCCTTGGCACTTATTTCAAGCTACCGGTGTCGATCTGAGTCCAGTCGGCGATGGGCGGGCGGGGTGCATGGGGACGGGTCGTTGAATGTCCGGCGGGAATTTGAAGCCGCGTCGCTGACCCGTGGCGTGAGCGGATGGCGGTGTCTGGCGGCCATAGCGTGGGATGGCTTCCGATAGCCAGCGCTGCGTTTTCAGGCCAAACGTTGCCGATTTGCGACAAGCCAGCTCGATAGCGCGACGCCGGTCGCAAATGCCGCGCGACTTTGCGCAAGCTGGCGTTTAGGCCTTCACATGCGAAGTTCATGTTGCACTGCGCGAACTTTGTCACGTCGCCGTCACAATCAGGCCTTAGCGTGTTAATCTGTTGTTAACCGTTGCGGCAGCAACCAGCCGCGCGGCAAGGGACCCCAGATCATCGGCAGCCCACCCCCGGGAACGGTTGGGCTGACTGCGCCTTTTTGTCACTGCCCAACCTGTATCGAGGCTACCGAAATGACCCACCCCCGCTGTCTCCGCATGTCCAAGCTGACGCTTGGCCTTGTTGCCGCACTCGCCGCCGCCCCTGTGTTCGCCCAGAGCACCTCTGCCGGCGTCGCTGGCCTGGTGACCAGCAGCGCCGGCCAACCGGTGCCGAATGCCGAAGTGACGATCACCCACGTCGAATCCGGCACGGTCAGCCGCGCCACCACCGATGCCAGCGGACGCTACAACGCGCGCGGCCTACGTGTGGGTGGGCCGTACACGATCACGATTAACGCGTCCGGTGCTGGCAATACCACCCGTGAAGGCGTGTATCTGAATCTGGACAAGGTCAATCAGGTCGATGCAGCCCTGGGCGGCGATCTGGCCACGCTGGGTACCGTGCAGGCGATCGCAGGCAATTACGGCTCGGCGATCTTCAGCGCCAACAAGATGGGCACCGGCACCAACGTGACCCGCGAAGAAATCGAGTCGCTGCCGTCGATCAACCGCAACCTGCAGGACTACGTACGCCTGGATCCGCGTGTTGCGCAGACCGACAAGGCGCGCAACGAAATCTCCATCGCCGGCCAGAACCCGCGCTACAACGCGATCCGTGTTGACGGCATCAGCACCAACGACGCGTTTGGCCTGGAATCCAACAGCCTGCCGACGCCGCGCCAGCCGTTCTCGATGGATGTCATCGACGAAATCTCGGTGGACGTTGCCAATTACGACGTCACGATCAGTGGCGGCACCGGTGGCGTGATCAATGCCGTCACCAAGTCGGGTACCAACGAATTCCATGGTTCGGTCTATGGCACCTACCGCGAGAACGATTGGTCGGGCAAGAACCAGAACGACATCCGTCCCCAGCTGTTCGACCGCGAATCGACCTACGGCCTGACCCTGGGCGGCCCGATCGTCAAGGACAAGCTGTTTTTCTTTGCCAACTACGAAAAGTACAAGGGCAAAGGCGTTTTTACCGGTAATAGTGGCTTTGGACCGACGGGGTCTGGCGAGAGCAACATGGTTGGCATCACGCAGGCACAGATTGATCAGGTCATCGATATTTCGCGTAACGTCTACGGTTTCGATCCCGGCACCCTAACCTTACCTGCGCTCGATTCTGATTCCGAGGAAAAGGGTTTCAAGCTGGATTGGAATATTAGTGATAAGCATCGCGGCTCGTTTCGCTATGGCAAGTCGGAGCAGAGCACGGCTAACCTTAATGGCTTCAGCAACACCTCGCTTGCACTGAACTCATACCATTACGTTCGAGACTTCGAGCTTGAGACCTATACCGGTCAGTTGTTCAGCGACTGGACCGAAACGTTCTCGACTGAAGCCAAAGTCTCCTATCGCGATTACTCGGCGGTTCGTACTGCTGCATCGCAGTTGCCAGCGATCGCCGTGCGCTTCGGTAACAACACGTTGAACCTTGGTACCGAAGCCAATACCCAGGCCAATGAGCTACGTACCGAAACCTGGAATGCATTCTTTGCCGGCACGCTGTTCTTGAACGACCACACGGTCAAGTTCGGCTTCGATTATGAAGACAACGACATCTACAACCTGTTTGGGCCGCGCGTTTTCGGTAACTATACGTTCAATTCGGTTGCGAATTATCAAGCGAATCTGCCGAATGCCTATCGCTACTCTTATTCGCCGACCGGTATTGACGATATCGCTGCGAAGTGGGGCATGCGTAACGTGGGCGTGTTCCTGCAGGACTCCTGGGCCGTCAACAGCAACCTGACCCTAAACTTCGGTCTGCGTTATGACGAGCCGATGGTGAAGAGCTCACCGCAGTTCAACCAGGCTGCCTTTAACGCATTTGGTCGTCGCAATGATGAAACCATTGATGGCAACGGCTTGTGGCAGCCGCGCTTTGGTTTCAACTACACCTTCGACGCAGACCGTCCTACCCAGTTGCGCGGCGGTGTTGGTCTATTCCAGGGTGCTGCCGCGTCGGTGTGGTTATCTAACCCGTATTCCAACACCGGTTTGGCGTACACCGATTACAACTTCCCTAACGCGTCCAACAGCGGGATTCGCTTTACGCCGAATATCAACAACCAGCCGCGCGGAACATCGGGAGCCACGCAGTCGGTCGATTTCGTAGACAAGGATCTCGGCCAGCCTGCAGTGTGGAAGGCCAATCTGGCGTTCGATACCGAGTTGCCTTGGTACGGCATCATTGCGTCGATGGAAGGTGTCGTCACCAAGGTCAAGGAAGCGATCTATTACCAGCAGCTCAATCTTGGTGCCGCAACTGAGGTTGGTCAAGATGGCCGTAGGATCTACTGGAATCCCAACGGACTTAATCCGGCAAACTGGAACTCGCTGGGTAACGCATGTCTTCGCGAAACCGGTGTGGCGGTGGGGTCATCATGTGTAAACAGCGGCACGGACATCCGTGCGGGTCGTAACACCAGTTTTAACGACGCCATCATTGCGCGCTCCACCGACCAGGGTGGCACGCAGAGTTTCACTGTCGGCTTGAACAAGCCATTCAACGATAGCGACTGGTCGTGGAGTCTCGCGTACACGTACTCGAATGCGAAGGAAGTCAGCGGCCTGAACAGTTCTACATCGGGCTCGCAGTTGCTCAACACTGCAACTTTCCAGGCAAACGAAGAGGTCAACGCGACCTCGGCTTACGAGATCAAGGACAGCTTCCTGGGCACCCTGCAGTGGAAGCATAATTTCTTCGGCGATTTTGCGACCAAGCTCGGTCTGGTGTATCAAGGTCGTAGCGGCCGTCCGTACAGCTACACTTTCGACAACGACGCCAACGGCGATGGTCGCTTCAATGATCTGTTGTACATCCCGGCAGCACGTGGCGATGTGCTCTTCCGCAATGCCGCTGAAGAAAATGCGTTCTGGAACTACGTCAACAACGATCAGTATCTTTCCACACATAAGGGCCAGGTTGCGGGTCGCAACGCGGTGCGTAATTCTTGGGTCAACCAGTTCGATCTGCACATCGAGCAGGAGCTTCCGGGCTTCTTCGATGGCAACAAGGCGCAGATCTGGGTCGACGTCATGAACGTGGGTAACCTGCTCAACAAGAAGTGGGGCCGCGTCGACGAGTACGCGTTCCCGGGCTTCAAGGGTGTGGCCGAGTACGGTGGTATCGACCCGACCACCAAAAAGTATGTTTACCGGTTTAATGAGCCAGATGCTGCAACTGTCTACGACGACAAGGGCATATCCCGCTGGGCACTACAGCTAGGCTTCCGTTATCAATTTTGATGTCGGTATGTGCTAAAAAAACGGCCGTCACTCGGCCGTTTTTTTTCGACATAAAAGTGTGGCACTGATATATGGCCTTGAAATTTTAGCTTCAACGCAAATATGAGTTGGAGAGGGAAAATCTTACTGATATCTTTGGATATAGGTTTGCAGCACGGTAATTTTCTTCAAATCGAAATTAGTAAAGTGAAAGGATCGGCATTTCATTAACGTGATGGTTGTCGCATTCTATTTGCGACTTAGTGTGTTCTAATCGCAGATTGACCGAGCATTAAAGAAGATGGAACCTCTTATTGCAATGCCAGTGATATTTAAACCCACTAGATCGATGAAGGGCGATCTTGATCTTGTCTTATTCAAAAGCATGGATGCTGTAAAAAGGTTTTCAATTTCAGAAGAATTCTTGTGCGATTCCCGAATTTTTTTATTTAAAAATATACTTAGAAGGCATTCAGATTTAGATTGCAATCAAGATGTCATCGCCCGTCTTGCCGCATATGTTAGTCGGCTAGACGAGTCGTCGCCGGCTTCGATTTTGGAAGCGCACCGTAATTTGATGTGCCTTGAAAATAAAAGTAGTTTTCGAAAAGAACCTGTTCAAGTCGGAGTGCGGAAAAGCTCAAGTATAGGTTTTATAGCTCCTCTCTATGAGGTGAAGTTAGAGATCGTCTGGTTGATGGATATGTGTAAAAAAGAAAAGGATATTGTCGCCTTGATGGTTATATTTAACTTTTTCTTTTTGCATGTCCATCCCTTCGCTGATGGAAATGGACGCATGTCACGACTGATTTTGCATAAGATGCTCATGGAGAGAGGGTTTGAGAAATTGTCGATTTTTGTTTCTTTGATTAATCTGGTTGAAAAAGAGCGGTTTGTTGATCGGCTTCACTTCGCCCGGCAATATGGCTTAACAGGCTGCTGAAATACCAGCCGCGACGCGAGGCGCAACCAGCGGAATTTTCCAGTACATGTCAGAAGTGGCGAACAATTGACCATGCAG
>NZ_MDSK01000009.1 GCF_002940205.1 Xanthomonas arboricola pv. guizotiae
TCCAAAGCGCACTAGGGATCTCGTTGCGACGTGTCATGCCGGCAATGTTGTCGCCGACTCAACAGAATTCAAGGGTTTTGTTAGCCGCTCTAAGAGGGTCATTGAGAATTCTGCCTTGTCGCCATTTTTCAGAGCCTTCTGGATGCTGCTAGAGAGCTCGGTGACGTCTTTCGAATCAGCAATTGACTGCCGGATTTGCTTCGCCAAACCTCCACCCTGCAAGGACTTGAAGAAGTCGATGTTTTGGTAAACAAGCGCGTCCTCGAACGTATTTGCAATGGCCTCTACATTTTTGGTTGCGCCAAAGTCGATCTTGATCGGCTGCTGGTAGGCGACTCGGAAACCGAACCCACTGTCATGCGTCTCACAGAGGGATGTCTCTGGCATGTCTAGTAAGAGATCAATAGACTCTTCCTGAGGAGCCCACGTCTTTATCGTCTGATTCCGTGAAAATTGTCCTGATGATCGAGCCGGAACGGCTTTGGTTCCATCATCAGCCTTTGCGTCTAAGTCTGTAATGATTAGTGTATTGAGCCCAAGTTTGGTTAGAAGGGGGCGTAAGCGATGGGCGTGGCTGCCCCCGATTTCTAGCCAGGTGAGGTAGCAATGCCTGAGATATGCATAGGGCGCGCGGCAGCGCACCATGTGCGGGACGACTATCCTTTCAGCGGGCCCCTCGACAAGGATCGCACCATCAGCAAAGAAAAGGTCGCAGTGGGTTGCTTTTAAATAGCGCTTCACGAAGCGAGTAGTGTCGTCCTGGGTGCCAAATATCCTTGAAAGATTGACAACCTGAGAGATGGGGACAGAGCCTTTTATAGCTTTAACCGGCATACGCCGGAAGTAGCGCAGGGATGTGAATTCAGCTTCGTGGGCAAGATGGCTTGAGTGGGTGCTAACAACCATCTGGGTGTGATAGCCGGCTAAGCTGCCTAGGCTTTCATGCTTTCTGAGCACCGCGTAAGCATGTGCGATAAAGACCTGTTGCACTTGAGCATGGAGATGTGCCTCCGGCTCCTCTACCAATACCAAGTGTAGCGGCGGAATATTGTCATCGTCTGCCCATGTTTTTTTTGAAGCTTTCCCAACGCGCATCCATTTGTCGCGAAAGCTCATCAACGCAAAAACCATTGAGACCAGATTTTGATATCCAAGTCCGTTTGAGTCTTCGGGCAAGCGATTGGAAAAACCAACTTCGGCGAGGTGTGTAGGGACCTCGTAGTGAACGGCCGAACCATGGTTGAGGGCGTCAAGGGGGCGAAGATCAGCCGCGAGCTTGAGCTTTGGATCTGTCAAACCTGGGTAGCCAACGGTTTCCAGCTCTTTGAGCGCTGATTCAAATGAATCTGAAAGTTGCTTGCCAAATGCAACTCTTGCTTGATGTAGGGCTTGCAGCGCTTGGAGGTCTTTCGCTTCTGGTTGGTCAAACGGGTCGAGGTGTTGCGCGTAATACTTGCGAAGCTGACTGGATAGCTTCTTCCCCAGCTGCACGGTCTCGTCTTCTTGGTCTGCACTACTGGACGCGGCCAATCCAAGTCCGCGCTGAGCGCTGATCTCGTCAATACGTATCAGGCCCTTGAAGGGGTCGCCTTCGAGCGGCTCGCTATCAGTCGGCAACGCCTGAGGACTTGCGAATCCATCTTCTGGGTTATCTAGCATTGCCGGATCCAGTAGATAGGCCTTGACCTCAAACATCGACCGGAGCCGTCGGGACAGAAACTCAATCATCGACTTTGGCCATAGAGAGAAGGGGTCTTCACTGCTCTCGTCCAGATTCGAGGCTGCTGCCATTACTTTTTTCGTCGCCAATCTCGCATTTAGATACTCACGCTTGAAGTCGTCGGGGCTTTTCGGCTCGTAACGGAGTCTCACGCCGATAGCACCGCCATCCCAGTCAAGTGTTGGAAGAATCTTTTGAACGTAATGCAACTGATTGTCAGGAACCTGCAACCAAACATCCAATGATGGTGATATTGAGCCCCAGTCGAAGTCTATGGGCTCACCGTCTTCAGACTCTGCTTCCCAATTACTCCCGAGCTCATTGATGACAGGCCAGTGGCTCAAAGTGAAGTCATTGATGGTGAAGTCACGCTGATCCAGAAGGAAGCGTCGTAAGGCAACCATCGCTGATGTCTTGCCGCTATTATTGGCGCCGACAAAGACCGTTGATTCCTTCGCAATATCTATCCTTGTGGCAAGTAGTTTCCGAAAGTTTGCTACTTCAATAAAGTCAATGTGCACTGTTCCTCCTTCAAGCAGTGCGGCACGAAAGGCGGCTAGACGGTTTTCAACCCAACAGTTGCAAAGCGTCCTGGCCGTGCGAGGGGTTCCACGCAACTTTACGGCGTGGTGTTCCCGGGCGGAAGAGGCGCCGGGACTTGTTGAATATATGCTTGAGCTTGCTTAATTCCCTTCCGGTGGGCTTTTTAAGGGTAGAACTTGCTGGGATCGGCCAGGCATTTAGCGAACTGCCCCCGCTGGTAGCGCGGCAGTTCCACCTTGGGCTGATACAGCTCCAATGCGCTGATCTGCTTGCTGCGTGTCGCCCGCGATCGCTTGTGTAGGTAGTGCTCGCGCAGCACTTGAATCCGGTCGCGTGGATCGGTGCTGTGGCCCGTGACCAAGGCAATCTGCTTCTCAGGGACATCGTTGACATCGAGCTCGGTTGCCAAGGTATGGCGGAAGGCATGGAACCCGATTCCCTTTTCAAACCCGAGGGTCTTCAGGTAGCGCCCGAAGTCCACCACGAACTGCTGGCTGTAACGTGCATTCGTTTCGCCTGTCGTGCGGTTCACGCCGGCAGAGAGCAGCGGGAACAAGCGGGCATGGCCCGTGGCCTTCATGTCTTCCACGAAATCCAAGAAGCCGGCTTCCAGCAGCGGCTGAGCGATGGGGATGATGCGCATGCAGCCGGCTCCCTTCATGCTTTGCCTGCTGCGCCGCTTCTTCTTCGGGTCGGCAGCCAAGTCCTTGTCCAACGTTTTCTGGAAGGCGATGCACCAGATGCCGCGTTCCTCGATGATGTCGGTCAACTTCAACTGGCAGACTTCATTGACTCGCGCCCCCGTATAGAGGCCAATCATCGGCGCCCACCAATACTGCGGCTTCTTGGCCCAGGGCAGAAAGTTGGCCGGGTCAAAAATGGCTTGCAGGTCTGCGTCCTCGAACAAGCGGATCGCCTTGTCGGGGTCGATGGTGTGATCTTCCTTAGGCTTCCGAAACGCCTTCATCGGTGACACGTCGATGGCTTGTCCGTTGAACAAGTGGTTGAAGAAGGCAACAAGGAATCGGCGGTGACGCTCTTCCGTGGCAGGTGACAGCGGCGGCACGTCTTGCTCTTTCCCCAGCGCGATCGCTTCGTCGAAGGTTAGATCCTTCAGCAGCGGATCAGACACCAAGTTCCTTGGGGCCCAGCGCAGCAGTTTCCAGAGCGCCTGGATGTGGTAATAGTCCACTCGAGCCGCCGAGATGTTGCCGCAGGTAAGAAGCAGCAGCTTCAACGTGCGCTCGGTGGACTGGATGGTTTTGGGCTCCAGTTGCCGACGACGCATGTCCGCCAGATGATCCTCGATCTCCTTGGCCAGGGGGCGAGCCGGCGTGCCCATGGGCAGCTGCGCGGGATAGCGCGTGCTGTTCTTCAGACCGCTCTTCCGTCCGGTTTCGTCGAGCGCGGCGAGGATGCATTCCTGCAGGTTGATGGCGGCTTCCCGGCCTCGGACAATAGCGAGGTCAATACGGTAGCGGCCAATGTGGATGCCTTCCAAATGCAGGAGGCCGAAGGGCAAATCGATGTAATCGTTGAGTGCTGCGGAGGGGTTGCTGGTCATGGGTCACTTCCATCTTTGGATGGAAGTAGGGATATGACAGGACGAAAATTCGTCAACGGGGGCGATACAAAAATCTGCGGTGTCGGCGCAGTCCTTAGACGTCGCGGTGTCCCCTCTGAGGGGCCTCCCAGATTCGCCAATCCGTTACCTGGCGGAAACCCTTATGGAACAAGGGTTGCGAGGGGATTCGTGTCAATTTATCGCAGTCAATTCCGTACTGTTTGCAGTAAATAAGCTAACTAAATAACCCAATAGAGCTTGTTTGAAAAATGAATAAAAAATAAATTTTAGGTTGTTTTCGTTAGTTTAATTGATTTAATTGATGGCTGCGACGGTGCAGGCAACTCAGAAATTCCCTACATCGTGAGGGGATTGAGACCTATGGTTTACGAAACAACCTAAGCATAATTTGACATTGCCGGACGCGAGACCGATGGTCGCTCTCCTCGCGGACGATTGAGTAGCGTCATGCCGGCATCCTGTAAAAAGTTCACGTGTGACATCATGGCGAGTCCAGGTCTCGTTTGGAGTCATGGCGCTGGATCAGCGAGAAAATCGGATTCGCACTCGCATCTTCGTCGTCCGCTGCTTCGACAGACGTTGCTCCGATAAGGACCTAAGTTTGTGCAAGATTAAGCTTGCGTGAAACGAGCTGATCTGCAACGCTATCCTCCTTGGGACTGCGATTGCGCAGCTGTAATGGAATTACGAGAAGGTGAGATGGGCAACAAAGCAGTAGCTCTAAGTGCAGCCGCACTGGCAGTCGTAGTAGGTGGCATCATCTGGACGCACGAAGCACGTAAGGACGACGAAGGGTCAACGCAGGGCATCTCCCAGAGTGAGACTCCCAATGCAGCGAACGAATCAGTCAAAGAACTGGCTCCGTCTCAGTCGATTGAAGGCGGCGTCGATCTTCGGAATGACTCTCGTGTTCGACATCCGTTCCCAGAAGTGCCGAGAACTAGAGACGGGATGAGCTTCGATAACGATCCTGGCTATGCCGAAAGCAAGGCCGAGCAGAAGTGGCTGGATCGTCATGGTTATCCCAACGAAAAGCAGCTAGAGGCTTACATGGTCGCCCCGGAGGCCCTGCTGAAGCAGGCATCGGACGCGGGTGATAAAGTCGCTCAAACGATCTTGGATGCGCGGTTGTTGCCTTCAGACCCCACGGCGCAACAGCGCTTGGTGGATGCTGGAGCGGAAGGAAACCTCTTTGCTTTAAACATGCTGGCGTCCTTCCAAGGCGGCAGCGCAAGCGGTGATCCTGTTGCTGCGTATGCCGTGTCGCGTGTGGCGGAAATGCGTGGAGATACCCGTGCCTCTGTTACTCGAGAAGTGATGATGTCTAAGTCACTTTCAACAGAGCAAAGAATGCTCGGGGAGTCTGAAGCCTTGCGACTCAACGCCGAAATAGACCGGATCTACACGTCGAAGCATGGCAGGGCACCGGTATTGGATAAACGTCCAATCGGTCAGTAGGTTTGTGTGGTTAATTGTTTTTTAAAAGGAGTGGGGCGTAAATGGGAATTATGAAAAAAGCTGGCGTCGCTGCGATGTCACTCACGGGGCTTATGGGGGCTGCATTTGCGTGCTCGGAACTCCCGATGCCGCCGCTGGTGCCAATTAACGTGCCTTTGTCGCAGCTGCCAAAGTTTAGCGACAGCAAGAATCCTGCCAATGCCGCTTTTATGGATAGGCTTGATTCGGCAGCTTCAAAACTGGTGGGTGAGGGAAATTGGGTCGCAAACTCCTACAAGGGGTATGTTTCCTATACCGTAAAGATTCTCAACTATACCGGCCGTGGCATGGTCTACATTGAGAAGCCTTGCGGAAAGAAGGCAAAGGAAATGGCCGAGAAGATTGCTCAGCAGCCTTCGAGCGGCGGTGGTGGTGGTGGTGGCTCCGCTGGAACGGGCGGCGGTGGCGGCGGGGTGCTGATCGGCGGTGGCTGTTACGGCTCATGCGGTGGCAGAATTCCGACCGGTGACGTGGGTCCAATCGAAACCTTGCCGAGCTGAGATCAGGTCTAGCTTTTCCAAGAACGCCCCAGTCCATCGCTGGGGCGTTTTTTTGCGCGCCAGCTGATTCTCGTTCGTCGATGGACGAACAGAACTTAGGGTTGAGGCGGTCAGACCGTGTTGCCTGCCCACACGGCCGGGATTGGTTGATGTTGCCAAGCCTCGAAAATCTTCCAGGAAACGGCATGTTTGATCAGCTTTGTGCCGGCAGCTGGAAGGTGCTGATTTTGTTGTGTTGGCGGTGTTGCGTCTCAAGCGGTGCGACCGCGCTGCCGATACTCAGGCCCATGGACAGAGCCGAGCTTCGCCGTCACCTCGAATGCCTGGATGCTGCGGTGCCCGCCCTGCGGGCCTCGAGTCCTGATCGCCGTCATTTTTGGCAAGCCTTTGCCAACATGGCTGCTGCCATCGAGAGCAAGGCGATGACGATCGAGGACGCGCAGTTCGTCGGCCGTCGGGCCGAAGAAATCTTGTCCTGGCGCGGGCTGGAAAACACGGACGAACACGCCTGAGCCCATTGGCGCCGACTAGCCCATCCCGATGCCTGCGTGCTGCTCATGCGCAGCGATGCGTGCGTAAGGCAAGCACAGGTCCGCAGAGGCCCCGCTGGCCGCAAAGCCAAGCCATCGCTGCTGACATCAGTCACCCCGCCCATCCGAATGCCGTTTAGCCGGCAGGCCTTGTAGGGCATGCATGGTGTGTCTCCACCAACGCTGGGCCTCTTGAAGGGAATCCTAGCTCCGCTGTCCCGACCACAAGGACAAGCCTCCTCCTCGTTGCTGGCGCTTTGTTGCGGCCCTTCGCTGCGCGCCGCTTGCGCGGTGCTCGCTCCCGGGTGCGGTCGGGCCGGACGCTTCGCCTGTCGGTTCCCACGAGGCGCACAACGCGCTGGTGGAGAAGAACCGATGAAGCGCGCCCAAGACCTGAAGGCCCAATACCAACTCCAGATGGACGAGGAAGGCATCTTGCTCGCCGCCGCGACCATTCTGGAGCAACGCCTTCAACGCCAAGGCCGCATCCACAGTCCTGAGCAAGCCGGCAGCTACTTGATCGCTCGCTGCGCCCACCTGCCGCACGAAGTCTTCGGCGTCGTTTTCCTCGACAACAAGCACCACATCCTGGCCACCGAACACCTCTTCAGCGGCACAGTCGACGGCTGCGAAGTCCATCCTCGAGTCGTCGCCAAGCGCGCGCTGGAGCTCAACGCGGTCGCCCTCATCTTGTTCCACAACCACCCGAGCGGGAACCCGGAGCCGAGCGAAGCAGACCGTAAGGTGACCGAGCGCCTGCAGCAGGCCTTGTGCCTCCTGGACATCCGGCTGCTCGACCACCTGGTCATCGGCGGGCGTCAGCACACCAGCTTGGCGGCTAGGGGATGGGTGTGACCCATATCTCTGCTGCCAAGCTGGTGTCAAGTCGGGGTAAGGCAGTCCCGCACAAGACGCGGGATTTCTGTTAACTTTGCGTGGATCGCGTTGTTCAAATGAGTTCTAACGCAAATCGGAGCGAGTCTGAGGGCATGGATCCCGTGAATAGCGTCCAATCTACGCTTAGCCCGTTCCTGAAATGGGCAGGGGGGAAGCGCTGGTTTGTCCGGCATCACGCGGGCCTCTTCCCTACCACCTACAACAGGTATTTCGAGCCTTTCCTTGGCGGTGGCGCAGTCTACTTTCATTTACGGCCGCAACAGGCCGTGCTCAACGACGTGAACCCGGAGGTCATAGCCGCTTACCAGGCTATCAAGGGGCACTGGGTTGGACTCAAGAGAAGCTTGGCTTACCACCAGCGCCTTCACGATGTAGACGGCGATTACTACTACACCGTCCGTGCGCGAACGCCCACGAAGCTGGTGCAGAAGGCATCGCGAATGATCTATCTCAACAGGACCTGCTTCAACGGAATTTACCGTGTGAACCGCCAAGGTGAGTTCAACGTGCCTCGCGGTAGCAAAGATAGCGTCCTGATGGAAAATGATGACTTCAAGTCTATGGCTGCATTGCTGGCTACAGCCGACCTTCGCGTAGGCGACTTCGAAGAAATAATTAATGAAGCGGGGGAGGATGATTTAGTGTTTGCCGATCCTCCATACACCGTGCGACACAACCTCAACGGCTTTATCAAATACAACGAAGTTCTCTTCTCCTGGGCTGACCAGGAACGATTAGCACGAGCGCTCAAGCGTGCAGGCGCACGCGGTGCCAAAGTCGTGGCAACCAATGCCAACCATCATTCCGTTCGCGCACTGTATGAAAGTTGGGATTTCCTGACACGTTCAGCGAGCCGGTTCTCTCAGATTTCTGCTGACGGTTCAAGTCGCAAGCAATTCGAAGAGCTCATTATTACCTGCAATATCTAAAGGAGTCACTATGTCCACGCTT
Organism: Xanthomonas arboricola pv. guizotiae; assembly: GCF_002940205.1. Classification (GTDB taxonomy): domain Bacteria; phylum Pseudomonadota; class Gammaproteobacteria; order Xanthomonadales; family Xanthomonadaceae; genus Xanthomonas; species Xanthomonas arboricola_C. The sequence continues at coordinate 8,224 of NZ_MDSK01000009.1, forward strand.
GGAAGCTTGATGGATACCTCGGCCACGCAAGGCAATCCGATTGATGCCCTACGAAGTTTCCTTGATACGGAGGCTCGCAATGAGGCAGCAAAGCTGACGAGCAAGATGCGCTTTGTAGGCTACGTGCTAGAGCTAGGTTTTGACGCTGCAAAGATCATCACGAGCGACCCCTACAAGCTGGCTGTGGGCGGAATCCCTCGCGGCTCTTTTTTGATCATGACGCCGGTCAATACGGCGACAGCACCTGCGCATTTCACCCTTCTTCGAGTGACCGGTGTATCACCCACGCCACTGAGCAACCAGGTTCAGCAGACGTATTTCGAGCTGCACAAGAAGTCCATGCCCGAACTGGATGTTTGGACACAAAGCGAGTTGCAGTGGGGTGCGCTGGACTGTGATGTGTTGGGGATGTTCTACGCCGATCCTGCCGCTATGCAGCGCCTGGCCTACTCCGGTGATGTGAACAATGTGGTGAGCGCTCATCGATACAAAGTTTTCGCGCCGGATGACGCTCTATTGAAGGTGATCGTCAATGGCATGGTTAAGCCAGAGAGCCAGATCGAAATCGGCGCGCTGAGGACGATGGAATGCGGTCTTTCCAGCGCAACCACAAGCAGGATCGCCGTCTCAATCTCCATGCGAGATTTCAAAGGCTGCCGAACTGCGATGTTCGGTAAGACGCGGCTCGGAAAATCCAACGTAGTCAAGCTCATTGCCAAAGGCATGCTTGATGCAACTGCGGATGACAGGTCAGTAGGCCAGTTGATCTTTGATGTGAATGGCGAGTATGCCAATGACAATCCGCAAGACGGAAACAAGTCGATTCGTTCGGCCAATGCAGACCGTTGTGAGGTTTATGCATTGACAAGTCGCCCGGAGACGCCCTCCAAGCCGTTGCGATTGAACTTTTACGAACAGACCGAATCAGCGATCCAGATTCTCGGGTCGATGCTGACGCAAGACAACAATACGTCGCACTATGTGAAGAGTTTTGCCAGTGCATCGTTGCCGTCTGTGGACGCAGTGAAGGCTCTTCCGGCGGAAGAAAAAGTGCGCCCTATTCGTAAGATTCAAATGTTCTGGGCCATTTTGAACAAGGCTGGATTTGAAGTCGATGAGCGGAGGCTGCGCGCTTTGGGGCTCGTGGCTCGCCATACCAAGCACTTTGACCCCCATTTCAAGGCGGATTTGCGTGCCGCTGCCTATGCAGGAACGGGTGCCGGCACGCCGCCAGCTGCGATTGATTCAATCGATCTTCTCCAGGCCGAGCTTGAGGTGATGGCTCAATTTCGACGGGAAAATTCGTCCGATCCTACTTTGACCTCTTCATCATCGAAGAAGGCTGTATTCGATCCCGACGACATCGCCTTGTTAGATTTCCTCAATCCTGGAGCTGGCCGAACAGGGCCCGGCATGCTACGGGCTTACAAGAACTTCCATTCGCCTCACGCTGGCGATTTCATCAACGAGATATTGGGTCTCCTGGATCAGGGCGCTACGGTGATTCTTGATCTAGGCAATGCGAACGACGAGATTCGCCGCTATTTCGCCGACATGCTGTCGAAGGCCGTGTTTTCACACCAGGAAAGAAAGTTTGTCAGCAATACGCTGGGTGGCCGCTTCGTGCAGCTCTATTTCGAGGAGGCTCACAATCTATTTCCTCCTGATGCGCGTGATTTGACCGGGGTGTATGCGCGCTTTGCTAAAGAGGGGGCGAAGTTCCACATCGGCATGGTGTATTCGACCCAGTCACCGTCCACGATCAACAAGGACCTCTTGGCTCAGACAGAAAATTTCTTCGTGGGCCATTTGTCCAGCCAGGACGAAGCCCGGGCTTTGGGGCGAGTGCAAATCGCATTTGAAGGAATTGAGCAGGACATCCTCAGAGCCAAGACCCCGGGTTATATGCGCATGCTTACGATGTCGCATCGGTTTATCATCCCAGTGCAGGCAAACAAGTTCGAGGCCATTTGACATGCCTTACAGTGCCGGAACGCGCTTGCCCTTTGAATCAGCGTCGAAGCTGGGTCATTTGTCGGTTGTCCAGAGTGCGTGGGTCAAAGAGTTGGTCCGCGATTTCGAGCACGCCAAGCCGCTGGTGTCCGATACGTCCGGAACCTTGTGGCACCCCATCGACACTGAACGGTCGCTCCCACTCCGAAGTGTTTGGGCGGTCGATGGTTCGTTCGTTGCCGTTCGCTCAGAGGGCAAGCCGCCTAAAGAGGTGGCGTTCGTGAAAGCAGCACTGCTGTTGGTAGATCGCGCCAAACTTGATGCCATTGACAAGGAAAATCCGCACCCTCTTTTGCTGCAGGATGTTCTCAGGGATAGCGCGATCTACCATTCCACCGTGTTCCCACTAAAGAATGTGCGGACCCCGCTGGGTAACAACTACGACGCCGTGCGTCACATCGTTAGGGACTCTTTTAAGATCGACCAAGATGGGGCTTTCTTTGACACTCTAAAATGGCTCGTCTATAAAAAGTGGACCGATGGGACATCGTCGTCGCCCGCCTTTGAGTGCCCGCATTGTCACTCCATGATCGAAGGGCTGCCGCATGACGCAGACGAGGGTGTATGTGCTCTTTGCAAGCAGACAGTCTTTGTCTCGGACCTGATTGGCTTTCATTTGGACATGGATGAGGACAGCGCTCCCGATTCAGTGGCGTCCTCCTACATGTTGGTTATGGAGCATCTGATGCTCTTTACAGCCATTCGAGTTGCGTGGGGTCACACGGATAAGTCGCTTGTAGGGGAGACGCTTTTCATCAAAGACGGGCCACTATCGCTTCGCAGTCAATATTCAAAGCTTGTTCCTAACATCCGTGAGTTCTTGGCATTCGCTGTGAGCCAGGGGCGTGGTGTGCACATCATCGGACAGGAAAAGAGTGGTGCCTTCGTAGACCACCTGCAATCAATTGTGCAGTTTGCGTCACCGCACGAGCGAGGTGAGCCGGGCAGCTATGCCGCGCTCGATCACAACTATGTCCGCCGTGAGGTTTACCGCTCCCCGGACTTGTCCAATCCCTACGGCAAGCGGACCAACTGGGGAGAAAAACTTTTTGTGAAGCTCGACCCGGGTATGTCTATGGTTCTCAATGTGCCGACCGGCAGCTATCTAGATTCGGGCGAACGTCCGCTTGCCGAGGATTTGATCGGGCTACAGCGGATTTTAGCCACCTTGCCATCCATCGTGAGTCATAAATTCGAAGGGGCGCTGTTCCCTGTGGAGTTGGCAAATGGTATTGCCTCGATGTCCAGCTACCCCTCAGCTGCGATTTTGGCCAAGTTTTTGGAAGACCAGTCGGCGTAGATGCGAGGACAAAAGCACATCGGCCAGGCGCCCGCCTGGTATGAGCCCAGGAACTGACAGTAAGCTTTAGAATCTCAAGCGTCGGATTGGTTGCCATGGATCTCAACAAAGGAACCCGCATCGCCAAAGCCCTTTCAACAGTCACGCTGTTGTTGGGAGTGGCCGCATGCGCGCAATCGTCAAACGCACATCAGGAGAAAGCCGTGAAGGAACCGACCTCCGCTGACATTCGGCGCGAGCAGGACCGCGTCGCCGCACTGGTCGATGCCGCCGCTCCTGAGCGTTCGGCGCCAATGATGACCTGGGATGGCTATCCCACCTTGCAACCAGGGGCTGAGCACACCCCAGAGCAGCTTCTCAAGCAGATCGAAGCACTCGCCCAGTCCCTTCACTCCCAAGCAGACTCCAACCCTGCCAATGTGGAGCGAGTCTTGGGCATCGCGCTTCCTCCCGACGCCAAGCAAGAGCGCAGAGGGGTGACCGGCAAGGTGGGACAGGGCACTTACGATTGGGCTGTGTGGAAGCCATCACCTAAGCACCCAGGGCACCGGGTGGAACTGACCCTCACCCCGAATGCGTGCCTTGCCTACGACGCATTGAAAAAGCAAATGCAAGCCGACGGCTTCCGGGTGTATGTGCCAACCTTTGGCGACGACCAGCGAATCACGTTCGACAAGATTGTCGGCCCTTCGCTCGGGCTCTACATTGCCGCGACTCCTGACCATCGCGACGCGCCGACCTGCGTGACGGTCGTTGTCTTTGAAATGGAGCGCAGCGATGCTTGACCCTCGCATTGAGCGCATGCTTCAGGAGACCGAACAACAATCGTCTCTGTCCCCAGGTGCAGCCAAGGACCTCCGCGAGGCAGTGGAGTCCTCTCCTTACCTGGTCGAGGTGATGACCAAAGCCATCGACAACGGCGACCTTGAGCACATCAAGTTCGCTCGCACGCCCAACGAAGGCGGGCACTATAACCATGGTGAAAAGACGATCAGCGTCAACGCCGATGTATTGCAGCGACCTTCCCGGACAGAGCGCATAGACCAGCTGACGGGCGTTCTTGGGCACGAGACGGGGCATGCTTTGATGGCCCGCTCCAACGACCTCAGCACCTACAAGCTGTCCTACCGAATCGATGAGGCGCTCAAAGAGGGTGCACGCTACGGCGATGCGACGGTGGACATCACCCCGTTGGCAAAGGAATACATCAACGCTTCCCGGGAGAACGAAGCGCTCGCAGAAATGGTGTCGATGAATTCGGTGGCCAGTCGGGTCAAGCACCAAGACAGCAACGTCAGCGAAGCAGAACTGCTTCATCGCCTCGACCCGACCACGCCCTGCGTCACGAATGGGCGGCTGGCTCCAGGCATCCAGATGGATGTCCAGGGCATCCAGCACACCGACAACCGCATCGACAGCCCGGCGATAAAAGCCGTGGCGATTTGTCAGTTCGATCAGTCCGGCAAAAGCTTGGGCGCGTTAGGACAGTCCGACTACAACGCTTTTTACTTGTCCTACGTCGTCTCCGCCGGGGCTGCTGTATCCCGTGACCTCGACCGGGCCTCCAGCCAGTCGATTCCGAGCCTTGGCCTAAACCTTAAAGAGCTCGGCAGCTCGGCGGAAGAGATCCAGGCGGCAGGCGTTGGACTGGGAGGGCAGGGGAAAGCCTTCGGGTTCACGGATACCTCTGATGGGCAGCTGAGACCCACGGAGGTGCGGCAGATCGGAAAAAGCGGCGTGGGGCAGCCCGACATCGAGTCCCAGGCCGTCCCTCGCAACCAAGCGGTGCTGGCCGACAATCCCGCTCACCCGGACCACTCTACCTACCAGCAGATCCATTCTTGGGTGCAGGGGACAGGGAACTGGAACGACGAAGAAAGCCGGAACGTGTCGGCTGCGCTTTACAAGCAGCAGGTGGACGACCCGTTGCTCAAGCGAGTGGACCAGGTCACCGGGGGGCTAGGCCGAGATGGGGCCCACAACGTCTTCGCGGTCTACGCGCCGCATGGGGTAGGAGTCGCGCCGATGTTCCATGCCCATGTCGATGGACGCGAGGCCTCCCAGCAGCCGGCCCAGCAGAGCCTGCAGCAGGCCGAAGTTATCAAGCAGGACCACGTGCGGCAGCAGCAGATGGAACAGACGCAGCAGCAAAATCAGCAGCAGGAACAGGGGCCGAGGATAACTATGTGACCCTGCCTTGAGTTACACTGTGCTGGCTCTGGCGATAGGCTCTCCGCCTGTCCCTCTATTCGTCACCAAGTGACTTACTCGACGCCGCATGTCTCTATTCGGTGGTCGCCGTTGGTTATGTGTCCATGCGCCCTGCGCTAGGCAAGCCGGAGCTAAGAATAGAGGAGTGATCTTATGAAGAAATACATTCGTAAGACCCGCCTAGTTCATGCGTTGCTGTCGTTTGGGGGCGGATTTTTCCGTTTCCTGGCAGCGCTCATGAACATGGCATCTAACTACTCGTGGGCTTCGCGATGAAGAGATGGGAACACCGCTTTGAGGTAAAGCCAGGGCGATGGGTGTATGTCCCGACTCCCTTGGGCAAAGCTGCAGGTGAGGCGATCCGTTTATCTGTGTCAAAGGTGTGGGCTCGCCCCAAGTTCTACTTTCACCTTCGCAAGGGTGGGCATGTGGCGGCTCTCCGGCGACATTTGAAAAATCAATATTTCTATCGCTGCGATCTTGACGACTTCTTTGGTCGCATCAATCAATCGAGAGTCACGCGCAGCTTGAAGGAGAGCTTTTCCTACGTTGATGCGAGGAAGATGGCAAGCGAAAGCGTGGTCATCCGTCCCGACGCTGGTAAGACCATGCTGCCATATGGGTATGTTCAATCCCCCATTTTGGCATCTTTAGCGCTTGACCGCAGTCGAGTAGGGCGGTTTTTACGGCAGTGCGAAGCCTCCGAAGACATGACGGTCAGCGTTTACATGGATGACATCGTCTTGTCGTCCAACGACGAAGCGCGCCTCTATGTCGCAGCCGCTGAGCTTGCTCAGCTCGCGACAGCTGCAGGCCTGCCACTTAGTGCAGGTAAGACAATTGGGCCTGCCTCAACAGTGACGGCCTTTAACGTTGAGCTCTCTCATGGCCTGTTGACGTTAACGCAGGACAGGCTTGATCGCTTCCGTGAGTCGTATGCCACGGCAAGCTCCTTGCATGTCGAACATGGAATAGTGCGCTACGTGCATTCGATTAACTCCGCCCAGGTTGCCACTGTGACAACCTGACGTGACCTCCTGCGATGGAGATTAGTGTGCAGCTGCCGTCGTTGGTGATTTGGCTGGACTCTTTATCTTGATAGATCCCAACATACGAGCCTCGACTTGGATTTCCTGAGAATGTCGCCGTTTAGCATGAAGCAGTAAGGCCCCTACGAGTTCCGCATCATCCAACTTCTGGACTCCGGCCAAGAAGACTAGGTCCGCCACGCGATGCCTTCGATTCATTTCTTCCCGCTTTGCTATTGCTAGCGACTTCGCTTCACGGCGCTGTTGCGCTAAAAGCTCGCGCGCTTGACGCTGAGCCAGTCGCTCCGTGGCGCGTTGAATTTGGTCGTGATAGTGATTAGTGTTGGTCATGGGTTTCTCCTGCGTTATGGAAATGAGTCAAGCAGGAAAAAGGCTCGCGTCAAGCATCGAGGTGGCCTCGAATTTCGTCCGCATCGAAAATCGAAAAGCTTGAAAAACAGGGCTTCAAAGAAAGAAGCAAGAGCGCACCTAGGTGTCACATGGTGACACGTGCGCAAAGGGCTTCGCCCCTTGAACCCCAAGCGCCGAGGGCGCTTGCGAAAATCCAAAGCCGAGGCATAAACCAAGCAACCCCATTGCTTCGGAGTCGCCGCCTCATGGCCATCTACCACGCCAACGTCAAAACCTTCAGCCGCGCCAAAGGACATTCGTCCATCGCAGCGGCCGCCTATCGTGCCGGCCTGCTGCTCGAGGACGCCATCACCGGTATGCGCCACGACTACCGCCGTCGCGACGGCGTGGTCGAAACGCGCTGCATCGCCCCGGAGGACGCGCCCGATTGGGCCCTGGTCCCCGCTGAGCTCTGGCCGGCGGCGGAAGCAGCTGAGCGTCGTAAGGATTCCACGGTCGCACGCGAGTTCGAGTTTGCGTTGCCGCACGAACTCGATGACCTCCAGCGGTCCGACCTGGCCGTGGAAGTCACCCGTGCGCTCGTCGGTCGCTACGGGTTCGCGGCCCAGGCCAGCATCCACAGCCCTGGTTCCAAAGATGGGCTGAACTGGCACGTCCATGTCCTGGCAACGACCCGTCGCATGGGACCAGACGGTCTCACGGACAAAACCAAGGAACTGGACGGCGGGCCCTCGGGACGTGTCGAAGTGCAATGGGTGCGCGAACTCATCGCCACCACCATCAATGCCCACCTTGAGAAAGCCGCGCTCGAGATTCGCGTGGACCATCGCAGCCTGGCTGCCCAAGCCGACGACGCTCTGGCGCGTGGCGACCTGGCCGCCGCTGCCATTCTGTCCCGCGAGCCCACCCAGCACGTCGGCAAGAACGGCACAGCCCTGACCCGGCGGGGCCAGCCGTCAGAGCGTTCGGACGCAAACCGTCGAATCGAAGAGACCAACGAGGAGACCTTCCAAAAGCTCATCGCCGTTTTCGAGCAAGAAGGGCGAGCCATGCCCGTGCCCGACGGTCACAGTCAGGCCCAGGCCGAGCGCGAGGCTCGCCGACCTTCTGACGGGCTGTCCTTGCCGCTCGGGCCTGGGGCAGGGCACATCGAGGTGTCCAGAAGCATGGCGACCATTGCCCGTGGGCTGGGACTGATGGAGGCCGAGGAGGCCACGCCGTCGCGCGCGCCACGTTCAGTCGCGGAGCTCGCAGAGGAGGCCAGCGACGAATGGGGAGTGGCCGTTCACGCGGATCCCCGCTTGGCTCAGACGCTCCAAGCAACCCTGGCCTTGATGCAGTGGATCAGGGAGCGCGTGACTGCCTTCGCCGAAGTGGCGCAGCTTCGGCCAGACCTCAACGAATTGCTGCGCCAGTTGCGGCGCTTCAAGGCAGCGACCATGAAGTTCGCCCGGCGGCTATTGGCGGTGCGCCGAGCCGAGAAGCTGCACCACATGGCCGAGAACGCGTGGCACGAATTTTTGGCGAACAATCCCGAGCCGGGGACCTCATGGACGCAGGGAGACTGGAAGCAGCGGCGCGGGCGTCGGTTGAGCACCCTCGAAGCCCGAGCCGCAGAGCTGGCCGATGCAAGGGCCCGGGTGATCCCGGAGGAACAAGTCCTCTGCGAGAAAGAGGCGTCGGCCAGCGCGACGCACCTGGAGGCCTGGAGCTGGGACATGCTCCAGCGCTATCCCCTCCAACTCGACGTGGCGAACCAGCCCGATGGACCGCGTCCAGGTCCTGCAATCTCGGTCCCTCCTGCCCCTGCACCTGTCTATGTTCCCAAACCGCCGCGCTTCCACTGAAACCAAAGAGCCCCGCACTGCGGGGCTCAATGTTTGCGTGCTTGCGGCCGTCTCAGTGAAGGGTCGGACGCTTCTTGCCGCGCACTGGATCTAGCTGCGCGTCTTTCTTCTTCCGGCCCGCGCGCCATTCCTCCACCGACGGGAACTCGCGCACGATGACGGCCTCGCGGGTGCGCACTGCCGGAGAGGACATCGGAGGGGCGTTGTCCAACGATTGAGCGGCGCCACCTCCGCCGGGCGGCTTCTTCTGGCTGTAAACGATCAGCTCGCCAGCAGAGGCCCAGGCATTGCAAACATTGCGTTGGCGCACCAGCGGTTCGTCCGAAAGGGTCTGGCTCATCAGTCCGGCGAGCAGTTGGCCGGCGATTTCGAGTTGTTGTGGGTTGGTGGTCATGAAAACTCCTGCGTGTGGGGGAAGTCCTCATCCAACCAAGAATCGTGGCTTGCGCAAGAGCTCGCTTCGAGCGCTATTTCACAAATTTGAATGCGTGCCAAAATTCAATGTTTCGTATGTCCATTTGGGAATGGGCACCGGCAGGGTGGCGCGAGCGGTCGTGACGTGCTGTCAGACAATCTCTTTTTCTGGCGCAGGCCTCTGTTCAATGCGATCTGCCGCCAGTCCGAACAGTCCCGCAATGCGCTCAAGCTTTCCGGCCAATATAAAAACCACGATCGAGCCGATGAGGATGCCGAGGCTTCCGGCGTAAACAAATACTTTGGCGTTGGCTGGGTTGGACCACATGTTGACCTTCTCCCCGGCGTCGAAAAGATTGACCAACACGACGCCAATCGCGCCGAAGAACGTGGAAAGTCCTGCCCGGCGAGTCAAGAGTTTGTTTTCGAGGTCTATGTGCTTTGAGCGCTCGCGGAGAGTCTGCGGATTGCATGTGCCGAGTTCGTCCAAAATTTCGCTCTCTGCAGAGATGGCTATGTCGATTCGGTCTGCCATCGGTTCATAACCCTCTTTCCAGGCCAAAATGACCTGAGCAATTTGAAGTAGGCCTAGGGCTAGGAATCCAATCGCCATAACCAGTAGCACCACCAACAGAATGTCCTTAGCAGTAGGCCTGCTAATCCAATCAAAGTTGTCAGCTGCTACCACGCCAAGACCGAAAATTGTAAGAGCCAGTAGCCCAAAAAATATGTAGTTTTCAATGCGCTCAAGCTTGCTTACCCTCTTCGGGCGCTTGATCTTCTGAAGCATCTGAAAGGTGCTTGGGATAGGGCTGAACGTAGAGTCGGTCATTGTTGTTCATCTGCCTGGACAATCCTCATTGTCGTCGAGGTGATCTCACCGGCTGCGATTAGAGATCCGATGTATGCCGCTATGCGGCCGTTATTAGGCACGTAATCCTTGGGAGTCTCGCCACACGCTGCACTCGTTTCTTTCAGCGTGGTGGATGTGCGCCCGATGCTTTCCTGTTTCCCTAGGCTTGCGAAAGAAGGGAAAGAATGGACTTGAGGCTGAGGCCATAGACCTTGGGGAAGGTGCCGGCTAAACGCTTTGGGGACTCAGTGGCCTTGCCCATTTTGGGCAAGGCTCTGGCTGCTGGGGACAAACGCTCCTGGTCCTCGGCGCGCGCGCCAGGGCCAGGCCAGGAAGCCCAGGGCGAACAGCTCGGGATGGATAGGCATCTTCCTCAAGCTCAAGTTTGCTTTCACCCTGGTGGAGTAGCTCACATGCCGTGAGGTAAGGTTGTCGCCCCACGGCGGTCATCAATCTAGTGCGGATCATCCCGTCTGGTCGAGAACCTCTGGCTTGTGCGAAATGCTGACCGACCAACCGCCGGTCTCCTCTCGCTGCGTCGTCAGCAGATCGTAGGTCTTCACCATGTTGAGCAGACCGGAGTGGCCGTAAAGGTTGGGCGAGAAAGATGGGTCAGTGCGTTTGAGGTATTGGCCCAGTGCCGACAGTCCCACCTTGCCCTCAGAGGTGTCGCCGGTCAGCAGTGTCACGGCTTCGACCAAGAACCGGGGACGCCGTTTCGGCAGTGGCTTGGTTTCTACGCGAGGGGGTTCTTCTTTCGTCGCTTCCGATTTCAGGACAGGCAGTTCATTGCCTTGGACTTCGGGTGCGGCCACCTCCTTGGCCGTCCGGTCCCATTCGAAGAACTGGTCGCAGGCGTTGCGCAGGGCATCCGGGGTCTTGGGCTCGCCCACAATGAAGACCGTGGCGCCGCGCTCCCGGAGCTTGCGGCAGAGGTAGGAAAAGTCTGAGTCGCTGGTTACCAGGCAGAAGGTGTCGGCTCGGTGGTCGAACAGTGCTTCCAAGGCGTCAAGCGCCAGGGCGATGTCTGCCGTGTTCTTGCCGGAGGCGTATTGGTATTGGAGGCATGGGGTGAATGCCTGGCGGACCAGGACCTCCTGCCACTTGTTGGCGAGCGTGTTGTGGTTGCCATACCCGCGGCGAAGCACAACCCGGCCGAACTGCGCCACCATGAGCAACGCGTGCTCGACGATGTCTGTCGGCACGTTGTCGCAGTCGACCAATACCGCGACACGTGCTTCATGGGGGCTGTTTGAGTTGCTCATGTCTGTGAGGTCCGAGTTTATGCAGACAGACAATGGCGTCAGCAGCTTGTCCCTGGCAAGCGGGCGCTAGCAATCGGGCCGATACGGAGGCTATGATCGAGGAAACATTGAAAGGAAACCTGTCCAGTAGGCTTTCTGCAACGGTGAGAAGGGCTTAGGTCGGAGGTGATCCGATCCCACTCTCTCCGCCACATGCAGCTGCAGATGACTGAGGCGACAGCTTTTTCAGGGCCCGCCGATTCGTCATGGCAGGCAGTACTGCGCGGTTTCCAGCGGACCGTTCGCAGGGCAGCTGCAACCGATGTGGCCAACGCGTCTGCAAATCTCTGCCGTCTGTCTCGGTGCAGCAGCTGATTCATGCCCATCATCTGCTTGCCGCTCCCGCTGTTGCTGCAGCCGATGCTGAGCAATGCCGGGGCGGCCTTTCCACTCAGTCAGATTCGTCATGGGGGCTTCCAATGTCTGGTCGGCATCATCGTTCGCGTCACATCTTCCGCATGATTTCAGCGCTCGCTCTTTGCCTGGTGCTGCCTGCATCACAGGCTGCTGCGGTTGACAGTGTTCCGGCTGGGGAGTGGCGCGGAATCCTGTCCACCAGCGGCGGCACGGGGCCGGTTTACGTCGGTCTGAAGGCGCGCCCAGCGGGAGCCGATGGCGTGCGGAGCGCGGACCTGCGGTTCGGGCCTCCGTTCAATTGCGCACTGGAGTTGCGTGCACAGGCAGACGCTTACGCGCTGCAGTCGCGCAATGGTGGCAAGTTCTGCGATGCGCTCTCCGGCTGGCGTGCCCAGCTCCAGGCAGGGGATGGGATGGCATCGGGCATGCAGCTCACGCTGTCGGGTCGCGAGGCGCCGCTGGTCATTGCCCTGGACCAGAAGGCCGGTGCGGCGTTGACCGAAGCGGGACGCTGGCGCTCAATCGCCCTGATGTCGGCGCAGCTGGAACTGGTGGCGACGGCGGTCCGGCCGGGTGATGTGATCGGTCGCCTGCGCTACGGCGCTCCTCGGGACTGCCAAGTGGAATTGCGCTATGCCGGGCATGAGGCAGGTGCTTTGATTGCCTGGATCGTTGCCAACGATAGAGGCTATTGCCGGCGGCTCAGCGACAGCCAAGCCAGGATGCAGCTTCGTCCCGATGGCAGCGCCGTGCTCTCGCTGCTCCTGGAGGGTCAACCCGATATGGTGTCGTTTGAGCGGGTGCCCTGACCTCGATGCAGGTGCGGGCTGCCGGCAGGCGACAACACCGCCGTCTTTCCAGCAGCGATGACAGTGTCTCGGTGTGCCGATGGGCGACGATTCTTGCGGCAGTGGACGAGCAAGACACGAGCACGCGGTCTGGCCAAAAATGGTGCATGGAGCGATCGAGATCAGTGACTTGGAATGACCGGGTGCCGGCTCTCTTCAACGAAGCGGCAGCTCCGGGTCGAAGAGCGAAAGGACTGCCGGGCGTGGGCTGGATCGCCTGCATGCCAGCCGTTGCCATTGCAGGGCAGGGCAGAGTAGGCGTGCGGCCCCCGACAGTTGACTCTCTTCGGCTTCGACGAAGTGTCAACAGCGGGTGTAGCACATTGGCCTGACCCGCCATCAAGCCAGGAACCTCATGAACGCGCCCGTCGAGTATCGTCCCGATCTGGAAACGCCCAGCGTCAGCGAGCAGGAAACCATTGGTTCGCTGGAGGCGCTGTTCGTCGACATGGCTACGACCGTGGCTGAAAAGCAAGGGCATGCGCACCGCGCAGTCCATGCCAAAGGGCAGGGCCTGTTGACCGCCAGACTCACCGTCTTCAACGATCTCCCAGAAGCGCTGCGGCAAGGCCTGTTCGCAGGACCCGGGCAATACGATGCTTACATCCGTCTGTCATCGCCACCTGCAGAACAACTGAGCGATGCTGTTTCGACTCCGCGTGCCCTGGCGTTGAAGGTGCTGGGTGTAAGCGGTGAACGCGTCGAGGGCGGAGACGAAAAGCACAGCCAGGATTTCTTGATGGTCAATGGCCCTTCCTTCACCACCCCGGGCCCGGATGGGTTCTTGCGTAATTTCCGCGTGCTTGCGACCACCACGGAAAAGGCGCCACGCGCCAAGGCAGCGCTTTCGAAAGTGCTTCGGGGGGTCGAGAACACCCTTGAAAAGATCGGCGGGGAAAGCGGCAGCATCAAGCAGCTGGGCGGGCAGCCGCAGGTTCATCCGCTGGGCGAGACGTTTTTCTCGCAGGTGCCATTCCTCTACGGGCGTTACATCGCCAAGTTCTCGCTTGCGCCGGTGTCCAGAAACCTGGTTGACCTCGATGGTCAGCAAGTTGGCGACTCCCAGGACGCGCAGCGCGAAGCCGTTCATCACGTCATCAGCACCCTGGACAGCCCGGCCGAGTGGGAGCTGCGCGTGCAGCTGTGCCTGGATGTGGAAAAGATGCCGGTCGAGGATGCGTCGGTAGAGTGGCCGCAATCCATCAGCCCCTTCGTGGCGGTCGCGCGTGTGGTGGTGGAGCGCCAGGCCGGCTGGGACGCAGAGCACTCGCAGCAGCTGGAAGACCGCATCGCCTTCTCGCCGTGGCATGCCTTGGCCGCGCACCGGCCGCTGGGTGCCATCAACCGGGCGCGCCGTATCGTGATGGCAGCCTCGCGCCGATTCCGTTCCGAGTTCAATCGCTGCCCGATCCACGAGCCGGACGGGGTCTAGCCGTCCTCCTTGCTTGCCCGTGTCATGCAGTACGTCTGCATCCGCGGGCCACAGTGCCCCGGATCGCAGCTGCCAGGCGAAGGTTTCGAGATGCCATTGCGCGCTGCGGCAATCGGCGCGTGGGCTGCCAGGCGACCGCCGCGCCGCGTGGCAAGCAGTGGCAGCCGGCGGGCGCGAGTCATCGGGACTGCGGCTGCTTAGCTGAATGCTCGACGCAGCCAGGCGGGTGGATCGGGAAAGGACCATCAAGAAAGTCCGGTCGCCGCCGCTAGGGACGCATCCCCTAAGCAAGCAGCAGAGGTCGCCATGTTTTTCTCCGACAGCCACAAGAAGGTGGAGGCACTGACCAAAGCGGTTGATGCCACATTGAAGGGGGGCAGTGCGCAGTGGCCCAACAACGGCTCGGCTGTGCTTCTGAAGAAGATGGCCGAGCGTTTGTATGCGGCCCAGCAGGAGCGTGATCTGGCCAAGGCCGAGGCGGAAGACGCGACGACCGCGTTACGCCATCTGGAGGGCCGTTTCGAGCTGGTCGCCAGTGGTACGACCGACGGGCTCTGGGATATTGGTGTCATCGCCGGCGATCCCAGCCACCCCGACAGCCCGGTGTGGTGGTCGCCGCAGATGCGCCGGCTGCTGGGCTTTGCCTCTGAACAGGATTTTCCCAATGTCCTGGACAGCTGGGTCGCCTGCCTGCACCCGGATGACAAGCAGCCGACGCTGGATGCCTTTGCGGCGCACCTTGCCGATCGCAGCGGTCGAACCCCTTACGACGTGGAAAACCGCCTGCGTCTGAAGTCCGGCGAATATCGCTGGTTCCGCGCATTTGGCACTACCGAGCGCGATGCACAGGGCTTGCCGCTCCGTGTGGCGGGTTCGCTCACCGACATCACCGAGCGCCGTGCGCGCGAGCAGTTCCTCGACATCACGCTGACGCGCTTCGAGCTCGGCTCGCAGATGCTCAGCGACGGCTTGTGGGACATGAGCGTGATCGCGGGCGACCCGATCAATCCGAACAACGAATTCTGGTGGTCGCAGCAGTTCCGCCATCTGCTCGGCTTCGAGTCCGAGCAGGACTTCCCCAACGTGCTCGATAGCTGGGCGTCACGGCTGCACCCGGAAGACAAGGAGCGTTCTTTGAACGCGTTCGCGGCGCATTTGAACGACCGCAGTGGCCGCACCAACTTCGATATCGAGTATCGCCTGCAGCTCAAGAACGGCCAGTACCGCTGGTTCCGCGCACGCGGCCTGACCAAGCGCGCTGCCGATGGCACGCCGTTGCGCGCGGTTGGAGCATTGATGGACGTGGAAGCCGGGCGTCAGCTGGGCGAGGTGGCAAATACGCTCAGCAGTGCGGCAGGTGACATCGTGCGCAGCAACGATGACCTGTCGCGGCGCACGGAGCAGCAGGCGGCGGCGCTCGAGGAGACTGCAAGCTCCATGGAGGAGATGACCAGCATCGTTCGCAAGAACGCCGAAGGTGCGCGTCAGGCCAATTCGCTGGCGAGCAAGGCCGCAGAGACCGCGTTGCATGGCGGTGAGCTGGTCAATGGTGTCGTCAGCACCATGGCGGCAATCCAGGCGTCGTCGCGGAAGATCGGCGAAATCATCACCGTCATCGATGGCATCGCGTTCCAGACCAATATCCTTGCCTTGAACGCGGCCGTGGAAGCGGCGCGGGCTGGCGAGCAGGGACGTGGCTTTGCGGTCGTTGCGTCCGAGGTGCGCAGCCTCGCGCAGCGCTGCACCATGGCGGCCAAGGAGATCCGCGACCTGATCGCCGATTCGGGTGCGAAGGTGGGTCAGGGCGCGGAGCAGGTCAACGTGGCGGGTAAGGCCATGGAAGAACTGCTTTCCTCGGTGCGGCAGGTCAACGACATCATGAGCGGAATTGCCGCGGCCAGTCACGAGCAGAGCGCTGGCATCGAGCAGATCAATCAAACCATCTCGCAGATGGATGCAGCGACCCAGCAAAACTCCGCTCTTGTTGACACCATGGCATCATCGGCCCGCGCACTTGAGGATCAGGCGACGGCGTTGGTGGAGAGTGTTGCCAACAGCTCACGCAGCGCCTCCGGCAAGACGAAGCTCGCATTGGCTGCATAACGCGTGTAGCCAGTGCCGCCCTGTGACCTGGTAATGCCGGGAAGCAGGGCGGTGCACTGGAAACCAGCATGCGTTCAATGGCTTTTCTACGCTCGGCCTGAAAAGGCGCCCGGTCTAGGCCGATCGCCTGAAATGTTTCATCGAGCAGGTGCGGTGTCGATGCGTGCGCCGGTCGCGAATGAGGCTCTCTGGATTTTTCCGTCGACCACCTCGTAGAGGCATAGCATCTCAACAAGGCCGATCCCGTCAGGAAAGTTGCGGGTGATGCGCTCTGCGTCGGCGACGATGTTGCCGACGACGGTCCGCGACAACAGCTGCGCATGCAGGTCCGGCTCTTGAAAGCGGGCCAGAAACCGCTCGCGAAGCATGGCATGTCCCTTGGCCAGCTGTGGTCCGTGCAAGGTGTAATGCTCGGCATCGTCAGCATAGGTGGCCAGCAACGCGTCGATATCCTTGGCGTTGTAGGCATCCAGCTGCGCTTGAACGATCGAGAGGGCGCTATCGGTGGTCATGTCTGGGCAATCTGCTCACGTAGGGGGAGGACACGTCGCTATCGTCCGGCATCTGCGGATGACTGCCAAGAAAGAAGGATCGCGTAAGTCCTCGAACGCTGACAACGCGAGCGACAGGCGTCCTGTGCAGCGCTGGATGAGGTGTTGGCGCCGGTAGGGTCTTACGGTCGTGCTGCAGCGCGCCGGGTCTGAAGCACGTTGATCAACGGCCACCCTGAAAGCGGAAGGTGAACAGGAGGTCGGACGCGGAGGCCGTTGTCGAATCT
This sequence comes from Xanthomonas arboricola pv. guizotiae, assembly GCF_002940205.1. Classification (GTDB taxonomy): domain Bacteria; phylum Pseudomonadota; class Gammaproteobacteria; order Xanthomonadales; family Xanthomonadaceae; genus Xanthomonas; species Xanthomonas arboricola_C. The sequence continues at coordinate 25,084 of NZ_MDSK01000009.1, forward strand.
GCTGGCAGGGCAGTGGCGGCGACCAGCGTCACTGCCCCATCGGCCACAGGCACCGGGACGCCAAGCGTGAGATCGATCTGTTTGGACCAACCGCCGCCGAACACGGTCGCCCTGACGATCAACCGGCCCGCCACCACGCATTGCACCTCGGCCGGGCAACGGCTGTCTTCGATGACGCGGTCGGGACGTACCCTGGGGCCATCGACCGCGGCGATTTGTCCCAGCCGCACCGGCCCTTCGATGGGCTGGCTGGCGACCGGGCCTGCCGCCGCGCAGGCGGCAAGCCAGGCTACCAGAAGCGGTGCAAGCGCCAGCGTGCGGAAGGGGCGGAGACGGTCCATGGCGCAATCATGCCCAGGTGTTGTGGAGATGCAAGCCGATGTCTCGGTGCGCTGTGCGGATGTAGCGACCACATCAATGCGATGCAGCGTCACTTCGCCGTGATGCGCTCGCGCAGGTGCGCAGCATTGCGCGAGCGCAGGCAGCAACAAGGCCAGTCACTGAGGATCGCGCTATCCCACCCAGTCAGATCACCGAGGCACCGACCTTGAACACTTCGACCGCGCGCGTCAGCTGGGTCGAATGCGCTTCCAGCGAGCGTGCCGCCGTGCTCGCGGCTTCGACCAGGCTGACGTTTTGCTGGGTGGTTTCTTCCATCTGCGCGACGGTCAGGTTGACCTGTTCGATGCCGCCGGCCTGTTCCTGCGAGGCGGCGGAGATGTGGCCCATGATGTCGGTGACATGCTGGACGCTGGTGACGACCTCGCCCATGGTGGTGCCGGCCTTGTGCACCAGCGTCGCACCGTCGGCGACGCGTTGCACGGAGTCGTCGATCAGGCGTTTGATCTCCTTGGCGGCGTCCGATGAGCGGTGCGAGAGGGTGCGCACTTCCGAGGCGACCACGGCGAAACCGCGACCCTGTTCGCCGGCGCGTGCGGCCTCGACGGCGGCATTGAGCGCAAGGATGTTGGTCTGGAAGGCAATGCCGTCGATGACCGAGATGATGTCGGCGATACGCCTGGACGAGGCCTCGATGCCGGACATCTGTTCGATGACCTGGCCGACCACATCGCGCCCTTCCGAGGCGATCGCGGCGGCACCCAGTGCGAGTTGATTGGCGCGGCCGGCGTGTTCGGCATTCTGCTTGACGGTGGAGGTCAGCTCTTCCATCGAGGCGGCAGTCTGTTCCAGGCTGGCGGCCTGCTGTTCGCTGCGGCGGGCCAGTTCCTGGTTGCCGCTGGCGATGTCTTCGGCGGCAAAGCCGATGCTGTTGGAGGTGGTCTGGATATGCGTGACGATGTCGGTCAGGCGATGCACGGTGCTGTTGGCGTCGTCGCGCATGGAGGCGAACACACCGTGAAAGTTGCCGGTCATGCGCACGGTCAGGTCGCCATCGGCGATGCACCGCAGCAGGTCGGAAAACCTGGCCAGGTTGGTGTCGGAGGTGGCCATCATGGTGTTGAGGTTTTCGACCATCAGGCGGAAGTCGTGCTCGAACTTTTCCGGCTGGCCGCGCAGTGCGAAGTTGCCGGCGCACGCGGCCTGGGTGAGCTGCTGGATCTGCGCGTTGATGGCGCGCAGGTTCTGCTTGACCTGCTGCATGGTGGCGGTGATGGCGGCCTTTTCGCCGGGGTATTGCTCGATTTCGGGAGCCAGGTCGCCGACGGCATAGCTGCCCATGACCTCGGTCATGCGCAACTGGGTCTGCACGTGCGCATGCACCAGGGCATTGGTGTCCTGCACCATGTGCCCGTATTCGCCGGGGAACTGCTGGGCGTCGGTGCGGTAACTGATCTCGCCGGCATCGTGGCGGGCCGCCATGTTGCGTTGGGCGGAGATCACATCCTGCAGGCGGCGCTGCATCTGTTGCATCGCGCGCAGCAGCTGGCCGGACTCGTCCTTGCTGGTGGGCAGGTCCTGGCTGCGCAGGTCGCCGTCGTTGATGCGCTCGGCCAGCCGCAGCGATTGGCGCAAGGGCAGCACCACGCTGCGGGTCAGCAGCAACGCAATGGTTGCGCCCAGCAGCAAGGCGATGACGGTGGAGACCACCATCAACATCGCAAAGCCGCGCGCGGTAGTCACCGCGTCCTTGGCGGCCGCGCGGTTCTTGGCCTCCTGCAGGTCGATGAAGGCGTTGATGCTGGCCAGCCAGTCGACGAACGCAGGGCGCGCCTGCTGCAGCAGGCGTTGTTCGGCATGCGGCTTGTCGGCGCCATCGCGGAATCCACGCACCTGCGCGATCAACGGCATGGTGCGCTGCTCGATGGCCTTGATCCGCTGGAGGATGGCCTTCTCTTCCGTGTCCGTGGAGGCCGCGATCATGTCGTCCAGCGGCTTGGCGGAGCGGGCGTAGTCCGCGGCGAGCTTGTCGATCGATTGCTCTGCCGTGTGCCGGTCTGCCGGGTCGTCCAGCAGCACGACATCGCGCAGGGCGATCGCGCGGTCGTGCACGCTGCCGCGGAAATTGATCGCATAGCGTTGTTTGACGCTGTTCACTTCGTTGATGGCGGTGAGCTGCTGGTCAATGCTGCGCACGCGCTGGATGCCGACGACGGTGAGGATCACCATCAGGACAATGATCGCGAGGAAGCCGAGGGCCAGGCGCTGACCGATGCGCAGATTCGAAAGCAGGGACATAGGGAGTGTGATCGGTGATCCGGCGAGCGGAAGAGCGGGAAGAATCCCAGCAACAGCTGGGAGGCGATGCGCCCGGGACACCGATGGGGTCGGCAGCGTTTCCGCTGCACGAAGGATGTCTCGACCTGTTCGTTAGCGGCCTGCCTCAGCGGAAATGAAACCGCCGGCCCGGGCGCGATTCATCCATGGTTGGCTTCGCGCCGCCGCCAGGCCAGCGCATCGAGGTCGCAAGCCAGCGCCCGCGGCCGCAGCGTCGCGGTGCCGGTCAGCGTCGGGACGGCGGCGGATTCAGGCGCTGCCAGTGGCCGAGGCGTGGAGAGGGCTGCTGCGCGGAAACTGCGGCCGATGTCGGGCGTCGATCAGCACGCACCGTGCGGCCACCGCAGCACAGCCGCCGCTCCAGACGGCCTCAGTCGTAGCGCGACAGATCCGGCGCCTTCATCGATGGCGTCATCAGCTTGGCGGCAAGGTGCTGGAGGCTGGGGTGGCTGGCGAATTTCAGCGCGCCGTGCAGCAGCTGGATGCCGAGCCGGCTGTGCGGATTCATCAGGCGCGGGCCGATCTTCGGCACGCCCTGGCCTTGTTCCACCATCGGCCGCATGGCGTCGGCGTAGGCGGCAAAGGCCTGCTCCAGGGTCGCGGCGCGTGCGATCTCGTTGGCCAGCACATAGCCGCCGGTGACCGCAAGGGTGGCGCCGATGCCGGCCAGCGGGGTTGCGCACCAGGCGGCGTCGCCGGTCAGCACGACGCGGCCGGCGTGCCAGCGCGGCATGCGCACCTGCCGCAAGGCGTCGAAGTAGAAATCCTCGGTGGTGTCCATGCCGTCCAGCACCCGCCTGGCCTGCCAGCCGGCGTCGGCGAAGCGTTCGCGCAGATAGGCCTTCTGGGTCGCCACATCCCAGTCCTGCTCGCCCTCGGGGGCTTTCTGCAGCGACAGCATGGCGCGCGTGGTGCCGTGCTGGTCCGGGCGCAACGAGATGCTGCGCCCGCCGGTGCTGTGATACCAGCGCCACAGGCGGTCGTCGTCGGCGCTGCGTGCGATGGTGAAGTAGGCGATGGTCAGATCCATCCAGCGCGGGTCGTTCTCGCCGGGGAACAGCCGCTCGCGTGTGGCCGAGCCGACGCCTTCGGCGACGATGACGGCATCGAAGCGGTCGCTGCGTCCGCTCTGGAAGCGGACGGCGGCAGCCTCGCCGTCGTCGTCGATGCTGGCGATGCGGTCGCCGAACCGGTACTCGGCGTTCTGGCGGGCGGCGTCGTAGAGCAGGCGGGCGAGGTCGCCGCGCAGGATTTCCAGCTCCGCGGTCGGGCCATCGCCGTCGATGGCGTCGGTCTTGAAGGTCGCCACCGCATCGCCGTGGTCGTCGACCCAGGCGGTGCCTTCCTCGCCGGTGCCGTGAGCGAGTGCGGCCTGCTCCAGGCCCATGCGCTGCAGGACCTGGCGGCCGACGCCACGCACGTCGATGTTCTGGCCGCCATCGCGAAACTGCGCGGCCTGCTCGACGACGCTGACGTCGACCCCCTGCCGGGCGAGCGCCCAGGCCACGGTGTTGCCGGCGACGCTTGCGCCGGTGATGAGGATGCGACGCGCCATGACAGATCACCCGAAGCAAGAAATATCATGAGTGATATTACATGGCCTGGTCGCGCTGCTCCAGGTTGGCGATCAGGCGCTGCATGAATGCGACAGCCTGCTGCGCCTCCTCGGGGGAGAAGTCCTTCAGCGCATCGGCATTGAGATCGACCAGTATCCTGCCGCCGATCTCGGCGATCCTGCGCCCGCGCGGCGTGAGCGAGACCACCGCGGCGCGGCGGTCCTGCGGCGTCGGGGCGCGCTCGATCAGCTGCAGGCCCTGCAGTTTGTCCAGCAGCGCCACCATGGCCGGCTGCTTCACTGCCGAGTCGATCACCAGGTCGCGCTGCAGCATCGGCCCTTTCCAGGACAGCAGCATGATCGGCCCGAGCAGTGCCAGCGACATGCCGTGCGGCCGCAGCTGCGCATCCACCAGACGATTGAAGACCCGCGCAGCATGGTTGGCCAGATACCCCGGCGCCACCGCAGCCAGTGGGTGAATGAGTGCATCGCGATCCTGCATCTGCGTCATCGTGCCATGCCGTTGGGCCATCGCGCGATTTTATCCGGGCACGCGCCCCACCGGGCATCGCCTGCGCGCCGCGGCCGGGCATCGATGCCGGCTGCCGCGCCAACGCGCCATGGTGGGGCGGCGCGCAGGCGGCAGGCATCGTCTCGAGTGTTGTAACGTAGGCGGGCGCTGCACGCCTTGCAGGGCGCCAACGGCCACGCCGGATGGCGTTGGTGCCAGGTCAGGCCGACATGTCGGCCTGTTCCGCTCCTGCCGGCCGGCGACGCGCGGCGTTGGCCCCTGGTTCTTCAATGGTTCGTCAAAGATGCTTGTTTGGGTGATTGGTAAGCCGGCCGCGCACCGCGTTGCGCCTTGCACGCAAGACGCCTGCCGTCGGGCGGCAGCACGCCTGGGCGCCACATGAGCGCGGCGTTTCCGTATGGCGACAGCGCCATGGCGCAGGCCGTGCGTGCCTACGACTGGGCCGCAACGCCAGTGGGGCTGACGACGCAGTGGCCGTCGCCGCTGCGCAATGCCGTCAGCCTGATGCTCAGCTCGCCGGAAAGCATGTACGTGGTGTGGGGCGATGCGCTGACCTTTTTCCACAACGATGCATACACGCCGATTCTGGGGCCGCGGCAGCCGCGTGCGCTGGGTGCGCCGCTGCGGGAATTGTGGGCCGATGCATGGGAAGCGGTGCGTGCGCCGATCGAGGCCGCGTTCGCGGGGCGCGCCTCGCGCTTCGAGGAAGTGCCGATCGGCATGAACCGCTACGGCACGCCGGAAGACACCTGGTGGACGTTCTCGTTCTCGCCAATTTATCTGGACGATGGGCGTGTGGGCGGCGCGTTCTGCGTCACCAACGAAGTCACCGAGCGCAAGATGGCGCAAAACCGTCTTGCCGATGAGCACGAGCGGCTGATCCGGTTGTTCGAACAGGCGCCGATGTTCATGGCGTTCCTGAGCGGTCCGCAGCATCGGGTGGAATTCGCCAACCCGTGCTACTCGCGGCTGATCGGGCACCGCGAGGTGATCGGCAAACCGCTGGCCGAGGCCTTGCCGGATCTGGTCGAGCAGGGCCATCTGCATCGCCTGGACGAGGTGTATCGGTCCGGTCGCGCCTATGCGGCCAATGCGCTGGCCTACAACGTGCAGGCCGAGCCGGGTGGTGCGGTGGAGCGGCGCCTGCTGGATCTGGTCTACCAGCCGATCGCCGGCGCCGACGGCACCGTCTCCGGCATCTTCGTACAGGGCCTGGACATCACCGACCGCATCGGCCTGGAACGGGCGGTGCGCGAGGCGGAAGTGCGCAACCGGCAGATCCTGGACAGCGTGATGGACTACGCGATCATCGCCACCGACCTGCACGGCCTGGTGACGTCCTGGAACGAGGGCGCACAGCGCATCCTGGGCTGGACCGAGACCGAGATGCTGGGCCAGACCCTGGAGCGCACCTTTACCCCGGAAGATGTGGAGCGCCGGCAGATCCTGATCGAGGCGGCGGCGGCGCTGGAGAGCGGCAGCGGCATGGACGAGCGCTGGCATGTGCGCAGGTCCGGCCAGCGGTTCTGGGCGAACGGTTCGCTGATGGTGCTGCGCGAAGAAACCGGCGCGGCGATCGGCTTTGTCAAGGTGTTGCGCGACCGCACTGCCGAGCGGCTGGCCAGCGAAGCCCTGCGCGAGAGCGAGCGCCGGCTGGATGCGCTGGTGCGCGCGTCCTCGCAGTCGATCTTTTCGGCCAGCACAGACTGGCGCGAGCTCCGCCAGCTGGTTGGCGAGGGGGCGCTGAGCGATGCGCTCTCGGCAAGCTTGAACTGGCAGCAGGAGATGGTGCACCCGGACGATCGCGCGCGGCTGGCCGAAGCCATTGCGCATTCGATCCTCAACAAGAGCGGGCTGGACGTGGAATACCGCGTGCTGGATGCCGATCAGCGGGTGGGCTGGACCCTGATGCGCGCGATTCCCTTGCTGGACGAGCGCGAGCAGATCGTGGAGTGGTTCGGCACCGCTGCCGACATCACCGACAAGCGGCTGGCCGAACAGCAGCTGCGCCAGCTGACCGAAACCCTGGAAGAGCGCGTGCGCGAACGCAGCGCGGCGCTGCTGCTGGCCGAGGAAAAGCTGCGCCAGAGCCAGAAGATGGAGGCGGTCGGCCAGCTGACCGGCGGGCTGGCGCACGACTTCAACAATCTGCTGACGGCGATCAGCGTCGGTCTGGAGCTGTTGCAGACGCGCATCGAACAGGGCAGGTACGACCGCCTGGAGCGCTACGTGGACATGGCGCAATCCAGCGCCGCGCGCGCCACCGCGTTGACCCAGCGGTTGCTGGCGTTCTCGCGCCGGCAGACCCTGGCGCCCACCGCGCTGGAGGTGCAGGCGCTGGTGCAGGGCATGCACGACATCATCGCGCGCACGCTCGGGCCCTCGATCGCCTTGCGGCTGCGCCCTGCAGCCGACGCCTGGAAAGTGCTGGTGGATGCGCCGCAGCTGGAAAACGCGCTGTTGAACCTGTGCATCAACGCGCGCGATGCGATGCCCGATGGCGGCGAGCTCACCATCGCTGTCGCCAACCGGGTGCTGGAGGCCGGCGCCGCCCAGCAGCTGGATCTGCCGATCGGCGAGTACGTGTGCCTGAGCGTGCAGGACACCGGCACCGGCATGAGCGCCGATGTGATGTCCAAGGTGTTCGAGCCGTTCTTCACCACCAAGCCGATCGGGCAAGGCACCGGTCTGGGCTTGTCGATGATCTACGGATTCACCCGCCAGTCCGGCGGCCACGTGCGGATCGATTCGGAGCTGGGCGTCGGCACCACCATGGCGCTGTATCTGCCGCGCGTCGATGGCGTGCCGGCGCAGGACGAGGCGGTGCCGGCGACCGAGCAACCGCTGCGCTCGACCGCGCCCAGCTGCACGGTGCTGCTGGTGGAAGACGAAACCGCGATCCGCGTGTTGATGTCCGAAGTGCTGAGCGAAGCGGGCTACCGCGTCATCGAGACCGCCGAAGGCAGCGCGGCGGTGGAGCGCCTGCGCTCGCAGGAGACGATCGATCTGCTGGTGACCGACGTCGGCCTGACCGGCGGATTGAACGGGCGTCAGGTCGCCGACGCGGGGCGGCAATACCGGCCGACGCTGCCGGTACTGTTCGTCACCGGCTACGCGGCCACCGCGGCGGTGGGCGCCGGGCAACTGGAGGAGGGCATGGAGGTGCTGACCAAGCCGTTTCTGGCCGTGGACCTGGAACGCCGCGTGGCGCAACTGCTGGAACGCAAATCGCACTGAGGCCTGCATGCAGGCTTGGCGATGATTCGGTTGAGGTTGCCTACAGCGCTGTCTGCACGATGCCCAGCAGGTCGCGCAACGAAAACGGCTTGGTCAACAGACGCATGCCGGTATCGAGAAAATCCGCGCGCTTGGCGATGGCGCCGGCGTAGCCGGTCATGAACACGATCGGCAGGGCGGGATACAGGCGGCGCGCATTGTCGGCAAGGTCGCGCCCGTTCATGCCGGGCAGGCAGATATCGGACAGCAGCAGATCGAACGGACGCGCCTGGTTGAGCTGCTCCAGCGCCTGCTCGGCGTCTGGCGAAGCGATGACCTGGTAGCCCTCGTCACCCAGGATATCTGCGGTCATCGCACGAATGGCATCGTCGTCTTCGACCAACAGGATACGGGCGTTACATGATGCGTGATTCACCGCTGTCCTCGAGCGATCGCAAGCATGCGACGCACTTCAGGCGCAACGCTAGGCGCACGCGCGTGACGAACGTGTCGGAACTGTCCTAAAGCGCGGCGCAGTTCACAGCACGCCGTGGTATCGCGTGCGCTCATTCCGCACCAAGCAGGCTGATTCACGCATTGGTGCGCAACGTTCGACGACGCGCCCGTGATAAATTCAAGCCATGGGACATCTGAAGCCGATGAGCGCAAGCCGCGTTACGACTGGTACCGCGGGGCTTGACACCATTCTGCGCGGCGGACTGCCGCCCAACCGCCTGTACCTGCTGGAAGGCCAGCCGGGCTCGGGGAAGACCACCGCGTCGCTGCAGTTCCTGCTCGATGGCGCTGCCAAGGACGAGAGCTGTCTGTATGTGACCTTGTCGGAGACCATCGACGAGCTCAACGAAGTGGCCGCTTCGCACGACTGGTCGCTGGAGGCGCTGCATGTCTTCGAGCTGGCGTCGGCCGAGGCGTTTCTGGGCGATGGACGCCAGCAGTCCATTCTGCATCCGTGGGAAATGGAGCTGGATGGCACCATCAAGCTGATCCAGTCCGAAGTGGACCGGGTCAAACCGACGCGTGTGGTGTTCGACTCGTTGTCCGAGTTGCGCCTGCTGGCGCAGGATTCGCTGCGCTACCGGCGTCAGGTGCTGGCGCTCAAGCAGTTCTTTGCGCCGCGCAACATCACCGTGTTCCTGGTCGATGACCTCACCGGCGAAAACGGCGAACGCGACGCGCACCTGCACAGCCTGTGCCATGGGGTGATTTCGCTGGAACGCATGACGCTGGATTTCGGCGCGGCGCGCCGGCGCATGCAGGTGCAGAAACTGCGTGGCGTGGATTTCATCGCCGGCTACCACGACATCACCATCACCACCGGTGGCATGCGGATCTTTCCGCGGCTGATCGCCTCCGATCACCATGTGCCGTTCATCGGCGATCCGGTGTCCAGTGGCGTGGCGCGTATCGATGCGCTGCTGCACGGCGGGCCGCTGCGCGGCACCAGCACGCTGCTGACCGGGCCTGCCGGTTCCGGCAAGACCAATATCGCGCTGCAGTACGTGACCGCCGCCTGCGAGCGCGGCGAGCATTGCTGCATCCTGGAATTCGACGAGCGTACCGGCACCTTGCTGACACGTGCCGAGAGCCTGGGCATGGATCTGCACAAGTATCTGGACGCGGGCCTGCTGGAACTGCATCAGATGGATCCGGCCGAGCTGACCCCGGGCGAGTTTGCCTGGGCAGTGCGGGCCAGCGTGGAAGAGCGCGGCTGCCGCGTGCTGGTGATCGACAGCCTCAACGGCTACCTCACCTCGATGCCGCAGGAAAAGCAGCTGATGCTGCAGATGCACGAGCTGCTGTCCTACCTCAACCAGAGCGGTGTGACCACGTTCCTGGTCAATCCGCAGTACGGCCTGGTCGGCACGATGTCCACCGGCAACCTCAACATCTCCTACATGGCCGACACCGTCATCCTGTTCCGGTTCTTCGAGGCGCAAGGGCGCATCCGCAAGGCCTTGTCGGTGATCAAGAACCGCAGCGGCGCGCATGAGGATGCGATCCGCGAGTTGCGCATCGGCACGGGCGGTATCCATCTGAGCGAGCCGTTGGAGAAATTCCACGGCGTACTGACCGGTACTCCGCATTTCGTGGGGGACGATACGCCGTTGCTGGATCGTCCACTTGACTACCTGTGACGCGGATGGATCCATCGTCCACATCATCGCCCCGTTCGGCCGCGATGCGGAGAGCATTGCCGGCATCGTCGGCCAGCGCGGACTGACGCGCCGGGTGTACGGCTCGCTGGCTGCGCTGGCCGACGACCTGCTCGATAGCTCCGGCGTAGTGGTGTTGACCGAGGAAGCGGTCGGTGGCGATCTGCAGCAGCTTTCGCACATCCTGCAGAGCCAGGCCGCCTGGTCGGATATTCCGTTCGTGCTGCTGCGTGCGCCGCGCGGCAGCCACAGCGGGCGTCAGGCCACACTGCCGCCGGAAGTGACCAATGTCATCGAACTGGAACGGCCGCTGAGTTCAGCGTCGTTGCTGAGCGCGATTTCCACCGCCTTGCGATCGCGCCAGAAGCAGTTCGTGATCCGCGACCAGATGGCGCAGTTGGCCGAAGGCAAAATGGCCCTGATGTCGAGCGAGGCCGAGCTGCGCCGCGTCACCGATGCGCTGCCGGTGCTGATCGCCTTCATCGACAAGCATCTGGTGTACCGCTTCGCCAACCGCTCGTATGAAGACTGGATCGGCATCCCGCCTGCCGAGGTGATCGGGCGCCCGATGGGGGACGTAGTGGGGCCGGCGGTGGTGCAGCAGCGCCGCGCCTGGATCGAGGCCGCACTGGCCGGGCGGGCGTTGACGGTGGAGGCCAGCTGGCCGCACGCCGACGGACGCCGGCGTGATGCGGAGATCCGCTACATGCCGCGCCTGGATGCGGACGGCCAGGTGGACGGCTTTCATGTGTTTGCCACCGACATCACCGCGCGCGCGCTGGCGCTGGAATCGATCCAGCAGCAGGCCAGCCTGCTCGAGGTCAAGGTGGCCGAGCGCACTGCCGAGCTGCAGCAGCAGATGCTGGCACGCGAGTCCAGCGAAGCGGCATTGCGCCAGGCGCAGAAGATGGAAGCGGTGGGCCAGCTGACCGGCGGCATCGCACACGACTTCAACAACATGCTGACCGGCATCCTGTCGGCGCTGGATCTGGCGCGCCTGCGCATCGACCAGGGCCGCACCGAAGGGCTGGGCCGCTTTCTGGACGTGGCGTCGGCCTCGGCCCTGCGCGCGGCCGCGCTGACGCAACGGCTGCTGGCGTTTTCGCGCCGGCAATCGCTGGAAGCGCGGCATCTGCATCTGAACGACCTGGTGGTGTCGCTGCAGGAATTGCTGGCGCGCACGCTGGGCGAATCGGTGCATCTGGAAACCGATCTGCAGGCGGACCTGCCGCAGGCCTATGTCGACGAAAACCAGCTGGAGAGCGCACTGCTCAACCTGGCGATCAATGCCCGCGATGCGATGCCCACTGGCGGGCGGTTGCGCATCGCCACCCGGCAGTTGCAGGTCCAAGCGCAGCCCCTGGAACTGGGCCGCGGGGTGACGCTGGCGCCGGGCAATTACGCGATGGTGGCGGTGACCGACAGCGGCGTCGGCATGTCGGCCGACGTGCTGGAGCGTGTGTTCGAACCGTTCTACACCACCAAGCCGATCGGGCAGGGCACCGGACTGGGCATGTCGATGATCTACGGTTTCATGCAGCAGTCCAATGGCCAGGTATGGGTGGAGTCCGAGCTGGGGAAGGGCACCACGGTGAGCCTGTACCTGCCCGCCGGTCTCCATCCGCAGGCGCTGTCGCCGCGACCGCAAGCCGGTGCGGTGGTGGCCGGGCGCGGCCAGCAGGTGCTGGTGGTGGAAGACGACGAACAGGTGCGACTGCTGGTGACCGAGCTGCTCAACGAGTTGGGCTACGAGGCCGATGTGGTGGCCGACGCCGATGCGGCGCTGCCGATCCTGGCCTCGCAGCGGCGCATCGATCTGCTGGTGACCGATGTGGGCCTGCCCGGACTCAACGGGCGCCAGTTGGCCGAGATCGCGCGGCAGTCGCGGCGGGATCTGCCGGTGATCTTCATGACCGGCTATGCGGAAACCGCGCGCGATCGCGGCGAGTTTCTAGCCGACGGCATGAGCATGATCGCCAAGCCGTTTACGCTGGGCGAGTTCAGCGGAAAGCTGCAGGAGGTGCTGGGGCCGTCGGGCTGATTGGATTGCGCGGTCAATCGCGCCTGACACCACGCGTGCGCTGCCGTCGGCGGGGGGCGTGGCGTGGTTGAACGCGGTAACAACTCGCCGCCGCTTCAGGGCGCTGCGCGCCCGGATTGCCGCGCACTGGCCAGCGTCTCGGCCACGGCGATCTTGTCGGCCACCGCCTTCTGCATCGGCGAGCCGGCATCGAGCAAGCCATGCAGATGCCGCCAGTGCTCGCTGGCGGCGCGGTAATCGTGCTGCTGAAAATCGCTGATGCCCAGCAGCCACAGGCCGCGTTGGTGATCCGGCTCGCGTGCGACCACCTGTTGCAGGCGGCTGCGCGAGTCGGCGTCGATGGCGAAATCGCTGCGCGTGGCCATGTTCGCGGCCACCCAGCCGACGATGGCGGCGCTGAGATCCGGCGCGATTTTGAGCGCTTGCGCATAGGCCTCGCGCGCATCGGCGGGGCGGTTGTCCTGCTCGTGGGTCCTGGCTTGCTGCATCCACGATTCCAACGCCTGCTCCTGCGCAGCGTCGGCGTTGGCCTCTGCGGCCCGCGCTTGCTCACCCGCGGTGGCGGCAGGCGCGTCTGTCGGTTGCGCCGTCGCATACACACGCCGTGCGATCGCATCCGGCGTTCCGACCAGCCGATACAAGCCGGCTGTGGCGATCGGCAAGCCGAGCACCAGCACAATCGGCAGGCTGTAGCGTGCATTGCCCTTGCGCGCGGGCTGGCGCAGCAACGGCACCAACACCAACAGCAAGGCGATGACCACCAGCGCGGCGCTTGCGATATAGAAACCGGTCATCACCATTCTTCCTCCGGTTGCGGCGCCACCGGCGTGCCGGCGCGCGCACGTTTGCGCACGGTATGGATCACCACGCCCGCACCGGCACCTAGCAGCAGCAACGGACCGAACCACAGCAGCCAGGTGCCGCGCCTGACCGGCGGGTCGTACAGCACGAAGTCCGAATAGCGATCGACCATGTACTGCTTGATCTGCGCATCGCTCCTGCCGGCCTGCAACTGCGCGAACACCTGGTGGCGCAGGTCACGCGCGAGCTCGGCGTTGGAGTCGGCCAGGTTCTCGTTCTGGCACACCAGGCAGCGCAACTGCGCGGTCAGGCGCTGATAACGCGCTTCGTCGCTGCGGTTCTTGAACGGCAGCGGGTCCACCGCCTGCGCAGCCAGCGGCGGCGCAAGCAGCACGCCCAGCAGCAGCACCAGCAGCAGCACCAGCAGCAGACGCAGTTGCCGGCCGTGCATGCGCCAGTACCAGCGCCAAACCCAGCGCGCCGCCGTCACCGCGTGCCCTTGGGCAGTGCGGCGATGGCGGGCAGCAGCTCGTCGTTGATGACCGCGGGCGTGAGCACGCCGATGTGCTTGTAGCGGATCACGCCTTGCGCATCGATCAGGAAACTCTCCGGCGCACCGTATACACCGAAATCGATCGCGGTCTGGCCGGCTTCATCGGCAATCACCAACGCATACGGATTGCCGTACTGCGCGAGCCAGGCCGTGGCGTCGGCAGGCGCGTCCTTGTAGTTGTAGCCGATCAGCGCCACCCCGAGCCGGCTGGCCTGCGCCATCAGCACCGGATGTTCGTGCACGCATTCGGCGCACCAGCTGCCGAACACGTTGAGGACATAGGGCTTGCCCAGCAGCTGGTCGCGGCTGACGCGTTGCTCGGGCCGATCCAGCCGCGGCAGCGAGAACGCCGGTGCCGGCTTGCCGATCAACGGCGAGGGCACATCGCGCGGGTTGTGCTGCATCGTCCAGTAGATGCCGAAGCCGAACAGCGCCGCCAGCAACAGAAAACCCAGCAAGGGCAGCAGACGGTTCATGCGTGCGATTCCTGCGCAGTGACACTGGTGCGGTGTGCCGGTGCCGTGGCCGCCGTCGTGGCGAGCGCCGGCGCACGGAACCGACGGGCGCAGGCGCTGACGAAGCCGCCCAGCATCATCAGCAGGCCGCCGGCCCAGATCCAGCGGATGAAGGGTTTGTAGTACAGCCGCAGCGTCCAGTCGTACTCGATGTGCTGATCGTCCAGCGGCTCGCCGAGCGCGACATACAGATCGCGGGTGATACCGGGGTCGATCGCCGACTCGGTCTGGATGCGCTCGCTGCTGTACAGGCGTTTTTGCGGGTGCAGTTGCGCGACCAGCTGGCCATCGTGGCTGACCTGCACGCTGCCTTGTTCGGCCTTCCAGTTCGGCCCGTCGATCAGTTGCACGCCGTCGAAGCGGAAGGCGTAACCGGCGATCTCGGCGGTCTGCCCGGGCGACAGCCGCACGTCGCGTTCGACCGACAGGCTTTCCGACACCAGCACGCCGGCCACGAACACCGCCACGCCCGCATGCGCGAGCAGCATGCCGGCCATTTCCGCCGGAAACCGCCGGCCGCGCGGCATCTCGCGCCAGCGCTTGTACATGTACAGCGCGGTGCCGGCCGCCACCCATGCGGCAACGCCGATCCCGGCGATCGCCCTGGGCTGGCCCTCGGCAAACAGGCTGCCGACCAGCGCACAGGCGACTGCGGCGATGCCGGCGCGCGTGCCCAGTGCCTGCAACGGCGCCGCCTCGGCCTTGCCCCAGCGCAGATAGGGGCCGAACGGCAGCAACAGCATCACCGGCAACATCAGCAGCGGGAACAGCAAGCCGAAGTAGGGCGGCCCCACCGACACCTTGCCCAGGCCGAAGGCATCGGCCACCAGCGGAAACAAGGTGCCCAGCAACACCATCGCCGCCGCCACGGTGAGCAGCAGGTTGCCGACCAGGATGGCGGTCTCGCGCGAGGCGGCGGCGAACGGTTTGCCGCTGGCGATCCGGGGCGCGCGCAGCGCATACAGCAGCAACGAGCCGCCGACCACCGCGATCAGGAAGATCAGGATGTACAGGCCACGGCGCGGATCGGCGGCGAAGGCGTGCACCGAGGTCAGCACGCCCGAGCGCACCAGGAAGGTGCCCAGCAACGACAGCGAGAACGCCAGGATCGACAGCAGGATGGTCCAGGCGCGCAGGCTGCCGCGTTTTTCGGTGACCGCCTGGGTGTGGATCAGCGCGGTGCCGACCAGCCACGGCATGAAGCTGGCGTTTTCCACCGGGTCCCAGAACCACCAGCCGCCCCAGCCCAGCTCCGCGTACGCCCACCAGCTGCCGGCGACGATGCCGGCAGTGAGGCAGGCCCAGGCCACGTTGGTCCACGGCCGCGCCCAGCGCACCCAGGCCTGTTCCAGCTCGCCGCCCAGCAAGGCCGCCACCGCAAACGCGAACGCCACCGAGAAGCCGACATAGCCGGTGTACAGCACCGGCGGGTGGAAGGTCATGCCCGGGTCCTGCAGCACCGGATTGAGTTCGTTGCCATCCAGCGGAATCGGCGACAGCCGCGCGAACGGATTGGAGGTCAGCAGGATGAAGGCCAGAAAGCCCACCGACACCAGCCCCAGCACCGCCAGCACGCGCGCGGCAAAATGCTGCGGCAGATGCCGGCTGAAGGCGGCCAGCAACAGCGTCCAGCTCGACAGGATCGCGATCCACAGCAGCAACGAGCCTTCGTGCGCGCCCCACACCGCGGCGAAGCGGTAGTACCAGGGCAGGGCGATATTGGCGTTGTCGGCGACATAGCGCACTGAAAAATCCAGCGACAGCAGCGACCAGGCGAGCAGTCCGAACGCCATCCACACGAACAGCGCCTGACCGACCGCGGCCGGCCGCGCGATGCCCATCAACGCGCCACTGCCGCGCCAAGCGCCGATCAGCGGCAGCACGCCCTGGGCGAGCGAGAGCAGTAATGCCAGGATCAGGGCGATCTGGCCGAGTTCAGGCGTCATGGGCGAATCGCATCGTGCAGCGAAGAGGAATCATCGAGGGAAGGAACAGCCTGCGCGCCGCATCAGCGCGGCGCAGACAGCGGCACCGCGGCGGCGGGAATCGGCTTGCCGACATGGCCTTCGGCCATCGCGTCCTTCAGTTCCTTCGGCATATAGGTTTCGTCGTGCTTGGCCAGCACTTCGTTGGCGACGAAGCGCCCACCCTGCATGCGCCCGTTGGCGATCACCGACTGGTTGTCGCGGAACAGGTCCGGAAGAATGCCGGTGTACTCGACCTGCGTCGCGGCATGCCTGTCGATCACGGTGAAGTGGACGGTGAGACTGTCGGTGGCGCGCTGGATCGAGCCGGCCTTGACCATGCCGCCGAGGCGGAATTGCCGGTAGCTGGCCGCCTCGCCGGCATGCACCTGGCTGGGCGTGAACAGGTAGCTCATGTTCCGCTGCAGCGCGAGCACGATCAGCGTGACCGCCAATGCCGCAGCGGCGAGCGCGCCGATCACCAGCCACAGGCGTTGCTTGCGGGTGGCGTTCATGGGGCGTCACGCTCCAGCGGCGCTGTTGCCGACAGCTCGCGCGTGCGCCGCGGCGTTTGCCGTTGCAGCTGGCCGCGCAGCTCACGCGGCAGCCGGCGGCGACGCAACCATGGCGATGCCAGGTCGGCCAGCAGCACCAGCACGAACAGCGCGTACGCGGTCCACACGTATTGCCCGTAACCGCCCATCGCCAGCAGGGTCGTCATGCGGTGTGCTCCGTCAACACGATGCGGCGCGCCCAGTCCTTGCCGCTTTCCAGGGCGAGCAGGTCCACGCGCACGCGGCCGAACAGGCTGGCCAGGTAATAGCACTTGGTCGCCAGCGTCATCGTCAGCAGCGGCCACAGCATGTCCGCGCTCATCGTGGAGGGGCCGAGCAGGCGCACGGTGGAGCCCTGGTGCAGCGTGTTCCACCACACCACCGAGTAATGCACGATCGGCAGATTCACCAGGCCCACCAATGCCAGCAAGCCGGCCGCACGCATCGCCTGGCGGCGGTCTTCCACCGCGTGGTACAAGCCGAGCACGCCCAGATACAGGAACAGCAGCAGCAACTCGGAGGTCAGCCGCGCATCCCAGGTCCACCAGGTGCCCCACATCGGCTTGCCCCACAGCGAGCCGGTGCACAAGGTGATGAAGGTGAAGGCCGCGCCGATCGGCGCCGAGGCCATGGTCACCACCTCGGCCAGCTTGATCCGCCATACCAGTGCGATGAAGGCCGCCACGCCCATCGCCGCGTAGATGAACAGGCTCATCCAGGCGCTGGGTACGTGGATGAAGATGATGCGGTAGGCATCGTGCTGCTGGTAATCCGGCGGCGCCAGCACCAGCCCACCGTAGGCGGCCACCGCAGCAAGCAACAGCGCCAGGCCCAAGGCCCACGGACGCACGCGTCCGGCCACGCGATAGAAGCTCGGCGGCGAGCTGAGTCTGTGCAGCCACAAGGGAATCCACTTGGCCATGCCGGTGTCGTCAGTTGGAATGTCTGGCGGGAGGCGCCAGCGCCTGCACGGCGGCGCCGGCGTTGACCTGCAACTGGCCGTCGGAGAGCTTGCTGGTGCGCTGCATCAGCTCGCGCAATGCGGTGGCGTCCAGCGACGGCGACAGCGACAACAGCAGCGCGACCACGCCGCTGACATGCGCGGTGGCCATCGACGAGCCGGAGGTGAAGTCGTAGCGGCCGTTCGGCTGGGTGGTCAGGATGTCCTTGCCGGGGGCGCTGAGCACGCCGGGCATGGCCGCGGTGGGGCTGCTGCTGCGCACCACCAGCACGCCCGGCACATCGTTGGGAAAGCCGTCCAGCCGGCCGTTGGGCGGCATCGCGGCGACCACGATGCGGCCCTGCTGCACCAGGTGCTGCAGCATCCTGCTCAGCAGCGGGTCGGCCGGGCCGCCCAGGCTCAGGTTGATCACGCGCGCCGAGCTGTTGTTGATCGCCGCCAGCGCCTTGGCCAGGGTGAAGGTGTTGCAGCGTGCGGTGGCGCCGACCGTGGGCGCATACCAGCAGGCCTTGTAGATGCTCAGCATGGCCTTGGGTGCCATGCCGACGATGCCTTGATGGTTGTTGCTGCCGGCGGCGATGATGCCGGCCACTTCGGTGCCGTGCGAGTCGCTGCTGGTCATCACCGGCGAGTCGTCGACCAGGTCGTGCACATCGCGGATGCGCGCCTTCAGGTCGGCATGCGTGGTGTCCACGCCGGTATCGACCACCGCCACCACCACGCCGCGGCCCTGGGTGACGGTCTGCGCGCTGGCCGCATCGGTGGCGATGAAGCCGCGTTGCAGATCCACATAGGGGTCGTTGTAGCCGGACAGCGCAGTGGTCTTTTCCGAGGCGTCGGCGGAAAACACCGAGAAATCCTGCACCGGTTGCACCAGCTCCACGCCGTCGTCGTCGGCCAGCGCGCTGACCAGTTCGTCGCGCGAGACGCCCGGCGGCGGCTGCAGCACGGCGCAATACAGGCCCAGCGAGGTGATCGGCCAGCCGGAGACTTCGCGCAGCTTGTAGCGCTGCTTGAGTGCTTCCATGCGCACGGCGGCCTTCTGACCGGCGCCGTAATAGCTGGAGGCGTAGCCGATCAGGCTGGAACCGGCGCGGGCCGGCGGTGCGCTGAGCGGGTTGGCCACCGCCAGCAGGATGTCGCGGCTGCTGTCGGGCGTGTGCGCATCGGCCGCCGATGGCGTGCTGGCGCTGGCGGCGAGGTGCGCCGGCTCCTGCGCGGCGGCCTGCGGGCCAAGGCCGATGCAGGCGGCGATGATGCCGATGGCGAGCAGGCGCTTCATGGTGCGGACACGATCTCGGCCATGCGGATGCCCGGGTTGGCGCGCAGTTGCTGCACGGTCTGCTGCGGCTGGGCCGGCGGTTGCGGCTGGGCCGGCACCACGGTGTAGGCGCCCATCTCGTTGGGCCCGCCGATCACCTGCAACTGCTGTGCATGCAGCAGGCGGTCCCAGTCGGCCACGGTCATCCTGGCGTCCGGCACCACCCGGATGGCGCCTTGCGGCACCGGCTGGGCGGTGGCGCTGCTGAGCGTGCGGTAATCGTGCGAGGGCGCGGGCGCGGCCAGCCTGACGCCCATGACGCCCAGGCCGATTGCCTGCACCAGCGCCGCGGCCGCCAGGGCGCGCACCGTCCAGCTACCGGAGCGGCGCGCTGGCGGCGGCGCGGGCGCGCTGGCCTGCTCCGGCGCGTCCAGGCGGCCGAGCAGGCGCTGCAGGCCGGCGTTGGCGTCCAGCTTTACCGCAGACGGCAGCGCCAGCGCCTGGCGCAGGCGGTTCTGCTGGGCGAACTCGGCACTGCACGAGGCGCACTTGGCCACGTGCGCGATCAGCCAGGTGTTTTCTTCCTCGGTGGCGCTGTCGAGCAGGACCGCGGGCATCAGTTCCCAGGCAAGCGAGCATTCCTTGCCAGGCGCGATGAAAAACGTCTTCATTGCATGGTCTCCGTATAGGGGGCGCCGCCGGCCAGGCCGGGCAGCACATTGCGTAATTTGACCCGCGCATGGAACAGCCGGGCCTTGATGGTGCCGACCGGGCACTGCATGATCTCGGCGACTTCTTCCAGCTTGTGGCCGACGCCGTAGACCAGTTCGATCACCAGGCGCTGGTCCGGCGACAGCCGTTCCATGCCCTTGTCGAGCCAGTCGCGCAGCTCGCGGTCGTCGTTGTCGTCGGCGCTGGGGGCGTGGTCTTCCACCACCGCGGTATCGTCGATGGCCTCGCCGTCGTGCTGGCGCAGGCACTTGAGGCCGCAGCGGTAGGCAATGCCCATGATCCAGGTCGAAACCTGCGAATCGCCGCGGAAGTCGCCGGCTTTCTGCCAGGCGATCCAGAAACAGTCGTTGATGGCTTCCTCGATGATGTCCGGGCGCCGGGTCAGGCGCGACAGGAAGCGGCACAGCCGGCCGTGATAGCTGGTGTACATGGTGGACAACGCGGCGCGATCGCCCGCCGCCATGCGGCGCAGCAGCATGCGATCGGTGGCATCACCCAGGGTGTCGGAATCATTCATCGGGGCTGGCACGGCTTGGGACGCATGTCAGTGCCCGCGGGCGGGCAAAAGGTTGCGTGGGGATCAGAAGGTGACCGACGCGGTACTCAGCCAGGGCGTTTCGCCAGGGCCGCCCTGCAGGCGTGGGGTGTTGCCGCTGGTGAGGATGCGTTCCAGCTTCAGCGTCCATCGGTCCCGACTCCAGCGCAGGCCGAATTGCCCATACTGATAGCGGCCGGACCGGGCGGCGCCGTAGGCCATCGCCGGGAACCGTGACGAGCCGGCGCCGACCGTCAGGCTGAGGTCGTCGCGCAGCGGGACATTGGCGGTGACGTCGATGGCGACATTCCACGGCGACTGGTCGGCGCGCGGGAAATTGAAGGTCGCCACCGAGAGGGTCAGCACGTCGCGATAGGACCAGGCCAGGCTGGCCTCCTGGCGGTCGAAGGTGCGCGTGGCCTGGTTGGTGGGGTAGCCGTAATACAGCGCGCTGGCCTGCATCTGCCAGCGGTCGCCCAGCATCCAGGCACGTGCGGCCTGGGCGGTCACCGCCACCGGCCTGCTCAGCGAGGGCGATTGCAGCGCGACCGATGCCGACATCGACCAGCCGGGTGCGGGCAGCCAGTAGCCGGCGGTCTGCAGGGTGGCCTTGTTGGGCGCGATCGAGATGCCGCGGTCGATCAACTGCGAGGTCAGCGCCACCGCGCCGCCCAGGTTGTCCGCCAGCGCGCTGCCGCAGGGGCTGGCCATCAGCGCTAGCAGCAGGCCCCTGCGCAACCGCGTGCGGCGAAGCTGCTGCAGCTGCCGGCAGCGCGGGTGCGCGCACTGCAGACCAGCGAAAAGGAGTCGGCGCCGCCGTGACGCCGGGCCGGGCGCGGCCCATGACTGCCCGTCGCAGGCGCACCGGCGTCGCGTTCGGAAAGGGGACTGCTTGGCGGGCAAAACGTTCGGCAAGGGCGTGGGACGTCGGCACGGAGCGGGGCGCGATAGTGATCCATCACGCAGGAAGAGACCGCCGCAGCTGCGCCGGTTCCGTCCGTATACGCGAAGGGAGTGCATCAGGCAACGCGGTCCCGCGCACCTGTGCCGTGCTGCTGCGGGTGGTCAGGCTGCCGGCGGCGGAGACTGCGGCGTGCCGGCTGTACCGCGCTTGAAGCAGGCCCGGGCGCTGGCAATGTCCTTACGTCCAGCAGGGTCCGCTGCGCGTCCTCGCCTGCTTCTTCCTCCTCGCCAACGGCGCCGTACCGGCCGCCGTGGCGATGTCCTGCGCGGTACGACTCAGTGCAGGGTGTTGAGGTAGGTGATCAGTGCGTTCAGTTCATCTGTGTCTTCCAGACCCTCATATTTCATCTTGGTACCGGGCAGGGCTGCCTTGGAGTCCTGCTTCAGGAAGGCCTTCAGGCTATTTGCGTCCCAAGCGCCCTTGCTCGACGGGGGATCCTCCGAGCGGCTCTTGAGGACTGCCGAATAGCCCTTGAGCGCGGGCGAGTAGCCGCTGAAATCGGCCGCGCTGCCAGGGATGCGGTTGACGATGCCGAACAGAGAGGGGCCCTTCTTGTTCTTGCCTTGGGTGGCGCTGTGGCATTCGGCGCATTCGGTGGTGAACACGCTCTTGCCATCGGCGGCACGTGCCGGGGTAGCCAGGGTGGCGCCGGCCAGCAGCAGGCCGGCGAGCGAAGCGCACATCAGGGTCTTGTTGAATGGATGCATGTGGGTCCGTACGATTGCGTGCAGCGGTGGTGGGATCAGAACGTCAGGTTGACCGATAGCGTGAAGCTGTCGAGATCGCGCGGATTGGTGATCGGCGGGCCGCGGAACACGTTGGACGTGCTGCCGTTGAACTTGTCGAACCGGAACCAGCCGGCCGACACGCGCAGGTTGGCGTTGGTGGTGTAGGTGCCCTCGCGGCCGAACGGGCTCCAGTACAGCAGGATCAGATTGCTGGTGGTGTCGGGAATGCCCACCGGCGAGTACCGCGCCGCATCGAACGAGCCGGTGTTGATCATGTGCGCGGCCAGCACCCCATAGGTCTGCTTGTAGGCGTAGTTCACGCTGAAGGTCTGATCGCGCACGCTGCCACGGTCCAGCGCAGGCATGCTCGGGTCGGAAGGCATCAGCGGGCTGCCGTACTTGCGGCGCTCGTAGATGTTGACGTAGGCCAGCGACGCCACGTGTTCGCGGGTGCCAAGGAACTGGTAGGTGAGGTCGTAGCCGAGATCGGTGAGGTCGTCGCTGGGCCCGTTGCGCGGACGCTGGCGGCGCGTATTGAGCGCGGTCAGGCCCACCGAGAAGAACTGCCGCTTCATGTCCTTCATATAGGCCAGACGCGCATAGCTGGTGTCGCTGAGCTTGCCCGGGTCGCCGTTGATCGGCCAGCCGAGGCGGTCCTGCGCAGACGGCGACAGGGCGCTGTAGCTGCCCACTTCGCCATACCAGTTCTTGTCGTACAGGCCGTACAAGCTGGCACCGATCACGCGGTTGGACAGCGCCGAGGAACTGAGCATGGTGGACGCGCCGCCGTTGGAGGCCGGGGTCAGCGTGGAGGCATTGGGCAACACGTGGATCGGGTCGGAGATGCCCGGATTGTTGTTGACGCTGACACCGATCATGGTGTCCTTGCCGCCCAACTGGAACGGTTTGGCGACGAAGCGGAGATCGACGTCGTCCAGGCGCGTATCGAAGGTGGCATTGCCGCTGTTGGTGGAGCGGATCTTCGAGTAGCCGCCAATGTTGTCGTTGACCCGACCAGCCAGGTACAGATCGGCCTGGCGCAGACGTGCGGTGCTGTCGCCGCGGCTGGGATTGTTGCGCGACCAGGTGAGCTGGCCGGAGACTGGAATCTTGGTGCCCTCGCCATTGGTATCGGTGAACCCGCCCAGTTTGAAGCGCATGCCATAGGGCGTGAGGGAGGGACCGTAGGAACCGACATGGCAATCCGCGCACGAAGAGCCGGTCTGGCGTGCGAACGAGGGAACCGCCTGCGCCTGCGTGCTGGCCAGCAGCAACAGCGGACCGGACACGCACAACAAGGACGTCAGGGAGACAGTGCGCGATGCGGCGGCGCGGCGCGGAGCAGGCTGGGAAGTAGGCATGGAAAGTCCTTGTTCGACGGAACGGGGTAAGGCAGGGTGGAAACGGCGGCGGGCGGCAGAACCGGCACTGCTCATGCGTGCTTGCCCGGCAATACGCGGCGCAGCAGGCCATCACGCAGTACCAGGTGGTGCCAGAGCGCGGCGCCGATGTGCACCAGCACCAGGGCCAGCAATGCCCAGGCGGCATTCAGATGCCAGGCACCCAGGGTGTCGCCCAGGTCTGCATCGGCTTCCACAAGATTGGGCAGGGCCAGGCCAAACAGATAGACGGTCTTGCCGAAGGCATTGCTGAGCGACCAGCCGATCAGCGGCAGCGCGAGCATCAGGCCGTACATCGCCAGATGGGTGCCGCCGGCGGCCAGACGCATGAGCAGCGATGCAGGCGGGCCGGGCGGCAGCGTGCGCAGCCGCAGGCGCAGACCCACCCGCAACACGAACAGCAGCAGCACCATCAGGCCGAAATGGCGATGGCCTTCCAGCAGCCATTGGCGCAGTGCGCGTCCATCCAGCTCGGCGCGCAACAGGATCAAGGTGGCCGCCATCACCAGGCACAGCACCGTCAGCCAGTGCAGCACGCGCATGGGTTTGGGCAGGGGAACGACGCGCGCGGCCGGCGCGGTCTGTTCCGGCAGTGGCAGCGTGGGGGCGCTGGCGGTGGCTGCCGTGTCGGGCGCCTGAGGGGATGAACGCATCTGATCGGTGTCCTCACCGGTGGTGGTCGTTGGTTCCGGCAGTTCGCAGTGCGCTGCCAGGCCTGGCTCCCCACGCCGGCCAACAGCAGCGGCCAGGTGAACGTGCACCGATATGTGCGGCGATGCCGATGAAAGGTTGCATCGCGGTGCGCAGGTGGCGTGCACGGGCACGGTGTTGGCGGCAGCGACTGCGCTTGCGCGCACCTGGGTTCGCAGCGCCGTGACGCTGCGCAACCTTTCGCGCAGGCCGGCGCACTCAGGCATGTCGCACTACGTGCAGTCAGCGGTTACGCCCTTCCGATCATGGCCATCGAACGCATCCAGTTGCATACCCACGGCGACGATCGCGGGCTGCTCATCTCGTTGGAGCAGCAGCGCAATGTCCCGTTCGAGATACGTCGTGTGTATTACCTGTTCGGCACCCGCAACGGCGTCCATCGTGGACAGCATGCGCACCGTAGGCTCAACCAGCTGGCCGTGGCATTGCATGGCTCGGTGACGATCCTGCTGGATCAGGGCGACGGCCACGGCCAGCAGGAAGTGGTGCTGGACGATCCATCGCAGGGCCTGCTGCTCGGCCGTATGGTGTGGCGCGACCTGCATCGCTTCAGCCCCGACTGCGTGCTGATGGTGCTGGCCGACCAGTTCTACGATCCCGCCGACTACATTCTCGATTACGACCAGTTCCTCAGCGAAGTGCGCGCTGGCAGCGGTCTGGATGCACGCAGGCTGGAAGCATGAGCGTGCACAAGCCCCTGGTGATCGTGGGCGCAGGCGAATTTGCGCAGATCGCCTGCGAGTATTTTCAGCACGACAGCGACTACACGGTGGTGGCCTTCAGCGTGGAGCGCGACTTCCTGCTGCGGCCCACGCTGGCCGAGTTGCCGGTGGTGGCCTACGAGGAGCTCGAACAGCGCTATCCGCCCGAACAGTACGAGGTCTTCGTCGCCATCCCGGCCACGCAGCTCAATCGCCTGCGGACGCGCTTTTTCCAGGACATGCTGCGGCGCGGGTATCGCTGCGCCAGCTATGTCAGCTCGCGTGCGTTCGTCTGGCGCAATGCGCAGATCGGCGCCAACTGCTTCCTGTTCGAAGGCAACGTGATCCAGCCGTTCACCCGGATCGGCGACAACTGCATCCTGTGGAGCGGCAACCATATCGGCCACCGCACGGTGGTGCAGGACAATGTCTTCATCGCTTCGCATGCGGTGATTTCCGGTTATTGCGAGATCGGGCGCGGCAGCTTCATCGGTGTCAACGCCACGCTCAGCGACAAGGTGCGCATCGCCGCCGACAACATCATCGGCGCCGCTGCGCTGGTGACCCGGCATACCGATGCCGAGCGTGTCTACGTCGGCTCGCCGGCGCGCGCGGTGGCCGGCAGGTCCAGCTTCGACGTGGAGCTGTGAGCATGTTTGCCTGGACCAAGCGCGGCCTGGTCTTCGACGTCGCACGCGATGGCGTGGGCGGCTGGATGCAGCACGCCGCGCTGACGCCGACGCCCTACCGGTTGTCTGCGCAGGTACTGCGTGTCTATGCGGGCTTTCGCGATGCGCAGGGCGTGAGCCGGATCGGCTATGTGGACGTACGCGCCGACGCACCCACGCAGATCGTCGGCGTCAGCCGGCAGCCGGTGCTGGACATCGGCCGCGCTGGCTGTTTCGACGACAACGGCATGATTCTCGGCGATGTGGTGGCCGGGCCGGATGGGCTGTACATGTTCTATGTCGGCTTCCAGCGCGTGGCCAAGGCCAAGTTCCTGGCCTTCACCGGGCTTGCGCTGTCCCGCGATGGCGGCGAGCGTTTCCAGCGCTTGCAGGACACCCCGCTGCTGGATCGCGCGCCCGGGCGCAGCACGATTGCCGCAGTGCACTCGGCTCGTTTCGAGGATGGGCGGTGGCGGCTGTGGTACGCGGTGGGCGACGATTGGGAAAGCATCGGCGGCCAGCCGTATCCGCGCTACCACATCCGCTATGCGGAAACCGACGATCTGCGCCATCTCCCTGCCGACGACGCGGTGTGCCTGCGTCCGCAGGGCGACGAGTACCGCATCGGCCGTCCGCGCGTGTACCGCCTGGGCGATCGCTATCTGATGTATTTCACCCGCGGCGATACGCACGGCGGGTATTTCCCGGGTTTCGCGTCCAGTCGCGACGGTGTGCAGTGGCAGCGCGATGACGGCCAGCTCGGGCTGCAGCTGTCCGAGCACGGCTGGGATGCGCAGACACTCTGTTACCCGGCCTTGATCCAGCAGCATGATCGGGTGTTGATGTTCTACAACGGCAATGCAATGGGGCAGGCCGGCTTCGGCCTGGCCGATGCCGCGTTGCCGCCGGACCTGCAGGGGCGCCATGTTTTCGGTTAGGTCGTATCTGCCCGGCGATGCGCCTGCCTGGGATGCCTTGGTGGCGTCCTCGCGCAACGGCAATGTGTTGCATCGGCGCGGCTACATGGACTATCACGCCGACCGCTTCGTGGACGCATCGTTGCTGATCGAGCGCGGTGGTGAGGTGGTGGCGGTGTTGCCGGCGAACGTGGAGGGCGACTGTGTCAGCAGCCACGCCGGCCTGACCTATGCCGGCCTGCTGTCGTCCACGGCCCTGCGCGCGGCTGCGACCTTGCAGGTGTTCGAACAGATCGCCGCGCACTATCGTGCGCGCGGGGTACGCGCGCTTGTGTACAAGCCGGTGCCGCATATCTTTCACGCATATCCGGCCGAAGAAGACCTGTACGCCCTGCATCGCGTGGGCGCGCAGCTGTACCGGCGCGATCTGTCCTCGGCGATCGCCTTGCGCGAGCCATTTGCGTTCAGCGCCGAACGGCGACGCTCGCTGGGCAAGGCGCGCAAGGCCGGTATGCAGATCCGGGTCGGCACCCGACTCGATGAATTTCATGCCCTGCTGACCGAGGTGTTGCAGCGCCACCAGGTGGCGCCGACGCATCGGCTGGACGAGCTGCAATTGCTGCAACGCCGGTTTCCGCAGCAGATCGTGCTGCATGAGGCGCGAGCCGAAGGGGAGCTGTTGGCGGCAGCACTGGTACTGGATTTCGGTCGCAGCGTGCACACCCAGTATCTGGCGGTGTCCGCGCGCGGTCGCCAGCTGGATGCGCTGAGCCTGCTGCTGGCCGAGCTGATCAGCCAGGTGTATGCGCAGCGCCATTACTTCAGCTTCGGTATCTCGACCGAGCAGGCCGGTCAGGTGCTCAACGACGGTCTGGTCGAACAGAAGGAACGTTTCGGCGCACGCGCCGTGGTACAGGATTTTTATCGGTGGATGCTGTAATGGATGTGCCGTTCTTGGATTTGCGCGCGGTCAATGCGCGCTATGCCGATGCGCTGAAGGTCGCCGCGGCGCGGGTGATCGACGCCGGCTGGTATGTGCTTGGGCAGGAGCTGGCCGCCTTCGAGGAAGAATTCGCCAGCTACTGTGGCGCTGCGCAGACGGTGGGTGTGGGCAACGGGCTGGATGCGTTGTCGCTGATCCTGCGCGGCTATCGCGAGCTGGGCGTGTTGCGCGAGGGCGATGAAATCATCGTGCCCTCCAATACCTTCATCGCCAGCTTTCTTGCGATCAGCCAGAACCACCTGGTGCTGGTGCCGGTGGAGCCGGACCCTGCGACCTTCAACATCGACCCGGCCAGCGTGGAGCAGGCGATCGGCCCGCGCACGCGCGCCATCATGGCGGTGCATCTGTATGGGCAGTTGGCCGATATGGCGGCGCTACAGACGCTGGCGCATCGCTACGGGTTGCTGCTGATCGAAGATGCCGCGCAGGCGCATGGCGCCAGCGCGCACGGGCGCCGTGCCGGCGCCTTCGGCGATGCGGCGGCGTTCAGTTTCTTCCCGACCAAGAACCTGGGCGCACTCGGCGATGGCGGCGCGGTGGTGACCTCGGATACGCGCCTGGCCGAGCGCATCCGCGCGCTGCGCAACTACGGGTCGCAGCTGAAGTATCACCACCTCTGCCAGGGTGTGAATTCGCGGCTGGACGAATTGCAGGCGGCGTTCCTGCGGGTCAAGCTGGGCTATCTGGACGATGAGATCGGCCGCCGCCGTGCGGTGGCGCAGCGCTACCTGCACGGCATCGACAACCCCCTGATCACCTTGCCCACGGTGGTGGCCGACGCGCAGCACGTCTGGCATCTGTTCGTGGTGCGCAGCGCCCAGCGCGATGCCTTGCAGGCGCATCTGCTGCGCGCGGGCATCCATACCCAGATCCATTACCCGGTGCCGCCGCATCGGCAACCGGCCTACACCGCCTTGGGCGATGCCTGCCTGCCGGTGAGCGAGCGGCTGCACCGTGAGGTGCTGAGCCTGCCGATGGGGCCGGCACTGGACGATGCGTCGGTTGCGCAGGTGATTGCCGCATGCCAGTCGTTTGGCGGCGCTGCATGAATGTCGTGCGCAGCAGCGCCTACACCGGCGTTGCGACGCTGGCCAAGCTGCTGGCCGCGCTGGTGGTGGTGAAGCTGGTGGCGGTCTACGCCGGCCCGCAAGGAGTCGGCCGGCTGGGCCAGTTCCTCAATCTGATGGCGGTGCTGGCGGTGCTGGCAGGCGGCGGCATCAGTGCCGGCATCGTCAAGTACGTGGCCGAGTACCGCGACGACGCGGCTGCGCTGGCACGTCTGCTCGGCGCAGCGCTGTGGTACGCGTTCTGCGCGGCCTGCGTGATGGCGGCACTGGCGTTGCTGTTCAGTGGCGCCATTGCCGAGCGCCTGCTCGGCGATGCGGCGTACCGGCCGCTGATCTGCGTGGCGGCGGTGGCGCAGCTGGGCATCGCACTGGTCAACTACATCCTGGCGGTGATCAACGGCTTCATGGACGTGCGTCGCCTGGCTTTCGTGCAGGTCAGCGGCGCGGTGCTGAGCACGGCATTGGTGGCATGGCTGTCCAGCCGGGCACAGCTGCAGGGCGCCTTGCTGGCGCTGGTGCTGGGCCAGGTGCTGTGGTTGCTGGCCGGCGTGCCGGCGCTGCGGCGCAGCGGTTATTTCCGGCGCGAGATGTTGCGCATGCGCTTCGATGCGCAGATGACGCGCAGGCTGGCGGCGTTCTCGGTGATGACGCTGACCGCCACGCTGGTGCCGCAGCTGGTGGCCATGCTGGTGCGCGACCATCTGGCGCTGCAGTTCGGCTGGCAGCAGGTGGGTTACTGGCAGGCGGTGAGCCGGGTGTCGGACGCGTATCTGCTGTTCTTCACGACCGCAATCAACGTGTATTACCTGCCCAAGCTGGCATCGCTGCAGGAGCGCGCAGCGCTCGGGCGCGAGCTGCGGGCCGCGTATCGCCATGTGCTGCCGGCGGTGATCGTGATGGCGTTGGGCGTGTACCTGTGTCGCGATTGGCTGACCTGGCTGCTGTTCGACGCCCGGTTTGCACGGGCCGCGCCGCTGTACGCCCCGCAGCTGCTGGGCGATGTGATCAAGATCGCGGCCTTCGTGCTGTCGTACGTGATGCTGGCCAAGGCGATGACACGGCTGTTCGTGATCTCCGAATGCGTGTTTGCCGTCAGCTATCTGGCGCTGGTGTATCTGTTCACCGCGCAATGGGGGCTGATCGGTGCGATGTATGCCTTCCTCGCCAACTACGTGCTGTATCTGCTGTTCAACATCGTGGTGGTGCGGCGCTATCTGGCGCAGCCGGCATGAGCGATTCCACCCAACCTGCCGGGCGCGCGCGCTGGCCGCTGGTATCGGTGCTGATTCCGGCCTTCAACCACGAACGCTTCGTGCAACGCTGCCTGGACAGCGTGCTGGAAGACCCATACCCGTGCAAGGAGCTGGTCATCATCGACGACGGCTCCAGCGACGCGACCGGCGAGAAGATTGCGCAGTGGATCGCCAGCCATGGCCATCGGCTGCCGGTGCAGTTCGTACAGCGAACCAACCGTGGGGTGGCAACCACGCTCAACGAGCTGGCGCTGCGTGCGCGCGGCGAGTACCTGCGGCTGGGCGCAAGCGACGATTATCTGCTGGCCGGCGGGCTGGATGCGCAGGTGCGCTACCTGCGCGCGCATCCGCAGAAACTGGCGGTGATTGGCGATGCCTGCGTGGTCGACCAGCATGGGCAGCTGCTGCACGGCAGCGCCATGCGCGACCTGCACCGGGTGGATGTGGACCTGTACCGCTCCGCGTCCGGCATCCGCCGCGCGGTGATCCAGCAGTGGGCGGTCGGCGGCGCGGTGGCCTTGCTGCGTCGCAGTGCCTTCGATGCGCGCGCCGGCTGGGACGAGTCGCTGCGGATCGAAGACTGGGATTTTTTCCTGCGCCTGGCCGCGCGTGATGCGCTGGGTTTTGTCGACGTGCCGGTGTGCGCGTACCGGTTGCATGGCCGCAATCTCAGCAAGACCGCGGACGTGCGCGCGCGCATCGCCAACCTGAGCGAGTCGCGTCAGGTGGCAATGCGCTGTGCGGAATTGTTCGATGCGCCCGAGCGCAGTTTGCTGCACGCGCAGTCGCACTACATCGCCGCCAAGGTGGCGTTCCTGCAGCGCCGGCCGCACCGGGTGATCGGGCATCTGCTCGCCTATGCCTGGGTGTCGCTGCCAGCCAGGTGGTGGCCCAGGCTGGCGCGCAGCGCGGTGAAACCGGCATGAGCACGTTGTTGCGCCGGCCGGCGACCTATCTGGCACTGCCGATGCTGCTCAGCTGCGCGCTGACGCTGCTGACCTATACGCTGCCCGGCGACTATCTTGACGGCATCGCGCTGCTGGCGGCCGCCGCCGCCGCGACCTGCGTGCTGGACGCCGTGCTGCGCGTGCAGTTGCCTGCGCTGGAGCGCTTTCGCGCCTACCGTTACGCCGGCACCCGCGACGCCTTCCTGGTGATGACGCTGGCGGCAGTGGTGACGCTGTTCTGCATCGTGGACGTGGCGCTGTTTCCGATTCCGCTGTTCAGCGATCCGTCCTCGTATGCCACCTTGAGCCCGCTGCGCGCGCATGTGCGGCACATCTCCAACATGTGCTGGATCCTGCCGCCGA
The DNA here is from genome assembly GCF_002940205.1 of Xanthomonas arboricola pv. guizotiae. Lineage (GTDB taxonomy): Bacteria > Pseudomonadota > Gammaproteobacteria > Xanthomonadales > Xanthomonadaceae > Xanthomonas > Xanthomonas arboricola_C. The sequence goes on from NZ_MDSK01000009.1 coordinate 55,876, forward strand.
TCGCGCTGCTGTGCGTGCGCCATCGCGGGCTGCGCGCGGCGATGCTGACGCTGGGATTCGTGTTTCCGATCGTGGTGATCGACCGCAACCGCATCTTTGCCGGGCTGTTTTCGTTCGTGCTGGTGATGCTGTTGCGCCGCGATCCGGCACGTCGCCTGCCGTGGAAGACCATTGGCCTGCTGGTGCTGGCCGGCGGCGGGGTGTTTTCCATCCTCGGCGCACTGCGTTCCGGCTCGCTGGCCACGGTCGCCTTGCCGTTCAGTGCCTTGTATCGTGCCATGCCGCAGGGCGTGCAGTGGTTGCTGCTGTACATCAGCGCCGGGCCGTACAACTTCGGCGCGATCCTGGCCAAGGGCTATGTCAACGCCAGCTTCCTGGTCAATCAGCTGGTGCCGTTCAGTGGCTCGATCGCCACTGCCGGCACCAGCATCCCGCTGGATGCGCCCAACATCAATGTGGGCACCGAATTCTTTCCGTTCCTGATGGCCTGGGGCGCGCCGGGTGCGTTGCTGGCGCTGCTGGCGTTGTATGCGGGGCTGGTGTGGAGCGTGCGCCTGCTCAACCGCTCGCTGTCGATCTTCCATGTGCTGATCTTCCTGCGCATCGCCTATGCCTGCCTGATGTCGCCGTTCGCGCCGCAGGCCTTCACCTGGACCAATTTCGGCTTCATCGCGCTGTGCCTGGTGTTGCATGCCTGCACGGTGCTGTTGCCCACCCGCAATGCCGTACCCACCGCTGCTGCGTAATGCGCGGCAGCTCCGCTCCATCCTGTTCCAGAGCCGGTGCACCATGACGCAACACGACGCTATCTATCTGATCGACCTGTGGCGCATCCTGCGTCGCGAATGGCGCTGGGCGCTGGCCGCACTGCTGGTGGTGCTTGCACTGACCTTGGCCTTTACCCGCCTGGCCAGGCCACAGTGGGAAGCCACCGCCTGGATCCAGGTCGGCGAGATCGGCCCCACGCCGGCCGGGCGCGACCCCAAGGTCGAACCGTTCCAGCGCGTGATCGACCGCATGAAGACCCGGCTGTTCCAGGATGCGGTGCTGCGCCAGGCTGGCGTGCCACTGAAAAGCCGCGCTGCGCAGTTGTACCGCGGCAGCCTCAAGCCGGACCCGGACCCGTATGCCAATCTGATCGGGGTGACCATCCGGGCCGAATCGTCGGCGCAGGCGCGCAAGCTGGCGATGGCGACGGTGAGCGCCTTGCAGGGCCTGCACGGCGACACCAATGCAGTGGCGCTCGCACTGGCGCGTACACGCCTGCAAGGCCTCACCGACGACCTGCGCGTGGCAATCCGCAACCGCGATCGGCTGCAGCAGCAGGTACAGGCCGGGCAGGGCACCGCTGCGGCCACGCCGGCCCAGGTTCTGGCGGGCGTGCTGTTGACCGACAGCAATGCCACCGTGCGCGCCTTGAAGAGCGAACGCGACGATCTGATTGCCCGGCTGACCACGCGCTACACCTACCAGACCTCGCTGGCGTGGCCGCTGTACGTGCCCGAGCAGCAGGCGTTTCCCAATGCCGTCACCGCCTGGGCGGCCGGCCTGCTCGGCGGTGCGGGGCTGGCGGTGCTGGCGGCGGTGTTGCGCAATGCATGGCGGCGCCGCGGGGTGGCCGCTCCGCGCGCTGCCGGCTGATCTGCGCAGCGTCGTGCGGCACGCTGTGCAACGCTGCCCACGCTGCAACCAAACCGCCGACGCGTGGCACTCACCGGTCAATCAAGCGATTGCCGCGCTGGCGGTATCGCGCCTGGAGAGTGTCGTGAGAACAGCTGGATCGGTATGGGAGGCTGCGCATGTCGGTGGTCAATGAGCATGCGGCGCGCGGCGGCACGGTGGCGCCGGAGCGCTTGCTGGAGACGCAACGCGCGTTCGACAGCGTTGCGCCCGACTACGACGGCCCACGCGGCAACAACGCGTTGATCCAGCGCATGCGCACCACCTTGTGGGACACGGTCGCGGCCGAGCTGCCGGTGGGCTCGCATCTGGTGGACCTGGGTTGCGGTACCGGCCTGGATGCCGGCGAATTCGCACGTCGCGGTTACCACGTGCTGGCCACCGACTGGTCGCCGGCGATGGTCGAGCGCACCCGCCACCGCGCGGCCACGCAGGGCCTGCACGAGCGCCTGAGCGCGGCCCATGTCGGCATCCAGCAGCTCGACCAACTGGAGGGCAGCTTCGACGGCATGTATTCCAACTTCGGCCCGCTCAACTGCGCGCCGGATCTGCCGGCGGTGGCGGCCGAATGCGCGCGTCTGCTGCGCGCCGATGGCTGCCTGGTGTTCTCGGTGATCGGGCGCATCTGCCCCTGGGAGATCGGCCATTACAGCGTGCGCGGACGGTTCAAACGCGCCGCGGTGCGGGCCGCGCGCGGGGTCACCGCGGTGGGCATGAACGGCCACACCATCTGGACCTGGTACCACCTGCCGCGCGAGTTCTACCGCGCCTTCGCCAAGCACTTCGTGCTGGAGCGCTATCGCGCGTTGAGCCTGTTCCTGCCGCCGCCGTACCTGGTGGATTTTTGCGAGCGGCATCCGCGCCTGTCCGCGCGCCTGGGCCGGTGCGACGACCGGCTGGGCGGCCTGCCGTTGCTGCGCGACATGGGCGACCACTTCCTGATCGTGATGCGCAAGCGCTGAGTGGAGACGCCGATGTCCATGGCCGATGTCTGTCTGCAGGGCGCGCGCTCGATCACCCTGGCCGGCCCCTCGCGCGCGCCGCTGACCATCCGCGCGGGGCGCTTCGGCGGCACGCTCGGCACGCGCAGCCTGCGCCTGGACCTGCAGGGGCATGTGCTGGCGCCCGGCCTGATCAATGCGCACGATCATCTGCAGGTCAACTGCGTGCCGCCGCTGCCGCAGGGTGCGGCGTTTCCCAACAGCTATGCGTGGATCGAGGCATTCCAGGCGCATTTCCGGCATCCCGAGGTGGCCGCGGCCCTGCGTGTGCCCAAGGCGGTGCGCCTGCGTCACGGCGGATTGAAGAATCTGCTGGCCGGCGTCACCTGCGTGGCGCAGCACGACCCGTGGCATGCCACCCTGGACGAGCCCGGCTTTCCGGTTGGCCTGCTGCGCGAGTTCGGCTGGAGTTATGCGCTGGGATGGACCGGCTACGGCCCACCGGTGCAGGGCAGCTTTGCCGCCACCTCGCCCGAGCATCCCTGGATGATCCACCTGGCCGAAGGCACCGACGCGGTGGCGGCCGCCGAGCTGGACGAACTGGATCGGCTCGGTTGCCTGGCCTCCAACAGCGTGCTGATCCACGGCGTGGGCATGGGCGAGTGCGACATCGAGCGGGTGATCGCATGCGGCGCGGCGGTGGTGTGGTGCCCGTCGAGCAATCTTGCGCTGCTGGGTCGCACGCTCGACCCCTGGCGCCTGTGCATGGCGGGCCGGCTCGCGTTGGGCAACGATTCGCGCGTCAGCGGTTCGCGCGATCTGCTGGAAGAACTGCGCATCGCCGCCAGTAGCGGCTTGGCCGCGGATCTGTTGCTCGGCCTGGTCACCCATCAGTCGGCGCGCATCCTGCGCATGGCCACGCGTGGACGCCTGGCACCGGGGGCAGCGGCCGATCTGGTAATCGTGCGCGACCGCGGTGGCGACCCGGCCGACAGCGTGGTGGGCTGCACACGCAGCGACCTGCGTGCGGTGATACGCGATGGCGTCCCGCGCATCGCCGACCCGGATTTTGCCGACTGGTTCGACGCTGCAGGCGTCCGGACCGTGCCGGTGCTGCTGGATGGCCGCCCCAAGCTGCTCGATGCCACGCTGGCCGATCCGGCGGTGCTGGCACTGGAACCAGGCCTGCAGCGCGTGGCGCAGGCTGCGCACCGGCCCGGCGTGGCGATGGCCGCCAGCGGTGCGCTGTCGTGAGCGCAGTGCCGACGCTGGAGCCGGCAGCGGCGTATGCGCTGTGGGCGCAGGCGTATCCGCCGCATGCGCACAACCCGGTGATGCTGGCCGAGGAGCGCGCCATGCTCGCGCTGATGCCGAGCGTGTTGCAGGGCCAGCACGTGCTGGATGCCGGCTGCGGCAGTGGCCGCTACATGCTGCATGCCTTGCGACGCGGCGCGCTGCAGGTCACCGGCGTGGATCTGTCGCCGCAGATGCTGCAGCGTGCGCACGCCGAGCTGTCGCAGCACTGGCCAGCGGCGCGCATGCGCCTGCAACAGGGCAGCCTGGAGCAGCTGCCGCTGGACGATGCAGTGGCCGATCTCAGCGTCTGCGGCCTGGTGGTCGGCCATCTGCAGCGGCTATGGCCGGCGCTGGAAGAACTGCATCGGGTCACCCGCGTCGGCGGCATCGTGCTGTGCAGCGACGTGCATCCGATCGGGCATGCGCTGGGCTGGCGGCGCGACTTCAAGGCCGATGGCCGGCACTACGCGGTGCGGCACACGCAACATCTCTACAGCCATTGGCATGCAGCCTGTGCGGCGCTGGGGATGGAGATCGAAGCGGTGGCCGAGCCGATGCTGGATCCGGCCGACATCGCGCCCGGTGCGCGGTTCGACCGGGCCGCGCTGCAGGTGCCGGTCGCGCTGGTGCTGCGGCTGCGGCGCATCGCGTGAGTGCCGCGGCGGCCATGCTGGCGTGTGCCTGCAGCACCTCGGCCGCGGGCAAGCCTTGCCGATCGCGCGCCGCGCAGTGCGCGGCACCTGGCCCGATCGCGCTTGCAGACCGTGCAATCCGGGCGCGGTCGCTGTGATGAGCCTGCGTGTGGCGCAACTCAATCTGCTGCCGACGCCGGCCGGCCTGACCGCAGAACAGGTGTTCGCGCAATGGCCATCGCTGGCCGATATCGCCGAGGCCGTCGCCAGCGCCGGGGTGCGCGTGGCGGTGGTCCAGGCCTCTGCACTGAACCTGCGGCTCACCCGCCAGGGCGTGGATTACCGCTTCGTCGAGCTGGGTGCGCGCGGCAGTGCGCAGCGCGCAGCGCTGCTTGCGGCGACGCTGCGCGAGATCGGTGCCGATGTGGTCCATGTCCACGGTCTGGAATTTGCCGGCGATGCAGGCCGTCTCGCCCGCCTGCTGCCGCATACGCCGATCCTGCTGCAGGATCACGCCAATCGCCCGCCGCGCTGGTGGGCCCGCAGTGTGTGGCGGCGTCGCTACGCTGCCGCCGCCGGGATCGCGTTCACCTCGCAGGACATGGCGCAGCCGTTCGTCCAGGCTCGCCTGTTCCAGGCCAGGACGCAGCTGTTTGCGATTCCCGAATCGAGCAGCCGCTTCTTGCCGGGCGATCGCCTGCAGGCACGCGAGCACACCCGCCTGCAGGGCGACCCCTGCGTGTTGTGGGTCGGGCATCTGAGCGCGGCCAAGGATCCGCTGTGCGTGCTCGATGCCGTCGCCCTGGCCGCGCGCGTGTTGCCGGGGCTGCGGCTGTGGTGCGTGTTCGACCAGGCGCCGTTGCTGGAGCAGGTGCAGCAGCGCCTGCGCGCCGATCCGTCGCTGGCGCGCTGCGTGCAGCTACTGGGCAAGGTGCCGCATGCGCGCGTGGAAACGCTGCTGCGTGCCTGCGACCTGTTCGTCTCCGCCAGCCATGCGGAGAGCTGCGGTTATGCCGCAGTGGAGGCGTATGCCTGCGGCACCTTGCCGCTCTTGACCGATATCCCGGCCTTTCGTGCGCTCAGCGATGGTGGCGCAGTCGGCGCGTTGTGGCCGGTGGGCGATGCCTCGGCCCTGGCGGAACTGCTGTTGCGGCTCTTCCGGCAACGCCCCGACCGCGCACAGGTGCGCGCGCATTTCGATGCACGGCTGTCGTTTGCCGCGGTGGGGCAACGCTGGAAGCATGCGTACACCCGGTTGCTGGCCGCGCCAGGGCGGGGCGCATGAAACTGGCCCTGGTGGTCCCGGGCGGCGTCGACCGCAGCGGCGAGGTCCGCGTAATCCCGGTGTTCCTGACCCTGATCGAATGGCTGGCGCGCCATCACCAGGTGCATGTGTTCGTGCTGCACCAGGAGCCGCTGCCCGGTACCTGGGCATTGCGTGGCGCCACCGTGCACAACATCGGCGCCAGGCGCACCCGCACGCGCGCGATCACCGCCATCGCCAGCGAACACCGGCGTGCTCCCTTCGATGTGATCCAGGCGATCTTTTCCGGCTATTGCAGTCTGATCGCGGTCGCCGCGGCAAGGCTGTTGCGCCGTCCAAGCGTGGTGCATATCGCCGGTGGCGAATTGGTCGCGTTGCATGGCATCGGCTATGGCGGCCGGCAGCGTTGGCGCGGGCGCCTGCGCGAAGCGGTGATCCTGCGCCTGGCCGACCGCGTCACCGCGGCCAGCGCGCCCATCCTGGAGTCGCTGACGGCGCTCGGCATCAACGCCCAGCGGGTGCCGCTGGGCGTGGATCTGCGGGCCTGGCCGCCGGCCGCGCCACGTGCACGCAGCGGCGGCATCGCCCGCTTGCTGCATGTGGCCAGCCTCAATCCGGTCAAGGACCAGACCACCTTGCTGCAGGCGATGGCGGCGCTCAAACGCGCCGGTGTCGCCTTTACCCTGGACATGGTCGGCGTCGATACGCTGGATGGTGCCATGCAGCGCCTGGTGCACCAGCTGGACCTGGGCGGGCAGGTGCGTTTTCTCGGTTTCAAGACCCAGCGCGAGTTGCGCCCGATCATGCAGACGGCCGACCTGCTGGTGCTGTCGTCCTTGCACGAAGCCGGCCCGCTGGTGCTGCTGGAAGCAGCAGTCGCCGGGGTGCCGAGCGTCGGCACCGCAGTCGGGCATCTCGTCGAGTGGGCACCGGTGTGCGCGCTCGCGGTACCGCCGGGCGACTGGGCCGGGCTGGCAGAAGCGGTCCGCCAGGTCTTGGCCGACGACGAGCTGCGCCTGCGCCTGGCCTGGGCAGCGCAGTGCCGTGCGGTACGCGAGGACGCGGCGTTGACCGCGCGGCTGTTCGAGCAGCTGTATCGGCAACTGTGCGAGGCGCGGCCGCTGCGCTGACTGCGCCTGCAAGGACGCAGCCTGCATCGGCCGCCATGCAGACGCGTGGTGCAGCAACGCGGCTGTCAGGCCAAACATGGGGACGTGATCGCAAGGATGATCGACTGAACAAGCCGGCAGCGTGCGCACGCCGGCTGCAGCCCTGGACTGGCCAACAAGGCGTCGCGAGCGGCCGATGGATGGATGCGGCCGGCGCGCCCGGAATCGGACTGTGCGGCCGATACCTGCCGCCTCCGGGCACCGCCGCGCCGGCCTGACGGTGAGCGCGGCAGTGTTGTCGGCCGCGCTCAGACTGGTTGCAGATAGCCGTCCAGCGCTGCACGCACCACGTACAGCATGTCGGTGCGCGGCACCGGCCGGGTCAGGCGCGTCATCACCCGGCGCAGCTGGGTCTGCCGCACCCACGGCTGGTCCTGAAGCCACAACTGTGTCTGCAGCATGTCGGCACGTTCCTTGCGGCTCTCGGCCGACGGTACCACCCGGTTGCGCAGGTACTGCCGTGCTTCGCCGAGCGAGCGTGACCATTCGATGCCGGGCAGGGCCGACAGCCACAGGTTGGAACACGAGGCGGTGGTCAGGGTCTGGCGGGCCGCACGCATGCGCAGCAGGCGTGGGCAATCGGCCTGCAGCCGCGCCATCACTGCCGACGGCACCACGCTGCGGTAATAACGTTGCAACAGCAGCAGCGGCGGCAACGCCCACCAGGGCGATGTGGTCGGGTCGTCCCACAACTGGTCCCAGTCGCGCGGGCCCATGCGCGTGGCCAGCAAGGCCAGGTCATGCAGATGCATCAGGCGGATGCTGCGCTGGCAGATGCCGCCGGCCGCATGCAGCAGCAGATGGCACATCAGCGCGCCGACCGACGGGTAGGGGTTCAAGCCCGGCTGCGCACGCTCCGGCAGGATGCGCGCGCTGATGTCCACGCTGCTCAGCGGCAGGCGTTCCTGGATGCGGGTATGCAGCTCGAGATTGATCGGCGCATCGCGATGCTCGCCCAGCCCCGCGACCGCCTCGCCATGCAAAGGCTTGAACACCTGGTGCTTCCATTGTGCGAAGGAGGCCACGTAGCCAAGCTCGCACAACAGCGCCGCCGCCGCGGGCGCATCCTCCGGCGCCACCAGCAGATCGATATCGGCCATCGGGCGATCGCCGGGCAGATAGACGCCGAGCCGATGCAGGGCGGCGCCCTTGAGGCCGACCAGGGCGATGCCCGCCGCACGCGCTGCCGCGTCGATGCGCGTCAGCAGCAGCGCGATGCGCCGATGGCGGTCTTCGACATGGCTGCGTTGCTCGCGCAGGAATGCGGTCCAGTCGGCGTCCTGCCACAGCGAGCGGCGTTGCAGCAGCGGCGACACCCCATGCGCGGCCGCCGCGGCCGCGGCCAGCTGCCATTGCAGCCGGCTCCACTGCGGCACCGCCTCGCCGGGCTGCGCCAATTCCCGGGCCAGCCGTTCGGTGGCCGTCTGCAGGCCATGTCTGATGGTGCGAAGGGAAGGCTGCATGCGGCGGAGATTCCGAGAAAGGCGAGGGATGTCGGGAGGCGAGGTCGGCCGGTTGCGCGCTAGCCGACCAGCACGCTGGCCAACTGGCGCGGTTGATGTGCGGCAGCGCCGGCAAGCGGCTCGGTGCGGTGCTGCCGTTCGCTGGCGATCAAGGCGGACCAGCGCGCCTCCAACGTGTCCGAGGCCTGTGTAAACGCATCGGCGCCCAGCATGGCGCGCGCCTGTCGCAGGTCCACCTGCGTATGCAGCAGATCGCGCACGCTGCGGTAGAACTCCGAGTCGTAGGCGCCATGGAACATCATCGCCAGGTCGTCGCTGTCCTGCCAATGGGTCTTGCCGCCCAGCTGGCTCTTCACTTCCTCGTAGAATTTGGTGCCGGGCAGCGGATAGGACACGCTGACGCCGATGATGTCCGGGTTGGCCTGGGTCACCAGGGCGCGCGTGGCCAGGATGTCTTCGAGTTCTTCGCCCAGGTAGCCGAGTTGAATGAACAAGCCCACGCGGATCCCGTGCGCACCCAGGCGCCGGCGTGCGGCGATCACCTCGCCAACCTCGGTGCCCTTGGTCATTTTGTCCAGGATGCGCTGGCTGCCGCTTTCGGCACCCAGCCAGGCCTCGGCGCAGCCGGCGCGTGCCAGCGCGGCTGCCATGCGCTCGCTGGCCAGGTCGGCACGGGTCTGGATGGTGAACGGGATCGCGCCATCGGCATCGCTCAGGCGCTGCGCAAAGGTTTCCACCCAATCGATATGGAAGCCGAAGATGTCATCGGCCATCCAGAGGTGATCGGGCTGGAAGCTGCGCTTGAGATGGATCATTTCGGCAGCCACGTCTTCCGCATCGCGGCGCTTGTAGTGATTGCCCCAGATCGGTTTGGCGCACCAGTTGCAGCGGAACGGGCAACCGCGCGACGCCGCCATATTCAAGCTGAAATAGCCGTGCCGTTGCCGCCAGAACCGCTGATAGCGCGGCATGTCGACCAGGTCCCAGGCCGGCAGGCCGCTCAGGCGCGCGTCCGGCGGTTGTGCGCCACGATGCACGCGTGCTGCAGCAGCTGGGCTGACGGCGATACGTGCAACGCCCGCGAGCCAGGCGTCTGTATCGATGATGGGATCTTGTTCGACGCGCGCCACCAGTTCGAGCAGTGGTGCGATGCCTTCGCCGATCAACACCGCGTGCGCGCCGGCAGCCAGAAACACATCCGGGTTGTCGGATGCATCGGAGCCGGCCACCAGCACGCGGCAGCTGGCCGCGCGCGCTTGCGCAATCATCTGGCAGGCCGCCTCGCGCATGCGGCTCAGGCACATCTTGGTGAGGAAGTTGAAGTTGTCCTCGTAGAACACCACCAGATCCGGCTGCGCCTGCTGCAAGGCACCGGTGTAGTCCTGCACATCGTCGGCCAGCATCGCGTCGAACAGGCTCAGCGCATGGCCACGCCCGCGCAATAACGCGGCAACCTGCAGCGTCGCCAACGGTGGATACGGCTTGCCGCGCTCCCATTGCTTGGGGTCGTAACGCAGGAAATACGAATGACTGACCTGGATCTTTAGCATCCGCACAAGGCTCTCGTTCTGTCGCCAGGTGCGCGCAGCGGCGGCGTGCGCAGGCACCGGCATTCGGCTCGGCAGTAGGTGCGGATGCAGGTGGCTTTGGTTGCGCCGATCGGCATGCCGTGGTTGGCGTGCATTGGGCGCACGTGCCGACGTCGATGCGGCAACCTTTCTGTTGCCGTTCGGCACACACCGGCTGATCGATGCAATGGATGGAACGGCATGCCGCAGTCGGCTGCGTTGGCGCAATTGATGCCGGTGGGCGATGCCGCACGCACTGGCGCGTCGGATGCGGCGGCAGTGGCAGCAGATCCGTTCGGCGAACATCGGCCGCGTCGGCAGTGCGTGCGCCGGCAGATCCTCGGCGCGCTGTTCCACTTCGAAAGCGACAGCGACGCGCTGCTGGCATTGGTGGACCTGGCCTACGCCGGCCTGCCCGCGCATCGCCTGCCGGGTGCGCCGGAATTCCATATCACGCTGGATCTGGTGCCGCGTGGACACGCGCCTTCGAGCGCAGCGCCGCCACCGGTGCGCACCCATGCCAGCGGCGGCTTGCTGTGCGGGGTCATGGATGCCTGCAATTACCTGATGCTGTCGGTGCCCGCGCGCCGCGCCATGCTGGTGGTTTCCGACGACATGCTCGCCCACGCCTATCACCTGCGTTATGAGCTGATTGAATTTTCGGTGTTCCTGCTGGCGGCGCGCGGCATGGGCCTGGTGCCGTTGCATGGCGCCTGCGTGGGCCGGCAGGGACGCTGTGTGCTGTTGCTCGGCGCCAGTGGCGCCGGCAAATCGACCCTGGCGCTGCACAGCCTGCTGCATGGCCTGGATTTCATCGCCGAAGACGGCGTGTTCGTGGCGCCGGAGAGTCTGCTCACCACCGGCGTTGCCAACTTTCTGCATCTGCGCGCCGACGCGCTGGGCCTGGTCGATGCGGACACCCGCGCGTGGCTCAGCGCCTCGCCAACCATCCGTCGCCGCAGCGGTGTGGAAAAGTTCGAGATCGACATCCGCCACGGCCGTGCGCAACTGGCGCGCGCGCCCTTGCAGCTGTGTGCAGTGGTGATGCTGTCGGCAACGCCAGCGAGCGATCCCGCACAGCCATTGCTGGCGATGCCGACCGAACGCATTGCCGCTTGCCTGGCAGACGATCAACCGTATGCGGCTGGGCAACCGGGCTGGCAGCGCTTTGTCCAACAGGTACAGCGCATCGGCATGTTCACCCTGCGCCGCGGGGCGCATCCGCAGGCCGCGCTGGACGCGCTGCTGCAGGTGTTGCGGTGAGCGCGCCGGCAGCGCGGCAGCGGTGCGTCCTCTTTCAAGCCGACGCCATGCCGCATCCCACCGTGAGCGTCAGGCGTGACTGAAATGCGCGCTACTGCAGATCGCAAACCCATGCGTGCGCTGTGGCGCGATTTCGTCGGCACGCTGGTGCCGGCGGATGTGTCGACCATCGCGCTCTACGTGGGCTTGTCGCTGCTGGCCGCACTGGCCGGCAGCCTCGTCGCGGTCAGCCTGGTGCCACTGGTGCAGCCTGGTCATGCCGTCCGCCTGGCCGGCTACGCGCTGGCGTTACCGGCGGGTCTGGCAATGCAGGTGGCGCTGTTTGCCGGTGTCAGCCTGGTGTTTGCCGCACTGCGTTGGCAGGGCGCACGGCTGGCCGCGCGGCTGGCCAGCCGCTACGCGATCGGGCTGCGGCAGCGCGTGCATGCGGCGTTGATTGATGCGCCGCTGCCGGCCCTGTCCGGTGCCAGTTCGGCGGAAATCGCCAATGTGCTGACCTACAACATCGAGATCGCCACCCAGGGTTTCAGCGCGGCCTTGCAGCTGCTGGTGGCCGGCATGACCGCACTGGTGAGCATCTGCATCGCGGTCATGATCGCCCCGGCGTTGCTGATGGCGACGCCGCTGTTGCTGGTGCTGGCGTGGCTGGGCTTGCGCAGCTCCAGCAGCGCCGCCCAGGCGCGCATCAGCCGCGATTACGTGGCCGACATGACGCAGCTGTTCTGGCTGAGCGAGGACTTCCCGCGTCGCCTGCGGCATGTGCGTTCGTTCCAGCGCGAAGCACTGGAAACCCGCCATTACACCTGCATTTCCGCACGGCTGGGGCAGGGCTATGCGCAGCAGCAGGCGCTGGTGGCGGGCAGCCGGCTGATGCTCGAAGCCACCGCAGTGGCCGTCATCGCCGCCATCCTGGTACTGGCCAACCTGTGGCAGGGCGCCGACCGCGCTGCGTTGATCACCGTCAGCCTGCTGCTCGGGCGCCTGTTGCCGTATCTGGTCAGTACCCGCCAGAGCGTGCAGCAACTGCGCTCGGCGTGGCCGGCGTTGCAGCTGTGGCGGCGCTATGTGGCGCTGGGCACGACGCCTTCGCCGGCGTTGGCCGCGCCGGCCCAGCCGTTGCCGGCTGCCTTGCATCTGGAACACATCGGCCTGGCACCGCCGTTGCCCAGGCTCGCTCTCGATCCGCTGCTGTTGCTGCCCGGCGAACTGACCCTGGTCGTCGGCCCCTCCGGGATCGGCAAGAGCAGCCTGATGGACGTGCTTTCGGGTCAGACCCCGCCTACGCAGTTCACTGCGCACATGGCCGGGCGCCGGCTGGATTTCGCCGCGTATCGCGCCCTGGTGCGGCATGGCGCCTACCTGGGCCAGGGCGTGCGGCCGTGGCAGCGCACGGTCCGCGCCTGTCTGGACTGGGCATTGCCCGGCACCAGCGATGCACGCATGTGGCAGGTGCTGGCCGATGTCGGCCTGGGCGCGCGTCTGCAGCGCGACGGGCAAGGCCTGGACAGCCCGATCAACGGCCCGGATGGGCGCCTGTCCGGTGGCGAAGCGCAGCGCCTGCTGCTGGCGCAGGTGCTGTTGCGCCAGCCGACCCTGGCGGTGCTGGACGAGGCCACCAGCGCACTGGATGCCGAGGCCGAACAGCAGGTGTTGTGCATGCTGCGGCAACGCCTGCCGCAGACCGTGCTGGTGGTGGTCTCGCATCGCACCAGCCTGGCCGCAGTGGCCGATCGCACGGTTGTCTTGGGCATTGCAGTGGCGGCGCAGACCGCTGCCCACGCCGATGCGGTTGCACGCTCAGACGCGTGATGCCAGGTGGCGTGGTCGCGTCGGCGCCGCGATCAGCCGGCTATCTCTTCCAGCGCCCGATTGCGCGTGCGCGGGCCCAATAGCGCAATCACGCTGGCCACGATCGACATGCTGATCACGATAAAGGCCAGCACGCCATGGCTGCCGACCTGGGCGAGCAGCCAACCGATCAGCACGCTGCTCACCGCCGTGGAAAGACGGCTGAAGGAATAGCAAAAGCCCACCGCCCGCGCGCGCAAGCCGGTGGGGAACAGCTCGGCCTGATAGCCGTGATAGGCAAAGCTCATCCAGGCATTGCAGAACGCAATCATCCCCCCGCACAGCACCATGCCGAGCGCCTGATGCTGCAGCGAAAACAGCACGCCGAACAGCACCGCGCCCAGGGCCGATGCGGTGATCTGCCATTTGTTCTCCCAGCGCTGCGCAAAGCGCAGCAACAGCAGCGGCGCCAGCGGGTAGGCCAGCGAAATCGCAAAGGAATAGGCCAGGCTCCTGGTCACGCCGGTGCCTTGCGCCGAGATCAATGCCGGCAACCAGTTGCCGAAGCCGAAGAAGCCGATCGCCTGAAAGATATGGAATACCACCAGCATGCCGATGCGCCCGCGATACGGCGCACGCCACAGCATCGCGGTCTGCATGTCGCCGGCCGGCGAAGGGGCGGCCACCTGCGGTGCGGCCAGGGGCGCACCCAGATCGCGCGCGCAGCGCGCTTCGAGCTGGGTCAAGACCGCATCGGCTTCGGCATGGCGTCCCTGCGCCGCTAGCCAGCGGGCGGATTCCGGCAACCGGCTACGCAGCCACCAGATCGCCAGCGCAAATACCCCGCTCAGCAGCACCACCCAGCGCCAGCCACTCACCCCCAGCGGTGCATGCGGCACCAGCAGCCAGGCGGTCAGCGCCACCGCAGGCACCGCCAGAAACTGCACGAAGAATGCAAACGCGAATGCGGCACTGCGCATATGCCGCGGCACCAGCTCGGACAGATAGGTGTCGATGGTGACCAGCTCGATGCCCAGGCCGATCCCGACCGCCAAGCGCAGCAGGATGACGCCGGTGGCGGTGTGCTGCAGGCCCATCGCCACGGTCGCGGCGGTGTACCAGATCAGGGCAAAGGTGAACACCGGACGGCGCCCGAAGCGGTCGGCGAACGGACTCAGCAGGGCGGCGCCGACGAACAGGCCCAGAAACGTCGCCGCCGCAAACGCGGCCTGGTCGGACATGCCGAACGCACCATCGGCAGCGCTGGCAAAGATGCCGTCGCGGATCAGCCCCGGGCTGATGTACGCGGTCTGGAACAGGTCGTACAACTCGAAAAATCCACCCAGCGCGAGCAGGCCGACCAGCCGCCACAGCGTGGCGCTGGCCGGCAGCCGGTCGATCCGCGCGGCGATGTGCAGGGTGGCGGAAGCGGGGTCGAGCGGAGCGGTCGAAGCCATCGTCATGCAGGCGCTGCCAATGCGGTGTCCATCATAGCCAGCAGCCCTGTCACCCGGTGCCCGCGCTTCGCGGTCAGGCAACTGCATTCGCAGGCGATCCGGCGAGCGCCAGACACCAACAACCATCGTGCATGCCTGATCCCCCTCCCTGCGGGGCGAATGCATGGCTTGCATGCCATTGCCGCGCCTGCGTTGCAGCGCCCGTCCAGCGAGGCGCGGGCCTGGGCACGGAGCGGGGCAGTGGCCAGCTGCAGATCCTCCCGTTGTTTGACCACTGGAATGCTGTAATCCCCCCAGCGCCACCTGGGCAGGTGGCAAAGCCGCCTGGCCAGCCCCATCTCTTGCACATCATTCATTCCCCGGAGTCATCCGATGACGCCCATTTCCGTGCTCGACCTAGCGCCGGTCTGCGAAGGCAGCGACACCACCCACGCCTTCGCCAATATGCTCGATCTGGCCCAGCACGCCGAGCGCTGGGGCTACCAGCGTTACTGGCTGGCCGAGCACCACAACATGCCGGGCATCGCCAGCGCCGCCACCGCGGTGCTGATCGGCCATGTCGCCGGCGGCACCAAGACCATCCGCGTCGGCGCCGGCGGCATCATGCTGTCCAACCATGCGCCGCTGCAGGTGGCCGAACAGTTCGGCACGCTGGCCTCGTTGTACCCGCAGCGCATCGACCTGGGCCTGGGCCGCGCGCCCGGCACCGACCAGCCGACCGCGCGCGCCCTGCGCCGCTATTTCGACAGTGCCGACCATTTCCCGCAGGACGTGGCCGAGCTGCTGCGCTACTTCGCGCCGGTGGTGCCGGGGCAACTGGTGCAGGCAGTGCCGGGGGCCGGCCTCGACGTGCCGGTGTGGCTGCTGGGTTCCAGCCTGTTCAGTGCGCGGCTGGCCGCGGCGATGGGCTTGTCGTTCGCGTTCGCCTCGCACTTCGCGCCCGACGCGATGGACGAGGCGGTGGCGATCTACCGCCGCGAGTTCCGCCCGTCCGCGCAGCTGGCCAAGCCGTACGTGATGCTGGCCTTGAACGTGGTGGCCGCGGAAACCGAAGCGCAGGCACGTCGCCTGTTCACCACCCAGCAGCAGAGCTTCGTCAACCTGCGCCGCGGCCAACCGGGCAAGATTCCCGCGCCGATCGACGATATCGACGGCTTCTGGCAGCCGCACGAGCGTGCCGGCGTGGAGCGTGCGCTGGCATGCACGGTACTGGGAGATGCCGAGCAGATCGCGCGCGGCGTGGCCGAGTTCATCGAGCGCCACACCCCGGACGAGCTGCTGTTCACCGCCAACATCTACGACCATGCCGCGCGTTTGCGTTCGTTCGAAATCGCCGCCATCGCCTGCCGCGAGCTGGACGTGACTCCCGCGTGATTCACGTCGCTTTGCGCGGCAATCCGCTCAGATGCATGCACCTCCATTGGGAACACCAGCATGCAATTTCAGCAACGCAGCGAGAGCATCAGGCAGTTGGCGGAATTGATCCGCGGCGTGGACATCGCGATGTTCACGACCGTGTCGGCCGACGGCAAGTTGGTGAGCCGTCCGTTGGGCACGCAGGAAGTCGAATTCGATGGCGACCTGTGGTTCGCCACCGCCGCCGACAGCCCGAAGGTGGCCGAAATCGCCGCCGATCCGCGCGTCAACGTGGCCTATGCTTCTGCCTCCAAGAACAGCTACGTGTCAGTCGCCGGTACCGCACGCGTGGTCGATGACCGCGCCAAGATCGAGCAGTTGTGGTCGCCGGCGATGAAGGTGTTCTTCCCCGGCGGCAAGGACGACCCCAACCTGCGCCTGATCCATGTGCGCGCCGAATCGGCCGAGTACTGGGATGGCCCGAGCGGACTGCTGGGCAAGGCGCTGTACTTCGTGATGACGGCCGTGACCGACGATACCGGCAGCCTGTCGGACAACCGCGTGGTCGATCTGAAGTAACTGCGCTCTAAGTGCGCCGGCCGTCGCGCGCTCAGCGCCAGGCGGCCGGCCACCAACCGCGGATCAGGTCCAGCAACTGGTCCGAGGTGACCCCGAATACCGCCACCGAGATCAGCGCAGCGGCCCAGCCCACCAGCAGCAATGCGCCGTCGCGCTCGAGCAGGGCCAGCGCAAACAGCAGCAGGATCAGCCCGAAGATGTAGTTGGTGAACGGAATCGGCAGCGTCAGCAGGATGCCGACCAGCACCAGCAGCACGCCGGTGAACACCTGCGCCGGGATCCGGTCCAGCATGCCGTGCAGGCGCGGCTTGAGCAGCCGGTCCAGGCGCTGCAGCGTCGGCGCAAGCCGCGTGACGAAGCGTTGGCTGGTACTGCGTCGCGGCCCGCGATCGCCGATGAAACGCGGCACCCACGGCTTGCGCAGGCAGCACATCATCTGCAGCCCGATCAATACCGTCAGCGGGCCACTGATGCCGCCGGCCAGGCCGGGAATCGGAATGAACGACGGCAGGATCGCCAGGAACAGGAACACCCCGAATGCGCTCTGCTGCAGATCGGCCAGGATCTCGCGCACCCGCAGCACATGCTCCGGATCGCCCTCGCTGAAGGCCGCCAGCAGGCTACGGATGCCTTCGTTGCGATAGCGCATCTGCGCGCCGTCCGCTCCATCCGATGGCGGTACGCGGTTATCCGACGATGTCATCGCTGCCCTCGTCGCTGACGCGGCTCAGCAGCAGCTTGTCCACGCGTGCGCCATCCAGATCGACGATCTCGATGCGCCAGCCGGCCCAATCGAAGAATTCGCCCGCCTGCGGAATGCGCCCGAAGTAGTAGATGCACAGGCCGGCGAGCGTGTGGTAGTCGCCTTCGTCGGCCTCCGGCAGTTCGGCGCCTAGCACTTCGCGCAGTTCCTCCACCGGCAGCGAGCCGTCGATCAGCAGCGAGCCGTCGGCGCGCGTGACCACCAGCGCATCCTCGTCGGTGTTTTCCACCGCCTGCAGGCGGCCGACCACTGCGCCCATCAGGTCGCTGATGGTCACCAGCCCACGGATTTCGCCGTATTCGTCCACCACCAGCGCCATCGACTGCTGTTCTTCGCGGAAGATCTCCAGCAGCTTCATCGCATGCGTGGATTCAGACACGAACAAGGTGTCGCGCAGCGCCTGGAACAGCTGCGCGCCGTGTCCGTCCATGCGCGTGACCAGCGACTTGACCTCCAGCACCCCGGCGATGTCCTGGTCGCTGCCGCGGTAGACCGGATAACGCGAGAATTCGTGTTCGCGCATCACCAGCAGATTGCGTTCCGGCTCGGCATTGGCATCCAGCCAGGCGATGCGGTTGCGGGGCGTCATCAGGCTGTCGGCGGTGCGGTCGCCCAGCCGCATTACGCGGTTCATCATGTCGCGCTCGTGCGCATCGATCACGCCGGCCTCGTGGCTTTCGGCCACCAGCATGCGGATCTCCTCTTCGGTCACCGATGCCGATTCGTCCTTGCCCATGCCGAGCATGCGCAGCACCAGCCGGGTCGAGCGCGCCAGCACCCACACGCCGGGCGCGGCGATCTTTGCCAGCCAGGCCATCGGCACCGCGACCACCCCGGCGATGTCCTCGGAGTTGCGCAGCGCCAGCCGCTTGGGCACCAGCTCGCCGAAGATCAGCGTCAGGAAGGTGATCAGGGCCACCGCCAGCGTGCTGCCGATCACCACCGAATACGGGCGCGGCTTGCCGACCAGCTCGAACGAGGCCGACAGCGCCGGGAACAGCCCCTGCAGCCAGCTGCTGATGGCCTCGCCGATCGCCTCGCCACCGAACACGCCGGTGAGGATGCCGATCAGGGTGATGCCGATCTGCACCGTGGACAGGAAGTTTTCCGGGCTTTCGGCCAGCGCCAGGGCACGGGCGGCGCGCTTGCTGGAGCCGGCCATCTGCTTCAGCCGGCTCTTGCGCGAGGTCATCAGGGACATTTCCGACATCGCGAAGAAGCCGTTCAACAGGATCAGCGCGATGACGATCAGAAACTCAACCACGGGCGTCTTCCCCGGTCAGTGAAGGGGAGGGCGGGCGAGCACTGGGTTGGCCGGCGCGCACGGGGGCGGGGCGGCAACGGGGGAATATAGGGTCGTCTTCCATAGGGTGCACCCGAGGGCGCGGGAGCATGTTAGCAAACCACAGGGTGGTTCGAGCCGGGAAATGCCGATGTGAAGGCCGCCTGCGCCGCCGAGATACCCAGATAGGTCATGGAACGGTCATAATTCGCGCTTGGCGTCCGTCTCTCCCTCGACGGCAGGAAGTTGTCCACCCATGTTCTCGTTGCAGACCATCTTCGGCTCCGGCAAGCAGTTCTATGCGCTTCTGAACGAAGCGGCGCAGGCCGCCTACGACAGCACCAAGGCCTTGCACGCCATGATGCGCACGTCCGACCGCCAACCCGCGCTGGACGCCTTCAAGCTGGCCCGCCTGCGCGAACGCGCCGCCTCGGACAAGATCGGCCAGGCGCTGGTGGACAGCTTCATGACCCCGATCGAGCGCGAGGACATCGAAGCGCTGGGCTCGGCGCTGTACAAGATTCCCAAGCAGGTCGAGAAGTTCGCCGACCGCTATTCGCTGGCCACCAAGCACCTGGAGCACATCGACTTCGCCCCGCGCGCAGCGATGCTGGAGCAGGCCGCCGGCGTGGTCGTCGAGATGGTGGCCGACCTGCCGCAGATGAACATCGATCGCATGACCGCGCTCAACGACAAGCTGCGCATGCTGGAAAACGAGGCCGACCGGCTGATGCTCGAGCTGTACCGCGACATCTATTCCGGTCGCCTGGACACGCTGCAGATGTTCCTGCTCAAGGAATTCTTCGAGATTCTGGAGAAGGCCATCGACCGTTGCCGCGAGGCAGGGGTGGTGGTGTACCAGATCGTATTGAAGAACAGCTGAGGTCGCCGCGTGCTTACCCTAGTTCTGGTGGTGATCCTGGCGGCGTTGGTGTTCGAGTTCATCAACGGCTTCCACGACACCGCCAACTCCATCGCCACCGTGGTCGCCACCAAGGTGCTGTCGCCGGGCTGGGCGGTGATGCTGGCCGCCGGCATGAACCTGATCGGCGCGCTCACCGGCACCGCGGTGGCGTTGACGATCGCCTCCGGCCTGCTCAACACCGAGGTGGTCGAGGTCACCCCGCAGGTGATCCTGTGCGCGCTGCTGGGCGGCATCATCTGGAACCTGATCACCTGGTGGAAGGGCCTGCCGTCGTCGTCCTCGCACGCCTTGATCGGCGGGCTGTGCGGCGCCGGCCTGGCCGCCGCGCACAACAACTGGAACGCCTTGATCTGGTCGGAAAACATCGGCAACTGGGCCAAGAACAAGGGCCTGTTGTGGAAGGTGTTCGTGCCGATGATCACCTCGCCGATTGCCGGCTTCCTGCTCGGCATCGTGGTGATGCTGCTGCTGTGGGCGATCATCGCCGGCATGGCCCGGCTGGGCGGGCCGATCGGGCGGCTGGCGCGTCCGCGCTGGGTCAATGCGTTCTTCGGCAAGGCGCAGATCGCCTCGGCCGCCTACATGGGCTATGCCCACGGCCACAACGACGCGCAGAAGACCATGGGCATCATCGCCATGACCCTGATCGGCGCGCAGTCGGCCGGTGCGCTGGACGATCTGCCGAGCTGGCTGTCGTTCCTGCATCCGGGCACCGGCCTGGCCGCGGGCGCCGGCATTCCGATGTGGATCGTGCTGACCTGTGCGGTGGTGATGGCCGCCGGCACCGCCTCGGGCGGCTGGAAGATCATCAAGACGCTCGGCCACAAGATGGTCAAGCTGCATCCCATCCACGGCTTTGCCGCAGAAACCAGCTCGGCCACCGTGCTGACCGTGGCCGCGCACTTCGGCATGCCGGTGTCGACCACGCACAGCATCTCCACCGCGATCATGGGCGTGGGGTTTGCCAAGAACCCGCGCTCGCTGCGGCTGGGCGTGATCGAGCGCATCGTCTGGGCCTGGATCCTGACCATCCCGGCTGCCGGCGGGGTGGCGTATCTGATCCTGCGCTGCTTCGAATGGTTCGGCTGGACCTGAGCGATGTCGCGCTGCGGTCACCTCGCTGGGCGAGCATGCGCGCCTACTGCGGCGTGCCCTGTTGCAGGCCGTTCCGTTCGACCCTGATCTGCCAACGCGTCCTGCCTGAGGAAACGCGCCGATGATGCTTGCGCTGGTGTGCGTGCTGTTCCTGCTGTCCTGGCTGATCGGCCGCCGGCGCTGGCTGCGCAGCGCGCGTGCGCTGGCGGCGGCCACGTTGGCGTTGCTGCTGCTGGTCGGCTGCGGCCCGTTGGCGAGCTGGATGCTGCACGGGCTGCAGCAGACCGGGGTCAACGATTTCAACGACTGGCGCGCGCGCAACATGATCGTGCTGCTGGGCGCGGGCACGGTGCGGCCGGATGGCCCCGATGCCACTGCCGAGGCCAATATGTTCGCCTACGGCCGCATCGTCGAGTCGGCGCGGCTGTACCGGCAGTGCCGTGCGCATGGCGGCGACTGCAAGATCGAGATCAGCGGCGGCGACGCGCGCGGGCTGGGCCTGTCCGAGGCGGTGGTGTATCGGAAGGTGCTGATCGGGCTGGGCATCGCGCAGGCCGACCTGATCATGGAGCCGTCCAGCATGAACACCTGGCAGAACGCGCAGTTCAGCCAGCCCTTGCTGCGCCAGTACCGCCCCGAGCGGGTCGTGCTGGTGTCCTCGGCCACGCATCTGCGGCGTGCCGAGCTGTACTTCCGCCACTTCGGCATCGACGCCACGCCGGTACGCTCGGACTGGCTGACCGCGTCCTGGGCATGGTTGCCGCAGAGCTACAACTTCACCGTGGCCGATGTCGCCTTGCACGAGTACCTGGGCATTGCGCGCTATCGGGTTTACGAGTGGCTGGGGTGGAATGTGGAGGCTGTTCGGGCTGGGGCGCTGTGAATCGGGAATGGGGAATCGGGATTCGAGATTCGGGATTCGTAGCAGCTGGTGCGCTGCCTGGTATGTGCGGCTGATTTGATTCAGCGGCGCCTGGTGCCCTTCGGATTGGCGGTGCAATGCGTGTGCGCGGCGTCGGGAGGGTGATTGCGCTGCTTGGTGGCAGCGCGGCTGGTTGCGCATTTACTTGCGGCTGGCGTGATGCATCGCCTGCCGCGTGTGCGGCCGGCGATGGTGGTGCTCAGCGGGTTTCGTACATCGTCTTGACGTCGTTGCGGAATGCGGCCTGGCTGTCGGTGCGGTTGTAGAACATGTGGCCGCCGGGATATTCGCGCACCTGTACGCGCTTGGGGTCGCTGCCCATCGTCGGCATCTGGTCCACCGTCAGTACCGAGCCCATGAACGGGCAGGAGAGGTCGTTCCAGCCATGCGCGATCAATACGCGCAGCTTGGGGTCGATCGCCACCGACTGGCGCAGCTGGGTCACCGCGCCCTTGCGCAGTTCGTCGTTCCAGTCCCATAGCGTGTTGACGTCGTAATTGAGCGCCTGGTAACGCGCATCGACCTTCCAGCCGACCACGCGGGTGACGAAGTCCACCATCGCGGTGGTGGTCGGCGCGATGATGCTGTCCAGCAGCGGGTCGTTGGCGCGCTGCTCGGGATCGTTGGGGAAGGGGTCGAACGCGGTCACGTTGGCGTCGTAGCGGCTGCCCAGCTCGCCCTTGTCGCGGAATACCTCGCGCAGGTAGGCCTGGGTTTCCAGGCGTCCGCCGGAGCGACGCACATAGGTCGCGTCCAGCCCGGTCATGCGGGTGACCTGCTGCAGCATCGCCTCGGTCGCCTGCGGGTCGGTGCGGCCCTTCATCAGCGCCACCGCGTAGTCGCCGCGGGTGTAATCGATCACCTGGCGCATCGCCGTATCGCTGAGCTGGCCCTGGCGTTCCAGGTGTGCGGCGGCGATCGAGGGCAGCGTCATCATCCAGGCCAGCGGCGACACATCGCTGTTGTCGTCCAGGGTGGGATTGAGATACGGCGACACCAGCACCACGCCGTTCATCGCCACGCCCAGCCGGGTCTGCAAATACTGGGTGATGCGCGGGCCGCGGAAGCCGCCGTAGCTTTCGCCGACCAGGTACTTGCGCGCCTGCAGGCGGCGGTTCTTCAGCAGCCAGTCGTAGACCACACGCGAGAGATATTCCACGTCGGCCTGCGGGTTGTAGAACTGCTTCTTGGCCTCGTCGTCGCCGATCAGGGCGCGGCTGAAGCCGGTGCCGACCGGGTCGATGAACACCAGGTCGCTGAAGTCCAGCCAGGTGCCGGGGTTATCGCGCAATGCCGCCGGTGCGGAGGCGCTGTCGCCTTCGGCGCCGAAACCCACCACCTTGGGTCCGATCGCGCCCATGTTCAGATACACCGACGACGCACCGGGCCCGCCATTCAGCGCGAAGGTCACCGGGCGGTCCTTGCCATCGACGGTGTAGGCGGTGAACACCACCTCGCCGGTGGTCTTGCCCTGCGCATCGCGCACCGGCAGGGTGCCGACGGTTGCGGTGTAACTCAGCGTGCGCCCGCCCACACGGGTGCTTTGCCGCACGCTGGCATCGGCCGGCAGTGGCGCGGGCTTGGCGACGGCCGCATCGGACTTGGTGTCGGTTTTTGCAGCGTTCTTGTCGGGCGCGTCGGCCAGCGCAGTTCCGCTGAGCAGGACGCAGGCCAGCAGGCTGGCACGGAGGAAGCAGGGCATGAGCATCGGAGATTCGGCAGGGGATCGACGATGCTAGGCCGCCGATGGCGTCGGATGGATGTGCACAAAGGCATGTGTGTCGCGCTGGCCGACGTGGGCTGCCTGGCTTGGAGCAGCATGTGCCGCTGCAGGCAGCCGTCTGAGCCAAAGGGTGGGGATCGGCTTCACCCTCACCCCAACTTCCGCTTCGCACCCCCGGCCCGGGCTGTCTGCGCGGGCGCTCGAAGAGACCTGCGCAAGCAGTGCCTTCTCGCCCCGCTGGGGGGCGAAGCTTTCGCTGCTTGGTGTTTTCAGAATTTCAGCGAACTCAAACCTCCAGCGATGCCAGATCGCCCTTGGTCTCCAGCCACTGCTTGCGGTCGCCGGCGCGCTTCTTCGCCAGCAGCATGTCCATCAGCGAGCGGGTCTGTTCGCCATCGTCGATGGTCAGCTGCACCAGGCGACGCGTATCCGGGTGGATGGTCGATTCGCGCAGCTGCTGCGGATTCATCTCGCCCAGGCCCTTGAAGCGGGTGACGCTGACCTGGCCCTTGAGCTTCTCGCGCGCGATCTTGTCCAGCAGGGTGGTCTTTTCCTCTTCGTCCAGCGCGTAGAACACCTGCTTGCCCACATCCACGCGGAACAGCGGCGGCATTGCCACGAACACGTGGCCGGCCGCGACCAGCGCGGGGAAATGCTGCAGGAACAGCGCGGTCAGCAAGGTGGCGATATGCAGGCCGTCGGAGTCCGCATCGGCCAGGATCACCACCTTGCCGTAACGCAGCCCGGTGATGTCGTCCTTGCCCGGATCGCAGCCGATCGCGATCGCCAGGTTGTGCACTTCCTCGGAGGCCAGCACGCTGCCCGATGCCACTTCCCAGGTGTTGAGGATCTTGCCGCGTAGCGGCAGGATCGCCTGGAAGTCCTTGTCGCGGGCCTGTTTGGCCGAGCCGCCGGCCGAGTCGCCCTCGACCAGGAACAGTTCGGTGCGCGACAGATCCTGGCTGATGCAGTCGGCCAGCTTGCCGGGCAGGGCCGGGCCCTGGGTGACCTTCTTGCGGACGATCTGCTTTTCGGTCTTCAGGCGCGCACTGGCGCGGTCGATGGCGATCTGCGCGATCTTCTCGCCGATCTCCACGTTCTGATTGAGATACAGGCTGAAGGCATCGTGCGCGGCGCCTTCGATGAAGCCGGCGGCCTGGCGCGAGGACAGGCGTTCCTTGGTCTGCCCGGAGAACTGCGGGTCGGTCATCTTCAGGCTGAGCACGAAGGTGACCCGATCCCACACGTCTTCCGGCGCCAGCTTGACCCCGCGCGGCAGTAGGTTGCGGAAGTCGCAGAACTCACGCAAGGCATCGGTCAGCCCCGAACGCAGGCCGTTGACGTGGGTGCCGTGCTGCGCGGTCGGGATCAGGTTGACATAGCTTTCCTGCACCAGCTCGCCTTCCGGCACCCAGGCCGCGGCCCAGTCGACGATCTCGGTGTCCTTCTTCAGGCTGCCCACGAACAGGTCGGCCGGCAGCATCTCGTGCGCGGCCATCTCGCCCTTGAGGTAGTCGCGCAGGCCGTTCTCGAAGTACCAGCTGTCCTGCTCGCCGGTCGCCTCGTCGTGCAGCTTCACGGTCAGGCCCGGGCACAGCACCGCCTTGGCGCGCAGCAGATGGCGCAGCGCGCGCACGTTGAACTTGGGCGTGTCGAAATACTTCGGATCGGCCCAGAAGCGCAGCCGCGTGCCGGTGTTCTTCTTGCCGACGCTGCCGACCACTTCCAGCTTGGAGGCGGCGTGGCCGTCGCGGAACTCCATGCGGTGCTCGCTGCCTTCGCGCTTGATGAACAGCTCGACCTTGGTCGACAGCGCATTGACCACGCTCACGCCCACGCCATGCAGGCCGCCGGAGAATGTGTAGTTGCGGTTGCTGAACTTGCCGCCGGCATGCAGCCGGGTCAGGATCAGCTCGACACCGGGAATCTTTTCTTCCGGGTGCATGTCCACCGGCATGCCGCGGCCGTCGTCGGACACCTCGCAGCTGCCGTCTTTGTACAGGGTCACTTCGACCTGCCTGGCGTGACCGGCCAGCGCCTCGTCGACCGAGTTGTCGATCACTTCCTGCGCCAGATGGTTCGGGCGCGCAGTGTCGGTATACATGCCAGGGCGGCGTTTGACCGGGTCCAGGCCCGACAGCACTTCAATATCGGCGGCGTTATAACGGGTGTTCATGCATCTCGTTGGCACGTGAAACGACGCGCAAGTGTGGGGGCTGGGCCGATTTTTTGCACGCGACAGGCGTTCAGTGCAGGGCGGGGTGCGGCTGGATACCCTGGCGTTGGATTCGGAACCAAACGTCCCCACCTGAGGATGTCACCGAACCCGGAGGACACCATGAAGTTCAAGCACATCCTGATGCTCACCCTCGGTGCTGCCGCAGTGGCCGCGCTTCCTGCAATGGCCCAGGCCGCTCCCCAGCAGACCGGGCAGGGCGCCGGTGCCAGCGCGCAGAAGGCCGACGATGCCAAGGCCAAGACCGAAGCCGAGCGCAAGGCCGAACGCCGCGCCGCCGCTGCCGCGCAGAAGCCCAAGGGCGAGGTGTCGCCGCGTGAGGAAGAGGAAGAAGAAAAGCCGGCGCGCTGATTCCATCGCGCGACGGCACAACGCCACACGGACGCCCCGGCCTTGGTCGGGGCGTCTGCATTTGAGTGCCAGGCGCAGCGCGTCTTTTGCCGCTGTGACGACATGATCGTCACGCAACCCTTGGGCATTCGCCCGTCACCCGCTAAACTATGGCTTTCCGGGAGGCTTCAAGCCCCATGACCCCCCTGATTTTTGTTACCGGCGGCGTAGTGTCCTCGCTAGGCAAGGGCATTGCCGCCGCTTCGCTTGCGTCCATTCTTGAAGCGCGTGGCCTGAAGGTCACGATGATGAAGCTGGACCCGTACATCAATGTGGACCCGGGCACGATGAGCCCGTTCCAGCATGGCGAGGTCTATGTCACCGACGACGGCGCCGAGACCGACCTGGATCTGGGTCACTACGAGCGCTACGTGCGCACGCGGCTGTCGCGCAAGAACTCGGTCACCACCGGCCGGATCTACGAGAACGTGATCCGCAAGGAGCGTCGCGGCGATTACCTGGGCGCCACCGTGCAGGTGATCCCGCATATCACCGACGAGATCCGCCGTTGCATCGACGAGGCCACCGCCGGGTTCGACGTGGCGCTGATCGAAATCGGCGGCACCGTCGGCGATATCGAGTCGCTGCCGTTCCTGGAAGCGATCCGCCAGGTGCGCACCGAGCGTGGTGCCGAAAAGGCCATGTTCATGCACCTCACCCTGGTGCCGTATATCGCCGCCGCCGGTGAGTTGAAGACCAAGCCGACCCAGCATTCGGTCAAGGAACTGCGCTCGATCGGTATCCAGCCGGACGTGCTGCTGTGCCGTTCCGAGCAGGCGGTACCGGATTCGGAGCGCCGCAAGATCGCGCTGTTCACCAACGTCTCCGAGCGTGCGGTGATCAGCTGCCCGGATATCGACGTGCTGTACGGCATGCCGCTGGAGCTGCTGCGCCAGGGCCTGGACGAACTGGTCATCGAGCAGTTCAAGCTGCGCGACAAGGTGGCTGCGGCGGATCTGTCCGAGTGGGCGGCGGTGGTGGATGCGGTCAAGCATCCGCTGGACGAGGTCACCATTGCGGTGGTCGGCAAGTACGTCGACCACCAGGACGCCTACAAGTCGGTGGCCGAAGCGCTGCGTCACGGCGGTCTGCGCCAGCGCACCAGGGTCAACCTGAAGTGGCTGGAAGCGCAGGATCTGGAAGGCAGCGACATGGCCGCCTTGCAGGATGTCGACGGCATCCTGGTGCCGGGCGGGTTCGGCGACCGTGGTTTCGAAGGCAAGGTGCAGACCTCCAAATTCGCGCGTGAGCACAAGCTGCCGTACTTCGGCATCTGCTACGGCATGCAGGCGGCGGTGGTGGACTATGCCCGTCACGTGGCCGATCTGGACGCAGCCAACAGCACCGAGAACGATCGCCAGTCGCCGCACCCGGTGATCGGCCTGATCACCGAATGGCGCACCGCCACCGGCGAAGTCGAAAAGCGCGACGAAAAATCCGACCTGGGCGGCACCATGCGGCTGGGTCTGCAGGAGCAGCGGCTCAAGCCGGGCACGCTGGCGCGCGAGGTGTACGGCAAGGACGTGGTGGCCGAACGTCACCGTCACCGCTACGAGTTCAACAACCGCTACCGCACCCAGCTGGAAGACGCCGGCCTGGTGATCTCCGGCAAGTCGATGGACGACACCCTGGTGGAAGTGGTGGAGCTGCCGCGCGATGCGCACCCGTGGTTCCTGGCCTGCCAGGCGCATCCGGAATTCCTGTCCACCCCGCGCGACGGGCATCCGCTGTTCATCGGCTTCGTGCGCGCCGCGCGCGAGAAGAAGGCGGGAGGCAAGCTGCTCAAGGAAGCGCGTGCCTGAGTTCCTTCTCCCCTCGGGAGAAGATGCCCCGAAGGGGCGGATGAGGGGCGCCGCAACGCACCGGAAGATGGCAGCCATGACGAACGCGTCGCCACGCCTCAGCCAGGACAGACCATCGCATTTCCGCAGTGCTTCGCAACCGTCCCCTCACCCCAACCCCTCTCCCGACGGGAGAGGGGCTCCGAACAAGACGTGCGGCCAACTCACTTCTCCCCTCGGGAGAAGGTGCCCCGAAGGGGCGGATGAGGGGCGCCGCAACGCACCGGAAGATGCAGCCATGACGAACGCGTCGCCACGCCTCAGCCAGGGCAGACCATCGCACTTCCGCAGTGCTTCGCAACCGTTACCCTCACCCCAACCCCTCTCCCGGTGGGAGAGGGGCTTTAATCAATAGGTGACCTGATGAAACTGTGTGACTTTGACGTTGGCCTGGATCAGCCGTTGTTCCTGATCGCCGGCCCCTGCGTGATCGAGTCGATGCAGCTGCAGCTGGACGTGGCCGGCAGGCTCAAGGAGATCACCGGCAAGCTGGGGATCAACTTCATCTTCAAGTCGAGCTTCGACAAGGCCAACCGCACCTCCGGCACCAGCTTCCGCGGCCCGGGCCTGGAAGAAGGCCTGAAGGTGCTGGAGGCGGTGAAACGGCAGATCGGAGTGCCGGTGCTGACCGACGTGCACGAATACACCCCGATGAACGAGGTCGCCGCCGTCGTCGACGTGCTGCAGACCCCAGCGTTTCTGGTGCGCCAGACCGATTTCATCAAGAACGTCTGCGCCGCCGGCAAACCGGTCAACATCAAGAAGGGCCAGTTCCTGGCGCCGTGGGACATGAAGCCGGTGGTGGACAAGGCCAAGTCGACCGGCAACGAGCAGATCATGGTCTGCGAGCGTGGCGCCTCGTTCGGCTACAACAATCTGGTCAGCGACATGCGCTCGCTCAGTGTCATGCGCGACACCGGGTGCCCGGTGGTGTTCGATGCCACCCATTCGGTGCAATTGCCGGGCGGGCAGGGCAGCAGCTCCGGTGGCCAGCGCGAATTCGTGCCGGTGCTGGCGCGCGCCGCAGTGGCGGTCGGCATTTCCGGCCTGTTTGCCGAAACCCATCCGGATCCGTCCAAGGCCTTGTCGGACGGCCCCAACGCCTGGCCGCTGGACAAGATGGAGGCCTTGCTGGAAACGTTGCTGGCGCTGGATACCATCACCAAGCGTCATTGCTTTCTCGAACAAGGCGTCTGACCATGCGCTGCAGCGGAGCGCGCGGCCGTTGCCGCGTGATCCGTTATCGCAGCAGGTGCGGATGCGCGGTGTGCCGGCACACGTAGCGCGATCGCAGCCGAATCGGCTG
This sequence comes from Xanthomonas arboricola pv. guizotiae, assembly GCF_002940205.1. Lineage (GTDB taxonomy): Bacteria > Pseudomonadota > Gammaproteobacteria > Xanthomonadales > Xanthomonadaceae > Xanthomonas > Xanthomonas arboricola_C. The sequence goes on from NZ_MDSK01000009.1 coordinate 84,815, forward strand.
CACTGCATTGTCCGCACTGGCGGCCATGCGCGCCGGTTGCGGCCGCATGTGTCGCCATCGCGGCGGCCGCGCGATCGCGCCATTTGGCAAGCCGCAGTCCTGCGGCGATAATCCGGCAGCTTGTTTCCGGTGTCCTTCCCCCTTTACTGGTAACCGATCGACCTATGACCACTATCGCCAAGATCCTCGCCCGCGAAATCCTCGACTCCCGCGGCAATCCCACGCTGGAGGCCGAAGTCACGCTGGACGACGGCGCATTCGGCCGCGCTGCCGTGCCTTCGGGCGCCTCGACCGGCACCAAGGAAGCGGTGGAACTGCGCGATGGCGACAAGACCCGCTACCTGGGCAAGGGCGTGCGTCACGCAGTGGACAACGTCAACGGCACCATCGCCGAGACGCTCAAGGGCCTCGACGCGGCCGACCAGCAGGGTCTGGATCGCCGCCTGATCGACCTGGACGGCACCGAGAACAAGGGCCGCCTGGGCGCGAACGCGCTGCTGGGGGTGTCGCTGGCCGCCGCGCATGCCGTGGCCGCCTCGCGCAAGCAGCCGTTGTGGCAGTACCTGTCCAGCATCACCGAATCCGACGTGGCGCTGCCGGTGCCGATGATGAACATCATCAACGGCGGCGCGCATGCCGACAACAACGTCGACTTCCAGGAGTTCATGGTGCTGCCGGTCGGCTGCAGCTCGTTCTCCGAAGCGCTGCGTGCCGGCACCGAAATCTTCCACGCGCTCAAGTCGGTGCTCAAGGGCCATGGCCTGAGCACGGCCGTAGGCGACGAAGGCGGCTTTGCGCCGGACTTCCGCAGCAACGTCGAAGCGCTGGACACCATCCTAGAAGCGATCGGCAAGGCCGGCTACACCGCCGGCGAAGACGTGCTGCTGGGCCTGGACGTGGCCTCCAGCGAGTTCTACGACAACGGCAAGTACAACCTGGTCGGCGAGAACAAGCGCCTGACCAGCGAGCAGTTCGTCGACTTCCTGGCCGACTGGGTCGCGCAGTATCCGATCATCAGCATCGAGGATGGCCTGGCCGAAGACGACTGGGCCGGCTGGAAGCTGCTCACCGACCGCGTCGGCAAGAAGGTGCAGCTGGTCGGCGACGATCTGTTCGTCACCAACCCGAAGATCTTCAAGCAGGGCATCGACTCGGGCACCGCCAACGCGATCCTGATCAAGGTCAACCAGATCGGCACGCTGACCGAGACGCTGGACGCCATTGCGATGGCGCATGCGGCCAACTACGCCTCGATCGTCTCGCACCGCTCGGGCGAAACCGAAGACACCACCATCGCCGACATCGCCGTGGCCACCACCGCCACGCAGATCAAGACCGGCTCGCTGTGCCGCAGCGATCGCGTCGCCAAGTACAACCAGTTGCTGCGCATCGAGCAGGCGCTGGGCTCCGGCGCGCGTTACGCCGGCCGCGACGCGTTCGTTTCGATCAAGCGATAAGCCGTGCGCAACTGGCGCTGGCTACTGCTGGTGCTGGCGGTGCTGCTGGCTTGGCTGCAGTACCGCTTCTGGTTCGGGCCTGGGAATTCCGGCGAAGTCATGATGCTGGAAGCCCAGGTCGCGCATCAGTCACAGGACAACGAAGGTCTGCGCCAACGCAACCAGGCGTTGGCAGCAGAGGTCAAGGATTTGAAGGACGGCGAGGCCGCAATCGAGGAACGCGCGCGCAGCGAGCTGGGCATGATCAAACCGGGCGAGACGTTCTATCGCGTGGTCGAGGATGCACCGCCGTTGCCGCCTGCAGTGGTCGCGCCGTCCGCTGCGCCCGTCGAGCCCGACGCTCCGGCGGAACAGCCATGACCGGTTCGATCTGGGCGATCGTGCCGGCCGCCGGGCGCGGCACGCGCTTTGGTGGGCACACCCCCAAACAATATCTGTCCGCTGCCGGGCAACCGCTGATGGCCTACACGCTGGCGGCGCTTGCCGCGCATCCGGTGGTGGCCGGCATCGTGGTGGCCATTGCGCCCGACGATGCGGATTGGCCAGGCTGGACCTTGGTGCAGGACAAGCCGGTGCTGACCTGCGTCGGCGGTGGGACACGTGCGGCATCGGTGCTGGCCGGATTGCTGGCCTTGCCGGAGAGCGTGCGGGCCGATGACTTTGTGCTGGTGCACGATGCCGCGCGGCCCAATCTCGCCCTGGCCGATCTGGAGCGCCTGCTGGAAATCGGCCGCGGCGATCCGGTCGGCGCGATCCTCGCTGCACCGGTGCGCGACACGCTCAAGCGTGCCGGCGACGATGGCGGCATCGATGCCACCGAGCCGCGCGAGCGGCTGTGGCGCGCGCTGACCCCGCAGCTGTTCCGTCGCCATCAACTGATCCGCGGCCTTACCGAAGCGTCGGCCGCTGGCGTGGACGTGACCGACGAGGCGATGGCGATGGAGCGGCTGGGATTGCGCCCGTTGCTGGTGGAAGGTGCCGAAGACAACTTCAAGGTGACCACGCCAACGGATCTGGCGCGCTTCGAATTCGAACTGGCGCGCCGCGGCGTGGCAGTGGATGCCCGGTCGCCTGCAACCGACCCGCGCGCCGGGGCGGTCGTTGGTCAGACCGATGCGCTGTCCGCTGGCGCGCACCACGACGCCGACGCTCCCTAATCACCACGGATTACCATGTCTTTCAATTTTCGAATCGGTCAGGGCTACGACGTGCACGCGTTCGGTGCGGGCGACCACGTGATGCTGGGCGGCGTGCGCGTCGCGCACAGCCATGGCGTGCTCGCGCACAGCGATGGCGACGTGGTGCTGCACGCGCTATGCGATGCGATGCTGGGCGCGCTGGCGCTGGGCGATATCGGTCAGCACTTTCCGCCGTCCGACGCGCGCTGGAAGGATGCCGACAGCGCGCAGTTCCTGCAGCATTGCGATCACTTGCTGCGCGAGCGCGGCTGGCGGGTCGGCAATGCCGATGTCACCGTGATCTGTGAGCGCCCCAAGATCGGCCCGCATGCGCTGGCGATGCGCGAGCGTATTGCCGGCCTGCTGGCGATCGAACTCGATGCAGTCAGCGTCAAGGCCACCACCAGCGAAAAACTGGGCTTCACCGGCCGCAGCGAGGGCATCGCCGCGCAAGCGGCGGTCTTGCTCGGCAAGATCGCTGGCTGACCGCGGCTCACAGACGCCTGCGCTTACTGTCGGTGTGCGCGGACGTTGGCCGGGCACGGCGATTGCCACGCATACCCTGCAGTGCTGAGCCTGCCGTCCACACGCATCCGGCCACCGCCGGCCAGGTGTTCCAGCCGCTCCATACCGCGGTTACCTGTGCCGGGCTCGTCTTGGCGTCGCACCGCGACACCACCGCGCCGAGGCATTCGGCTCACAGCGCACGACCTGTCGGCGCGAAGGTAAATCACAGCATGAGCGACACCTCTGTTCTGCCGCGCGCGCATGGCGCTGCGGTCCTCGACGCGGCAATGCGCAGCACGCCCGAGGATTTTCAGGTCGATGAGCTGCCGGCCTTCGAGCCCACCGGCGAGGGCGAGCACCTGTTGCTCACCATCCGCAAGCGCGGGCAGAACACCGCCTATATCGCGAAAAAACTCGCGCAGTGGGCCGGGATCGCCGAGATGGGCGTCAGCTACGCCGGGCTGAAGGACCGCCATGCGGTGACCACGCAGTGCTTCAGCGTGCATCTGCCCAAGCGCATCGCGCCGGAGCTCGCCACGCTCGACGACGATGAGATGCAGGTCATCGCCAGCATCTGGCACAACCGCAAGCTGCAACGCGGCGCACTGCTGGGCAATCGTTTCGTGTTGACGTTGCGCCAGGTGCAGGGCGAGCGCACGGCGATCGAGCAGCGCCTGCAGGCGATCGCCGCGCGCGGTATCCCGAACTGGTTTGGCGAACAGCGTTTCGGCCGCGATGGCGGCAACGTGGCCTCCGCGCTGGCGATGTTCGGTTATGTGTCCAATGCCGACGGCACCGTGTCGGCGGCGCCTGCATCCCGGCGGCGGCTGCGCAACGATCAACGCGCGATGCTGCTGTCGGCAGCGCGTTCGGCGTTGTTCAATCGTGTGCTCAGCGCACGCGTGGAGCAGGGCAGCTGGGACACCGCGCTGGAGGGCGAGGCGTGGATGCTGGATGGCTCGCGCAGCGTGTTCGGCCCCGAGCCGTTCACCGATGTACTGGCAGAGCGCCTGGCGCGCTTCGATATCCATCCCAGCGGGCCGTTGTGGGGCGCCGGCGAGCTGCGTTCGACCGGGCAGGCCGCGGCGGTGGAGCAGGGCGCATTGTCCGACCCGCAATCGGAGGTGCTGCGCCAAGGCCTGGAGGCCGCGGGCCTGAAGCAGGAGCGCCGCGCACTGCGCTTGCGTCCGCAACAGCTGGAGTATCGCTGGCTGGATGCGGACAGCCTGCAGATCGAATTCGCACTGCCGCCGGGCTGCTACGCCACCGCGGTGCTGTGGGAGCTGGGCAAGGTCAGCGACGCCGGCCGTCTCAACGCCGGCCTGCGTTCCGACACCTAGGCCTGCTCGGTGGTCGTCGACCGCCCGGCAAACACGTCACCGCCGTAGCAGCGGACCTGGCCGCGACAGGCCTGCCCATCAACGCGTCCTTTGCGCAAGCGCATGGCTACATCGGCGACCCATCGCCCAATCGCCGCTAACGCCGCGCCAGCAACACCAGCAACGCCCCGGTGCCACCTTGCGTGGCCGGCGCGGAATGAAACGCCAGCACGTCGTTGCGCTGACGCAGCAGGCGATCCATCAGGTTTTTCAACACCGGCGCGCCGTTGTCCGACTGCAGCCCCTTGCCGTGGATGATGCGCACGCAGCCATGCTCGTGCGCATGCGCTTCCAGCAGGAACTGCCGCAGCAGGGCTTCCGCCTGCGCGGCGCTGGCGCCATGCAGGTCCAGTTCGTCCTGGATCGAGAACTGACCGCGCTTGAGCCGCTGAAACAATCGGGTGGGAAGATTCTCGCGCCGGTAGCTGGCGGTATCGCCCGCCTCCAGCGGCGCACTGTCGCGCAGCAGACGCGCGAATTCGGTGTGCGCTTGCGCCTCGTCGCGCTCGGCCATGCGTGCGCGCGGCTTGGGGCGCGGCTTGGCATTGGCCGGTGGGGCGACTTCACGAATCGGCTTGACCGCGCCGATCGCTGCGCGGAACAGCGCGCCGTCGTCTTCGTCTTCAGGATGCGACATGCGCACAGCCTAACCTGCCCAACCCCAGGTGCAAGCGAAGATCAAGCGCGAAGGGCGCGGACGCATCCGGTATCATGACCCGGTTTTCCGAGGAGTCCCATGCGCGTACTGGTTAGCAACGACGACGGTGTCGACGCCCCCGGCATCCAGATTTTGGCCGAGGCGCTGCGCCATGCCGGTCATGAAGTGATGGTGGTCGCGCCCGACCGCGACCGCTCCGGCGCCAGCAACTCGCTGACGCTGGATGCGCCGATCCGCACCCGCCGCATCGACGCGCAGACCTGCGCGGTTGCCGGCACGCCGACCGACTGCGTGCATCTGGCGCTGACCGGCATGCTCGATTACGACCCGGATATCGTGGTCTCCGGCATCAACAACTCGGCCAATCTCGGCGACGACGTGATCTATTCGGGCACCGTGTCCGCCGCGATGGAAGGCCGCTTCCTCGGCCTGCCGGCGGTGGCGGTCTCGCTGGTGACGCACAATCACGAAGCGCATCACTACGAAACCGCCGCGCGCGCCGCGGTGGAGATCGTGGCGCGGCTGAAGGCCGACCCGTTGCCCGCCGATACCATCCTCAACGTCAACGTGCCGGACCTGGCCTGGTCGGAGGTGCTCGGTTTCGAGGTCACCCGGCTGGGCAACCGCCACCGGTCCGAGCCCTGCGTGCCGCAGCGCGACCCGCGCGGCCGCACCGTGTACTGGATCGGCCCGGCCGGGCCGGAGCAGGACGCTGGCGCCGGCACCGACTTCCATGCCGTGCGCACCGGGCATATCTCGATCACCCCGATCCATGTCGACCTGACCCGCTATCAGGCGCTGGAGACGGTGGCCGGCTGGGTGGGCGGCCTGACCGCCGCGCTGGATACGCCGGCATGACGCCGAGGCTGCGGCTGCAACCGGAATCGGTCGGGATCGGCATGACCTCGCAACGCGTGCGCGACCGGCTGGTCGAGCGCCTGCGCGAGGCCGGCATCCAGGACGAGGCCACGCTCAACGCGGTGCGCACCGTGCCGCGCCATCTGTTCATCGACGAAGCGCTGGCCTCGCGTGCCTACGAAGACACCGCCCTGCCGATCGGCCACGGCCAGACCATCTCGCAGCCCTGGGTGGTCGCGCGCATGACCGAGGCGGTGCGGCAGGTCGGCCCGACCAGGGTGCTCGAAGTGGGCACCGGCTCCGGCTACCAGGGCGCGATCCTCGCCGCGCTGGGGCTGGAGGTGTACACGGTCGAGCGTATCGGCGACCTGCTGCGGCAGGCGCGCAAGCGCTTCCGCCATCTGGGCATGAACGTGCGCAGCAAGCACGACGACGGCCGCATCGGCTGGCCCGAACACGGCCCCTACGATGCCATCGTGGTCACCGCCGCCGCCCCGGCGCTGGTCGATGCGCTGGTCGATCAGCTGGCGGTCGGCGGGCGGCTGGTCGCCCCGGTCGGCGGCGCCTCGTCGCAGTCACTGGTGCAACTCACCCGCGCTGCCGACGGCGCGATCGAGCAGCAGGTTCTGGCGCCGGTCACGTTCGTCCCGCTGTTGTCGGGCATGCTGGATTGAATCCATGAGAGTCTTTCGATGAAGATCTTCGGGCCGTTGTACGACGTGGCCATTCGTTGGTCGCGCAATCGCCGCGCTCCGGCGCTGCTGACCGGCCTCAGTTTCGTGGAGGGCTTCATCTTCCCGGTGCCGCCGGAGGTGATGCTGGCGCCGATGTCGCTGGCCGAACCCCGGCGCGCCCTGTGGTTTGCCACCCTGAGCCTGATGGGCTCGGTCTGTGGCGCGCTGGTCGGTTATCTGCTGGGCCATTTCGCCTTCGCCGCATTGCAGCCGTTGATCGAATGGCTGGGCTGGAGCGCGAAGATCCAGGCGCAGATCGAGACGCTGCGCACGCTGGTCGCCGATTCGCCGTGGCAGGCCTTCTGGGCGCTGGTGCTGGTGGGCTTCACCCCGATCCCGTTGAAGATCTTTACCTGGGCCTCGGGCGTGGTCGGTGTGCCGATCCTGCCCTTCATCGCCAGCATGCTGGTGGGGCGCGGCAAGCGCGTGTATCTGGTGGCCGGCGCGATCCGGCTGGGTGGGGCGCGTGCCGAAGCCGCGCTGCATCGCTGGATCGAGCCGCTGGGCTGGGTGGCCATGGCCGTCCTGGCGGTGGGCGCGGGCTGGCTGCTGTGGAAGACAACCAACGGATGAGCAAGTTGCAGATGAATTCGGTACGTAAGACAGCAGTCCTGCTCGCAGTCGCCGTCGGGCTGGGCGCCTGCAGCAGCGCCACGGTGGTGCGTTCGCCCGGAGCCGGCGGTGGTTCGGCGTCCGCGCGCCCGTCCGCGGCGCCGCGTCCGTCGGTGCCGCGCCCGGGGGCGACCGTCACCGTGCAGCGTGGCGACACGCTGTACGCCATCTCGCGCCGCACCAATATCACCGCGCAGGACCTGGCGGCCTGGAATGGCCTGTCCTCGCCGAATACCATCTATCCCGGTCAGACCCTCAAGCTCTATCCAGCCGGAGCCAGCAGGCCGGGCGGTGGCGCGGCCAGCGCCGGCACGGTGGTTCCGCCGCGCCCGAGCGCGCCGATCGCAGCACCGGCCAGCAGCGGATTTCCGTGGCGCTGGCCGGCCGACGGGGTGGTGGTCGGCACCTTCGTCAGCGGCGAGACCACCAAGCAGGGCGTGGACATCGCCGGTGCCAGCGGGCAGGCGGTGCGTGCAGCGGCCGATGGCGTGGTGGTGTACTCCGGCGCCGGCCTGATCGGCTACGGCGAGCTGATCATCATCAAGCACAACGACCAGTGGCTGTCCGCCTACGGACACAACCGCAAGCGCCTGCTCAACGAAGGCCAGAGCGTCAAGGCCGGCCAGCAGATCGCCGAGATGGGCCGCAGCGGCGCCGCCCGCGACATGCTGCACTTCGAGATCCGCTACAACGGCAAGCCGGTGGATCCGCTGCTGTATCTGCCTAAAAAGTGAATAGGGAATAGGGAGTCGCAACAGCCTTGGGCTGGAGCTTTATCGGTGGGCCGCGTGCGACGCCCTGCAGAGGCACGGCATCTTAGGCTTTATCAAATTATGGTTTGACAGAGAAACTTCAGCCCGGCCTGCTTTCCCGATTCCCGATTCCCGATTCCCGATTCCCGATTCCCGATTCCCGATTCCCGATTCCCGACTCCCTAATCCCTAATCCCTAATCCCTAATCCCTAATCCCTAATCCCTAATCCCTAATCCCTAATCCCTAATCCCTAATCCCTAATCCCTAATCCCGGCCTTCCAGAATCATCGCCAAGGCCACCCGGCGGCCTTCGCTGGCCAGCACGTTGTAGGTGCGCGCCGCGGCCGCATTGGTCATCGCTTCCAGGCCGATGCCGCGGGTCAGGCAGGCTGCCAGCACGTCCGTCTTGGGGAACTGCTGCCGCTCGCCGGTGCCGAGCAGGATCACCCCCGGGGCGAGCGCCAGCACCGCGTCCATGTGCGCGACCTGGAGTTGTTCCAGGCCGGACACCGGCCAGCCTTCCACCAGCTCGTCCGGCATCAGGATGAAGCTGCGCTGCAGAATCTGCTCGTTCACCTTGGCGTGGCGGCCATCGGCCGCGCGCAGCGCATAGGTGTAGTCGGGGTGTTCCTGGCTTAATGGCATGTCGAACTCGTCGGGTCAGCCGCGCGGCAGCACGATCTGACGCTTTTCCTTGCTGGGGCGGTACAGGATGGCGACATGGCCGATCCGCTGCACCAGCGCGCTGCCGGTCTGCTGGACCAGTTCGGCGATCATGGCGTCACGGGCCTCGCGATCCTCCGATGTCACCTTCACCTTGATCAATTCGTGGCGTTCGAGCACTTCCTCGAGTTCGGCCAGAAATGCCGGCGTGACCCCTTTGCCGCCGATTTGCAGCAGTGCCTTGAGATCGTGGGCCTGGCCGCGCAGGAAACGGTTCTGGGCGGAGGTGAGAACAATGGACATGCAGGATCAAAGGGAAGCAAAGGGTGTTCAGGGTATCATGGCGACCCGTTCAGACCCTTTTGCCGATGCCTTCCCGTAGTAAAAGCAGCCAGCGCTGGCTCAAGGAACACTTCGCCGATCCGTTCGTCAAGAAGGCGCAGGCCGAAGGCATGCGCTCGCGCGCGGCCTACAAGCTGGAGGAGCTGCTGCAGCGCGACCGCCTGCTCAAGCCGGGCATGGTGGTGGTCGACCTGGGCGCGGCGCCAGGCGGCTGGTCGCAGCAGGTGCGCAAGTCCATGGGCGACAGCGGCCGGGTGGTGGCGCTGGATATCCTGGAAATGCCGCCGCTGGCCGGCGTGGAGTTCCTTCACGGCGACTTCAGGGAGCAAACCGTCCTATCGGAATTCGAGGCGATGCTGGGCGATGTGCCGGTTGACCTTGTGCTGTCCGATATGGCCCCCAATAAGAGTGGCATGGATGCGGTCGACCAACCGCGGATGATGCACCTGGCGGAACTGGCGATGGAATTTGCCGACACCCACCTCAAACCGGGCGGGGCGTTCCTGATCAAGCTGTTCCAGGGGGTCGGGTCCGATGACTACATTCGTGAGCTTCGCCGCCGCTATGACAAGGTGACGATTCGCAAGCCGGCGGCCTCGCGCAAGCGCTCCCCGGAAGTTTATGCGCTCGGTCAGGGCAAGCGTGCCCAGATCAAGTAAGCTGCCAATGACCACCGTGTTTCAAGAATTGAAGAGTAGAGGGCACCGGAGCCAATGAGGATGAACGACTTGACCAAGAATCTGCTGCTGTGGGTGGTCGTCGCGGTTGTGCTGATGGTCGTCTTCCAGAGCTTCTCGCCGCGGATGGCGGGCGGTGTCGGCCCCGACTCGATCACTTACACCCAGTTCCTGAAGGAAGTGGACTCGGGCCGCGTGAAATCGGTGGATTACACCGACGAAACCAACCTGGCGGTCAATGCGATCCGCTTCAAGCGCACCGACGGCAGCGAAGCCACCGTCTACGGTCCGCGCGACGACAAGCTGGTCGACGTGCTGTATAGCAAGAACATCGAAATGACCCGCCAGAAGCCCTCCACCGGGCCTGGTTTCTGGTCGTTGGTGCTCAATTTCCTGCCGGTCATCCTGATCATCGGCTTCTGGCTGTTCATCATGCGCCAGATGCAGGGCGGTGGCGGCGGTGCCAAGGGTGCGATGAGCTTCGGCAAGTCGCGCGCCAAGCTGCAGGGCGAGGACCAGGTCAAGATCACCTTTGCCGATGTTGCCGGCTGCGACGAGGCCAAGGAAGAAGTCGGCGAGCTGGTCGATTTCCTGCGCGACCCGACCAAGTTCACCAAGCTGGGTGGCAAGATCCCGCGCGGCGTGCTGATGGTCGGCCCGCCGGGTACCGGCAAGACGCTGCTGGCCAAGGCGATCGCCGGCGAGGCGAAGGTACCGTTCTTCAGCATTTCCGGCTCGGACTTCGTGGAAATGTTCGTGGGCGTCGGTGCCAGTCGCGTGCGCGACATGTTCGAGCAGGCCAAGAAGCATGCGCCGTGCATCATCTTCATCGACGAAATCGATGCGGTGGGCCGTCATCGCGGCGCCGGTCTGGGCGGCGGGCATGACGAGCGCGAGCAGACCCTGAACCAGTTGCTGGTCGAGATGGACGGTTTCGAAGGCGGCGAAGGCGTGATCGTGATCGCGGCGACCAACCGTCCCGACGTGCTGGATCCGGCGCTGCTGCGTCCGGGCCGTTTCGACCGCCAGGTCGTGGTCGGCCTGCCGGACGTCAAGGGGCGCGAGCAGATCCTGCGTGTGCACATGCGCAAGTTGCCGCTGGCCGACGACGTGGTGCCGATGGTCATCGCACGCGGTACGCCGGGCTTCTCCGGTGCCGACCTGGCCAACCTGTGCAACGAGGCGGCGTTGTTTGCCGCACGCGGCAGCGAGAAGGAAGTCCGCATGGACCACTTCGATCGTGCCCGCGACAAGATCCTGATGGGTGCCGAGCGCCGCTCGATGGCCATGAGCGAGGACGAGAAGACGCTCACCGCGTACCACGAGGCGGGCCACGCCATCGTCGGCCGTCTGGTGCCCGAGCATGACCCGGTCTACAAGGTCACCATCATTCCGCGTGGTCGTGCGCTGGGCGTGACCATGTACCTGCCGGAAGGCGACCGCTACTCGATGAACCGCGTGGCGATCGAATCGCAGCTGTGCTCGCTGTACGGCGGCCGCGTTGCCGAGGAACTGATCTTCGGCGGCGACAAGGTCACCACCGGCGCGTCCAACGACATCGAGCGTGCGACCAAGATGGCACGCAACATGGTCACCAAGTGGGGCTTGTCGGACGAACTCGGCCCGGTGGCCTACGGCGAGGAAGAGGACGAGGTGTTCCTGGGGCGTTCGGTCACCCAGCACAAGAACGTCTCCGACGAGACCGCACGCAAGATCGACGAAGTGGTGCGCTCGATCCTGGACAAGGCCTACAGCAAGACCAAGACCGTCCTCACCGAGAATCTGGACAAGCTGCATGCGATGTCGCAGTTGCTGTTGCAGTACGAGACCATCGACGTGCCGCAGATCGACGCCATCATGGAAGGCCGCGAGCCGCCGCCGCCGGCGGGTTGGGGCAAGTCCGACAAGGACGGTGGCAACAACAACGACAAGGGCAGCCCGCGTCCGTTGCCGCCGATTGCCGGGCCGGCCGAGCAGCTGTAACCAACGCATCGGCCAGCTGCAGCAGCATTCATCAAGGCCGGGAAGCGATTCCCGGCCTTGATGCGTTGTAGCGCCGCCCCGGCGGCGCTGATCGCAACCATCCAAGGAGACACCACCGATGTTCGACACCGCCCTCAAGCTGGATTGCGCCGGGCGCGCGCTGCGACTGGATGCGCCGCAGGTGATGGGGATCGTCAATGTCACGCCGGATTCGTTTTCCGACGGCGGCCAGCACGCCAGCTGCGACGCCGCCATCGCGCATGGTTTGCGGTTGGTCGAGCAGGGTGCCGCGGTACTGGATATCGGTGGCGAATCCACCCGTCCCGGTGCCACGCCGGTATCGCTGGAGGAAGAGCTGCAGCGCGTGGTCCCGGTGATCCAGGCATTGGCGCAGCAGACCAATGTGCCGATCAGTGTGGATACCTACAAGCCGGAGGTGATGCGCGCGGCGGTCGCAGCCGGCGCGGGCATGATCAACGACGTGCATGCGCTGCGCTCGCCGGGTGCGCTGGATGCGGCAGCCGAATTGCGGGTGCCGGTGGTATTGATGCATGCACGCAGCGCGCCGCATGCGATGCAGGACGCGTCTCACTATGACGACGTGGTGGCCGAGGTGCATCGCTTCCTGGCCGAGCGCATCTTCGCGGCCGAAATGGCCGGGATCGACAAGCGCCGCCTGATCCTCGACCCGGGGTTCGGCTTCGACAAGACCACCACGCACAATCTGACCGTGCTGGCGCAGTTGCAGCGCCTGCAGGAGTTCGGCCTGCCGGTGCTGGCGGGGCTGTCGCGCAAGCGCAGCATCGGTGAGTTGACCGGGCGCCAGGTCGCCGCAGAGCGCGTATACGGCTCGGTCGCTGCGCATCTGATCGCCGCCCAGCACGGCGCGGCGGTGCTACGTGTGCACGATGTGGCCGCCACCGTGGATGCCCTGAAGGTATGGAGCGCGATGGCGGCGATTCCGCTGCCGCGGGTGAGCGCGCCGGCGGCATCGGGCATTCGCTGGCCGGACGAGGACTGATGCCGGCCGACCGCCGCCCGCTGGCGATCGCGCTGATGGGGCCAACCGCCAGCGGCAAGACCGCGCTGGCACTGGATGCCGCGCAGCGCTGGAATGGCGAGATCGTCAGCGTCGATTCGGCGCTGGTGTACCGCGGCCTGGACATCGGCGCGGCCAAGCCGGATGCGGCGATGCGCGCGGCAGTGCCGCATCACTTGATCGATCTGCGCGAGCCCTGGCAGATCTATTCGGCGGCGGAATTCGCCAGCGATGCGCGGCAGGCGATCGAGCAGATCGTGGCGCGCGGCAAGCTGCCGATTCTGGCCGGCGGCACCGGGCTGTACTTCCGCGCCTTGCTGGAAGGGCTGTCGCAGTTGCCCGAGGCCGATCCGGCGGTGCGCGCGGCAATCGCAGCCGAAGCCGGGGAACTTGGCTGGGCGCGGATGCACGCACAACTGGCGGAGGTCGACCCGGTCGCGGCGGCGCGGATCCATACCACCGATCCGCAGCGGATCCAGCGCGCGCTGGAGGTCTATCGCATCAGCGGCAGGCCGATCAGCGACTGGCAGGCGCTGCCACCGGGGCTGCGTTTGCCGGTGCGGGTGCTGAAGATCGTGCTGGCGCCGCGCGAGCGCGCGGTGCTGCATGCACGCATCGAGCAACGCCTGGACACGATGCTGGCACAGGACTTCCTGGCCGAGGTGGAACGTCTGCGGGCACTGCCGCAACTGCGTGCGGTCGCCGCGCCGCTGGATCTGCCCGCAGTGCGCTCGGTGGGGTATCGCCAGGCCTGGGAGTACCTGGATGGGGCCGGTCGCCTGGCCGACTTTCGCGACAAGGCGGTGCAGGCCACCCGTCAACTGGCCAAGCGGCAGCTCACCTGGCTGCGTGGCGAGCTCGACGCACGCTGGTTCGACCCGGAGCATGACCGCCAACGATTGGAACGCGCACTTGTCGGCTTCCTCGGTCAACGTCCCGCTGTACGGCAGGCTTCAGGCGTGTAACATCCCGTTTCCGGGGCCGGCTGGGGATGGCAGGTGTCGACCGGGACTATAAGAACAATAATGAAGAGGAGTTTTCGATGGCTAAGGGGCAATCTTTGCAGGATCCATTCCTCAACGCGCTGCGGCGCGAGCGGGTGCCGGTCTCTGTGTATCTGGTCAACGGCATCAAGCTGCAGGGCACGATCGAGTCGTTCGATCAGTTCGTGGTCCTGCTGCGCAATACCGTGAGTCAGATGGTCTACAAGCACGCCATCTCCACGGTGGTGCCGGCGCGCAATGTGCGCGTGGGACCGGGTGGTGGGTATGTGCAATCCAATGAAGGCAACCAGGCGGAAGATGACGACGTCGAGCGGTAATGGAGTAGTGCGTGTTTGATCGCTCACGCAAGGGTGAACACGCGTTGTTGATTCAGACCCATTCCGGTGGGCCTGCCGAAGAGGATGTGCTGGAGGAGTTCGCCGACCTTGCCAAGTCGGCGGGCGCCACCGTGGCGGCCACGCTCACCGCGCGCATCGACAAACCGAACCCGTCGACCTTGATCGGCAGCGGCAAGCTGGAAGAGATCAAGGCCGCGGCCGAGGCCACCGGCGCGGATCTGGTGTTGGTCAACCACACCTTGTCGCCAGGCCAGGAGCGCAATCTGGAGCGCTATCTGGAGCGGCGCGTGATCGACCGCACTGGCTTGATCCTGGACATCTTCGCGCAGCGGGCACGCAGCCACGAGGGCAAGTTGCAGGTGGAGCTGGCGCAGTTGCGGCATATGGCCACCCGGCTGGTACGCGGCTGGACCCACCTGGAGCGTCAGCGCGGTGGTTCGATCGGCCTGCGCGGCCCTGGCGAAACCCAGCTGGAAACCGACCGCCGTCTGCTGCAGAAGCGTGTGGAGCAGTTGCAGCAGCGGCTGGAAAAGGTCGAGGTGCAGCGTACCCAGATGCGGCGTGCGCGCATGCGCAGCGAACTGCCGCGGATTGCATTGGTCGGTTACACCAATGCCGGCAAATCCACGCTGTTCAACGCCTTGACCGGTGCGGAGGCCTACGTGGCCGACCAGTTGTTCGCCACGCTCGATCCCACCGTGCGCCGCATTGCGCTGCCCGGTGGCAGTGCGATCCTGGCCGATACGGTCGGCTTCGTACGCGACCTGCCGCACCAACTGGTCGCCGCATTCCGTTCGACCTTGTCCGAGGCGCGCGACGCCGATCTGCTGTTGCATATCGTCGATGCGGCCGACCCGCTGCGCGAGGAACGCATCCAGCAGGTCGATGAGGTGTTGCATGCGGTGGGTGCGGGTGATTTGCCGCAGCTGCTGGTGTTCAACAAGATCGACAAGATCGAAGGCGCGCAGGTGCGTCACGATGCGCAGGACGGCATTCCCGACCCGGCGCGGCGCGAACGCGTGTGGGTCTCCGCGCGCGACGGACGCGGGCTGCAGGAATTGCAGCATGCGCTCGGGCAGCGACTGGACCTGCGCCATGTGACCGGGCAACTGCGGTTGCCGCCGTCGGCCGGCCGTCTGCGCTCGAAGTTGCATCAACTGGAAGTGGTGCGCGGCGAGCAGTCCGACGAGGACGGCTGGTTGCTGGAGGTCGACCTGCCGATGGTCGAGGCCGAGCGCCTGGCTGCCGGCGACGACGGTGCGCCATTGCGCGCGATGCTGCCCGATCGTCGCGAAGACTGGGAGTCGTGAGCGGCGCTGCACGGTCGGCTTGGCCCGGCCGTGCGCATCGATGTGGTCAAGGCCGGCAGATGGGTGCCGGCGGTGTGGCGATCGCGCTGCGCGGCTGTGGCGTTTATTTGTTGGCGCGGGCGCATGCGTGTCCGAAGCAGTCGTGCAGGCGTGAGATCGTTCGCCAGCCGCCGATATCCTTGCGATCCTGTCGCCCGCGCAGGCGATGCCCGCTGCCATTGGCTGCACACCGCCACTGAGCCCCGGCCACGTCGGCACTGGCGCGGAATGGGCGCCAGCGCAGACAGGCGCGGCAAATTCGGCTAAAACGTCGGTTGCTTCTTCATTCGCCGTGCCCATGTCCATCTCCGCCGATTCCGAACTGCAGCAGCTGGCCGAACGCCTCGGTCAGCAGTTGCTTGCCGCGCGCGAGCGCCTGGTCACTGCCGAGAGCTGCACCGGTGGCTGGATCGCCAAGGCGGTCACCGATGTGGCAGGGTCCTCGCACTGGTTCGACTGCGGCATGGCCGCCTACAGCTACGAGGCCAAGCAGGCCTTGCTGGGCGTGCGGCCGCAGACGCTGGAAGTGCACGGTGCGGTCAGCCGCGAAACGGTGATCGAAATGGTGTCGGGCGCGCTGGTCAATTCCGGTGCGAGCATCGCGGTGGCGGTGACCGGCATCGCCGGGCCGGGTGGCGGCAGCGAGGACAAGCCGGTCGGCACGGTATGGATCGGCTGGAAGCGGCGCGGCGGCTATGCCACTGCGCAGTTGTTCCAGTTCGCTGGCGATCGCGATGCAGTGCGGCGTCAGACCGTGGTTGCCGCGCTGCAGGGCTTGAGCGCGCTGCTTTAGTCTGCGTACGGAAGGAAAGCGCACGCCCATGCTGCGCAGCGTGTGGCGCTGGCAGCGGCGATGCTCCTCGACGTCGAGCGTTTACGCAGGCGATGCATGGCTGCAATGCAGCTTTGGCCGCAGTAGGTTCGCTGCGCGCGCCGTAGCTTCTGCCAGCGGCGTTGTCCAGCCTGGTTCCTTCGCTAAAGTGCGGCGACGCGCGCGTTGCGGCACCCGCCGCAGTGCGCCGCAGGTTCTTGTCGGGGGACAGGCATGCGCACACAACAGCAACGCAGCACCGGGCTTGCGCTGGCGCTCTTCGCGGCAGCACAGGCATCGCCGCTGCATGCGCAAACGGCCACGCAGCAACAGCGCAACGAGCCGGCAACGCTGGCTGCCCTGAAGGTGACTGCGCAAAAGCGCGAGGAATCGCTGCAGAACGTACCGGTGGTGGTCTCGGTCCTTCCCGAGCAACTGCTGCAGGACAGCGGCGTGCACGACATCAAGGAGCTGCAGGTGCTGGTGCCCGGCTTGATCGTGACCAGCAGTCAGAGCGCTGCGCAGACTACCGCACGCATTCGCGGCGTTGGCACGGTGGGCGACAACGCCGGGCTTGAATCCTCGGTCGGTGTGGTCATCGATGGGGTGGCGCGCGCGCGCAACGGCGTGGGCTTCGCCGATCTCGGAGAACTTGAGCGCATCGAGGTGTTGAAGGGGCCGCAAGGCACCGTGTTCGGCAAGAACACCTCGGCCGGCGTCATCAACGTGGTGACGCGTCGGCCCAGTTTTACCCGCAGTGCCGATGCCGAGATCACCGTGGGCAACTATGGCGCGCTCGGGATTGCCGGCGCCTTCAACGATGCGCTGGGCGACACCAGTGCCTTGCGCGTCTATGCGGCCAGGCGACGTCGCGACGGCTTCGAACAGGTGGTCACCGGTGCCGGCCCGCGCACCGCCAGCGACGATGGCGACCAGAACCTGCGCACTGCGCGCGTGCAGTGGTTATGGGAACCCGGCACCGACCTGGACATCCACCTGGCTGCCGACTACACCCGCCGCGAGGAAAACTGCTGCGTCACCGTCACCACCGAACGTGGACCGACTGCAGCGCTGATCGATGCGCTGGCGCCAGGCGGGCAGGGCACGATTGCGCGCGCCGACCCGCAAGGCAGGCGCGCCTACAGCAACCGCAGCACCGCGCAGGATATCCAGGACAAGGGCGTGTCGGCGCAGCTGGATTGGACCACGCCGTGGCTGAGCGAGGCGGTGCTGACCTCGATCACCGCATTGCGTGACTGGAGATCCATCAACGGCCTGGACTTCGACTACAGTGCGGCCGACATCCTGTACCGCGCGCCGCGCCAGGACGAGATACTGACCCGGTTCAAGACCTTCAGCCAGGAACTGCGCCTGGCCGGATCGGGCGAGCGCCTGGACTGGATGGTCGGTGCGTTCTACGCCGACGAAACCCTGCATCGCAACGAGTCCTATCGCTTCGGCAGTGCCTACGAGCCCTATCTGTCCAGCGTGTTGCTTGCACGGGCCAATCCGGCGCTGGCCGCACGGACGGATGCAACCCGGTTTCTCGCCGACGCCACCGGCTTGCCGGCCGGCACGCTGTTCCGCGGCCAGGGGAGCCAGGATCGCTTCCGGCAGGATGGCACCAGTGCCGCGCTGTTCACCAACAACACCTGGCATGCCACCGACGCATTGGATGTGGTGGTTGGGCTGCGCTACACCTACGAGCGCAAGGCCTTGCAGTCGAGGTTCGAAAATCCCGATGGAAGCCCGGCGTGCGCCAGTTACTTCGCAGCCAACGGTCAGCTCGATCCAGCTGCGTTGCGGCGTATCGGGGCCGCGCTGGTCGCGCGCGGCGTGCCTGCGGCGGCAGTGCCGACGATCGCACCACAAGTGGTCGGTTTCACCTGTCTGCCCTGGGCCAACGTCGCCCATGCCGGCCGTCGCACCGAGCAACGCCGCAGCGAGCGCGAATGGTCCGGTACGGCGAAGCTGGCATACCGCTGGAGCGATGCGGTGATGACCTATGTGTCCGCCGCACGTGGCTACAAGGCCGGCGGTTTCAACCTGGATCGCGTGCAGTCCTCCGATGGTTTGTCCAGCGGCGTGCAAGGCATCCTGCCGGTGGACGACACCGCGTTTCCCGGCGAGTTCGTCGACAGTTACGAGCTTGGCGCCAAGACCAGCTGGCTCGGTGGCAACCTGCTGCTCAATGCGGCGCTGTTCTATCAGGACTTCAGCGACTTTCAGCTCAACAATTTCCTCGGGACCAGCTTCGTGGTGCGCGCCATTCCCAGCGTGGTGTCGCGCGGCATCGATGCCGAACTGCTGTGGCAGGGCGCCATGCCCGGACTGATGGTGCAGGGCGGGCTCAGCTACACGGATACCGCGTATGGCGACGATCCGCTGCCGGACGCCGATCTGGCACGGCTGCCGGGCAGTCGTTTGAGCTTTGCGCCACGCTGGTCGGCCAATCTTTCGGTCAGCTACGAGCACGCGCTCGGTAATCGCATGACCGGCCGGTTCAATGTCGGCGCAAAGTATGTTTCCGAGTACAACTCCGGCTCCGACCTGGATCCGCAGAAGGCGCAACCGGGTTATACGCTGCTCAATGCACGGGTGGGCATCGGCGCCGACGACAAGCGCTGGATGCTGGAAGCGTGGGCAGAAAACCTCGGTAACGAAACCTATCGCCAGATCGTCATCGACGCGCCGCTACAGGCGGGTTCGTGGAATGCATTTCTGGGTGCGCCGCGCACGTATGGGGTGACCTTGCGGTTGCGGTATTAGGTCTCGAAGGCCCGGGCGCGGCCTTGCCAAGACAGCAGGATGCATGCGCAAGCCCAGCCTCGGCCAAGAGCGGCTACAAAACGACTGTGCCGCCGTCAGGCGGACGCAGCCGGTGCTCGGAATCGGCATGTGCCACTTGTACACTCCGGTTCTCGGCGCGCAGTCCGCACCCACCTGACGACCGCTCGCTACGTTTTGTTGGCCGCTCTCAGCCCGCAGGTGGTTATGACGCGACAGGCACGTGCAGATCGGCTACAAACGAGGTCTTGTTTTTCAAACCGTGTGCCGATGCTTCCGCTTCTTGCTCATGCCTTCTTTCTGTCCGCACCGCGCCGAGCTGCTGACGCTGTCCTGGTGTTGCCGGATGGCCGGCGCGCAGCCGCCCGGCAGCCGATGCCTGCGGCGACCGGCCACCGCGCCGTCCTGTGCGCGAGCGATCATGTAGCCACAGGCGTTGTGCGTGGTCGTGCATGGTCAACCGGCGCTTGCAAGGAGCGCACACAAGCAGCGATGCACGTTGATGCGATACGGCTCGCTGCCGCAGCGCGATCGCAGGCGGTGTGTTGATGTGGGAGGCGCTCGGCACCGTTCGGGATCTTGGGCGGCTGCAGGAAATCGCGGCGGTGCTGATCCGCTACGGATTCGGCGACGTGGTGCGCCGTACCGGCCTGGCCGATGTGCTCGAACGTGCCGGCAAGCTGCTGCACTGGCATAATGCCGAGGGCCGCCTGCGCATGTCTGCGGCGGTGCGGGTGCGGCGTGCGCTCGAGGAACTCGGGCCGACCTTCGTCAAGCTGGGGCAGGTGCTGGCTACGCGTGTGGACCTGCTGCCGCCGGAGTGGATCGAAGAGCTGAGCGAGCTGCAGAACGCGGTGCCTGCGCTGCCGTTCGAACAGATCCGCCCGCAACTGGTCGCAGCCCTGGGCGCGGAGCCGGAAAGCGTGTTCGCCCGCCTGGACGAACAGCCTCTGGCTGCGGCATCGCTGGCGCAGACCCATCGCGCCTGGCTGGCCGATGGCACGCCGGTGGTGCTGAAGATCCGCCGCCCCGGCATCGGCGATGTCATCGATGCGGATCTGCGCCTGCTGGCACGCCTGGCGGAAATCGTGGAAACGCGTGCGCCCGATCTCAAGCGTTATCGCCCCGCCGAGGTGGTGCAGCAATTCACTGTCTCCTTGCGGCGCGAACTCGATTTCGCCGCCGAGTGCCGCAATGCCGAGCGCATCGCAGCCAATTTCGTCAACGCCCCCCAGGTGGTGGTGCCGTCCGTCTATTGGCAGTGGACCTGCGAATCGCTCAACGTGCAGGAATTCATCGACGGCATCCCGGGGCGGGATCTGGTCGCCGTGGATGCGGCCGGCCTGGACCGCAAGGCACTCGCACGCAGCGGCGCCGGCATCGTGCTGAAGATGGTGCTGCAGGATGGCTGCTTCCACGCCGACCCGCATCCGGGCAACATTTTCTATCTGCGCGACGGGCGCATCGCCGTCATCGATTTCGGCATGGTCGGGCGCGTGTCCGAGCAGCGTCGCTTCCAGGTCGCGCAACTGCTGCATGGCATGGTCAGCTACGACGCCGAAGCGGTGATCGACGTGTTGCTGGAATGGGCCGGTACCAGCCTGGAGATCGACGAGTCGCGGCTGCAGCAGGATATCGGTGCCTTCGTCGACGAGTATCGCGGGGTGCCGCTGAAGGAGCTGCGCATCGGCGCGACGCTGGGCGATATCACCTCGATCCTGCGCGATCACGGGCTGACCCTGCCGTCGGATCTGGCGCTGATGATCAAGGCGTTTCTCACGCTCGAAGGCATGGGACGCCAGCTCGATCCGGACTTCGACATGGCCACCGAGGCGCGCCCCTACCTCGAACGCGTGGTGCTGCAGCGTTATGCGCCCAGCGCGATGCTGCGGCGCAGCCGTCGCACCGTGACCGGCGCGATCGACCTGATCGGCGATCTGCCGCGCGATCTCAAACGGCTGCTGCAGGCCGCACGGCGCGGCAAGCTGCAACTGCAGATCGAAACGCGCGCATTGCGCGAGTTCGGCGAACAGGTCGATCGCGCGGCCAACCGGCTCACCATGGGGATCGTGACTGCCGCGCTGGTGATCGGCTCGTCGATCGTCATGAACAGTGTGGGTGGCAGTGCCAGCCGCTGGCTGCTGGCGTTGGGGGTCGGCGGCTTCATCGGTGCCGCCATCTGCGGCGTCTGGATCCTGTTCTCGATCTGGCGCAGCCGCCGCTAGGCGCGGCGTGCGACCCTGATTGCCGCCGCGTGCCTGGCAGTCGACGCACCTGTTGCGCTGGCGCCAGTGAGTAGTAATACTACTAACCATGGACCTGACCGATACCCAGCAAGCAATCCTGGCCTTGATCGCCGAGCGCATCGATGCCGACGGCGTACCGCCTTCGCAGACCGAGATCGCGCG
Organism: Xanthomonas arboricola pv. guizotiae; assembly: GCF_002940205.1. GTDB lineage: Bacteria > Pseudomonadota > Gammaproteobacteria > Xanthomonadales > Xanthomonadaceae > Xanthomonas > Xanthomonas arboricola_C. Next base: position 106,353 of record NZ_MDSK01000009.1, read on the forward strand.
CGCCTTCGGCTTCAAGGGCGTGCGCGGTGCGCAGTACCATCTGGAGGCATTGGAGCAGGCCGGTGCGATCCGGCGCGTCCCTGGCCAGGCCCGCGGCATTCGCCTGGCCGGGCAGGGCGCGCAGTCGCGCACCCCACCTGTCGCTGCAAGCGAGCCGGTGCGCGAGGATGTGCTGCGCCTGCCGGTGCTGGGGCGCGTGGCGGCAGGCCTGCCGATCGGCGCGGATATCGGCTCGGACGATTTCGTGGTGCTGGATCGGGTGTTCTTCTCGCCGTCGCCGGACTACCTGCTCAAGGTGCAGGGCGACTCGATGCGCGACGAAGGCATCTTCAACGGTGATTTGATCGGGGTGCATCGCACCCGCGACGCGCGTTCGGGGCAGATCGTGGTGGCGCGCATCGATGAGGAGATCACGGTCAAGCTGTTGAAGATCGGCAAGGACCGCATTCGCCTGCTGCCGCGCAACCCGGACTACGCACCGATCGAAGTGTTGCCGGATCAGGATTTCGCGATCGAGGGCCTGTACTGCGGGCTGTTGAGGCCGAATCGTTGAGCACTGCGCCGATGGCCGTGCTGGCGCTATCCCGAGCCGGTGCCGCAGGATTTCCCGCTGCCACTGCCATGGCCGCCTCTTTAATCTGAGTGTGTCGCAGCCAGTCTCAGCCTGTGCGATACACCTCAGCTACATTCGCCCTACACCGAAATCACTGACAAGGATCACCCAGATGGATGAGAACAAGAAGCGCGCCCTTTCCGCCGCACTGAGCCAGATCGAGAAGCAATTCGGCAAGGGCTCGGTGATGCGCATGGGCGACCGTGTGATCGAGGCCGTCGAAGTCATTCCGACCGGCTCGCTGATGTTGGACATCGCACTGGGGATCGGCGGCCTGCCCAAGGGCCGCGTGGTGGAAATCTACGGTCCGGAATCGTCGGGCAAGACCACCCTGACCCTGCAGGCGATTGCCGAATGCCAGAAGAAGGGCGGCACCGCAGCCTTCATCGACGCCGAGCACGCGCTGGACCCGATCTATGCCGCCAAGCTGGGCGTCAATGTCGACGACCTGCTGCTGTCGCAGCCGGATACCGGCGAACAGGCGCTGGAAATCGCCGACATGCTGGTGCGTTCCGGTTCGGTGGACATCGTGGTGGTCGACTCGGTCGCCGCGCTGACCCCAAAGGCGGAAATCGAAGGCGAAATGGGCGACCAGCTGCCGGGCCTGCAGGCCCGCCTGATGAGCCAGGCGCTGCGCAAGCTGACCGGCAATATCAAGCGGTCCAACACCTTGGTGGTCTTCATCAACCAGCTGCGCCACAAGATCGGCGTGATGATGCCGGGCCAGAGCCCGGAAGTGACCACCGGCGGTAACGCGCTGAAGTTCTACGCATCGGTCCGTCTGGATATCCGTCGCATCGGCGCGATCAAGAAGGGCGACGAAATCATCGGCAACCAGACCAAGATCAAGGTGGTCAAGAACAAGCTGGCGCCTCCTTTCAAGCAGGTCGTGACCGAAATCCTCTACGGCGAAGGCATCAGCCGCGAGGGTGAGCTGATCGACATGGGCGTGGAAGCCAAGCTGGTCGAGAAGGCCGGCGCCTGGTACAGCTACGGCGAAGAACGCATCGGGCAGGGCAAGGACAACGCGCGTGGCTATCTGCGCGACAACCCGCAGGTTGCGGTGCGGCTGGAAGCCGAGCTGCGTGAGAAGTTCCAGCCGGCCGAAGCGCCGCGCGAAGCCGGCGACGACGTCGAGAAGGAATAACAGCAGCCAGGCAGTGCGAGCCCAGCCGTCATCAGGCAGGTGTCTCGGCAGCAGCGCGAACCGGGACGTCCGCGTGGGCCACCCCCTGTTCTGCCTGCCTGCCGGGTCCGCCTGATGGCAGAACGGCAGCACTTGACGGCTGTGGCAGGTTTTCTATCGCGGGGACGGCGGAGTCAGTGCCGTCGCTTCCCGCGGTAGATCTCATCGAAGGCCAGGAAGGCCAGGAAGGCAGGCGCCACGGATGGCGCATTGATGCTGTGAGCTTGGTACTCGGGATACCCACGATGGACGAGCAACCGCCCGCGCCAAAGCGGGGACGCCGGTTCAAGGAACAGACTCCGGTCCAACGCGCACTGGGATTGCTGGTGCGGCGCGAGCATTCGCGCAAGGAATTGAACCGCAAGCTGCTGGCGCGCGGTATCGAGCCGGACGCCGCACAGGCGGCCGTGGAGCGCCTGGCTGACGAGGGGTGGCAGGACGACACCCGTTTTGCGGCCTCGGTCGTGCGCAATCGCGCAGGCTCGGGCTATGGCCCGTTGCATATCCGCGCCGAGCTCGGAACCCATGGGCTGGACAGCGATGCCATCAGCGCCGCAATGGCGACATTTGAAGGCGACTGGACCGAAAACGCGCGCGATCTGATTCGCCGTCGCTTCGGCGAGGAGGGGCCTACCGATCTGCCGCAACGGCGCAAGGCCGCCGATCTGCTGGCGCGGCGTGGTTTCGATGGCAACAGCATTCGCAGCGCCACGCGCTTCGACCTTGAGGACTGAGGGCGTCAGGCCTGCTACCCTTCGTGGTTTCAGGTTGTTCCGCTCATCTGCGCCCACATCTCATTGGGTGACCGGGACTGCCGCCCGCCCAATGCCAGCACATGAACGCACCTGCCAAATTCAGCACTTCCCAGATCCGTAGTGACTTCCTCGCGTTTTTCGAGGGGAAGGGCCACACCATCGTGCCATCCGCGCCGCTGGTGCCGGGCAACGACCCGACCTTGCTGTTCACCAACTCCGGCATGGTCCAGTTCAAGGACGTCTTCCTCGGCGCGGAAAAGCGCAGCTACGTGCGCGCGGCCGACGTACAGCGCTGCCTGCGTGCCGGCGGCAAGCACAACGATCTGGATTCGGTGGGCTACACCGCGCGCCATCACACCTTCTTCGAGATGCTGGGCAACTGGTCCTTTGGCGACTACTTCAAGAAGGACGCCATCAGCTGGGCCTGGGAACTGCTGACCCAGGTCTGGAAGCTGCCGGCCGAGCGGCTGCTGGTCACCGTCTACCACACCGACGAAGAAGCCTTCGCGCTGTGGCGCGACATGATCGGCATTCCGGAAAGCCGCATCGTGCGCATCGGCGACAACAAGGGTGCGCCGTACGCGTCGGACAACTTCTGGCAGATGGCCGATACCGGCCCGTGCGGTCCGTGCACCGAGATCTTCTTCGACCATGGCGACCATATCGCCGGTGGTCCGCCCGGTTCGCCGGACGAGGATGGCGACCGCTTCATCGAGATCTGGAACCTGGTCTTCATGCAATTCGATCGCCAGCCCGACGGCACCCTGGTGCCGTTGCCGGCGCCGTGCGTGGATACCGGCATGGGCCTGGAGCGTCTGGCTGCGATCCTGCAGCACGTGCATACCAACTACGAGATCGATCTGTTCCAGGCCTTGATCGGCAAGGCCAGCGCGCTGACCGGCGTCACCGACCTGGAGAACAAGTCGCTGCGGGTGATCGCCGACCACATCCGCGCCTGTTCGTTCCTGATCGTCGACGGTGTGCTGCCGTCCAATGAAGGCCGCGGTTATGTGCTGCGCCGGATCATCCGGCGTGCGCTGCGGCATGGCTGGATGCTGGGGGTACGCCAGCCGTTCTTCAGCAAGATGGTGCCGACCCTGGTCGAGCTGATGGGCGAGGCCTATCCCGAACTGGTGGTCGCGCGGGAGACCGTCGCGCGCGCGTTGCTGGCCGAAGAAGAGCGTTTTGCCGAGACGCTGGACGCCGGCATGAAGATCTTCGACGACGTCGCCGCGCGCGCGCAGGAAGTGATTCCCGGTGCCGATGCGTTCCGCCTTTTCGATACCTACGGATTTCCGGTCGATCTGACCTCCGACATCGCACGCGAGCGCGGCTTGCGCGTGGACATGGAGGGCTTCGAGTTCGCCATGGAGCGCCAGCGCGAGACCGCGCGTGCCGCCGGCAAGTTCGGTGGCGGCGTCGCATTGCCAGCCGATCTGGTCGCCACCATGGCGCCGACGGTGTTTCTGGGCTACGAGGCCTACGATGCCGATGGGCTCAAGGTCGTTGCATTGCTCAAGCAGGGCCGCCCGGTCGAACGTGCGCAAGCCGGCGATGACGTCATCGTGTTCACCGACCGTACGCCGTTCTACGCCGAGTCCGGTGGCCAGGTCGGCGATAGCGGCCAGCTGAGCGGCAGCGATGTCTCCATCGAGATCGCCGACACCCAGAAGTTCGCCGGTCAGTTCCATGGTCATGTGGGGCGCATCACCGAAGGTGCGCTGGCAGTGGGCGATGTGCTGGCAGGCGGCATCGACGTGCAGCGTCGCGGCAAGACCATCCTCAACCACTCGGCCACGCATCTGCTGCATGCGGCCCTGCGCGAGGTGCTGGGCACGCATGTGCAACAGAAGGGCTCGCTGGTTGCACCGGACCGGTTGCGGTTCGACTTCTCGCACTTCCAGCCGATCACGCCCGAAGAGCTCGCCGTGATCGAACGCAAGGTCAATGCGGAGGTGCGCACCAACCACAGCGTGGAAGTGCACAACATGGCCATGCAGGAAGCGCTGGATTTCGGCGCGATGGCCCTGTTCGGCGAAAAGTACGGCGAGAACGTGCGCGTGCTGAAGATGGGCGGCTATTCCACCGAGCTCTGCGGCGGCACCCATGTCACCCGCACCGGCGACATCGGCCTGTTCAAGATCACCTCCGAAGGCGGAGTGTCCTCGGGCGTGCGTCGTATCGAGGCGGTGACCGGGCAGGGCGCGCTGGACCATGTCGCCGATGAGGAGCGACGTCTGCTCGAGGCGGCCAACCTGCTCGGCGGCAATGCCACCGAGGTGGTCGACAAGGTTCGCGCGCTCACCGAACGTCAGAAGCGGCTCGAGCGTGAGCTGGAGTCGCTCAAGGCCAAGCTGGCCTCCGGCGCAACCGCAGACCTGGGTTCCAGCGCGGTCGATGTGGCAGGCATCAAGGTGGTTGCCGTGCGTCTGGAGGGCTTCGATGCCAAGGCGTTGCGCGATGCGATGGATCGCCTCAAGCAGCAGTTGGGCGACTCGGTCATCGTGTTGGCAGGCGCTGCTGGCGGCAAGGTTGCGCTGGTGGCCGGCGTGAACGGCAGCCCAACTGGCAAGGTGAAGGCAGGGGAACTCCTCGGCCATATCGCCAGTCAGATCGGAGGCAAGGGCGGCGGTCGTCCGGATCTCGCCCAGGGTGGTGGCGAGGATGGTCCCGCCCTTGCGACCGCGCTGCAAGGCGTGGCCTCCTGGGTCAAGCAACACTTGGGCTGAACACTTGTCCTGGTATGCCTTGCTGGTTGGCAGGGTGTCCCGCTACCATTTCCGGTCTATTCCCTTTACCTAAGGCGCGCCTCGTCAATCGGCCGCCGATGCTGGTGGGAAACCCACCGGTTCCAGGAGATTTGCAAAATGTTGATCCTCACTCGCCGGGTAGGCGAAACCTTGATGATCGGCGACTCGGTCACTGTGACCGTACTCGGCGTCAAGGGCAATCAGGTGCGCATCGGCATCACCGCACCGAAAGATGTTGCCGTACACCGCGAGGAAATCTATCAGCGGATCCAGCGTGGGGATGAGCCAGTCGCTTCCGGTGCGCATCAGGGCGACGATTCTTCGAATTGATCGTCATAAAGGGTTTACGTTAGCCCCTCTTACCCGGTATTCTTCGCGGCCTGCAACGGACACCGCGGCAGGACGCAAAAACTGGAGCGATGCCCGAGTGGCTGAAGGGGCTCCCCTGCTAAGGGAGTATAGGGTCAAAAGCTCTATCGAGGGTTCGAATCCCTCTCGCTCCGCCAGTGTTCTAGACGCCCGCAAATTTCTGATTTGCGGGCGTTTTCATGTGTGCAAATAGGTCGATGACGGCCTGCATCGACATCGCCGCCGCAACGCGGGCAACCGAATCGGCAGCGGCATCTGAATTGCCACGAACGCGCTGCAGGCAGCGATTCAAGTAAGCCCGGCACGGGTCGCTAAGGCTGTGACACCTCTCTCGGATCTCACCCCGATGCGCCTGCCGCCTCTGCTTGGACGCCTGTTTTCTTCCTGGAGCCGTGGGCTGCAGCACAAGGCCGATGCAGTGGATCGGGTGATGGCGGTGATCGAGTTCGAACTGGATGGCTGCATCCTGCATGCGAACCAGAACTTCCTGTCGCTGATGGGCTACCGGCTCGACGAAGTCGTCGGTCAGCATCACCGCATGTTCGTGACGCCCGGCGACCGCGACAGCGACAGCTATCGACAATTCTGGCAGGCGCTGCGTCGCGGCGACTTCAATGCCGGGCGGTTCTGCCGCCGGGACAAGAACGGGCGCGAGGTGTGGATCAACGCCTCCTACAATCCATTGCTGGATCGTGCAGGCAAGGCCTATCGGGTCATCAAGTACGCCACCGACATCACCGCGCAGGTGCGCCAGACCGCCGACTTCGAAGGCCGTATCGATGCGATCGACAAGGTCATGGCGGTCATCGAGTTTTCGCTGGATGGCACGGTGCTCGATGCCAACGAGAATTTCCTTGCGGTGATGGGCTACCGACTCGATGAGATTCGCGGCAAGCACCATGGCATGTTCGTGGACGCGCAAACGCGTCAGTCGGCGGCCTATCGCGCGTTCTGGGACAAGCTCGGGCGCGGCGCGTTCGACGCGGGGCGCTACAAGCGCCTCAGCAAGGACGGCGGCGAGGTGTGGATCCAGGCGTCCTATAACCCGGTGCTCGACGAGCACGGGCGGCCCTACAAGGTGGTCAAGTACGCCACCGACGTGACCCGTCAGGTCATCGATTCGTCCGATGCCGATGGTCGCATCCAGGCCATCGACAAGGTGATGGGCGTGATCGAGTTCGATCTGGAAGGGCACGTGCTGCGTGCCAACGACAACTTCCTGGCCATTTTGGGATACTCCGCCGAGGAGGCGATCGGCCAGCATCACCGCATCTTCGTGGACGCGGACTACGGCGCCTCCGAGGACTATCGGCATTTCTGGGCGAAGCTGGCGCGTGGGCAGTTCGATGCGGGCCGCTACCGTCGCTTGCGCAGGGATGGGAGTCCGGTGTGGATCCAGGCCTCCTACAATCCGATCCTGGATGTGTCCGGTCGCCCGTACAAGGTGGTCAAGTACGCCACCGACGTCACCGATCAGGTGCGCTCGGCCGAGCGCATGCGTCAGTTGATGCGGCAGACCATGAGCATTGCGCAGAACGTGCAGCGCGAGGCGCACCATATTTCGGTCAGCAACCAGGAACTGGTGAACCGTTCGTCCACGCAGTCGGCAGCCGTCGCGCAGACTTCGACCACCATCGATCAGCTCGCAGAAACCGTATGCAGCAATTCCGACAGTGCCGGTTCGGCGCAGCGCATGGCCGAGGCATCGGCCGATGTCGCGCGACGCGGCGCCACCGTGATCGCCGACATGGTCAAGACCACGGCGGGCATTCGTGCGGCCACCGACCGTATCGGCCAGATCATCGAGGTGATCGACGGCATCGCGTTCCAGACCAATATCCTGGCCTTGAATGCGGCCGTGGAAGCGGCACGCGCTGGCGAGCAGGGGCGTGGATTTGCCGTGGTGGCGACCGAGGTGCGCAGCCTGGCGCAGCGCTGCAGCGTTTCGGCCAAGGAAATTCGCGGCTTGATCGACAATGCAGCCGACCAGGTGGGCGATGGTTCGCGCCTGGCCGAGCAGGCCGGGGCGGTGATGCAGGACATGGTCGGTTCGGTGCTGCGGGTCACCGCGACCGTGGAGCAGATTGCCGCTGCCAGCCAGGAGCAGGCGCAGGACATTTCCACCGCCAATACCGCGCTGCAGTCGATCGGTGTGCAGGCGCGCGATCAGGCGCAGATGGTCGACGACCTGGCGCGCTCGGCGCGTGTGCTGGAAGCCGATGCCGATGCGCTGTTTGCCCTGGTCAATGGCGATGGAGATGGCGCCACCGAGGCGGTTGCCGTGCGCAGCGAAACCCCGAACAGATCGCTTGCCAGGCTGGCCAGGCCGCAGGCCGCGTGATCCCGCGCAGTGCTGCGCGGCGTTGCCGATGGCTTGCGTCAAGCGTGGCAGCGTCATCGCAGGCGCCCCGCAATCAGCGGTGCTTGAGCACAAGAAAGCCCGCGGAAGCGGGCTTTTTGATGTCGGCCGATTCCCAGTGCGCAGCGTGCCGCCTGGTCTGCAGCACGCCGTACGCCGAGCTGGTGCCGCTTACCTCGGCAGATCGAACACCAGCACTTCCGCATCGCGTGCATCGGCCAGCACGATCTCCGGCTCGTCGGTGATCTGCAGCGCATCACCGGCCGACAGCGCCTGGCCATTGACGCTCAGGCTGCCGCGCGCCACCTGCACGTAGCCGATGCGGCCGTCGGCCAATGGCTGCTGCAGGCGCACCTCGCCATCAAGGATGGAGGCATACAGGCGCGCATCCTGGTGCAGGCGCAGCGAGCCGTGCTCGCCGCCGGGCGAGGCGATCAGGCGCAGCTGGTTGCGCTTGCTGTCGGCATCGAAGTGCTTCTCCTCGTAGCTGGGCTCGATGCCGCTGCGCTCGGGCATCACCCAGATCTGCAGGAAGTGCACCGGTTCGCTGGCGGAGTGGTTGAACTCGCTGTGGGTGACGCCGCTGCCGGCGCTCATGCGCTGCACATCGCCGTAGTGCAGCACCGAGCCGGTGCCCATGCTGTCCTTGTGCTCCAGCGCGCCGCCCAGCACGTAGGAAATGATCTCCATGTCGCGGTGGGCATGGGTGCCGAAGCCCTCGCCCGGGGTCACCTTGTCTTCGTTGATCACCCGCAGCGGGCCGATGCCCATATGGCGCGGGTCGTGGTAACTGGCGAAGGAGAAGGTATGGCGCGAGGACAGCCAGCCATGTTCGGCGCGGCCACGGGTTTCGCTCTTGCGGACATTCAACATGCTGCTTCTCCTTGAAAGGGTTGGTGTCGCCAGGAAGTGAATCGGTGTCCCGGCGGCTTGATGGCTAGTCTCTACCTTCGCGCCAGCCCAGAAAGCGAGTAGATTTGGTCGCTACCATCGAAAAAATCGAACAATGAAAATCAGCCTGGAAGCGTTGCAGATCCTGGATGCGATCGACCGCCGCGGCTCGTTCGCGGCCGCGTCCAAGGTGTTGTTCAAGGTGCCGTCGACGATTTCCTACACGGTCTCCAAGCTGGAGGACGATCTGGGCGTGCAGCTGTTCGAACGGGTCGGGCCGAAGGCGACACCGACCCAGGCCGGGCGCGAACTGCTGCGCGAAGGGCGGCAGCTGCTGCGGGCCGCGCAGGAGCTGGAGGTGCGGGTGCGGCGGGTGGCGTCGGGCTGGGAATCGGACTTTGCGATCGGGCTGGATGCGATCCTGCCGGTGGCCTTGCTGCAGGCGCAGATCCTGGACTTCTACACGGTGGCCGACAGCACGCGCCTGCGCGTGGTGAGCGAATCCTTGTCCGGCAGCTGGGAGGCGCTGCTGGACCGGCGCGTGGACCTGATCGTGGCGGCGGGCGAGGGGCCGAGCGGTGGTGGTTATGTGGCCGAGGCGATCGGCACGCTGGGCTTCGTGTTCGCGGTGGCCTCCACGCATTCCCTGGCGGGCGCCGGCCTGCTGGGCGCGGCCGAGCTGGCCGAACACCGTGCGATCGCGGTGGCGGATTCGGCGCGGCGCCTGCTGCCACGCACGGTCGGCCTGCTCTCCGCGCGCGATGTGCTCACCGTGCCGGACATGCAGGCCAAGCTGCAGTTGCAGCTGGCCGGCGCCGGCTACGGCTTCCTGCCCGAGCCGTACGCGCGCGGCGCGCTGCAGGACGGCCGGCTGCGCGAGCTGCAGGTGGAAACCCGTAAACCCGATGAAACCTTCTACCTGGCGTGGCGGCCGGGCGAGGAGGGCGAGGCACTGGGCTGGTGGCGGCGCGCACTGCGCCGCGATGGAGTGTTCGATGGCTGGTTGCAGTCGCTTGCCGAAACGTATCGTTCCGCCGCCGCCGGGCAGCCGCGCGCGTGAGGAAGGGCGGATAATGTGCCCTCGCCGTCGCGCAGGGTCGCCGCATGCAAGGCTTGATCGAACAGTACGGATTGGCGCTGGTCTTTGCCAACGTGCTGGCGTTGTCGCTGGGCCTGCCGGTGCCGGCGCTGCCGACCCTGGTGCTGGTCGGTGCCGGCTACGCGTTGCAGGGCGGGAGCGCTGCATGGCTGGCCGGATTGCTGGCGTTGGCTGTTTCGGTGCTGGCAAGTCTGCTCGGTGACCTGGCCTGGTATCTGGCCGGCCGTCGTTTCGGCAATCGCACCCTGCAGTCGCTGTGCCGGCTGTCGCTGTCGCGCGATACCTGCATGAAAAAGAGCGAGCGGTTCTTCTCGCGCTGGGGTGTGCGGGTGCTGGCGATGGCCAAGTTCGTGCCCGGTCTGTCGATGGTCTCGGTGCCGATGGCCGGTGCGATGCGGGTGCGCCTGGCGGCGTTCCTGCGCTACGACGCCCTGGGTGCGTCGCTGTGGGCATTCGTCGGCCTGAGCCTGGGTGCGCTGTTCGCGCATCAGGTGCAGGACGTGCTCGCGTTGCTGTCCGAGCTGGGGTCAGGCGCGGTCGTCGCGCTGGCCGTGTCGCTGGCCTGCTATGTCGGCTGGCGTTGGTGGCGGCGGCATGCCTTGCTGCGCTCGCTGGAGCACGCACGCATTGCGGTGGACGAGCTGGTGACGCTACTCGACGGCGACGAGGCGCTGCGGCCGACGGTGCTGGATATCCGTGCGCCGGGCCATCGCGATCTGCAGCCGTACACGATTCCCGGCGCGGTGTTCGCCGACGAGCGTCAGCTCGCGCAGATCCTGGCCAGCGTGCCGCGCGAGCGCAGCGTGGTGATCTATTGCGCGTGTCCGGACGAAGTGTCGGCGGCGTGGTTGGCCGGCCGGATGCGCGAGCGCGGATATCGCGACGTGCGGCCGTTGCTGGGTGGGCTGGATGCGTGGCGCGACGCCGGGCATCCGGTGACCTCGCTGCTGCCGGTTGCGTTGCTTGCCCGGACCGATGTGCTGGGCGCGATGGCCTGAACGCAGTGACGCGATGTCCTGTGGCGCGCGTGCTGGTCTTTGGCAGTTGCTGCGTCGCGTTCGCCGCGTGGTAACAGCGCGGCCACGCCGTGCACTCGAACGACAGGCAAAAAAAAGACCAGCAAGCTGGCCGTTTTCTTCAAGATTGGTGCGCCCGGAGAGATTCGAACTCCCGACCGCCTGGTTCGTAGCCAGGTACTCTATCCAACTGAGCTACGGGCGCATTATCTTGTTTTGACTTGCGTTTCCAACTTGCGGATCGGTCGCAATGCGATCGGACCCTTGTAACTAAAAAGACAGCGGTTGAAGGCTGTCTCCTGTTGTTCTGAAGATGGTGCGCCCGGAGAGATTCGAACTCCCGACCGCCTGGTTCGTAGCCAGGTACTCTATCCAACTGAGCTACGGGCGCGTCGTCAGGAGCGGAATTATGCGGATGCCCGGAGTCCTCGTCAATCCCTTTGTGACATTCGATTGTCGCTACCCTCATTGCCAAGACGCCGGCGCAGTGCAGCGGCAACGGCGGCGGGCGTCTTCATCCACGCGAAGTGATTGCTGCGCGCGCCCAGTTGCGCATCGTCCAAGGCAACACGTTCGGCACGTGCCCGCGGCATTTTCTGCAGCAAGGCCTGCAAGGCGCCGGGTGGGCCGAAGCGGTCGCGTGCGAAGGTCACTGCGCTGATCGGCATGTCGAGTTGGCCCAGCGCCTGCTCGAGATCCCACGTGGTGCCTGCCGCACGATAGCGATTGCTGCGACCGACCTGCGCCCAATCGGCGATCAGGCTGCGCGCCTCGGTGCCGCCGAAGCCGAGCGTTCGCCCGTGCAGCACGCCTTGCATGCGTGCCAGCCATGGCAGCAGCCGGAACATCAGCGGCAGGCCGTAGCGCATCGGCACCGGAAAATTGCGCCAGTACGGCGAGCCGCTGGCGACCAGCCACAGCTGCGCAATCCGGGCGGGCCGCAACGCGGCATGGCAGCAGGCCAGCTGGCCGCCGAGGCTATGGCCGCCCAGTACGCACGGCAGCTGCGGATCATGCAGCTCGAGCAGCGCGCGGCTGGCGGGGATATCGTCGGCAAGCAGCGTGCGATAGCCCCAGTCGTGCTGGCGCGAGGGGCGCAGGGTGCTGCTGCCGTTGCCGCGCCACTCGTGCAGGTACACCGCGATGCCGGCGCCGGCCAGGGCGTGCGCGAACGGCTGGTAGTGCCGCGCGGCCACGCCCAGTGCCGGCAGCCACAGCAGGCTGGCGACCGGCCGCGCCGGTGCGTGGCGCAGCACCTGCCAGGCATGTCCATCCACGGCGGCCACGGCAAGCGCGCTGGCATGCACGCTCATGGGCTGGGCGCGGCACCGAAATGGTCCAGCACCAGTACCTCGCCGTGCCCGGGGCTGTGGCCGAGGCGGATGGCACGCGCAACGTAGTCAATGGCCGCTTCGCAGGCGTTGAGCAGCGACAGGCCCTGGCACAGTTGCGCCGCAATCGCTGCCGACAGGCTGCAGCCGGTGCCATGCGCATCGACCTGCAGGCGCGGATGCATGAACACGTCCTGGGTGACGCCGTCGTCGAAGCGGTCGATCACCCGCGCGCCTTCGTGCAGGTGACCGCCCTTGAGCAGCACCGCATTGGCGCCGAGGTCGAGCAGGGCGGCGGTGGCGTGCTCGGCAGCATCGGCATCGTCGATACGGCGGCCGCTCAGCAGTTCGGCTTCGGGGGTATTCGGTGTGATCAGCGTGGCCAGCGGCAACAAGCGCGTGCGTAGCGCATCCAGCGCGGCGTCTTCGAGCAGGCGGGCGCCACTGGTGGACACCATCACCGGGTCGAGCACCACGAACGGTGGGCGGTGGGTTTCGAGCAGATCGGCCACGCAATAGATGACCTCGGCATTGGCGAGCATGCCGAGCTTGACTGCCTGAATCTCGAAGTCCGCAAAGCAGGCATCGATCTGCGCCCGCAGAAACGCGACCGGGGGGAGATGCACGGCAGTGACGGCGCGGGTGTTCTGCGCAGTCAACGCGGCGATCGCCGACAAGCCATGCACGCGGTGCGCGGCGAAGGTCTTGAGATCGGCCTGGATACCGGCACCACCGCCGGAATCGGAGCCGGCGATGGTCAGGGCGGACAGCGTGCTGGACGTGGTCATGGAGGGATTCTGCACTGCTGCCTGGCGGATGTGCGGATCAGCGCGTGCGCCAGCGACGCCATTGCAGGTAGGCAACGTAGCCGGCACCGGTCACTCCGGTGAGGCCGGCCGGCAGGTAGAGCGCGTCGTAGTGCCAGCGCTGGAACAGCCAGGTGCCGAGCATGCTGCCGCCGAGAAAGCCGCCGATGATCAGCCCGCTCAGCGTGAGCCGGCGCACCTGCAGCGGGCGCCTGCGCAGCAGGTGTCCCAGGCCGATGCCCAGGTCGGTGAACATGCCGCTCAGATGGGTGGTGCGGACCGCGGCGCCGCTGAGGGTGGTGGCCATGGCGTTCTGCAGGCCGCAGGCGCCTGCGGCGACCAGCGCGCCGCCGACATGGTGCAGCTTGAACAGCGGGATCGCGGCCAGCAACAGCAACGCTTCGAGCAGCAGCGCCGCGCCGTAGCGCTGTCCCAGCCGCAAGACATCGTCCTGGATGATCAGGCCGCTGAGCATGGCGCCTGCGCAGAAGGCGATCAGGATGCCCCAGAGAAAGCCGATCTCCGGCGCGCTGTGCTGCACCAGCGCCACGCCGAGCAGGCTGGTGGTGCCGGTGAGGTGGCTGACCACCTGATGTTCGGAGCCCAGGTAGCCGACCACGTTGACCATGCCGGCCACGCCCGACAACGCCACCGCGCCGATCCAGACCCAGCGCGGCAGCAGCAGGCCCATCGCGGGTCAGGGCGTACCGTTGACGGCGATCTGCGAGAACGCGCCGGTTTGCGGGTCGTACAGCGCGCCCCAGAAAGCACTGCCGCCATCGCATGCCCGGATCGCTTCCCTGGCCGGTCTCACTGGCGGATCGTTCGGGAGTTTGAAGGCGTTGATGTAGATCAGCTGCTGGCCCTGGACCACCACGCCCACGTACTGGCGATCGAAATCGCGCGGCTCGGGGATGGTCGGCGTCAACGCGTCCTGCCTGGATTCGAGCTGTTCGATCTGCTGCTGGCTCGGTGTCCAGTAGCCGGTGACCTGGCCCGGATGCCGCGCCGGGCTGTCGCGCGAGCAGGTGTCCAGCACCTGCTCGGCGATGCCCTGGCGGGTGATGACCCAGGACTGCCCGCTCTTGAGGTTGGTCGGCACGCTCGCCGGCGGTGGCGCAGTCGCGCAGCCGGCCAGTGCCATCACGGCGAGCGCCGCCGCGCCGCGCAGCCTGCGCATCACAGCACCTCCGAGGCGAAGTCGGCCAGGCGCGAGCGCTCGCCGCGCCGCAGCGTGATATGCGCGCTGTGCGGCCAGGCCTTGAAACGATCCACCGCATAGGTCAGGCCGGAGGTGGTTTCGGTGAGGTAGGGCGTGTCGATCTGTTCGACGTTGCCCAGGCACACGATCTTGGTGCCGGGGCCGGCGCGGGTGATCAGCGTCTTCATCTGCTTGGGAGTGAGGTTCTGCGCTTCGTCCAGGATCAGGTAGCGCGACAGGAAGGTGCGCCCGCGCATGAAGTTCATCGAGCGGATCTTGATGCGGCTGGCGAGCAGGTCGTTGGTGGCCGCGCGCCCCCAGGCGCCGCCGTCCTGGTTGTGGGTGAGCACTTCCAGGTTGTCGGTCAGCGCGCCCATCCACGGCGTCATCTTTTCTTCCTCGGTGCCGGGCAAAAAGCCGATGTCTTCGCCGACGCTGACGGTGGCGCGGGTCATGATGATTTCGCGGTAGCGCTGCTGATCCATCGTCTGCGCCAGGCCGGCGGCCAGGGCGAGCAGGGTCTTGCCGGTACCGGCGGTGCCGAGCAGGGTGACGAAGTCGATCTCCGGGTCCATCAAGGCGTTGAGCGCGAAGTTCTGCTCGCGGTTGCGCGCCACGATGCCCCAGACCGCGTGCTGGCCGCTGCGGAAATCGTCGACCAGGCACAGCGTGGCCTTGCCGCCGCCGACCTTGGCCACGCGCAGTTCCACTTCGTCCTCGCCCGGCAGGTACAGGTACTGGTTCGGATACCAGTCTTCGTCCTCGGCCAGCACGATCTCGTAATGGGTGCGGCCACGCTCGTTCCAGCTGCGCAGGTCCTGGTTGTGCTTCTGCCAGAAGTCTTCCGGCAGCTCGATGGCGCCGGTGAACAGCAGGCTGAAATCGTCCAGCGCGCGGTCGTTCTGGTAATCCTCCGCATTCAGGCCGCTGATGTAGGCCTTGATGCGCAGGTTGATGTCCTTGGACACCAGGATGACCGGCACATCCGGGTTCTCCTCGCACAGCGCCAGCACCGAGGCCAGGATCTTGTTGTCCGGGATCATCGCGCCGAAGGTGCGGCCCGGATCGATCGGATGGATCTGGAAATACAGCCGGCCGATCGCGGCCTGGCCCTTGAGCTGGATGCCTTGCGGATGGCTGAGCAGGATGCCGGCCTGGATCTGCTCGGCGTTGGTGTTCTCCAGCAGTTCGTCCAGGAAGCGGCTGACCTGGCGCGCATTGCGGCTGACTTCGGAGGTGCCCTTCTTGGCGTTGTCGAGCTCCTCGATCACCTGCATCGGCAGGAACACGTCGTGTTCCTCGAATTTGAACAGCGCGGTGGGATCGTGCATCAGCACGTTGGTGTCCAGCACGTAGATGCGCTTGCCTCGGGTCATTGGGTCTTCCAAGTGATGGAGCAGGGGCGAGCCATCACGCCTGCGGGGCAGGGTGATGGAGCACACGGGGAACCAGGGGGCGTCACTGTCTGGCGTGCGCCTTCAACGCGGCCAGCACGGCGTCGGCGTGGCCGGCAACCTTGACCTTGCGCCAGGCCTGCACCACCACCCCTTCGGGCGAGAGCAGGAAGGTGCTGCGCTCGATGCCGAGCACCTGCTTGCCGTACATGTTCTTTTCCTTGATCACGTCGAAGGCGCGGCACAGGGCCTCGTCGCCATCGCTGACCAGCGGGAAGGTAAATCCCTGCTTGGCGCAGAAATTGTCGTGCGACTTCACCGAGTCGCGCGAAACGCCCAGCACGACCGCGCCGGCCTGGGTGAACTGCGGCAGCAGCGCGTTGAAATCCAGGCCCTCGGTGGTGCAGCCGGGCGTGCTGTCCTTCGGGTAGAAGTACAGCACCACCCATTTGCCGGCGTAGCCGCGCAGCGTGGTGTTGGTGCCGCCGGACAGCGACAGTGGCAGGTCGAAGCTTGCAGCAGGTAGTTCGAATACAGCGTCGGTCATCGTTGCTCAGCCCTAAGTGGAGGGGCGCACGGCGCGGTCAAGCCGGGCCGACGTCCATCCCATCATAAGCAGCCACATGGAAACGTTTGGCAAGCGCGTCGAACTGCGCATTGCGCTGATTCAGCGATTCGATGCTGTGCTGTTCCAGCTTGTCCACGTGCAGGAAGTAGGACTCTTCGTCGTCGCCATCGTCTTCGTCGCGTTCGCCGAGGAAGATGTCGATGACCCGATAGCCGTCCCGGGTCAGTTGCTCGGCGAGCTGTTGCAGCGGTGGCTGCGCCGGGTCGGCGAAGAAATATTCCCAGCGCAGCGGCCCGTCGAGATTCCAGTCGGTCTCGGAGCGGATGTGTTCGAACATCTGTTTCAGGGCGGACAGGGCAATGGCCATCGGAGCGTGTGCCTCAGAACTTCATCGGGTCCATGATCGCGTCGAGATTGAGGTGATCACAGAATTCCAGGAAATCATCGCGCAACGCGGCGATGTGCATGTTGGCCGGCACGCCGATGGTCACCTGCGCCGAGAACATCTCCGCGCCGGTCTGCATGGCGCGGTAGCGCGTGCTCTGCAGGTTTTCGATGGTGATGCCCTGGCGGTCGAAGAAATCGGCCAGCTGAAACAGGATGCCCGGCTTGTCGGCAGCGATGACCTCGACAATGTAGGGCAGCAGGTTGGACTGGGTCTGCTTGGGGCCGGTGCGGTACCACACCAGCTTGAGGCCTTCCTCGCGTTCGAGCCGGGTCAGCATCGCTTCGAGCTTGGCGACCGAATCCCAGGAGCCGGTGGCCAGGGCGGTGACCGAGACATCGCGCCCCACCGTGGCCAGGCGGGCGTCCACGAGATTGCAGCCGCTGTCGGCGATGCGGCGGGTGACGGGCAACAGGGGGGACTCCGGATGCGTCGTGTAGGCGTTGATCAGGAGGTGGTTTTCGGTCGGCGAAGGCCGGGGAGTCGAGTCGGTCAAAGGGGCTTCCGGCATTGCATCAGGCTGAATGGCCGCCGGGGCAGGCGCCCTGGCGGTGACCAGCATACTTGCCCGTGGTTTCGCGCCGCAAGTAACATGCAGGCGACCACAACCCGCGTGCGCGCGGGCCTTTCCTGTCACGTAAGAGCAGCAGAATCTTGTCCCTTTCCGGCATCATCACCGCGCTGGCGACCCCTTTCGGTCCGGACGGCGCACTCGACCTGGATGCCTGGCGGCGGCTGCTGGAGCAGCAGCTGCACGGCGGCGTGCAGGGAATCGTCGTCGCCGGTTCCACCGGCGAGGCCGCGGCATTGAGCGACGAGGAGTACGACACCTTGTTGTGCGCCGCGGTTGCGCAGGTGGCCGGCCGCGTGCCGGTGCTGGCCGGTACCGGGCTGTCGGGCACCGCCAAGACCATCGCGCAGACGCGCCGCGCCGCCGCGCTGGGTGCGCAGTACGCGCTGGTGGTGACGCCGCCGTACGTGCGTCCGACCCAGGCCGGCCTGCAGGCGCATTTCCAGGCGGTTGCCGACGACGGCGGACTGCCGGTGGTGCTGTACAACGTGCCCGGCCGCACCGGATGCGACCTGTTGCCGGAGACGGTGGCCGCGCTGGTCGGCCATCCGAACATCGTCGGCATCAAGGAAGCGCGCAGCGAGCCGGAGCGCGTCGCCGCGCTGGTGGCGCTGCGCAGCGAGTCCTTCGTGGTGCTCAGTGGCGACGACGGCAGCGCAGCGCAATCGATGCTGTCCGGCGCCGCCGGGCTGATTTCGGTGGCCTCCAATGCCTTGCCGGCGGCGTACCGACGCCTGTGCGATCTGGCCCGCGACGGCCAGCGCGAGGCGGCCATAGCCTGGGACGCGCGTCTGAGCGAGTACCACAGCTTCTGCGGGATCGAATCCAATCCCATCCCGGTCAAGGCGCTGCTGCAGCGCGCCGGGATCGGCCACGGCCTGCGCTTGCCGCTGCTGCCCCTTTCTGCGGCGCACCAGCCTGCCGCCGACCGCCTTGCCGCCGACGCCATTGCGTTGGAAGCGCTTTCCAGCCGCGAAATGCTCGCGGCCTGACCCAGGAGATCTATCGATGCGTCATTCCGTTTCCCCCGTCCGCGTGCTCTCGCTCGCGTTGCTGGCGACCGCCACCGTCGCCGCCACGAGCGGTTGCAGCTGGTTCCACAAGGGCGCGCGCGGCGACTACGCGCTGGCCCCGGAAGCCCGTCCGCTGGAAGTGCCGCCGGATCTGAACCTGCCCGACACCTCCGGTGCGATGAAGGTGCCGACGCTGGCTTCGACCACCCAGCAGCAGGTCAACACGCCGCCGTCGGCAAGCGCCAATAGCGGTTTCACCGTGCCGGGCGAGCGCGATGAGGTGTTCGGCAAGGTCGGCGCGGCATTGGCCGAGATCCCCGGCCTGACGATCGCCAGCAAGGCGCAGATGCTCGGTTCCTACGACGTGAGCTACGAAGGTTCCAGTTTCCTGGTACGCGTGGTCAAGGTCGATGCCGGCAGCTACGTCTCGGCAGTGGACCCGCGCGGGATGCCGGCCACGGCAGCAGCGCCGGTGGCGGTGATCACCGCGCTCAAGGGCAAGCTGGGCGGCTGAGGCCGGTTTGGTTTGCTGGACAGCAAAACGGGCGCTTCGGGCGCCCGTTTTGCGTTGTTGCAGTGCTGATTATTGGTGCTGGACTAGGTGCGCAGGCGGCGGTGTGGCGGCGGAACGTCTGGTCGGGCCGGTCAGCGCTGCAGCAGCGGCAACTTGTTCGGCTTGCCGTCCCATTCGGCGGCATCGGGCAGCGGTTCCTGGCGCACGGTCAACACTGGCCAGGCCTTGGCGAGTTCGGCGTTGAGTGCGACGAAGGCTTCCTGACCTGCCGGGACGTCGTCTTCGGGATAGATCGCGTTGGCCGGGCATTCCGGTTCGCACAGGGTGCAGTCGATGCACTCGTCCGGGTCGATGACCAGGAAGTTCGGACCGACGTGGAAGCAATCCACCGGACAGACCTCGACGCAGTCGGTGTATTTGCACTTGATGCAGTTTTCGGTGACAACAAAAGGCATGGCGGAATCCGGCGTTTAGCCTGTCAATTCTAAAGCAGTCGGGTGGTGGGTGTGGAGTTGTTGATCGTTGGGGTTGGCTTGCGCTTTGGGAGGGCGGCTGTGTCCCGTCCTGCGCAGGTGATGCCTGTAGGGTGGTTTGATTGGTTAATGGCTGCGCTTGCCTTGGGCTGTGTTGGCGCGTTCGTCGAGGTGGCGGTCTGCCGCCGTACCCTCACCCCAACCCCTCTCCCACGGGGAGAGGGGCTCTAGTTCCTTCTCATGCCGGGACACCTTTTCCCCTCATGGGGGAGAAGGTGGCGCGCTGGCGCCGGATGAGGGTTCGGGCGAAGCCTCGTGCCGCTGAAAACCACGATGGCTGCAGTCACCTGCGTCGCGCGCCCGGCCCGCGGCCTCGCTCAGCCTCTCTCCGCGGTGGAGGCAGGCTTTTCGCATTGAACCTTCCGGTCAGACCAACCCGCGCTGCCTCGCCAACGCGAACAACCCCGCCGCAGCCAGGTCTTCCGAATGCAGCTGGCTCTCGACACCCAGATGCTGCAGCGCCAGTGCGTAGCGCTGGGCCAGGGCGGGGCTGCCGACCAGATGCACGGTGGCGTGGTCGCCGCGGTGTTCGCGCAGTTCGTGGCCGATCAGCAGGCCCGAGAGATAGGACGGCAGTGCGGCGGCAGTGAGGCGGTCGAACAGGCCGAGCGTGCGGGCGCCGAACAGGTGATGACTGAGGCCGCCGGGCGCGGCGCTGCGGTCGAGACCCTGCAGAAACGCGTCGGTGTCCAGCGCGGCGTGGTCGTCATCCATCAGCTTGCCGAGGATGCTGTGCTGGCGCAGCACCGCATACAGTTCGCCGGTCATGACGGTGGCAAAACCGGTCAGCTGGCCGTGCGCGATCCGCGCCCATTTGCTGTGGGTGCCGGGCAGGCAGGCGACATGCTCGCCGTCGCCGAGCGCGGCGATCAGGCCGACCAGCTGGGTTTCCTCGCCACGCATGACATCGGGCACGCCGTGCCGCTCGCCGGTGCTGACGCCGGGTACGAACCACAGCGTGCGTCCGGGCAGCAGGTCGGCGTAGCTGCGCATCGCCTGCGCCAGGGCGGCGGTTTCGGCCGGGCAGGGCAGATAGGCCTGCTCGACCCAGCCATTACGGCTGCCGATCATGCCCGACAGCAGCAGCGGGCCGTCCCAGCCGTCGACCAGCGTGCTCAGCACGTCGGCGAAGCGGCCCTGGCAGGCCAGGATGCCGTCGCTGCCGCGGCGTTGCTCCAGTACCGTGCCGTCGGCAGCGAGCAGGTAGCCGCGCAGGCTGCTGGTGCCCCAGTCGATGGCGATCATGCGCTGGCCACCCGGCTCTCGGGCAGGCCCTTGATCGGCACGTCGCAGACGTACAGACCGCCGGCCTCCGGCGTGCGCGCCAGTTCTTCGGCGCTGTGGTCCAGGCGCGAGCTGATCACGTGCAGGCGGTCCAGCGCGGCGGCGCCTAGGGCGCTGCAGGTGGGGTGCTTGACCGGCAGTTGCACGATGCGCTCGACGCTGCCATCGGGGCGATAGCGCACCACGCGCCATGCGCGCCATTGCGCGTTCCACAGGTGGCCTTGGGCATCGATGATGGAGCCGTCCGGCTCGGCATCGTCGCGATCCAGTGTGGTGAATACGCGAGTGTTGCTGGTCTGCGCAGTCTGGGCGTCGTAGTCGCAACACAGGATCTGCGGGCGCACCGAGTCGCAGTAGTACAGCGTGCGGCCGTCGGGGCTGAAGCAGATCGAGTTGGGGATCGATACGCCCGGCAATGGCAATGCACGCAAGCCGTGTTTCAGCGAGAACTGGTACATCGCCCCGCGCGCGGCCTTGCTGTCGTGTTCGTCCATGGTGCCGAACACGAAGTTGCCGTTGCGATCGGTGCGGCCGTCGTTGCTGCGGGTGAGCGGGTTGTCCGCTTCCACATCGGCCAGCTTGTCGAACGGCAGTAGGTCTTGTTCGGTGTTGTCCGGATCGACGATGCCAATCGCCTTGGCCAGCGCGATCAGCACGCGGCCGTCGTCCATCAGGCCGATGCAGCCGGGGCGATCGGGCAACGTCCAGTAGCGCGTGTGCGCACTGGCCGGATGGTGCCGCCACAGGCGTTTTTCGCTGATGTCGACCCAGTACAGCGCCTCGCGCCGTGCGCACCACAGCACGCCTTCGCCATGCGTGCAGCGGCTGTCGACCGCCAGCACGGCGGTGTGTTCGGGCGTGCTCACCATTCGGCGATGCTGCCATCGCTGTGACGCCATACCGGGTTGCGCCAGTCGGGCGGATTTTCGTTTGCGCGCTTGAGCATGTCTTCGTTGATCTCCACACCGAGCCCGGGCTTGGGCAGGGCGGCGATACTGCCATCGACACACTGAAAATCGTCTTTATTGACGACGTAATCGAGCAGGTCGGCGCCTTCGTTGTAATGGATGCCGATGCTCTGTTCCTGCAGCACGGCGTTGTGCGAAACGAAATCCACATGCAGACACGCGGCGAGCGCGATCGGGCCGAGCGGGCAGTGCGGGGCGAAGCCGACATCGTAGGCTTCGGCCATCGCGGCGATCTTGACGCATTCGGTGATGCCGCCGGCATGCGACAGGTCCGGCTGCACCATGCCGATACCGCCGGCACACAACACGTTCTTGAATTCGAAGCGCGAGAACATGCGCTCGCCGGCTGCCAGCGGAATCGAGGTGCTGGCGGCCAGGCGCGGGTAGTACTCGGCCTGTTCGGCCAGCACCGGTTCTTCGACGAACAACGGTTTGAACGGTTCCAGCTCGCGCAGCAGCGCCTTGGCCATCGGCGCGCCGACGCGGCCGTGGAAGTCGATGCCGAAATCGATGCTGTTGCCGAAGGTCTCGCGGATCTCGGCGACCTTGACCACCGCCGCATCGACCGCGCGCGCGCTGTCGATCAGCTTCATCTCCTCGGTGCCGTTGAACTTGAAGGTGTCAAAGCCCAGCGCACGGTAGTCGGTGATCTGCTGGATGATCGCGCCGGGGCGGTCGCCGCCGACCCAGCGATAGGTCTTCATGCGGTCGCGCACCAGCCCGCCCAGCAGCTCGTACACCGGCACGCCCAGCGCCTTGCCCTTGATGTCCCACAAGGCCTGATCGATACCGGCGATGGCGCTCATCAGGATGGCGCCGCCACGGTAGAAACCGGCGCGGTACATGGTCTGCCACAGGTCGTTGATGCGCGCCGGATCCTTGCCGACGACATAGCCGGCCAGTTCGTGCACGGCGGCCTCCACCGAGCGCGCGCGGCCTTCGATGACCGGCTCTCCCCAGCCGGTGATGCCCTCGTCGGTCTCGACCTTGAGGAACAGCCAGCGCGGTGCGGCGTGGTAGGTGGTGAGGCGGGTGATCTTCATCCTTGCAGTTCCTGGTAGGCCTGCACGAAGGCGCGTGCATGCGTCTGGGTCGTTTCGAGCGATTGCGCGGGTTTGTACAGTTCGCCACCGATGCCGGCGCCGGCGGCGCCCTGGGCAAGGAAGCCGGCCAGGGTCTGCGGGCTGACGCCGCCGACCACATAGACCGGAATGTGCTTGGGCAGCACCGAGCGCAGCGCGCGCACATGCGCGGCGCCATAGGTGGCTGCCGGGAACAGCTTCAGGATCGTGGCGCCGGCATCGATGGCGTCGAACGCCTCGCTGGCGGTGGCGAAGCCGGCCACTACGGTGAGCCCGCGCGACACCGCATGGCGGATCAGCGACGGGCGCGTATTCGGAGTGACGATGAAGCGCGCACCGATCTCGGCCAGGGTGTCGACATCGTCGTTGCGCAGCACGGTGCCGGCACCGATCCACGCGCGCGCGCCGTAGGTCTGCTGGGCCAGGGCGATGCTCTCGGCCCAGCGCGGCGAATTGAGCGGGATCTCGATCGCGTCGAAACCGGCATCGATCAGCGCACCGACATGGTCGAGCGTTTCTTCCGGCGTGATGCCACGCAGGATGGCGATCAGCGGCAGGGCGAACAGGCTGGCGGTGGTGTCTGAGGTCATCGTGTTACTCGCGATAGAGCGGAGAGCGGCCGTCGGCTGCCGCTCGGGCGCCAACATCGGGGGAAATTGCAGCGCTGCATGGCAGCGCGCGGAGGGCGGCAGGCAGCCGCGACGAGGTGGCTGCGGCACCTGCGTGCGCACTCCAGCTGCCTGCAATTGGCCGGCAAGTTGCCTTCATCGTCGTCCACCTCCGCAATCATGGCGTGCGTGTTGCCATCCTGTGGAAGATGGGTCACGTCTGTTCTGGCCGCGCCCGGGAGGTAGGGGCTCCTGCTGCGGCGGTCGATAGCCTCGCGCGAGGAGATATGTGCTGCAAATGAAATTTTCGGCATATTCTATTCCTCCTACGAATACAGCTGCGTGGCGATACCCCATGGCAAATTCCGGCACTCCCTGGTTCAACGCTGCCCGCCTCAAGACGCGCCAGCTTCTGCTGCTGCTGCATCTGCACGAACAACGTTCGGTGCTGCGCGCGGCCGAGGCCGCCAGCATGACCCAGCCGGCCGCGTCCAAGCTGCTGGCGGAAATGGAAGACATGCTGGGGGTGAAATTGTTCGAGCGGCATGCCCGCGGGGTGGAGCCCACCTGGTACGGCCATGTGCTGATCCGGCGTGCGCGTGCGGCGATGTCGGAGATCGGCCGGGCGCAGGAGGAAATCGCCGCATTGCGCGCCGGACGCATGGGTCAGGCCTCGATCGGCACGGTGGTCAATCCGGGCACCAACCTGGTGCCGCAGGCGATCGCCGAGGTCAAGCGCGAGTTCCCCGACATCCTGGTACGGGTGGAAATGGACTACAGCCGCCCGCTGGTGGCCAAGTTGCTGGACGGCCAGCTGGACATCGTGATCGGCCGCATCCTGGGGCCGGAGGGCGTGGGCGAGCTGGAGTTCGAGCCGCTGGCCGACGAGCCGCATTCGGTGATCGCGCGTGCCGGCCACCCGCTGGCCAGCCGGGCCGGCCTGCAGCATGCGGATCTGGTGCGGCACGGCTGGATCCTGCCGCCGGCCGACAGCGTGCTGCGCGCGCGGCTGGATTCGATGTTCATGGAGCACGGCGTGCAGACGCCGACCAACGCGATCGAGACCTCGTCGCTGCCGGTGACCTCCACGCTGTTGCGTGGCACCGACATGCTGACCGCCTTGCCGGTGGAGTCGGTGGCGCCGCTGATCCAGGCCAAGCTGCTGACCGTGCTGCCGATCGAACTGGGCGTGCGCATGGAGTCGTTCGGCATCATCCGGCGGCGCGATTACATCCTGCCGCCCGGGGCCGAGCGCATTCTGCAGGCGCTGCGCACCACCGCGCGGCGTTTGTACCCCGGTCTGCGCGGCCCGGAATTCACTGGTTAAGCGGGCTCTTGCATTTGTATTCCAGCACGGCATACCGGGCTGTGAATTTTTCATTGGCTGGCGCTAGACCACGCGCCTATATCTGTGAGCCAGATCGCACGCTGAAGCGCACGTGAAGTCGGGCAGGTGATCGGCGGGCAAACCGCCAGGTAGAGGGAGGGGCAGGCGTGCGTGCCGGCTCCGCCGTGATCACGCGGGCCGCGCCGCGGTGCCGCGACAACCAGTCTTCAGTCGTCTTGCGTCCTGGGAGGGATTCAGATGTACAAGTTTTCAAGCCATGCCTCGGCAGGGACGGGCGTGCACGCACGTCGTACCCCGCGTTTGCGTCATTCGGCCATGGCCGTCAGCATCGGGTTGCTGCTCGCCGCCCCCGTCTATGCGCAACAGGCGCAGTCGTCGCAGGCCGCCTCCAGCCCCAATGGCGGCACCAGCGCGGTGGATCTGGATACGGTGGAAGTGCGCGGCGTGCGCGCCAGCCTGATCAAGTCGCAGGTGATCAAGCGCGATGCCAGCCAGATCGTGGATTCGGTCAGTGCCGAAGACATCGGCGCGCTGCCCGACCGCAGCGTCACCGAAACCCTGCAGCGCGTCAGCGGCGTGACCATCGATCACTTCGCCGCACGCAGCGACCCGGACCATTTCTCCGCCGAAGGCAGCGGCGTGATGATCCGCGGCCTGACCCAGGTGCGCGGCGAGCTCAATGGGCGCGACATCTTCAGTGCGGCCAGCGGCCGCGGCCTGAGCTTCGAAGACGTACCGGCCGAGCTGATGGCTGGCGTGGACGTGTACAAGAACCCGTCGGCGGAAATCATCGAAGGCGGTCTGGGCGGCACGGTCAACCTGCGCACGCGCATGCCGTTCGACAACCCGGGCCGTATCGTCGGCGGCAACGTCGATTACAACTACGGCGACATGAGCAAGCAGTACAAGCCGTCGGCGTCGTTCCTGTTCAGCGACCGCTGGAACACCGGCATCGGCGAAATGGGCTTCATGATCGATGTCGCGCATTCGGAGCTGGCCACGCGCTCGGACGGCATCCAGGTGGAGCCGTACGTGCGGCGGACCGATGAGGCCGTGCTGGCCGGCAGCGGGCGCAGCGACGTGTTCGTGCCGGGCGGGGTGAACTGGCGTCAGCTGGATTTCGAGCGCAAGCGCGACGGGATCGCGGCGGCGTTCCAGTGGAAGCCCAGCGACGCCACCGAGATCTATGCGCAGTTCCTGCGCTCGCGCTACGAGATGAACTGGCAGGAGCGCGCCGCGTTCTTCAACGACAGCAACAACAGCATCACGCCGGCACCGGGCACGACCTTCGACTACGACGATCGCGGCGCCTTCCTGCGCGGCTCGCCGGTATCCAGCTCGTGGCGCGGGGTGCTCACCGGCGATGGTGTGCGCTTCAATACCGACAACCGCTATTCCGAACAGCGCACCACCACCACCGACATGTCGGTGGGCTTCAGCCATTTCTTCAACGACAACCTGCAGATCAAGGGCGATCTGCAGCTGGTGGAGTCGGAGAACGAACAGCTGGATTTCACCGTGTTCAGTGCGACCTATCTGCCGGGCCTGTCGTACGACGTGTCGGGCAAGTATCCCAGCGTGCAGATCGCCAACCCGGCCTTCACCCAGGACCCGTCCAACTATTTCTGGGCGGCGGCGATGGACCACCTGGGCAAGAACCGCGGGCGGCAGCTGTCCACGCGCGTGGATCTGGAATACACCTTCGATGACAGCAGCTGGTTGCGCTTTGCGCGCTTCGGCATGCGCGCCACCGACCGCAACCAGATCAACAAGAACTCCGGCTACAACTGGGGCGTGATCTCCGACAACTGGGCCGCGATTCCGGGCACCAGCAACGGCCTGGCGAACATGTCCGAGTTCATGACCGACCAGTCGTCGTTGTTTACCTTCTCCGACTTCTTCCGCGGTGGAGTGAACGTGCCGACCACGCTGGTGGTGCCCAACAGCAGCCTGGTCAACAACTACCGCTCGGCTTCGCAGATGCTCCAGCAGATCGTGGCGCTGCGCGGCTACGGCTGGGCACCGGACACCTATCAGCCGCAGGACACCAACCGGCAGTTCGAACGCACCCAGGCCGCCTACGCGGCGCTGTACTTCGGCAACGACGAGGCCTGGGGCGTGCCGGTGGACGGCAACATCGGCATCCGCGTGGTGCAGACCAAGACCCAGGCCGAAGGCTTCGGCCAGTTCCAAAACCTGGCCGGGCTCAATGTCTCGCCGGAACTGCAGGCGCGCTACACCGGGCAGTACTTCGAGAACAACTCCCAGGGCAGCTATACCAACGTGCTGCCCAGCCTGAACCTGCGGCTGCGCTTCACCGACAGCCTGCAGTGGCGTTTTGCCGCCTCCAAGGCGATGGCGCGCCCGGACTACACCCAGCTGCAGCCGTATGTGTTGCTCAACGTGGAAACCAACGACGCCGGCCAGGCGACCGATTTTGTCGGCACCGCCGGCAACCCGAACCTCAAGCCGATGGTGGCCAACCAGTTCGACACCGCGCTGGAGTGGTACTTCGACACCAGCGACATGCTCTACGCCACGCTGTTCTACAAGAAGGTCAAGGATTACTTCTCCACCCAGACCCGCAGCGAGATCTACGACAACCGCCCCTGGCTGGTGACGCGTCCGTACAACATGGACGAGGGCACCATCCGTGGCGCGGAGCTGGGCTATACCCAGTTCTTCGATCAGTTGCCGGGCTGGCTGAGCGGGTTCGGCGTCAATGCCAACTTTACCTTCGTCGACAGCCAGGGCGGCGCCAACACCGCCACCGACCCGTATACCAATACCACCGTCACCGGTGTGGAGCTGCCGCTGGAAGGCCTGTCGCGGCGCAGCTACAACCTGGCCGGGATCTACGAGAAGGGTCCGCTGTCGTTGCGGCTGGCCTACAACTGGCGCTCGCGCTACCTGCTGACCACCAGCGACGCCGCCACCCGGCTGCCGACCTGGGCCGACGACTACGGCCAGCTGGACGGCTCGTTCTTCTATCGCTTCAACGAACATCTGCAGTTGGGCATCCAGGCCAACAACCTGACCAACACCGAGACCAAGGTGTTGATGGGGCCGACCTCGTACGAGGGCGGCGAGGTGGACACGCGGCTGTATACCCGCAGTCAGTTCGTCAACGACCGGCGTTACTCGCTGGTGCTGCGCATGAACTGGTAAGTGCGGGCGATCACGCAGGCGGCGTGCGCGGGCTCGCAGAGTCGAGCCCGCCACGTCCCGCCCGGCAACCCGGGCTCGCAATGCCAGAGCAGCCGGGTTTCCCGGCGTTGCTATAGTTTTTACGAATACCTTTCCAGGAATATTTCATTGGTGTGGCGTAATGGCCGCGTCCTATGCTCCGGCCGCAGCCGCTAGGTAAGCCTTGTCAGGATTACCACGCATCGCAATCGCCCGGCCTTCCGGTCGTGGGCGGACGCGGGCCAGCACCAACGACGGGCAGGGCGTTCGCGCACCCACCCGCTAAAAATTAGTAGTACATGCGTCCTGGGAGGGAGCACCATGTCAGTGCAACATCGCCACATTCCGGCAGGCCGGACTGTGGGTCAGCGTTCGATCCGTGATTTCCGCCGCTCCGTGATGGCCCTCAGTGTGGCCACGCTGTTGAGCGCGCAGGCCTATGCGCAGGATGCGACCACCCAGCAGCTGGACACCGTGCAGGTCACCGGCACGCGCAGCAGCGTCACCAAGGCGCAGTTGGTCAAGCAGAACGCCGAGCAGATCGTCGATTCGATCGTTGCCGAAGACATCGGCAAGCTGCCCGACAACAATGTCGCAGAGGCGCTGCAGCGTATCTCCGGCATCCAGATTTCGCGCAACTACGGCGAAGGCAGCTCGATCGCCATCCGCGGCCTGACCCAGGTGCGCACCGAACTCAATGGCCGTGACATCTTCACCGCCAACGATGGCCGTGGCCTGAGCTTCGAGGACGTGTCGGCCGAACTGCTAGGCGGCGTCAACGTGTACAAGAATCCCTCGGCCGACATGATCGAAGGTGGCCTGGGCGGCACCGTCGACCTGCGTACGCGCCTGCCGTTCGACTACGACGGCCGCAAGATCGCCGGCAGCGTGCAGTACAACTATTACGACCTGGCCGACGACGGCAAGCCGGCGTTCTCGGGCCTGTTCAGCGACCGCTGGCAGACCGGCATCGGCGAGATCGGCCTGCTGGTGAACTACTCGCAGCAGAAGAGCCCGTTCCGCCAGGACACCATCTCGATCGAGCCGTGGTACACGCAGACCGACCTGCCGGGCTACGAAGGCCAGCAGATTTCGGTGCCGCACGGCGCCGGCATCAACACCACCGTGGGTGAGCGCGAGCGCAAGACCGGTGCGTTTGCGATGCAGTGGCGTCCGAACGATGCGGTCGAGGTCTATACGCAGGTGCTGCGTTCGGACTACGACTTCAGCTGGCATGATTATTCGTTCTTCGCGCTGACCGGCGCCAACCCGATGCAGGGCTTGCCCGGCATCCAGGTCAACGACCGCAACGAGTTCGTCAACGGCTCGTTCCAGAATGTGCCGACCGAGTCCAACACCAGCCTGACCGAGCGGCATTCGGTGACCACCGATTACTCGCTGGGCGCCAAGTGGACGGTCAACGAAAAGCTGACCCTGAGCACCGACTTCCAGTACGTCGATGCCACCACCACCGGCACGCGCTACATCCTGTCCACCGGTCAGGCCACCAGCCCGCAGTTCAACGTCGATTTCCGTGGCGACCTGCCACGGTTGTCGGTGACCGATTCCAGCGGTGCGGAGGGCTATCTGGCCGACATCAACAACTACAGCGGCTGGCGCTATCACCTGGACAACAAGGACGACAACAAGGGCACCGAGTTCGCCTGGCGCGCCGATATGGATCTTGCCTTCGACAGCGACTTCGTGCGCAGCTTCAAGGCCGGTGTGCGTTACACCGACCGCGATGCCGAAACCAAGGGCAACATCTATCGCTTCATGTGCATCAACAACTGCGCAGGCGCACCGTTTTCGCAGTTCCCGAACGTCGGCGTGGTGACCAATCCGATCACCGATTTCTTCCGCGGTGAAAGTCATGCCTTCGGGCCGACCCTGACCGCATCCGATGCGGCAGTGGCGAACTATCAGCAGACCCTGGCCGCCTTCGGTGCCAGCCCGCTGGAATTTGCGCCCAACAACATCAATACGCAGAACGAGAAGACCTACGCGGCCTACGGCGTATTGCGTTTCGGCGTGGATGGCAGCATCCCGTTCGACGGCAACATCGGTGTGCGCGTGGTGCGTACCGAAGTGGGCTCGCAGGGCGTGCGCACCGGCACCGATGCCGAAGGCGGCGGCCTGATTCCGGTGGATGCGCAGCAGACCTACACCGATGTGCTGCCGAGCTTGAACCTGCGCTGGATGCTGAGCGATCAGCTGCAGTGGCGTTTTGCGGCCTCGCGCGGCATTTCGCGCCCGACCTTCGACAAGCTCAACCCGAACCTGAGCCTGAGCACCGGCACCTCCAACGGCGCCTCGACCTTCACCGGCAACGCGGGCAACCCGAGTCTGGAAGCGGTCAAGGCCGACCAGTTCGACACCGCGCTGGAGTGGTACTTCGGCCAGGGTTCGATGATGTACGGCACCGTGTTCTACAAGAAGGTGGAAGGCTTTATCGCCAACGCCGTCTTCAATGAGGTGTACGACGGCCAGGTGTGGCAGATCACCCGTCCGGTCAACGGCGATGCCGGCAAGATCCGCGGCGCGGAATTGGGCTACACGCAGTTCTTCGACTTCCTGCCGGGCTGGTTGAGCGGCTTCGGCCTGCAGACCAACTACACCTATGTCGACAGCGAGGCGCCCAGCCCCACTGCCACCGACACCAACGGCCAGTCGTTGACGGTGCCGCTGGAAGGCCTGTCCAAGAACAGCTACAACGCGATTCTCAGCTACGAAACAGCGCGCTTCCAGGGCCGTGTGGCCTACAACTGGCGCAGCGACTGGCTGGTGACCACTGCGGGCAACGGCACCGGCAATCTGCCGGTCTACAACAAGGGCTTCGGCCAGCTGGATGCCTCGCTGCGTTTCAACATCAATGATGTGTGGTCGATTTCGCTCGATGGCGTGAATCTGCTCGATACCCGCCGCGAAAGCTACCTGGGTGTCGAGTCGCGCTACCGCGACTTCGTGATCAACGATCGTCGGTATGGCCTGACCTTGCGGGCCAGCCTGTAGAACGCGCCGTAGGAAGTGCGTCTCCGGTCCGGCGAGCTGTGCAGGCAGCTCGTTGGGCCGGTGTTTTTCCTATCGATGGCGACGCCATCGATCGCGAGGGGAGCCGGAGGAATGATCGCCTTGATCGATCCGCCTACTAAGCGCCGACTTTTCGCAGCAGACGCATGCGTGGCCGCTATGGCCCTGATGCTGCTGGTGCTCTTCGCTACGTCCCGGGTGCATGCGGCCGAGCCCGCCACGCCGGGGCCGTATCAGTGGCGCAGCGTCGCCATTGGCGGTGGCGGCTTTGTCACCGGTGTGCTGTTTCATCCCGCCGAACGCGATCTTGCGTATGCGCGCACCGATGTCGGTGGTGCCTACCGCTGGGATGCGCAGGCGCGGCAGTGGGTGGCGCTGACCGATTGGCTGGGCGCCGACGACTGGAATCTGATGGGGATCGACGCCTTTGCGGTCGATCCTGCCGACCCGAACGCCCTGTATCTGGCCGCGGGCACCTACATGCACGAACGCGCGGGCAATGCGGCGGTATTGCGTTCGTTCGATCGCGGCAAAAGTTTCGAACGCGCCGAGTTGCCGTTCAAGCTCGGTGGCAATCAATTGGGCCGCGCCAACGGTGAGCGGCTGGCCGTGGACCCGCACGACGGCCGTGTGGTGTTGCTGGGCTCACGCGATGCAGGCCTGTGGCGCAGCGACGATCGCGGCGTGCACTGGGCACGGGTGGAGGCATTTCCTGCCGATGCATTGGCAGGCGCCACGGCGCGCAATCATGTCGGACGCGAGCAGGCCGTGGGGATCGCTTTTGTCGTCTTCGATGCCGCCAGCGGCCGCGCCGGCCGTCCGACCCCGCGCATCTATGTCGGCGTATCCACCGCGCAAACCAGTCTGTATGTCTCCGAGGATGCCGGCCGCAGCTGGTCTGCGGTGGCCGGGCAGCCCAAGGGCCTGCGTCCCAGTCATATGGCCGGCGGCAGCGATGGGCAGTGGTACCTGAGCTACGGCGACCAGCCCGGGCCGGACCTGATGGCCGGCGGCGCGCTATGGAACTACGACGCGGCGCAGCGCCGCTGGCGCGAGATCAGCCCGATCCCGCAACCGGCCAGCGGCGATGGCTTCGGCTGGGGCGCGGTGGCGGTGGACCCGCAACAACCGCACGTGTTGTTGGCCAGCACATTCCGCCGCCGCACGCCGCGCGATGAGTTGTTCCGCAGCAGCGATGGTGGGCGTAGCTGGACGCCGCTGTTGGCGAACGCGCAGTTCGATCACAGCGCCGCGCCGTGGACGGCGCACGCAACGCCGCACTGGATGGGCGCGCTGGCGATCGATCCGTTCGACAGCAACCACGCCCTGTTCGTCACCGGTTACGGCATCTGGGCCTCGCGCAATCTGCAGGATTTCGCTGCACGAAGGCAGCCGTTGCAGTGGTGGTTCCAGGACCGTGGGCTGGAAGAAACCGTGCCGCTGGATCTGCTCAGCCCGATGGGCGGTGCGCATCTGCTCAGCGCGTTGGGCGATATCGACGGCTTTCGGCATGATGCACTGGACACTGCGCAGCTGCAGTATCTGGGCCCGCGCCTGACCAATGGCGAGAGCATCGATGCCGCCGGGCAGGCCGCGCAATGGGTGGTGCGCAGCGGCACCGTGCGCGATCGCCGCAACAACGAGGTCCGTGCGCTGTATTCGCGCGATGGCGGCGCGCAGTGGACGGCGTTCGCCAGCGAGCCGCCAGCCGGGCAGGGCGCCGGCAACATCGCCATCGCCGCCGATGCATCCCATGTGGTGTGGGCACCGGACAAGGGCGGCAGCTGGCGTACCGCCGACTTCGGCAAGCACTGGCAGCGGGTGCAGGGGCTGCCCGAGACCGCAGTGGCGGTGGCCGATCGCGTCGATGCGCGGCGCTGGTATGCCGTGGATACCGCCAGTGGGCGCTTGTACGAGAGCCGCGATGGTGCAGCGAACTTTCGCGACACCGGTGCCCAGGCCGGCAACCCGGCGCGTGACGAACGGGCGCGCCCGCAGCTGCGCCCGGATCCGTGGCGGGCGGGGGTGGTGTATCTGGCCAGCCCCGCGCTGGGCGTGATGCGCTGGCAGGACGGGCGTTTGCAGACCTTATCCAGGCCGGATGAGGCGCGTTCGCTGGGCATCGGCAAGGCACTGCGCGATGGCGCACCGCCGGCGCTGTATCTGGCCGGCCGCGTGGATGGAGTGGACGGCGTGTTCCGCTCCGACGATGAAGGCGCGCACTGGTTGCGCATCAACGACGACGCGCACCGGTTCGGCAAGCCCTACAGCGTCACCGGCGATCCGCGCATCCCCGGGCGTGTGTACTTCGCCACCGGTGGCCGTGGCATCTTTTACGGCGATCCACGATGAGCGCTGCATCGCTGTGCGCGTCGTCGCGCTGTCTTACCGTGTACGGCGGCATGCGCCGTCGCATCGCTGCGCGCCGAGTGGCCGCGCCGACCCTGGAGATCACTGCATGACCGTTTCCCTCATCCGTCGTGGCTGCCTGTTGGGCCTGGTGCTGGCCAGCCCTGCCGTGTTGGCGCAACCGAGCCTGCCGTTGTTGTTTGCCGACGGCGCGGTGCTGCAGCGCGACCAGGCGATGCCGGTGTGGGGCTGGGCCACGCCCCATGCCGCCATCACGGTCAGCTTCGACGGCAAGCGGGCCACCGCCAAGGCCGATGCCGAGGGCCGGTGGAAGGTGAGCCTGCCCGCGCACAAGGCCGGCGGCCCCTATGTGCTGAGCGTGCAGGGCGACGGCGGCCAGTTGCAGGTGCGCGATGTGCTGGTCGGCGATGTGTGGCTGGCCAGCGGTCAATCGAACATGGAGTGGCCGTTGGCGCAGGCCAGCGATGGCCCGCAGGCGGTGGCGGCGGCCAACGACCCGCAGTTGCGGCACTTCAAGGTGCCCAAGTCGTGGTCGCTGCAGCCGGAAGCGCGCCTGAGCGGCGGCGACTGGAAGTCCGCCACGCCGGACAACGCCGGCGAGTTCACCGCAGTCGGTTATTTCTTCGCCAAGGAGTTGCGCGCCAGCACCGGCGTGCCGATCGGCATCGTCAACAGCACCTGGGGCGGCAGCGCGATCGAGGCGTGGATGGATGCGGCCTCGCTGGGCCTGGATGCCGGGCAGAACCAGGGCGCGATCGAAGCGATCAAGCAGCGCGATGCCGCTGCGCAGGCCGCCACCGGCAAGCGCATCGCGCGCTGGCCCAAGGTGGATGGCGAGATGCCGCAGTGGCGCCAGGCGTCGTTCGACGACAGCGACTGGGACAGCATCCCGACCAGCCAGCAGTGGGAATCCAGCGGCTATGACGGCATGGACGGGATCGCCTGGTATCGCACCACGGTCACCCTCAGCGCTGCCGAAGCCAAGGCCGGTATCACGCTGGGCGTGGGACAGATCGACGACTCGGACATCACCTACGTCAATGGCCAGCAGGTGGGCGCGACCGAAAAGCAATGGAACCTGCCGCGCGTCTACAGCGTGCCGGCTTCGGCCTTGCATGCAGGGGTCAACCACATCGCCGTGCGGGTGGAAGACCTCAGCGGCGGTGGCGGCATGCATGGCCCGGACGAGCAGCGCTTCGTGCAGACCAGCGCCGGTGCCAAACGCGGGTTGGGCGGCTGGAAGTTCCGCCCCGCCGCCGTGCGTGTATCGCTGGTCGACAACAAGAACCAGCTGCCCACGCTGCTGTACAACCAGATGATCCATCCGCTGCAGCCGTTCCCGGTCAAGGGCGTGATCTGGTACCAGGGCGAAACCAATGCCAGCGACACCGGCGCGGTGAAATATCGCCAACAGTTCGCCGCGATGATCCAGCAATGGCGCGCCGAACGCGGCGCGAAAACGCTGCCGTTCCTGTGGGTGCAGCTGGCCAACTTCAAGGCCGGCGGCGACAAGGGCGAGCTGAGCCCGTGGGCACTGTTGCGCGAGTCGCAGTCCAAGACGCTGGCGCTGCCGGCGACCGGGCAGGCGGTGATCATCGATATCGGCAACCCCACCGACATCCATCCCACCAACAAGCGCGATGTCGGCCATCGTCTGGCGCTTGCTGCACGTCATGTGGCGTACGGCGAAACGCTAGTGTACAGCGCGCCGGTGTTCAAGCGCGCAAGCTTTGACGGTGGCGAAGCGGTGCTCACGTTCGACCTGCAGGGCAGTGCACTGCAGGTGCGCGGCGGCGGTGCAGTGCAGGGCTTCCGCATCGCCGGCGCCGATCAACGCTTCCACCCGGCCACCGCGCAGATCGATGGCGAGCGCGTGACCGTGCGCAGCGCTGCGGTGACCGCACCGGTGGCCGTGCGCTACGGCTGGAGCGAGAACCCGGACGACGCCAACCTGGTCAATCGCGAACATCTTCCCGTTTCCCCCTTCCGCACCGATACCTGGTGACACGGAGTCTTATGTCCATGCATTCCCCCGTTGCGCGCGTCATCTCCCATTCCAACGCACGGCGTTGCCTGCGTCCGCTGCTGCTGTCCGCGCTAACGCTGGCGTTGGCGGCATGTCAATCCGGCGAGCAGGACGACAAAGCCAAACCGGCCGCGGTCGCACCCACTGCCGGTAGCGCAGCGACCGCGCCTGCCACGGCAGCGGCGCCGGCTGCGCAGACGCCGATGCCGCAGTTCGTCAGCAAGGACGGCAAGCACGCATTGATGGTCGATGGTGCGCCGTTCCTGATCCTGGGCGCGCAGGTCAACAACTCCAGCAACTATCCCGGCGTGATGGACAAGGTGTGGCCAGCGATGCAGGTGCTCGGCCCCAATACCGTGCAGGTGCCGATCGCCTGGGAGCAGGTGGAGCCGGAAGAAGGCAAGTTCGATTTCTCCTTCGTCGATACGCTGCTCACGCAGGCGCGCGAGCACAAGGTGCGGCTGGTGCTGTTGTGGTTTGCGACCTGGAAGAACAACGGCCCGCAGTACGCGCCGCATTGGGTCAAGACCGACAACCAGCGCTTTCCGCGCGTGATCACCCGCGAGGGCAAATCGATCGGCTCGTTGTCGCCGCATGCGCAAGCCACCCTGGAGGCAGACCGCAAGGCATTCGTCGCCTTCATGCAGCATCTGAAAAAGGTGGACCCGCAACACACCGTGATCATGATCCAGCCGGAGAACGAGCCGGGCACCTACGGCAGCGTGCGCGACTTCTCGCCGACGGCGCAGAAGTTGTTCGAAGGCCCGGTGCCGGATGAGCTGATCAAGCGCTTGAACAGGCAGCCGGGCACCTGGGCACAAGTGTTCGGTGCCGATGCCGACGAATTCTTCCACGCCTGGTCGATCGGTCGTTATATCGATCAAGTCGTCGAGGCCGGCAAGGCCGAGTATCCGTTGCCGATGTACGTCAATGCCGCGCTGCGTGGTCCGTTCAATCCCGGCCAGCCCGGCCAGTACGCCAGCGGTGGCCCCACCGACAACGTGCTGGATGTGTGGAAGGCCGCCGGCCCGCATATCGACCTGCTGGCGCCGGACATCTACATGCCCGAGTACCGCATGTACACCACGGTGCTGGAACGTTATGCACGCCCGGACAATGCGCTGTTCGTGGCCGAAACCGGCAACCGCCCGGAGTACGCGCGCTATCTGTTCCCCACGCTGGGCCACGACGGCATCGGCTGGTCGGCGTTCGGCATCGACTACACGCGTTATTCCAACTATCCGCTGGGCGCCAAGCACGTCAACGCAGAAACCCTGGCCCCGTTCGCGCTGGGTTTCGAACTGGTCAAGCGCGGCATGCGTCCGTTCGCCAAGGCCGCGTCCGAAGGCAAGCTGCACGGCACTGCCGAAGAACCCGGCCAGGCGGTGCAGGAGCTGCAGCTCAACGAACGTTGGGGCGCCACCATCACCTACGGCGTGCCGCAGTTCTGGTTCAAGGGCGAGCCGCCGGGCAACCCCGAGCCGATCGGCGCGGCCTTGATCGCCGAGCTCGGCCCTGACGAATTCCTGGTCACCGGCTACCACGTGCGCGTGACCCTGCATCCGGCAAGCGAGGCGACCGCCAACATGCTCTACGACCGCGTCGAGGAAGGCGTCTACGACGGCAGCGACTGGAAGTTCGAGCGCAACTGGAACGGCGACCAGACCGATTACGGCGTCAATTTTTCCAGCGCGCCGCAGCTGCTCAGGATCAAGCTGACCACTTACAAGTAAGCCTGCACGGCCGCCTGCTGCGCAGCCCGATCGCTGCGCAGCACGCCGTCTTCCAGGTCGAACGCAACGAACCCATGCGTTGCCCCCCCCGCGGCAGCGTTTCGTAATTCCAAGGGAGTGAACATGCAAACCATCAACCGTTCCGCCGGCCATGCGCCTGCCACCCGACGTACACCGCTTGCGCAGTGCCTGGCCTTGTCGCTGGCCTTGCTGGCCAATGCCGCGCACGCGCAGGAAGTGCGCAAGGCCGCCGACGGCGTCACCGTGGTGCCGAGCGCCAAGGGCGCCGCACCGGTGCGTCTGCAGGTGGTCGATGCCGGCATCATCCGCGTCAGTGCCGACCCGGATGGCGACTTCGCGCGCAGCCCCAGCCTGATGCGCGTGCCGGTGCAGGGCGATGGCAACTTCCAACTGGCCGAGCAGGGCGACAGCGTGCAGCTGAAGACCGGCAAGGTCACCGCCACCGTGTCCACCGTCGATGGCCACGTCAGCTTCGCCGACGCCAACGGCAAGCCGGTGCTGTCGGAAGTGGCCGGCGGGCGCAGCTTTGCGCCGCTGAAAGTGGAAGGCAAGCAATACCTGAGCGTGCGCCAGCGCTTCCAGTCGCCCGATGACGAAGCGCTGTACGGCTTCGGCCAGCACCAGCAGGGCTGGATGAACCAGAAGGGCCGCAATGTCGAGCTGCAGCAGAACAACATCGACATGGCGGTGCCGTACCTGGTGTCCAGCCGCAACTACGGCCTGTTGTGGGACAACAATTCGATCAGCCGCCTGGGCGACCCGCGCGGCCTGCAGCCGCTGCCCAAGACGCTGAAGTTGTACGACGCCAAGGGCAAGGCCGGTGCGCTGACCGCGCGTTATGCGATCAACGGCAAGCAGATCGTCGAGCGCCGCGAGAGCGAGGTGAACTACCAGTACCTCAGCGACCTGACCAAGTACCCGAAGAAGGCGATCACCAAGGACAAGGACAGCCGCATGCAGGTCACCTGGGAGGGCGAGATCGAAGCGCTCACCGGTGGCGAGCACACCTTCTCGCTGTATTCGAGCGAATACGCCAAGCTGTACGTAGACGGCAAGCTGGTCGTCGATCGCTGGCGCCAGAACTGGAACCCCTGGAATCACGAGTTCAAGCTGGATCTGGAGCCGGGCAAGCGCCACACCGTCAAGGTCGAGTGGGACCTGATCGACCCCAGCTACATCGCGCTGCTGCACCGCGACCCGCTGCCGGCCGCCGAAGCGAAGGACCTCTCGCTGTGGTCCGAAGCCGGGCAGATGATCGACTACTACTTCGTCTCGGCCGATTCCTACGATCAGGCCGTGGCCGGCTACCGCGCGCTCACCGGCAAGTCGGTGATGCTGCCCAAGTGGGCCTACGGCTTCTGGCAGAGCCGCGAGCGTTACAAGAGCCAGGACGAGTTGGTCGGCGCGGTGGCCGAGTACCGCAAGCGCAAGCTGTCGCTGGACAACATCGTGCTCGACTGGTCGTACTGGCCCGATAATGCCTGGGGTTCGCACGATTTCAACCCGCAGCACTTCCCCGATCCGGACGGCATGGTCAAGGCCGTGCACGACATGCATGCGCAGATCATGATTTCGATCTGGCCCAAGTTCTATCCCACCACCGCCAACTACAAGGAACTGGACGCGGCCGGTTTCATGTTCAAGCGCAACGTGGAAGTGGGTGAGCTGGACTGGATCGGCAAGGGCTACAAGAACTCGTTCTACGATCCGTATTCGGAAAAGGCGCAGGCGATCTACTGGCGCCAGGTCAACGAAAAGCTCAACAGCAAGGGCTTCGATGCGTGGTGGATGGACGCCGACGAACCGGACGTGCATTCCAACCTGGACATCGGCGAGCGCAAGGCGCGCACCACGCCCAACGCGTTGGGCTCGTCCACCGAGTACTTCAATTCCTACCCGCTGCCGCACACCCATGGCGTGTACGTGGGCGACCGTGCGGCCGACGACAAGCGCGTGTTCATCCTCTCGCGCAAGGGCTACGCCGGCACCCAGCGCAATGCGGTGGCGGTGTGGAGCGGCGACATCGTGTCGCGCTGGGACGACATGCGCGACCAGATCTCCGGTGGCGTCAACATGGCGCTGTCGGGCCTGCCCAACTGGACCTTCGACATCGGCGGCTTTGCGGTGGAGAAGCGCTACGAAAACCAGGACCCGGCGCACCTGCCGGAATGGCGCGAACTCAACACGCGCTGGTTCCAGTTCGGCGCATTCGTGCCGATCTTCCGCTCGCACGGCCAGTTCCCGTACCGCGAAATCTGGAACATCGCCCCGGAAGGCACGCCGTTCTACGAGAGCATGGCGTACTACAACCGCCTGCGTTACGCGCTGCTGCCGTACATCTACAGCCTGGCCGGCGATACCTACCAGCGCGATGGCGTGATCATGCGCGGCATGATGATGGACTTCCCGAACGACCCCAAGGTCCGCGACATCAACGACCAGTACCTGTTCGGGCCGGCCTTCCTGGTCGCACCGGTGACCCGCTTCGGCGCCACCTCGCGGCAGGTGTATCTGCCGGCCGGCAGCAGCTGGCTGGACTTCGCCACCGGCAAGCGTTACGAGGGCGGCCAGAGCATCGAAGCGGCTGCGCCGATCGAGCGCATGCCGTTGTTCGTGCGTGCCGGTTCCATCGTGCCGACCGGCCCGGTGCAGGAATACGTGGATCAGACGCCGGATGCGCCGCTCACCGTGGTGGTCTACACCGGTGCCGACGGCCAGTTCTCGCTGTATGAGGACGACGGCAAGGGCTACGGCTACGAGAAGGGCGAGTTCAGCCGCATTCCGCTGGTCTGGAACCAGGCCAGGGGCGAGCTGAGCATCGGCAAGCGCGAAGGCAGCTGGACCGGCATGCAGGCCAAGCGCACCGTCAACGTGCGCTTCGTCGACGGCCCGCGCGAGGACGCCGGTGTGCTGGAGCCCAGGACCGATGCCAGCATCCAGTACGACGGCAATCCGGTCAGCGTGTTGCAGCGCAAGATTGCGTCCGGCAAAGCGCGTCGTCGATGATCGCAAGCTGTCGTCAGTCGATGAGCAAGCAGATGCCGGAACGCCGCAAGGCAGTCGCGGGCGGTTCCGGTGAGGCAGCACGGTGGTGGCCGTGCTGACCCGTCGCGAGCTGTGCAAGGCAACCGGGGCCGCCATCGCGGTTCTGGGCGCTGCGCCAGCAGCCGCGCAGGCGGCGCGGTCTTCGAAAGGACCCGCGTTGCCGGCCGTGGCAGCGGCCGACGCCCTTCAGTTGTGGTATCGCGAACCGGCCAATGAGTGGGTGGAAGCCCTGCCGGTCGGCAATGGACGCTTGGGCACGATGGTGTGGGGCGGCATCGCCCACGAGCGTCTGCAGCTCAACGAAGACACGCTGTATGCAGGCGGACCCTACGATTCCACCAGCCCGGATGCATTGGCGGCCCTGCCGCAGGTGCGTGCGCTGATCTTCGCCGGGCGCTACGCAGAGGCCGAACAACTGGCCGATGCCAAGCTGCTTTCGCGCCCGCTCAAACAGATGCCGTATCAACCGCTGGGCGATCTGTTGCTGGATTTCGATCGCGCCGACGGCATCAGCGAGTATCGCCGCCAGCTCGATCTGGACACTGCGGTAGCCACCACCACGTTCCGCTCCGGCGGCGCGCTGCATCGGCGCGAGGTGTTCGTGTCGGCGCAGTCGCAATGCATCGTGGTGCGCCTGTCCTGCGATCGGCCACGCGCGATTTCCCTGCGCGTGGGCATCGACAGCCCGCAAACCGGCGCGGTCACGGTGGAGCAGGGCGGGCTGTTGTTCAGCGGCCGCAACGGCAGCTTCGCCGGCATCGACGGCAAGCTGCGTTTCGCCTTGCGCGTGTTGCCGCAGGTCAAGGGCGGCACGCTCAGCGGTCTGCGCGACCGCCTGCGCATCGAGGCCGCCGATGAAGTGGTGCTGCTGCTCACCGCCACCACCAGCTACCAACGCTTTGATGCAGTCGATGGTGATCCTTTGGCATTGACCGCAGCAAGCATGCAGAAGGCGGGCAAGCTGGACCATGCCGCATTGCTGCGTGCGCATCTGGCCGATCACCAGCGGCTGTTCCGGCGCGTGGCGATCGATCTCGGCAGCAGCGAAGCGGCGGCACTGCCCACCGACGAGCGCGTGCAGCGTTTTGCGCAGGGCAACGACCCGGCGCTGGCCGCGCTGTATCACCAGTTCGGTCGTTACCTGCTGATCTGCAGCTCGCGGCCCGGCAGCCAACCGGCCAACCTGCAGGGCATCTGGAACGACCTGATGCAGCCGCCGTGGGAAAGCAAGTACACCATCAACATCAACACCGAGATGAACTACTGGCCCAGCGAGGCCAACGCGCTGCACGAGTGCGTCGAACCGCTGGAAGCCATGTTGTTCGATCTGGCCAAGACCGGCGCGCACACCGCACGTGCGATGTACGACGCACCGGGTTGGGTGGTGCACAACAACACCGATCTGTGGCGGCAGGCCGGTCCGATCGATGGCGCGCAGTGGAGCCTGTGGCCGATGGGCGGCGTGTGGCTGTTGCAGCAGTTGTGGGACCGTTGGGACTACGGCCGCGATCGCGCCTATCTGAGCAAGATCTACCCGTTGTTCAAGGGCGCCGCGGAGTTTTTCGTCGCCACCTTGGTGCGCGACCCGCAGACCGGCGCGATGGTGACCAATCCGTCGATCTCGCCGGAAAATCAGCATCCCTTCGGTGCGGCCGTGTGCGCCGGGCCCACCATGGATGCGCAGCTGCTGCGCGATCTGTTCGCCCAATGCATCGCGATGAGCAAGCTGCTCAAGGTCGACGACGCCTTCGCGCAGCAATTGAGCGCGCTGCGCGAGCAATTGCCGCCCAACCGCATCGGCAAGGCGGGGCAATTGCAGGAGTGGCAACAGGACTGGGACATGCAGGCGCCGGAGATCCATCACCGTCATGTCTCGCATCTGTACGCGCTGCATCCCTCCAGCCAGATCAATCTGCGCGATACGCCCGAACTGGCCGCCGCGGCCAAGCGCACCCTGGAAATCCGTGGCGACAACACCACCGGCTGGGGCATCGGCTGGCGCCTGAATCTGTGGGCGCGTCTGGCCGACGGCGAGCATGCCTACCGCATCCTGCAACTGCTCATTTCGCCGGAACGGACCTATCCCAACCTGTTCGATGCGCATCCGCCGTTCCAGATCGACGGCAACTTCGGCGGTACCGCCGGCATCACCGAGATGCTGCTGCAAAGCTGGGGCGGTAGCGTGTTCCTGTTGCCGGCCTTGCCCAAGGCCTGGCCGCGCGGCAGCGTGCGCGGCTTGCGCGTGCGTGGCGGTGCCAGCGTGGATCTGCAATGGGAGGGCGGTCGCCTGCAGCAGGCACGCCTGCACAGCGACCGTGGCGGGCGCTATCAACTGTGCTACGCAGGGCAGACCCTGGACCTGGAACTGGGCGCAGGCCGCACCCGGCAGGTGGGCCTCAACAACAACCGATTGGTGACGCAATGAGCTTGTACGTAGGACTGGATGTGGGCACGCAGAGCGTCAAGCTGGTGGCCTACGATCCGCAGGAGCGCGCCGTGGTCGCCACCATCGCCGCGCCGATGGAGCTGATCAGCCGCGACGACGGCACCCGCGAGCAGCAGGCGCAGTGGTGGATCGACGGCATCGTGCATTGCTTCGCGCAGCTCGATGGCGAGCAGCGTGCGCGCGTGCGTGGCATCTCGGTCTCCGGCCAGCAGCACGGTTTCGTGCCGGTGGCCGCCGATGGCAGCGTTACCGCACCGGTCAAGCTGTGGTGCGACACCAGCACCGCGTTGGAATGCGACGAGATCATGGACGCGGTCGGTGGCGCCGCCGGCAGCGTGGCCGCTGC
This sequence comes from Xanthomonas arboricola pv. guizotiae, assembly GCF_002940205.1. Lineage (GTDB taxonomy): Bacteria > Pseudomonadota > Gammaproteobacteria > Xanthomonadales > Xanthomonadaceae > Xanthomonas > Xanthomonas arboricola_C. The sequence continues at coordinate 149,260 of NZ_MDSK01000009.1, forward strand.
GGGCAACCCCATCATGGCCGGCTACACCGCCTCCAAATTGCCGTGGACACGCAAGCATCGCCCCGAGGCGTATGCGGCGATGACCACGGTGATGCTGCCGCACGACTACATCAACTTCTGGCTCACCGGCGAGCGCTTTGCCGAAGTCGGCGATGCCTCCGGCACCGGTTGGCTGGACGTGCGCGCGCGGCGGTGGTCCGAGCGCATGCTCGGCGCGGTGGATGCGCAGCGCGACCTGCGCGAGGCACTGCCGCCGCTGGTGGAGACCGGCGCGGTCTATGCCTTGTCCGACGCAGCCGCCGATGCCTTGAACCTGCCGGCCGGCGTGCGCGTCACCACCGGCGGTGGCGACAACATGATGGCCGCCATCGGCACCGGCAACGTGGTGCCCGGGCGTCTGACCATGAGCCTTGGCACGTCTGGCACCTTGTTCGCCTATGCCGATCACCCGGTGGTGGACGACGACGCACGCTGGGCCGCGTTCTGCTCCTCCAGCGGTGGTTGGCTGCCGTTGATCTGCACCATGAACTGCACGGTCGCCACCGAGGCGGTGATGCGCATGTTCTCCATCACCCGCGCGCAGACCGAGGCAATGATCGCCGACACTGCGCCAGGCGCCGACGGGCTGGTGCTGCTGCCGTTCTTCAACGGCGAGCGCACGCCCAATTTGCCGGATGCACGCGGTTGCCTGTTCGGCATGGATCTGCACAACACCACCGCCGCGCATTTCTATCGCGCTGCGATGGAAGGCGCCACCTACAGCCTGCGCAACGGCTTTGATGCCTTCGTTGCCGCTGGCCTGCAGTTCGATACCATCCTGCTCACCGGCGGCGGCAGCAAGAGCGCGCAGTGGCGGCAGATGGTCGCCGACGTCTTCAACCTGCAGGTCGTGGTGCCGACCCAACCCGAAGGCGCCGCCTTCGGTGCCGCGCTACAGGCGCTGTGGGCCTGCGACCGCGACGACGGCGGCGCCGCCGCGTTGTCGGAGGTGGTGCTGGAGCACCTGCAGGTGGACGACGCGCTTGCCGCACAGCCCGACCCGCAGCGCGTGGCCCAGTATCAGCAGCACTACCAGCACTTCCTCAAGCACCTGCATGTGGTCAGCCCGCTCTACGCCGGCTGATCGACACGCTTTCTACAACTCCCCCAGCAGCAAGGACATTCCACCCCATGAGCACCACCATCTACATCGGCGCCAAGGAATATTTCCCCGGCATCGGCAAGATCGGTTTCGAAGGCCGCGACTCGGACAACCCGCTCGCGTTCAAGGTCTACGACGCCAACAAGCAGGTCG
>NZ_MDSK01000010.1 GCF_002940205.1 Xanthomonas arboricola pv. guizotiae
CCAAAGCGCACTAGGGATCTCGTTGCGACGTGTCATGCCGGCAATGTTGTCGCCGACTCAACAGAATTCAAGGGTTTTGTTAGCCGCTCTAAGGTTGCGCGCCGTCAATTCGATGTCAACTACCCGCCAGGGCTTGCCGGTCCCCGCAGGAGCCCAAAGGCAGCAATACAAGCTCTTGAGGCTATGAGGAATGGCTCGTAATAGGCGGCGGGATGAGTGGTCTTCCTACGCTGCAATCAGAGAACTCTGATGCCGCCATGAGCAGTTATCTGACGCGGCGAAGCGATGCTGTGACGTGGTCGCGACGCGCAGTGCTCGCCGTTTTTCCGTTCCGCCGTTTCGCGGCTTGGCGCACGAACAACTGCTCAGGGCGTTTGGTCACACCATATCCTATGACAGGATTTACTTGCGCACGGTGGACGCAGCCACGGGTACGCCAGATGGCGCTGCACCAGACATCACTCGCTTTGGGCGTACAGCAAACCAAACGGACTCCGCTCTTTTCAGTCGTTCCCGATCAGTCTGACCCCAGGGTTGCTCCGAGCAACCGGCACGCCGCTCCAGGCGGCGTGCGATCGCAAGCTCACTGGCCGATATGCTGCTTCAGCCAGCTGTTGACGGTGTCGTGCCACAGCACGCTGTTGGCCGGCTTGAGCACCCAGTGGTTCTCGTCCGGGAAGTACAGGAACTTGGAGTCGATGCCCTTGCGCTGCAGCGCGGTGAACGCAGCCAGGCCTTGTTCGACCGGGATGCGGAAATCCTGCTGGCCGTGGATGACCAGCATCGGCACCTTCCACTTGTCCACGTGCAGCACCGGGTTGAACTTCTCGTAGCCGGCCGGGTTCTGCCACGGCGTGCCGCCGTTTTCCCATTCGCTGAACCACAATTCCTCGGTGGCGTAGCCCATGGTGCGGTTGTCGAATACGCCGTCGTGGTCAACCAGGCACTTCCACGGCTGGTTCCAGTTGCCCGCCATCCAATAGACCATGTAACCGCCATAGCTGGCGCCCAATGCGCAGGCCTTGTCGCCGTTGAGGAAGCCGTATTGCTTCTGCGCGGCGGCCCAGCCTTTCTGCAGATCTTCCAGCGGGCGGTCGCCCCAATGCTGGCTGATGGCGTCGGTGAATTCCTGGCCGTAGCCGGTGGAGCCGTGGAAGTCGATCATCACCACCGCGTAGCCTTGCCCGGCGTAGGTCTGCGGATTCCAGCGATTGCTCCAGCCATTACCGAAGCTGCCCTGCGGGCCGCCGTGGATCAGGAATGCCACCGGGTAAGTCTTGCCTTCCTGATAGTTGTACGGCTTGACCACGTAGCCATGCACGGTGTCGTTGTTCCAACCCTTGAACTGGAACTGTTCGTAGTCGCCGAACTGCACGTCCGGCAGCAGTTCGCCGGCGCTCTGGCTGATCGCACGCAGGCCCTGGCCTTGCGTGTCGCTGACGAAGACCTGGTCGCCACTCTTGAGCGAGCTGCGCGTAAACGCCAGCGTGTTACCGGCCAATGTCGGCGCATGCACGCTGCCCTCGCCCACCAGCTTGGTGGCCTCGCCGCTGGCGATATCGATCTTGAACAGCGGGTGCTCGCCGAGGTCGTCGGCGCTGGTGTAGACGCTGGCTCCGTCATCGCTCAACACGATCTCGCCGGCCGAGCGGTCCCACTTCGGCGCGATCTCGCGTGTCTTGCCGCTGGTCACATCCATCGCCATCAGGCCGAAACGGTCGGCCTCGAAACCGGGGCGTTTCATCGCGCGGTAGTACAACGTCTTGCCGTCGCTGCTGAACACCGGGCCGGCATCCCAGGCCGGGTTGGCCGCGGTCAGATTGACCGGCGCGGACTTGCCGGTGGCATCCAGGCGGTACAGATCGAAGTTGGTCTGCCACGGCTCGTCGTTGCCGGTGAGCTTGGCGCCGGCCTTGGCGTTCTTGTTCGCTTCCGGGCCATGCGGCTGCGGAATGCGCACGCTGGCCACCACGCTGGCGCCATCCGGCGACCAGGCGTAATCGTCATTGCCACCGAACGGCTTGGACGGCGCGTCGCCGGCCAGCGTGGCGCTGATCGCCGAGGCACCGGCCACGGCCTTGGCGCCGGCAGCCGGCAGCTCGGCGACGAACAAGGTGTTGCGGCGGCCATCGTTCCAGGTATCCCAATGCCGCACGAACAACTGGTCATAGACCACGCCGCTGGCCTTGGCGCTCTTGAGGTTGGCGAGCTTGCTCTTGGTGCAACCCAGGTCCGAGCCGCAGTCCTGGAACACGCCGGCACTGAAGGCGATGCGCTTGCCGTCGGGCGAGAGCTTGTAGCTGTCCACATCCACCGCAAAGGCGGTCAGCTGCTGCGGCGTGCCGCCGGCCAGCGGCTGTGCGTACAGCTGCTGCGTGCCGGATTTACCGCTGAGGAAGTACACCGTCTTGGCGTCCGGCGACAGCGCCGGGCTGTTGACGTTCCAGCCGTCGGGAGTGAGCCGCCTGGGCGGCGCGGCATCGCGAGTACGCAGATTGCGCGTCCACAGGCCGGTGGCCGGCTTGCCGTTGCTGCTCTTGGCCTGCCGCTTGGCGAACACCAGCACGCTGCCGTCGGGGCTGAGCGTGGGCGACGACACCCGGTCCAGCGCGACCATGTCGCGCACATCGAATCCGCGCGCAGCGGCAAGACCTGGCAAGGCGGTCAACAGACACAGGGGCAGCACGGCGTAACGAAGCTTCATCGAGAGTTCCTGCAACGGCAAAACGTCGATGGTAGGCGTTGCTGCGGCGCACGCGCAAAGGCACAAGATCATGCGCCCTCAGGCGCCGCACGTGGCCGCGCCCTGCAAGGCGCCGAATGCGCGCTGCACGCAGTGCGCCGTCCGGCAACGGCGCGCCATGCTGCAGCGCAGGTCGCACTCAGAACGTGAGCTTGGCCTGCAGCCCGACCACCACTGCGTTGCGCGTGTGGGTATAGGCGTAGGTCCCGGGATTGACGATGTACTGCAGGTCCGGGCGCAACATCAGCCACGGCGTGATCTGCGCGCTGTAGGCAAGCTCGTAGAGCTCTTCGGCAGCGCTCAGCCCGGCCAGTGGCGAATCGGCCGCCACGCCGGCATCGATTAGTTCTGCGCGGCGTGCATCGAGTAGCCGATGATTGATCCTGCCGGCCACATAGCCGAGTGCGATGCGGTCCTGCGTGCGCGTGCCGATGCCCTGGTACACCCCGCCGACCGAATACCACCGTGTCATCAGCGCACTGTCGTGGTCGCTGGCCATGTATTGCGCGAATCCGGTCAGGCCGATGCTGGGGTCCGCTCCCGGGGTGAACAGTTTCTGTTCGACCAGCAGATAGGCGCCGTCGCGGCCGGTGCTGCGGCTGGTATCCAGCCCACGCCTGGGTGCCGACGAGGAATCGTAGTAGCCGCCGAACTTGTACACGCCCGGGTAGCGCGCGGCAACCGGCTTCCAGGTAAATTCGAGCGGAAAGATCGCACCGGTGGTGCCGCTGGCGAACGGCTCGAACGCGTAGGTGTCGCGGGTACCGAAGCCCAGATTCGGGTTGACCTGAAACCAGCCGGCATGCAGGTTGAGCTGCGGGGTCAGCTGTTGCGCGCCTTCGATGCCCCAGCGCGCGGCCGGATAGTTGTACCAGCCGCTATTGGCCGAAAACGCCAGCGGATGCGCGCAGAACGCGGCATTGACGAAGTTCACCAGCAACGTGTGCGAGGCGAACTGGTTGCCCATCGCATAGAAGCCCAGTTTCAGATACGTCCTGCCCTGGTTGAAGCTGCGGTCGTAGCTGAACTCGCTCAGGCGGGTGTACTGGCCTCCGTACACTTCCTGGATGGGGAAGCGATTGCCGACCAGGTCGGCGGAGGTGCTGCGGCCGCGGCGGTCGTTGATGGTGACATGCAGGCTGCCACCGCCCCAGCCGGCGAGTTTGGCCATGTCCAGATCCACGCCCACCCGCAGTTGCTGCGCATAGCGCGCGCTGGTGTTTTCGTAGCCACCGTCCACCACGCCAAACGTCTCGGACACGTAGTCGCCGCGGACACTCACGCCTTGCCCGGCCCAGGCGGACCGGCGCCCGCCCCAGTCGCCGGTCAGCGTGGTGTCGCCCGCGGCGACTGCGGTGGCCGGCAGTGCCAGCAACAAGGCGTAGCCCAGCGCACTGCGGCGCGGGAGGAAAGACAGACGATGCATCGTGGTTCTCTGATCGGGGCAGCGTGCACGGCCATCGGTGCCGATGCATGGCGGTGTGCCAAGCGCCGCTGCGGTAACGGGAACGTTGGCCGGGATGTGCGAGGCACCCGGCCGTCGGGTTGCAGCCAACAGCGGCTGACGCGAGTGCGCAGCCGTCAGGCACGCGCGAGGTTTGTCGGCCGCTCCGTGACCACGCCGACGCAGCTGGCGACGTGGCCACGGGGGGGGCGGTGTCAGTGCGCGTCAGGCAAGCTGTAGGCGATCACGTCATCGCCACGATCGGGCGACTGCCGCGCACCGCCGGCACTGATCACCACATACTGCTTGCCGGTCTTGTGCGAGACGTAGGTCATCGGCCCGCCCTGACTGCCGACCGGCAGGCGGCCCTTCCAGAGTTCCTTGCCGGTGGCACTGTCGAACGCGCGCAGGTAGTAGTCCTGGGTGCCGGCAATGAACACGAGCCCGCCCTGGGTGGACAGCGTGCCGCCCAGCGTCGGCATGCCGATCGGGATCGGCAGATGCATCTTGATGCCGAACGGGCCGGTGTCCTGCACTGTCCCCACCGGCACCTGCCAGGCGATGCTGCGCGTCTTGAGGTCGATCGCGCTGAGCGTGCCGTACGGCGGCGCCTGACACGGGATGCCCAGCGCCGACAGGAAGCGGTTCTTGTTGACCGCATACGGCGTGCCCTTCAGCGGCACGGCGCCCATGCCGGTATTGACGGCCTCGCCACCACCGGCCACCTCGGCCTTGCGGGTGTCGGCAGGAATCATCTGCACCCACAAGCCCAGGCGCATGTCGTTGGCGAAGATGACCTCATGCACCGGGTCGGTCGACAGACCTCCCCAGTTCATGCCGCCCAGCGAGCCGGGAAAGCTCAACGAGACATCGGTGCCAGGCGCGGTGTACAGGCCTTCATAACGCATCTGCTTGAACGCGATGCGGCACAGCATCTGGTCGATCGCAGTGGCGCCCCACATGTCCGATTCGGTCAGGTGCTTGGTGCCGATCTGCGGCATGCCGACCGACAGCGGCTGGGTCGGCGCGTACTGCTCGTGCGCAATATCCGACCCTTTCACCGGTACTTCCCTGACCTCGGTCAGCGGCTTGCCGGTGGCGCGGTCGAGCACGTAGATCTGCCCGGCCTTGGTGCCGATGACCACCGCCGGGATGTGGCTGCCGTCCGGGTTGGGGAAGTCGATCAGGCTGGGCTGCATCGGCAGGTCGAAATCCCACAGATCGTTGTGCACGGTCTGGTAGACCCACTTCTCCGCACCGGTGGTGGCATCCAGCGCCAGCACCGAGGCGCCGTAACGGTGATCGAGCGCGGTGCGCTCGGCGCCGTACAGATCGGTCGACGGCCCGCCCAGCGGCAGGAACACGGTGTTCATCGCCGCGTCGTAGGACATCGGTGCCCATACGTTCGGCGTGCTGCGCACATAGCTGCTGCCGGCGGCCGGCGCCTGGCGATCGTGCGGATTGCCCGGGTCGAAGGCCCAGCGCTGCGCGCCGGTGACCACATCGAAGCCGCGCACCACGCCACCCGGCATGTCGGTCTGCACGTTGTCGGCCACGCGTCCGCCCACCACCACGGTGGTGCCGGCCACCAGTGGCGGCGAGGTCAGCTGGTAGAACGGATCCGGCGCAGCGCCCAGGCCGGCCTTGAGATCGACCTGACCGTTGCTGCCGAAGCCCTGGCAGAACGCGCCGGTGTCCGCATCCACCGCGATCAGGCGACCATCGATGGTGTTGGTGAACAGGCGGCGACGGCAGTTGGCGTCCTGCGCTACCGTCACCGCGGCGATCGGCGAGGGATTGGCCACGCTCGGCGTCGGCAACACCGCATCGGCGTCGAAGTAGCCCAGGCCACGGCAGCGCTGCCAGACCGACGAAGTCGCGTTGATCTCGCGCCGCCACAGCTGCTTGCCGGTGCTGGCGTCGAGCGCGATCAGATTGTTGTGCGGCGTGCACAGGAATACCTTCTCGCCCACCTGCAGCGGGGTCAACTGGTCTTCGGCACCGTTGCCGTCGCTGTTGGCGATCTCGCCGGTGTGGTAGGTCCAGGCGACCTGCAGCCGGTCGACGTTGCTGCGGTTGATCTGGTCCAGCGCGGCGAAGCGGCTGCCGCCATCGGTATTGCCATAGGCCGACCAGTTTTGTTGCACGCTTCCAGGCGGCACCGCCGTCATGCCCGGCCCCGCGCTGCCTGCGACCGGCGGATGCGGCACGAACATGCCGCCGATCCCGGCCACGACCGCCAGCGCCAGCACCGTCGCCACGCCATAGGCCGTGCGCCCGGCCGGCAACGCCCGGCTGCGCCGCAGCGCTGGCCAGGCCAGTGCCACCAGCACGGCGAATGCCGCAGGCAGCATCAGCCGCGAGACCAGCGGCCAGAACTCCAGCCCCGCATCCCACAGCGCCCACACCAGCGTCAGCGCGAAGGCGATGCCGTACACCAGCGCACCGGCCGGCCGGCGCAGCACGATCAGCACACCCGCCACGGCGCTCGCCAGGCCCATCAACAGGAAGTACCAACTGCCGCCCAGGCTGACCAACCGCGCGCCACCCAGCACAAAGATCAGCCCCACCAGCGCGATCAGCAGACCCAGCACCAGCAGCAATGCCCGGCCCGGGATCGGCAACTTCGATTTCGTTTCCACGTTGCAACACCTCGATCAGGAGATTCCGCCCTGCACTGCGCCCGGCATCCCGATCTGGATGCTGCAAGGCGCCGGCGGGACGGCCAGTAGAGGCAGCATGGCTGCCCACTCTCTGTCACTCCCCTCCCCGGTCCGCGTACTTCTGGCGAGACCGGCACCGGCGTGCCCGGCAGACTGACGGCATAGTGTCGCACCGCATCGGGCATTTATTACATATATGAAGCTGCTACCTGCGGAACACTGCAGTCCGCACAGGCGCGGACCGCAGCGGCGTTTTGTGTGCGCTGCGCTTATCAGAAGCGGTGCGACATGCCCACATACACCTGCGCATCCGGAGTGCGGTCGTTGAGGCCGAAGTTGGCGCCCACGTCCAGTTGCAACAGCGGGTTGATCAGATACGCAGCGGCGATGTCGGCCGAATACTGCTCGATGGTTTCGGCCGGGTCGCGATTGATCGAGGACCACACTTCCACCGCCATCGACAGCTTCGGCGTCAACGGGCGCGCCAGGTTGACCGCATTGATCACCGCGACGTGCTGGCCGCTGCCATCGCTGTCGGCCAGCCAGTCGACCTCCGGGCCAAAGGTCAACGAGAAGCTGTTGGGCAAGGCGAAGTTGATCGGCAGGGCGACGCCGCCTTCCCATTCGTCGTTGCCCAGACCGGTGCGCGCGGTCGGCGCCTTGACGAACGGCAGCACCGCGACGGTGGCGGTGTCGCTTTCGTAGAAACGCGCCTTCATGCGCAGATAGATGTCGCCGCCGCCGCTCAGGCTGCTGCGTGAGCCGGTGGCGCGGTCGGTGGTCTTGACCTGCAGCTGCGGCGCCCAGTTGAGCTGCAGATCGATGCGGTCGCTGACGCCGTACTTGAGCGTGGGATTGGTGAACACCGAGGTTTCGATGCGCGTGCCGGGCTGGCTGTCGCGGGTGTAGCTGCCGATGTCGGTTTCCAGCTGCCAGGCGCCGGTCGGCACGGTACAGGTGGAATTGGCCTTGGTGGGCCGATCGGTGCACAGCGGCGCATCGGTGGCGTCTTGCGCCTGCGCTTGAGTGGCCAGGCCGCACAGCACGCCGGCCACGGCGATGGCCAGCAGAGGGGTGCGCCGGACGCGGGACGAGGAACGGGGAATAACAGTCAGCATTGCAGTAACTCCATGGCAGAGCGCTGGATCGATGACACGACAGACCAGCAGTGAGTGAGGGGAATGCGCGTGGAGAGGTGGATCGACTGCACGACGCCGCAGTGGCGGCGTCTGCTCGATCCTATCGAACTGTCGAGCCCGACAGCCAAAAAGCGGCCGCAACCGCACGCTGAAAGAGGCGCAGTGTGATCGGACTAACGGTTTTGTCGGCGGCAGCGGCGGCGCGATGGCCTACGGCGCGGAGATCAGCGGGGTCGATCGAGGCATGCGGCAGCCGTAACGCATCATCCGTGCGGGAGACGGCACGATACGGAGCGGCGGCATAAAGGCGCTATGCATGAGCGCTGGAGTTGGCATAAAGCCGGCGCAAAGACAGGCTACAGACGCAGAAGTGCCATCACGGATGGTCGCCGGGATCTGCCGCGGCGGTGCGTGGCCATGTTGCAGATGGCAGCGTCGGGCGCTGCGGGCAGGTCGCCTTGTGTGCCTGCCAGGACGGCGCATGCATCGCATGCGCCGTGTCTGTCTCAGGCTCAGGCAGCCTGTTCGCCGCGCTTGCCGACGCGATACAGCAGCCAGCCGACCACGGCGAGGATGGCCAGGCCAACCCACTGATTGAGCTGCAGCGCAGCCGGCAGCGCCAGCACATCGGCGCGGCTGGACAGCACGATCGGCACCGCGATGGCGATGCCCATCAAGGCCTCGCCGGTGATCAGGCCGGCGGCGAACAGCACGCCCGGACGGTGCACGCGGTCGCGGCCGTCTTCGTCGTCGGCGCGGATCTTGTGGAAGCGCTCCACCAGGTGCGCGATCAGGCCGCCGAGGAAGATCGGCACCATCAGTTCCAGCGGCAGGTAGATACCGATCGCCGCCGCCAGCACCGGCACGCGGAAGCGCTTGCCGGTGGCCTTCAACCATTCGTCCAGCGCGATGATCGCCGCACCCACCACCGCCCCGATGGCGATCATGGTCCACGGCAGCTGGCCGCCGAACAGGCCCTTGGCCACCGAAGCCATCAAGGTGGCCTGCGGCGCGCCCAGCGAGTTGGGATGCTGCGGGGTGGCCGGGCCGATGCCATAGGCCTGCGCCAGCAGGTTCAACACCGGCGCCATGATCAGTGCGCAGGAAAACGCGCCGATGCCCAGCATCAGTTGCTGCTTCCACGGCGTGGCGCCGACCAGATAGCCGGCCTTGAGATCCTGCAAGTTGTCGCCGCCCACCGCCGCCGCGCAGCACACCACCGCGCCGATCATGATCGCCGCCACCGCACCCAACGGCGCCGCGCCGATGCCGACCGGCACCAGACCGTCCTCACCCAGCAGCAATACCAGCACCGCCGAGGCGAACAAGATGGTGGAGATGGTGATGCCCGAGACCGGGTTGTTGGACGAACCGATCAAACCGGCCAGATAGCCGGACACCGACACGAACAGAAAGCCGGCCACGATCATGATGATGGTCATCGGGATCGACACATGCCACTGCTGCACGATGGCCTGATACAGGCCCAGCAGCGGCAAGGTGCACAGCACCAGCGCCACCAGCATCCACTTCATCGGCAGGTCGCGCTCGGTGTCGGCGACCACGCCGCCACCGCTCTTGCGCGCGGCGGCAAAGCCGCTCTTGACGCCGGACAACAGCGACTTGCGCAGCGAGAACAGCGTCCACACCCCGCCGATCAGCATTGCGCCGACCCCGAGGTAACGGATCTTCGCGCCCCAGATGCCGAATGCCGCATCGGCCGCCGGCGCACCGACCAGGCTCTGCGCCAGGGCCGGGTCGCTGCCCATGAAGAACTGCTGATACAGCGGGATGGCGATATGCCAGGACAGGATCGAGCCGGACAGCACCACGATGCCGACATTCAGGCCGACGATGTAGCCCACCCCCAGCAGCGCCGGCGACAGGTTGGTGCCGATATAGCCGACCAGGCGGCTGCTGCCCAGGTAGGTGGCCTGCGCCCAGGTGTCCGGGATCACGCGCAAACCGCTGGCGGCGGCGAGCTTGACCAGCGCGCCGATGGCGCCGGAGGCGGCCAGGATCTTCAGGCCCGGGCCGGGATTTTCGCCGGCCTTGAGCACCTCGGCAGCGGCCTTGCCTTCGGGGAAGGGCAGCGGGTCTTCGACGATCATCGAGCGCCGCAGCGGCACCGAGAACAGCACCCCGAGCAAGCCGCCCATGCCGGCGATGCCCAGCACCCACCAGTATTTGAAGTCCGGCCAGTAGCCCATGATCACCAACGCGGGGATGGTGAAGATCACCCCGGCCGCGATCGACGAACCGGCCGAGGCACCGGTCTGGACGATGTTGTTTTCCAGAATGGTGCCGCCGCCAAGCAGGCGCAGCACGCCCATCGAGACGACCGCAGCCGGAATGGCGGTGGCGATGGTCAGGCCGGCGAACAGGCCGAGGTAAGCGTTGGCGGCCGAAAGCACCACCGCCAGCACGATGGCCAGCACGACGGCGCGGAAGGTGAGCTGGCGCGGCTGCGCGTCATGGCTCATTGGGCATTCCCCTGTGGGCAAAAAATCCGTACCACGCTAGCGCCTGGGCCGACCCGAGTCCAGCTGCGGCGCGGCGTGACAGTGTGCCCACTATGGCGGGTGGAACGACATCCCTGGCCACCAGCGCAGCGGGCATGCTCCGGACTACGCCACCGATGTGCTGACCTGGTCCAGCGAGGCCAGGTCGGTACGCCGGTGTCGACATCGATTCGCTTTGGAATGCCGGCCGGGAGCGTGGCGATCGGTACCCTGGCTTTATGCCACGCCTTGCATGAGCGCGCTCCCCAGAGTCGGACGTGCTGTTTGCGCTGGCCAATCTTCATCGACAAGCCCCCCCCCCCGCACCAGCACGCGGCCGCGTGCCGAGAGGTCCCGACTATGCACCATCCACTGAGCGCTTCCCTGCTGGCCGGCATGCTGCTGTTGCTGCCAGGCGTCGGCGCATTCGGCAAAGAGCCTGCTGCGCACGGCACGCAGTGCCCCGCTCCTGCAGATGTGCGTCACGAGGCCGGCCGCTATCGCGCCCCTGCGCGGATCGAAGTGGCTTCCGGACGCGGCGAGTGGTCCAGTACGCCACAAGCCGACATCGGCAGGCCGCGCCATCTGTCGGTGCTGTACTACGGCAAGCGGTCCGATACAGCGACCAGCACGGGTGTGCTGGTCAATTGCAGCTATACCTTGCGCAATGGCAAGGACGTCGACCTGGCCTACTTCGACCAGCAAACGCCGCAAACGCAGCGCAACCTGATCGTCGCGCTCCAACATCCCGCTGTTTGGCTGCTCGATCAACCACCGGCACCCGGAGAAGATCTGTTCTACGTCTGTACCCGCAGCCCAAAGGACTGCGCGTTCGAGACGCTGCGCCTGGAATGACGCAGCGGCGCGCGTGCGCAGCCCCCGACGGGGCCGATCCTCAGTGCAGCAGTTCGGCGAATGCGCGATCGGCCTCAATGACGTCGGGCAAGGTTGCGAACAGACCCTCCAGGTCGACGCCGTCCATCAGCGGTCCGCGCAGCGCGTCCAATGCCTGCGGGGTGGCGCCGCCGTGTGCGTGCAGCGCATCGGAGACCTGCACTGCCTGGGCGACCAGCAGCGGCATCCGTGCACCGTCGGGCGCGGCGGCCGGGCGAACCTGGTAGGCGATGGCTTGCTGGATCACCGCCGGCAGTTGCCAGCGCCGCGCCAGCTCGGCGCCCACTTCGGGGTAACCGAATCCCAGCTGCAGGGTTTCCTCGGCGGCGTGGCCGGCCGATGAGGTGTCGTGATTGATGCCGCTGGCGTAATCCGGTGCGCCGGACTGGATCAGCAACTCGCCGATGTTGTGCATCATGCCGCAGGTGAATGCGGTTTCCGGATCCAGGCCGTGCTGGCGCGCCAGCAGGCGGCAGATGCCGGCCACCTCGAAACTGTGGCGCCAGAACGCCTTCAGATCGAAGCCGGGGCCGGCGCGGAACGCACCGGTCATCGCCGAGGCCAGCACCAGGGTACGCAGCGTGTTGAAGCCCAGCCGCATGGCCGCGTCTTCCACGCTGGTGGAGTCGCGCAGGCCGTGGAAGCGCGCCGAATTGGCAAGCCGCAGCACCCTGGCGGCGATCACCGGATCGCGCTCGATGGTGTGCGCCAGCACATCGATATTGGTTGCCGGATCGTCGAAGCGGGCAATCAGGTCCTGCGCCACCTCGGGCACGGTGGGCAAGGTATGCAACTGGTCGAACAACGCCTCCAACTTCATGATCGCCTCGTGGATGAAAGGTCAGCCGGCGCGGCCGCGCCGGCCTGCATGGTGTAGCACAGACCGGTTGGATGACGATGACCCGCCAGGGCGGCTATTCACCCGGGCTTTTGCGTCATCGCCTTGCGGCAGGCCGCTCCGCCGGGCGCGTAGCGACGGTCATCGTGCACGGCGCAGTCGACACGATCCGGAGATGCGCGCCTCGACGCCACTGGTTGGCCTTCAGTTGGCCTTGGCACCGCCCAGGGATCTGGCCAGAAACGCCAGCAACTGCGTATAGAACGCACGCCGATGCGGTTCGGTATAGAACCCGTGGCCTTCGGTGTCGTAGTACAAGGTTTCCACCGGCGTTCCGGCCTGGCGCAATGCCGCCTCCATGCGCCTGCTGTGCTGGATCGGCGCGCGCTCGTCCTCGCCGCCGGCCGCCAGGAACACCGGAACCTTGATCTGCTTGGCCAGATGCACCGGCGAGCGTGCGGCCAGGGTTGCCGGGTCGCCCAGCCACTGCTTCAGATAGTTTTCGCCCGAGCCGCGCTTCTGGATGTCGCCGCTGGTGAACATCATCGGCAGGTCGTAGACACCGACATAGCCGGCCGCGCAGGCATACAACCCAGGTTCCTTGGCTGCCCCCATCAGGGCTGCATACGCACCATAACTTGCACCGAAGATGCAGATCTTGCGCGCATCCGCATAGCCCTGCGTCACCGCCCAGCGCGTGGCGTCGGTGACGTCATCCTGCATGGTGCCGCCCCACTGGCGCGCGCCGGCATGCTGGAAAGCGCGGCCGTAGTTGCCGGAACCACGGAAATTGATCTGCAGCACCGCGTAGCCGGCCTGCGCCAGCAACTGCGCGTCGTCGTCGAACTGCCAGCTGTCGAAGATCTCGAACGGGCCGCCATGCGGCATCACCACCATCGGCAGGTGCTCCGCCGCACCAGTGCGCGGCAGCGTGAGGTAGCCATGCAACGGCACGCCATCGCGCGCCTGCAGCGCGATGGGCTGCACGGTCGCGGTGCGCTCGGGATCGAACCAGTCGCGCCGGCTGATCACATGCTGGGCTTTTTTCTCCTGCGTATCGAACACATAGAAATCGCCAGGATTGCTGCCCGAATCGACCTGCAACATGACGTAGCGGCCATCGCTGGTACTGGAGGTGATACGCACGGCATTACCGGCGAAGGCGGCCTCCAGGCTGTGATACATCCGCGCCTCGGGGCCCTGCTCGTCGAAAAAGCGGCTGCGCGGACGGTCAGCCATGAAAATGGCGCCCACCGGGATCGTGGTGCCGTTGCGATAGATGACTTCCAGTGGATCGGCCACTGCGTCACGCAGCACCTGTTCACGGCGATTGGCCTGGATGTCCCAAGCGACGATCGCATCGGGGCCATCGGCAGCCTGCACGCGCAGGTAGGCAATGCGCTCGTCCTGCGAAAAGCCCAGTGGGGTTTCGATGCGGCCGCTGGCCTGTTCGTCATTGAGCAGCGTCCACTCGGTTCCACCGCCAACGCGGTAATACAGCTTGCTGACATTGTCCGAGCCTGCGCCCTGCGCAAAACGCACCTCGCCATGATGGTCGGTGGTGAAGCTGGCGCGCTGAACCGGGGCACGCGCCAGCGGAAGACGCCGACCGGTGTTGACGTCGAGCTTTTCTGCGCGCGTATACGGGTCCTGCCCTGACAACGGCCAGATGCCGACGACCACGTTGCGATCGTCGTCGGGCAAGGTATCGGTGAGGAATGCGGCAACTGCCTCGGTTTTCTTGACCTTGATGTTGGTGCCAAGCCCGGTGCCCCGGGCACGATAGCCCACCAGCAACTCGACACCGGTGCCATCGGCATTGATGGCATACAGCTCGCCGGTCGGCAACGGTTTGTCGAGCAGACCGTATTTCTGTGCGATGGAGATCAACACACGCGTCTCGCTGACCCAGGCGAAGTCGCTCACATACGTGTTCTTCTCCAGCACAAAGGTCGCGCCCATGCTGTTGTCCGAACGCCGCACGATCGCCAGTGCGGTCTTGTCTTCCATCGGTACGGTCGCGGCGAAGAACGCGCCGCTGGGCGACAGCTTGATATCGGCAAACTTGTCTTTTTTGATATAGGCGCCGACATCCACCTGCGCTGCGGCAGTGCCGGCAGCCATCAGCAACCCCAAGGCCGCAATAAGAAGTCCCTTCCGCATGTGCTGCTCCATGTCGTGTGCAAACTGAGCGCGAAATTTAGCAGCAATCGCAGACCGGACAAAGCTTCAATGAAAATCGCGCGAGGGCAGCTGCATCTCGCCGAGCAGGTCGCTGAGGTCGTGCAGGTCGCCGGCGATGAGATGCTCCACGCCATCCACGCGCTCCCAGCGGCCGCGGACGGCGAGCAGGCGCGATTCCAGCAGCGCGCGGCGGCGGCGCAGCGCCAGATGCGACCAGACGATGACGTTGATCATGCCGTGCTCGTCTTCCAGGGTGACGAAGATGGTGCCCTTGGCGGTGGCCGGGCGCTGGCGCTGGGTGACCAGCCCGGCGACATGCACGCCGCTGCCATGACCGCGGCCCTGCAGTTCGCGCAGGCCGAGGATGCGCCGCTGCCGCATCTGCGGGCGCAGCAATGCCATCGGATGCTGGCGCAGGCTCAGGCCGACCGAGCGATAGTCGGCCAGGATCTCCTCGCCTGCGCGCGGTGCCGCAAACTCCACCTCGCGTTCCTGCGGGCTGCCCGGCAGCAGCGGCCGACGCGCTTCCACGCCAGCCATCGCCCAGCGCGCGGCGTTGCGGTTGCCCACCATGCCCTGCAAGGCGCCGGCTTCGGCCAATGCCAGGCGCGCCTTTTCATCGAGTGCGGCGCGCAGGCACAGATCGCCGATATCGGCGAAGGCGCGTTGCGTGCGTGCAGCGACGATGCGCTGTGCCACCACTTCCGATAACCCGGCGACCTGGCGCATGCCCAGCCGGATCGCCGGTTGTTCGCCGGGGTCTTGGTCGCTGCGCCAGGGCCGACCGCCCACCAGCGTGTTGTCCCAGACGCTGTGCAGCACATCCACCGGCAACACCTCCACGCGCGCGCGCTCGGGGCTGCCACGGCGCGCGTCCTGCACGATCTGGCTGGCCGAATAGAAGCCCATCGGCTGCGCATTGAGCAGCCCGCAGGCGAAGGCCGCCGGCTCGTGGCGCTTGAGCCAGCAGCTGGCGTAGACGAGTTTGGCGAACGAGGCGGCGTGGCTTTGCGGGAAGCCGTAGGAACCGAAGCCCTTGATCTGCTCGAAGATCTGGTCGATGAAGGCGGAGGCGTAGCCTTTGCCCTGCATGCGCTCGCGCACCCGCGCGCGGTGCTGTTCCATGTCGCCGCCGCGCCGCCAGGCGGCCATCGAGCGGCGCAGATTGTCCGCTTCGCTCTCGCTGTAATCGGCGGCATGCATCAGCAGTTCCATCACCTGCTCCTGAAACAACGGCACACCCAGCGTGGGCTTGAGGATGTCTTCAACCGCCGGCGACGGGTAGTTCACTTCTTCGCGGCCCTGCCGCCTGCGCAGATATGGGTGCACCATATCGCCCTGGATCGGGCCGGGGCGCACGATCGCCACTTCGATCACCAGGTCGTAGAACAGCGCAGGCTTGAGCCGCGGCAGCATCGCCATCTGCGCGCGCGACTCGATCTGGAATACGCCGACCGTGTCGGCGCGCTGGATCATCTTGTAGGTCGGCGCGTCATCGCCTGGCAGCGTGGCAATGCTGTAATCGCGCCCGCGGTGGCCGCGCACCAGCTCCAGCGTCTTGCGGATGCAGGTCAGCATGCCCAGCGCCAGGCAATCGACCTTGAGCAGCTTCATCGTTTCCAGATCGTCCTTGTCCCACTGGATGATGGTGCGGTCGGCCATGGCCGCGTTTTCCACCGGCACCAGCAGCGACAGGGGTTCGTCGGAGATGACGAATCCGCCGACATGCTGCGACAGATGGCGCGGGTGATCGCGCAGTTGCTCGGTCACCGCAAGAATCTTGTTGATCAGTGGGTTGGCCAGATCGAACCCGGCCTCTTCGATGCGCTGTTCCATCGGCGTTTCGCCATTGCCCCAGCCGTAGCAATTGGCCAGCAACGCGATCTGGTCCGGCGGCAGGCCGAACGCCTTGGCCACATCGCGCACGGCGCTCTTGCCGCGATAGCAGATCACGGTGGCGGCCAATGCCGCGCGTTCGCGGCCGTACTTGCTGTAGACGTACTGCAGCACCTCCTCGCGGCGTTCGTGTTCGAAATCGACGTCGATGTCCGGGGGCTCGTCGCGTTTTTCGGACAGGAAGCGCGCCATCAACAGACGCGTTTCATCCGGGTTGACCGCGGTGATGCCCAACGCATAACACACCGCCGAGTTGGCCGATGAGCCACGGCCCTGGCAGAGGATTTTCTTCGACTTTGCGAACTGCACCACATCCTGCACGGTGAGAAAGAAGGCCTCGTAGTTCTTATGCGCGATCAGCGCCAGTTCCTTCTCGATGTCGGCGCGGACCTTTGCCGGCGTTCCATCCGGCCACCGCTCACGCATCCCCTCCTCAGTGAGCTGTCGCAGATAACTCGCCGGCGTATGCCCTTGCGGCACCAGTTCGCGCGGATAGGTGTATTCAAGCCTGGAGATATCGAAGCTGCAGCGCTGCGCCAGGTCCACCGTTGCCTGCAACAGCGCATCCGGATAGATGTTGCCCAGGGCACGCCGCGTGCGCAGATGGCGCTCGCCGTTGCGGAACAGGTGCGCGCCGCACTCGGCCAACGGCAAGCCGTGGCGGATGGCGGTCAGTGTGTCCTGCACGATGCGCTCGCGCCGCTGCGCCATATGCACATCGCCGCTGGCCAGAGCGGTCATGCCCAGTTGCTGCGCCAGCAGCTGCAGGGCAAGCAACCGCGCTGCATCGTCCTGTTCGCGGTGCAGTTCCACCGCCAGGAATGCACGCTCGCCGAACACCTGCTGCAGCCAGGCCCCCTGCTCGGCCTGCGGCTGCGCAGCGGGCAACCACAGCGCGAACACGCCGGGTTCCACCGCGCGAAACTGCGCCTCCACCTCGGCACGCCCGAGCCGATACGCGCCCTTGCCTGCCGCACGCCGCGCGGTGGTGATCAGCGCGCACAACTGCGGATAGCCGTGCGCCTCTTCCACCAGCAGCACGAAGCGGGTGCCATCGACCAGGGCGAATTCGCTGCCGACGATCAGGCGCACGCCGGTGGCGCGCGAGGCTTCCAGGCCGCGCACGATGCCGGCCAGCGAGCACTCGTCGGTGATCGCCAGGGCGCTGTAGCCGCAGTGGTGCGCGCGCATGAACAATTGTTCGGCGCTGGAGGCGCCGCGCAGGAACGAGAAATCCGACAGGCAGTGCAGCTCGGCATAGGCTGGCAGCCCGTCGGCAACCATGGCATGGGCGATGTCGTCGTTTGCCGCGCGCAACCGCGCGGCGACCGTCCAGGCGCGCGGCATGCGCCCACCGGGCGTATCGCGGTCCACGCCGTCGACGGCGTCATCCCAGCTCATGGACGGCTGCCTTCAACAGCGCGCTGCGCCAGACAGTTTTTGCAATGCGCAGCAGATCGCGCGGTTGCGGATGCTGCTGCGTTTTGCCTGGAGCCCCGGCATCGGCCACGCGCGCCCAGCCGCAACCCCCAGCCAGGCGGCACCTGCTCCGATACCGCACGAACATGCGGGCGATCATGCAAACCACCCATGCAGCATCCAGCCATCTACCCGGCCAGGTGCGGCAAAGGCCCAGCCGCGCCGGCCGCGCGCGGTTTCCACCACGTAGTAATCGCGGCGCGCTTCGTCGTCGTCCCACCAGCCGCTTTCCAGCCGCTCCGGGCCGGAGATGATGCGCAGCTGCGTCTCGTGCAGGGGCACCGGCTGCGGCAACAGCCAGGTCGGGCGCGGCGGACGCGGCGGTGCATGGGCTTCGCGCAGCGCATCGCCGATGGCGCGCCGCCAGGCGCGTTCCGGGCGCGGGTCGTCGGCCGGCAGGACGCGATACACTGCCTCATCGCCCAGCCGCGCGCGCAGGCGCTCGCGCAGTTGCGGCCACTCCACCGATTGCTGCGCACGTTGATCGAACAGGTCGCGCATGGCCGGCACGAACGGTGGCAGCTGCCGCGCCAGCAGGCGCATCGCCACTACCGGGCGCGCGATCTCCACCCGCTCCAGCCGGTTACGCGCAAGCTCGAACAACAGCGTCGGCGCGCGCTCCGGCGTCAGCAGGCCGATCTCGACATCGGTGGCGCCTTCCTCGTGTTCCAGCCGCAGCAGGAAGCGTTGCACGCCGCCGTCGCGGATGGACAGGTAGGTGCACAGGTCGCCGATCAGGCGCCGCAGCGGGAACAGCAGCGCCGGATGCGTTTCCACCTCGTAGCCGAGTTCCACGCGCTGGTCGAAGTGGTCCGGTGGCGCGTAGCACTCCAGCGGGTCGTCGACCTGGCCGTAGAGGCGGTCCAGATGCTCGAGCAGGCCCGCACCGAAGCGCCGACGCAACCCGTCGCGCGGTAAGGCGCGCACCGCGGCGAGCGTGCGCACGCCCATGTGCTGCAGGCGCTCGCCGGCATCGCCCGGCAATGCGGCGCGGCGCACCGGCACCTTGTCCAGCGTGGCGTGCAGGGCCGGCAACTGCGTCACCGCCATGCCGTCGCGCAGGCCGGCCAGCACGCGCGCGGCGCGCGGCGTGGGCGCCAGTGCAAGCCGGTGCCGGAAGCCCAGGGCCTGCAGTTCATCGCGCAGGCGGCGCTCGAAACGTGGCCAGGGACCGAACAGGCGAAAGCTGGCACCGGCCTCCAGCACGATGGCGCGCGACCATTGCTGGCTTACCAGGGAACTGTGCCGGTACGCCCAGGCCGCCAGAAACCGCTGCGTGCGCGCCTCGGCCTGCGTCTCGTAATCGATGGTGCGCACGTGGGCCATCAGCGCATGCGCCGCCGACAGCCGCATGCCGGCTTTCAGGCCGGCGGCGGCCGCCGCTGCATTGACCGAATGCAGGCTGCGCAACTGCGCCGGCCCTTCCACCAACACCAGCGCTGCGTCCGGCTCTTCCAGACGCCGGAGGACGGTGTCCAGCGCCAGCTGCGGCAGCAAGATGCAGGCCCACAACATGCGCGCGCCTCAATGCGCCAGCCGCAACGGCTGCGACGGGACCTGCCCGCCGCGGCACTTGCGCACCTGCCAGGCATCGCGCTCGGGCAGGAATTCCAGCCGTAACGCGGCCGGCGATGCATTGACCGCATGCCGGC
Organism: Xanthomonas arboricola pv. guizotiae; assembly: GCF_002940205.1. Lineage (GTDB taxonomy): Bacteria > Pseudomonadota > Gammaproteobacteria > Xanthomonadales > Xanthomonadaceae > Xanthomonas > Xanthomonas arboricola_C. The sequence continues at coordinate 19,434 of NZ_MDSK01000010.1, forward strand.
GATCGCGCAACGCGAAGGCGCAGCAGTTGCCGCTGTCGGCGGCGACCTGCAGCCGCCGCAATGCGCGTGCATCGCCGGTCTGCGGCCAGCCCAGCACCGCCGCACAGGCGCCGCTGCGCAGGCATTGCTCGAACGCCCACAAGGCCTCGCGCGGCTCGGCCTGCACGACTTCCAGATGTTCCAGCACCACCCCGCCGGCCTGCCAGGCCGGCGCGTAGGGAATGAACGGCGGCGCCACCAGCACCACCCGGCTGCTGGCGCCGGTCATGCGCGCCAGCGTGGGCAGCAGCAAGGCGATTTCGCCGCTGCCGTGCGCGGGCAGCAACAACTCGGTCAACGCACGTCGCGGCCAGCCGCCGTCCGGCAGCAGCGCATCCAATGCGGCATGCCCGGTGGATTCGCCGCCATGGGCGATGGCGGTGCCATGACCGGCCCGCCACACCGTGCGTGCGGCCAGCAGGGCGTCCAGCGGCAATGCCACCGCCGCATTGCCGTCCTGCCTGATGCGCGCGGGCTCCTGGCTCATCTCAGCCCTGCCGGATCAGGCCGCAGTACAGCCCTTCGATCGCAAAGTCGGCATCGGCCGCCACCACGATCGGCGCATGCGCGCGATTGCGCGGCAGCAGGCGGATGCGTTCGGCGCCGCGCTCCAGCCGCTTGATGGTGATTTCGCCATCCACCCGCGCCACCACGATCTGCCCGTCGCGCGCCTCGCTGCTGCGATGCACGCCCACCAGATCGCCGTCCAGGATGCCGTCGTCGATCATCGAATCGCCCTGGACCTGCAGCAGATAGTCCGGGCGCAAAGAAAACAGCGTGCGGTCCAGCCACAACTGCCGGTCCAGGCCGATATCCGCCCCGATCGGCACACCGGCCGCCACCCGCCCCAGCACCGGCAAGGTGAGCAAGACGTCGCGCCCGGTTCCACCCGGCATGCGGATGCCACGTTTCTGATTGGGCAGCAGTTCGATCAACCCGGTCTCGGCCAGCGCCTGCACATGCTTTTGCGCGGCATTGCGCGAGGCGAACCCGAACGCCTGCGCGATCTCGGCCAGACTGGGTGACAGACCCGCCTGGGCCTGCTCCTGCAGGAAGGCCAACACGGCGGCACGTTGAGGGGTCAGTGGTGGCATCGGGACCGGTAGCCGGATGGAACAAGGTGTACATTTGTACACCCATCGGTCGCAGCAGGCGAGATTGGCTTGCTGAGCCGCTTCAGCACACCGCTTGCGACAGGCTGACGATAAAGTTATAACTTACGTAATAACGCGAGATACCCTCATGAAACTCAAGATCACCGCCATCGGCAATTCCGCCGGCGTCATCCTGCCCAAGGAGTTACTGGCTCGTCTGCGGCTTGGAAAGGGCGACGACCTCTATGCACTGGAAACGCCCGATGGCATCAAGCTGACCGCCTTCGACCCGACGTTGGCGGCGCAGATGGATGTGGCCGAGCAGGTGATGCGCGAGGATCGCCAAGTGCTGAACAAGCTGGCCAAGTGAACACGCGCATGCTGGTCTGGATCACGCACGCACTTGCATTGGCGATCCACGAACGTCAATTGAGCGAGCACGGCGGCGCAAGCGGAGTGCGCGACGAGGCACTCTTGGCCTCGGCACTGGCACGCCCGCAGCAACTGTTTTCCTACGGCGATCCTCCACCAGATCTTGTAGAGCTGACGGCCAGTCTGGCCTACGGGCTCGCGCGCAATCATCCGTTCGTAGATGGCAACAAACGGACTGCCCATGTGTGCTACCGGGTTTTTTTGCTACTCAACGGCGCCGAACTCATCGCTTCGCAGGAAGAGAAATACGTTGCCATGATGGGCCTGGCCGATGGCGCGTGGAGCGAAGCGACGTTTGCGCAATGGCTGCGACCTCGCGTGCGTTTGCGCGCGGACACGCATGTGCACGAACCGCAGGGCCACTACGGCTGAAAACAGGCCTGTGGCACGAGACGCGCTTGTCTGGCATTTGCATGCGCAGTCTTGGATCCACGCCGCAATCAGTCAGCGCTGACGTCGCTGCATGGCACAGACGCTCTTACTCGGCACGCTTCCGTGTCGCCGCCGCTTTCTTCGCGGCCGCCTTGCGCACTGCCGGGCCCTTGGTCTCTGCCGCTTTCTTCGCTGCTGTGGAGCGATCACTGGCCGTGCGTTTTTTTGCGGCGTCCGTGGTCTGCCTGGACAAGGCATGCTTGCCTACCGTCTTCTTGGCGGTAGTGCCCTTGCTGGCGGTCTTCAGGGCTTTTTTGGCGCCTGCCGAGCGTGTGGGCGACACCGGTTTTTTGGAAGTCGCCGCTGCAGTGTCCTGCGCGGCTTTTTTCTTGGTGGCCTTGGACGCGGAACTGGGAGGCGCAACATCCACGCCATCGCGGCGCGCCTTGGACAACCCGATCGCAATGGCCTGCTTGGTGCTTTTCACGCCGTGCGCGCCTTCGCGCACCTGGTCGATTTCTTCTTTCACGTATTCTCCGGCCTGGGTACTGGCCGACTTTCCTTCGCGCTTGTCCTTGGCGGCAGCGCGGCGCGTCTTGGTCTGTGGCATGGCACTTCTCAGGCGGCGGATGGCAGCCCGATGTAACAAGCCGTGCGTCAATGCACGGTGGACGCGACGCTCACCTGGCGTTGAAGCGTAGGTGACGCCTCGCCAACGCAGACGCTTGCGCAGCGGCTGACCGCATCAACTCCATGCGCAACTGCCCAGCGATCACCCCTACGCCTCACCGGCCGGTAACGGTTCGCCTTGCGCATCGTAGGCGGGCGGGTGATAGAAATTGACGGTCTTCAACGGTGTCTGCCCGGTGTTGCGGATCTCGTGCGTTTCACCGCGCTCGATGGCAACCAGGCTACCACCCTGCAGCGCATGCGTCTGCCCCTCGACGACCGCCACACCGGTACCGTCCACTACGAACAGCCATTGATCGGCACCACGGTGGCGATTGTCGGGCCCGCCTTCGCCCTGGCCCGGCGCAATCACCATTTCGGCGGCCTGCACCTGGCGCACCGAAAACAGCACCTTGAACGCGTCGGTCAATGTCAGTTGTGCAATCTGCATATGGCACTCCTCGAGAGTGAGGCGATGCTGGGCCGGCGCACGTCAACGCGTTGGCAAAGTCATTACGCGTGACGGCAGTACCAGACCCAGATGTGCTCGGGCAGATGCGCCTGCACGGGTAAATCCAATGCGCGGCAGCCATCGAGTACATCGCGCAGCGCGCGTTGCGCCGGCGTGGGACCGGTCAGGCCATCCAGCTCGTCCGCGCTCAACTGCACTGCGGTCCAGTCGTAGAGCCGATCGATGCGCTGCGCCATCGCCGCCTGCAGCCAATCGCGCAGCACGAACACGCGATACCCTTGCTGCTGCAACCCGGCCACGGCATGTTCCAACGCCTCGCCCACGCCGCGAAACCATTCGGTATGCCCACCGGCCACTGCGCGGATCGTCATCGGTGCCGGTGCGTTGTGCGCAAGCAGCGGACGCCGCAGTTGCAGCTCAAGATCGCGTGCATCGCGCTCGCGCTCGGCTTCCACCAGCAACCCGCGTTCCAGATCGAAAAACTCGAACCAGCGCGAATGCAGGCTGCCGATACGCCCCACCGGATCCCGCGAAAAACCGATCTTGCAATGGTCTTCCCATTGGCAGGGGAACACGTAGGTGAAGCAACGCCCGTCGATGGCGACTGGTGCGCTGCTACGTTCGCGCACGCTCATCGCCGACCTGCACGCGCCTGGGTTGCCTGCGCTGCGTGCGCGTGCGCCTGCTCCGGTGCCTGTTCCCACCCGAATACGCTACGCCCGCCGTAGCGATGCGAATCGCGACGTTCCTGCGCGATGTAGTCTTCCACCGTCGGCCCGCGTGCAGCGCCTTCCAGGCGACGTGCCTGTGCATCCAGCCGTGCGATCGCCTGCAAGCGTTCGCCGTTGCCCAGTTTGGCCTGCTGCATCGCCTGCTTGAGCACGCCGATGGTGTGGTCGAGCACGCGCGTCGGCACCGGGAACGGTTGCCGGTCCTTGCCGCCATGCGCAAGCGAAAAGCGCGCCGGGTCGCTGAAACGGCAGGGCGTGCCGTGCACCACTTCGGCCACCATCGCCAGCGAGCGCAAGGTGCGCGCGCCCACGCCCGGCACCTGCAGCAATGCGGTGAAATCGCGCGGCCCCGCTTCGGCGGCTGCGGCCAGGCTGGCATGCAGCCGGCGGACGATCACGTTCTCGCTGCGCACGTCATGATGGTCGGGCATGCACAGATGCGGTTGCTGCGCCGGATCCCAGGCGTGCCCGGCGAACAGATCGCCGGTGACCGGAGCTTGCGCAGCAGCGGCCGCTGCGGGCGCTTCCACACCGGCAATGCGTTGCCAATGGCGTGCCAGCTGATCCGGCGCCGTGCCATGCAGCAGCTCCACCTGCGCATCGCGCGAAGCCGCCGCGCGGTGGTCGGCAAGATTGACGATGTTGCCTTGATGCGCACCATCGATGGCGGCATGCGGCGCATCCACAAAACTGCTCAATCCTTCGGAGAGCCAGTGATACCGGCGCGCCTGCTTGCGCTGCCCGTGCATGCCTTGTTGCACCACCACCCAGCGGCCGTCGTCGCTGACGATGAAGCCGTGCAGATACAGATCGAAGCCGTCCTGCACTGCGGCGCTGTCCACCTTGGCGACCAACCGGCTGGCCTGCGCCAATGCGGCGCCATCGAGCCCGACCGCATCGCCCACTGCCAGCAATTCAGCAGGCGTGGCACGCGAATGCCGGCCGCGCCCGCCACACACATGGATGCCCAGCTCGCCAGACAACGGCGTCAACCCACGCTTGAGTGCGCCAATCACGCTGGTGGTGATGCCGGACGAATGCCAGTCCATGCCCATCACCGCGCCGAACGACTGGAACCAGAACGGGTGCGCAAGCCGCCGCAACAATTCATCGCGTCCATAGGTGTGCACGATCGCCTCGCACATCACCGTGCCAAGCCGCGTCATGCGCTCACCCAACCAATGCGGAACGCGTCCACCATGCAAGGGAAGATCTGCGCTACCGCCGCGCCGGCTCATTGCTGCCACCTCGTCGTCATGCCGCAAGGATAACGGCGGTGCGTCGCAGCAGCTGGGATAAAGACGCGCCAACCCATGCGCAACCTGACGAATTCAGCCCAGCAACGACTGCTTGCAAGCCACACGTAATGCATGCACACACAGCAACGCATGCAAGCGCGAGCGCGCAGTGATCGCAACGCCGCTGCTGAATGCGGTAGCCAAGCGTCGTCTCGGCATGCATCGCACACGTGGTCACTCCGCCTTGACCCTAGCGCCGTCAAGGTGGTGGCCCTCCTCAGCCATCGCCACGGGGTTCGCATGACTGCCTCACCCGCCACTGCGCATGACACGGCGCCGGCAACTGCCGCCACCAGTGCGCCGACCTACCCGGTCAACCTGCGCATCAACGGTCAGCCTTATCAACTGCAAATCGAAGCCTGGGTCAGCCTGCTCGATCTACTGCGCGACCGGCTCGACCTCACCGGCACCAAGAAAGGCTGCGACCACGGCCAATGCGGCGCCTGCACGGTGCTGGTCGATGGGCGCCGCATCAACAGCTGCCTGACGCTTGTGGTCATGCAGGACGGTGCGGAGATCACCACCGTCGAAGGCCTGGCCGAGGGCGAACAGCTGCATCCGCTACAGCGCGCGTTCATCGACAACGATGCCTTCCAGTGCGGCTATTGCACGCCCGGGCAGTTATGTTCGGCAGTGGGCCTGATCAATGAAGGCAAGGCGCACGATCGCGACCAGGTGCGCGAGTTGATGAGCGGCAATCTGTGTCGCTGCGGTGCCTACCCGCAGATCACCGATGCGGTGATGCAGGTCATGGGCAAGCCCAGCGACAGCAGCGAGAGCGCCGCCACACCGTGGACGCCCGGGACGGTGCCGGGATGATCCCGCTCACCTATACGCGCGCCGACAGCGTCGATGCGGCGCTGACGGCCCTGTCGGTGCGCGGCAGCGACCCGCACCCGGTGCCCGCCGACGCCCCGGTGCGCCTGATCGCCGGCGGCACCAATCTCACCGACTTGATGAAGCTGCAGGTGATGCGGCCAGGCAGCCTGGTCGATATCAATCGCCTGCCGCTGGACGGCATCAGTGCGCTCCCCGAAGGCGGCCTGCGCCTGGGCGCGCTCGCTCGCAACGCCGACACCGCCTATCACCCGGACGTGGAGACGCGTTACCCCTTGCTGAGCGCGGCGATCCTGGCCGGCGCCTCGCCGCAGATCCGCAACATGGCCAGCAATGGCGGCAACCTGCTGCAGCGCACCCGCTGCCTGTATTTCTACGACCATGCCACCCCCTGCAACAAGCGTGCGCCCGGGACCGGCTGCTCGGCGATCGGCGGGCTCACCACCTATAACGCCATCCTCGGCGCCAGCGCGCAGTGCATTGCCACGCACCCGTCGGACATGTGCGTCGCACTGGCTGCGCTGGACGCGGTGGTGCACGTGCAAGGCCCCAACGGCGCGCGCGACATCCCGTTCGCGCAGTTCCACCGCCTGCCTGGCGAGCACCCGGAGCTGGACAGCACCCTGGCCCCGGACGAGCTGATCGTGCATATCGACCTGCCCGATGCACAGCGCTTCGTTGCGCACAGCGCCTACCTGAAGATCCGCGAGCGCCTGTCGTATGCGTTCGCGCTGGTGTCGGTGGCGGCCGCGCTGGACCTGGCCGAGGACGGCAGCATCCGCGAGGTGCGCGTGGCCCTGGGCGGCGTGGCGCACAAGCCCTGGCGCAATGCCGAGGCAGAAGCACGCTTGGTTGGCCAACCGGCCAACGCCGACACCTTCGGCCGCCTGGCCGATGCGCTGCTGCAGGGTGCGCAACCGCAAGGCGAAAACGCCTTCAAGCTGCCGCTGGCACGCCGCGCCATCGTGCGTGCATTGAGCGTTGCGCGCGAGGGCACCATCGACAACCGCGGGCGCACCAGCGCGCTGGAGGAAGCGCCATGAACGCACGCAGCACCGACGTACCCAACAACGACCTGAGTCCGCCGGTTGCCGACAGCGGCACCGGCTATCGCCCCACCGGCACCGGCGTCACCCGCATCGACGGGCGTGCCAAGGTCACCGGCCAGGCACGTTATGCCGCCGAATGGCCGGTCGCGGATCTGGCCTATGGCGTGGTGGTCAACAGCAGCATCGCCAAGGGCGAGATCGTCGCCTTCCATCTTGATGCCGCGCGTGCGGTGCCGGGCGTGCTGGAGATCGTCACCCATGAAAACCGCCCGCATATGCGCGGCATGGACGTGTTCTACAAGGACATGACCGCGCCGGCCGGCTCGCCGTTCCGGCCCCTGTACGACAACAAGATCCTGTACAGCGGCCAGCCAATCGCCCTGGTGGTGGCCGACACTTTTGAAGCGGCGCGGCACGCGGCCCACCTGGTGGAAGTGGAACTGCTGCAGGACCCGCACGATACCAACCTGATGACCAACCTGGACCGTGCGCACAAGCCCAAGGCCATGAAGGCCGGTTTCTCGCCGCCGCCCAAGGACAAGGGCGAGCCGGACACCGCCTTTGCCAATGCCGCTGCCCAGGTGCAGGCCGACTATTACAGCGGCGTGGAGCACCACAATCCGATGGAGCTGTTCGCCTCCACGGTGATCCGCGACGCCGATGGCCACTTCACCATCTACGACAAGACCCAGGGCTCGCAGAACAGCCGCTGGTATGTCTCGCATGTGTTCGGCCTGAGCAAGCGCAAGGTCACCGTGCGCAATCCGTACGTGGGCGGCGCCTTCGGCTCCGGGCTGCGCCCGCAGTATCAGTTGCCGTTGGCGGTGATGGCCTCGATCCTGCTGGAACGCTCGGTGCGCGTGGTGCTGACGCGGCAACAGATGTTCACCTTCGGCCATCGCCCGGAGACATTGCAGCGGCTCAAGCTCGGCGCCGACCGCGATGGCCGCTTGCGCGCGATCTGGCACGAGGCCATTGCCGAGACCTCGCGCATCGAGGATTACGTCGAAGTGGTGGTCAACTGGAGCGGGCAGCTGTATGCCTGCGACAACGTGCATCTGGGCTACAACCTGGTAAGTCTGGATCAATTCAGCCCGATGGACATGCGCGCACCCGGTGCCGCACATGGCGTGCATGCGCTGGAAGTGGCGATGGACGAGCTGTCCTACGAGCTGGACATGGATCCGCTGGCGCTGCGCCTGAAGAACTATGCCGAGGTCAACCCGGCCGACGACAAGCCCTACTCCACCAAGGCGCTGCGCGCGTGCTACCAGCAAGGTGCCGACCGCTTTGGCTGGGCGCAGCGCCCGTTGCAGCCGCGCGCACGCAAGGAAGGCAATGAGTGGGTCGGCTGGGGCATGGCCACCGGGCAATGGGATGCGATGCAGATGTTTGCGCGCGCGCATGCGGTGCTGCACGCCGACGGCCGGCTGGTGGTGAGCAGCGCAGCCAGCGATATCGGCACCGGCACCTATACGGTGATGGCGATGATCGCGGCCGAAGCACTGGGCCTGCCGCTGGAACAGGTCACCTTCCAGCTCGGCGATTCGACCCTGCCGGTCGCACCGATCGAAGGCGGCTCCTCGCATGTGGCCACGGTGGGCTCGGCGGTGGATGGCGCCTGCGCGAAGCTGCGCGCGCGGCTGCTGCGCCTGGCCCAGGCGTTGCCGAATTCGCGCTTTGGCAAGGCCAGGCTGGACGAGGTGGTGTTTGCCGATGGCACGCTGGCCTTGCGCGCCGATGCCGGCACCACCATTGCGCTGACCGAGCTGTTGCGCGCCGCTCAGCTGGAACGGATCGAGGACAAGTTCCTGCTGCTGCCCAATGTGCTCAAGCAACGCAAGTACACCCGCGCCACCCACGGTGCGGTGTTCGTGGAAGTGCGGGTGGACGAAGAACTGGGGACGGTCCGCGTCACCCGCGTGGTCAGCGCGGTTGCCGCCGGGCGCATCCTCAACCCGATCACCGCGCGCAGCCAGATCGTCGGCGGCGTGGTCTGGGGCATCGGCCAGGCGCTGCACGAACACACCCAGTCCGATCATCGCTTCGGCCGCTTCATGAATCACGATTTTGCGATGTATCACGTCTCGGCCAACGCCGACATCCACGACATCGATGTGATCTTCGCCGACGAGGACGACCGCATCGTCAGCAGCCTGGGCGCGAAAGGCGTGGGCGAAATCGGCCTGGTCGGCGTTTCGGCGGCGATCTGCAATGCGATCTTCCATGCCACCGGCAAGCGCATCCGCAGCACCCCGATGACGCCGGACAAGGTGATGGCGGACTGAGGCCTGCACCTGGCAGGTCACGACGGCAAGGCGTGTTCCGGGTGACGGCGCACTCCCATCGTCCGGCACGCTGCCATCGCGTTGCGATGGCAGCGGTTTCCCTGCACGCCAGCCGTCGTCGGCCTAGCGCTTTTTCAGGATACTGATCTCACCGGAGGTCTCCAGGATCGCCATGTCGATATCGGCATCGTCGCGGCAATCGGCCTTGCGTTTTGCCACCTCGAAATCGGCGTAGCTGACATTGTGGCGGACCAGTTCCTTCCAGTAGATCTGCCCGCCACGCGCCAGCAGCGCCGGGGTGCCCTGCACCCAGGTATCGATCCGCCGGCTGCGCGCGGTGACCATGCCCACCAGCCAGTTCAACACCAGCAAGGTGGCCGCCAGGATCATGCCGCCCAGCAGCGAGACGTCCTTGCCGATCAACGAGTTCTGCACCGCGGTTCCCAGCAGCACGATGAGCAGCACGTCGAACGGCGTGGACTGGCCCAGCGCGCGCTTGCCGGTCATGCGCGTCAGCAGCAGGACCACGGTATAGACCGCTACCGCACGCAGCACGAACTCCCACCACGGCATGCCAAGGTGCATCATGTCGTAGAAGCGCACACGGGTTTCCACGTCCAGCATCGTGTGTCCTGACCGCCGTTGATCGATGGCGCACGCTAGTGCGGAAACGGTGAAGGCATTGTGCTGCTGCACTCGTTGCCGAGACCGCCCGCCCGACACCCATCGTGCAGCGCATCACGGCTTTTCGCTGGCGATCCGTTAGCGTCTGGCCTGGACAGACGGGGATGGCGGGCATGCGGAAAGGGATCACGCGTCGTGGGTTGCTGCTGGGCACCGCTTCGGCAGCAGTGTTGGCACAGGTGCCGGTGGGGGTTGCGCTGCCGCGCCGTGCGGCCGCGGCGCCGGCCTTTATCGATGCCTTGATCGCGCGCATGAGCGTGGAAGAAAAAGCCGGCCAGCTGACGCTGTCCGGTTCGGCGCAGCAGACCGATGCGGCCGCGGCGGCCAATCCGGTCAATACCGTGCCCACCGCCGAGGGCCAGCTTGCCGCCGCGCGTGCCGGGCGGGTGGGCGGCATCTTCAATGGCTCCAATGTGCTGTGGCATCAGCAACTGCAGCAGGCCGCGCTGCAGAGCCGCCTGAAGATTCCGCTGCTGTTTGCCGCCGATGTGATCCACGGGTTCACCACGGTGTTTCCGGTGCCGCTGGCCGAGGCCGCCAGCTTCGAGCCGGCGCTGGCGCAACGCACCGCACGTGCGGCCGCACTGGAGGCCAGTGCGGTCGGCATCGACTGGACCTTCGCGCCGATGGTGGATATCGCGCGCGATGCGCGCTGGGGGCGCGGCGTGGAAGGCAGCGGCGAAGACGTGCTGCTCGGCCGGCGCTTTGCGCAGGCCCGCGTGCGCGGCTTCCAGGGCGAGGGCCTGGATCATGCCGACGCACTTGCGGCCTGCCCCAAGCATTTCGCGGCCTACGGAGCCGCCGAGGCAGGGCTGGACTACAACACCGTCGACATCTCCGAGCGCAGCCTGCGCGAGGTCTATTTCCCGCCGTTCCAGGCTGCCTTCGATGCCGGCGCAGTGACCACGATGGTGGCCTTCAACGAGATCGCCGGCATCCCTGCCACCGCCAATCGCTGGTTGCTGGGCGAGGTATTGCGCGGCCAGTGGGACTACCGCGGCCTGGTGGTGTCCGACTACACCGGTGATCTGGAATTGATCGGGCACGGGTTTGCCAGCGATGCGCGCGAGGCGACCAGGCTGGCGTTCCTGGCCGGTGTGGACATCAGCATGCAGAGCGGGCTGTACCTGCAGCATCTGCCGGTGCTGGTGGCCGCCGGCGACGTGACGCTGGCGCAACTGGATGCCTCGGTGCGGCGCGTGCTGCAGTTCAAGGCCGAGCTTGGATTGTTCGACGATCCATTCCTGCGCATCGTGCCGGCACGCGCGCAGGCGCGGCAGCGGCGCCCGGAAACATTGGCGCTGGCACGCGAGGCGGCGCGCAAATCCATCGTGCTGCTCAAGAACGATGGCGAGTTGCTGCCACTGAAGACGCAGGGGCAACGCATCGCGCTGATCGGGCCGATGGCACGCAACTGGACCGACAGCGCCGGCCCATGGACGCTGTTCGGCGGCGACGACAGCGGAAACGACCTGGCCACCGCAGTGCGCGCGCGGCTGGGCAACCCCGGCAGCCTGCAGGTGGTGGAAGGCTGCGACTTCGAACACGGCCTGCCCGGCGGCGCGCAGGCGGCCGTCACCGCAGCGGCGTCCGCGGATGTGGCGGTGCTGGCGATCGGCGAACCGATGCGCTACTCCGGCGAAGCGCAGTCGCGCAGCGAGATCGTCATTCCCGTCGTGCAGCAAGCGCTGCTGGCCGCAGTGGCAGCCACCGGCACGCCGGTGGTGGTGGTGCTCAGCAACGGCCGTGCGCTGGTGATCGATGGCCCGGTGCTCAAGGCGCCGGCGATCCTGGTCGGCTGGTTCCTGGGCTCGGCATCGGGCGCCGCGCTGGCGGATATTTTGTTCGGCGCGCACGGTCCGTCCGGGCGCCTGCCGGTGAGTTTTCCGCATACCGCCGGGCAGGTGCCCTATAGCTATGCGCACAAGCCCAGCGGCCGTGCCGACCCGCGCCCGGATGCCTTGCAGCCGTTCAAGACCCGCTACCGCACCGCGCCCAATGCCGCGTTGTTTCCGTTCGGGCATGGCCTGACCTATGGCCGCATCCAATACGGCGAGCTGCGCTTGAGCGATGCACGCATGGCGGCGACCGGCAGCCTGCGCATCAGCGCGCGCATCCACAACCGCGGCACGCGCGATGCCGAGGAAGTGGCGCAGCTCTACATCCGCGACCGCAGCGCCAGCATCACCCGCCCGGTGCGCGAGCTGAAGGACTTCCGCAAGCTGGCCGTGCCGGCGGGCGGCAGCGCGGTGGTGGAGTTCGTGCTGCGCCGTGAGGACCTGTTGTTTATCGGCCAGGCATTGAAGCCGACGGTAGAGCCTGGCGTATTCGATCTCTGGGTGGCGCCCTCTGCAGAGGCCGAGGGCGTGTCTACGAGTTTTGAATTGATGGGCTGAGCGCCAGCCGCAATCGGCATGGCTCAGCTCAGGGGACGGATGCGGGGCGTGTCTCGCTCACGCAGACGGCATCGCGCCCAGGTTGGCTCGGGAACACATCCCCATTGCGCTCACGCTCTCGGTCGTCTTGAGAGGGGACTGGGTCTTGAGAGATTGGACGGTGCGTCTGCCTCGGTTTACAGCGGACGATCTGCGGGTCTGCTGCAGGGCCCTTGCCCGCCCACCATCGCGGGACACGCCGCAAGTACGTCCCTGTAGGCGCTTACGCGACGGTGGGCGGGCAAGGACCCGTCGAGTTGGTCGGTATGCATGGTTAGGAGCGGTGATGCCGTACCCTGCGATGCGATGAGACGCGGTGCGGTCTGATCGGCGTTCTTCGATGCGAGCAACCCGTTGCCATGCCGACATCGATTCACTCGTCACCGAAGGCGCGTCTGGCCAACATGCCGACGCCATCGCTACAACCTTCGAAAGCTTTGTCAGCCGATCGTATTTCGGCGCAACACCTGCGCCAGGAACGGCGCAGTGCGGCTGCCACGCTGACGCGCAACTGCCTCCGGCGCGCCCGCCGCCACGACAGTACCACCCGCACCGCCCGCGCCCGGGCCCATGTCCAGCACCCAGTCGCTGCTGGCGGCCACGCGCATGTCGTGTTCGACCACGATCACCGTATTGCCCGCCTCCACCAGGCCTTGCAGCTGACGCATCAGGGTATCCACGTCGGCCGGATGCAGGCCGGTGGTCGGCTCGTCCAGTACGTACACGGTGTCGCACCGCTGCGCACGTTGCAGCTCGGTGGCCAGCTTGATGCGCTGCGCCTCGCCGCCGGACAGCTCTGTGGCCGGCTGGCCGAGCCGCAGATAGCCCAGCCCCACTTCGCGCAATACCTGCAACGGGCGCAACACGCTGGCGTCGTCGGCAAAAAAGCCGGCCGCCTGGTCCACGGTCATCGCCAGCACCTGCGCGATGTTGTGACCACGCAGCGCGATCTCCAGGGTCTTGGCGTTGTAGCGCGCGCCGTGGCAGCTGGGGCATGGCGCGTACACGCTGGGCATGAACAGCAATTCCACATGCACCGAGCCCTCGCCCTCGCAGGTGGCGCAGCGGCCCTTGGCGACATTGAACGAAAACTGCCCCGGGTCGTAACGGCGGCGGCGCGCGGCCGGTGTGGCGGCGAACAACTTGCGCACCGGATCGAACAGGCCGATGTAGGTGGCCAAGTTCGAACGTGGCGTGCGGCCGATCGGTTTCTGGTCCACCCGTACCAGGCGACGCACCTGGTCGAGCCCGCCGACGATCGCCCCCCCCAGCGGCACCTGCGTGCCGCGCTCCAGCGGGTCCACCGCTTGGTCCTCCTCTGCCTGGGTTTGTCCAAGATGGGCGGCCAGCAGTTCCACCAATGCCTGGCTCACCAGCGACGACTTGCCCGAGCCGGACACACCGGTCACGGTGGTGAACACACCCAGCGGCAGGTCCACATCCAGCTCGCGCACATTGTTGCGGGTGATGCCGCGCAGCTGCAGCCAACCGGTGGCCGCACGCGCATGGCTGTGCACCTGCGGCGGGGTGCCGAACAGGTAACGGCGCGTGGACGAGGCCTCCACCTGCTCCAGCCCCGCGGGCGGGCCGCTGTACAGCACCTGCCCACCGTGCACGCCGGCAGCCGGGCCGACGTCGACGATCCAGTCGGCGTGGCGGATCACATCCACCTCATGTTCGACCACGAATACCGAATTGCCGGCGGCCTTGAGCTGATCCAGCGCGCCCAGCAAGGCCTGCGCATCGGCCGGGTGCAGGCCCGCCGATGGCTCGTCCATCACATACACCACGCCGAACAACTGCGAACGGATCTGCGTGGCCAGCCGTAGCCGTTGCAGCTCGCCCGGCGACAGCGTCGGCGTGCTGCGCTCCAGGCTGAGATAACCCAGGCCCAGCGCCTGCACCACCTCGATCCGCGCGCGCAGGTCGGCGGCGATGCGTTGCGCGGCGATCGCCTGCTCGGGATGCGTATCGGCCTGCCTGCGCCTGTCGTTGCGCTTGCCACCGGCACCTTCCGCAGCCGGGCGCAACAGGTCGGCCACCTCGTCCAGCGGCCGCCGCGACAGCTCGCCGATGTCCAGGCCGGCGAAGGTCACCGACAGCGCCTCGCGCCGCAGCCGCTTGCCCTCGCACTGCGGGCACTGCGTGCTGATCAGGTACTGCGCTACGCGCTTTTTCATCTGCGCGCTCTGCGTGGTGGCAAAGGTGTGCAGCACGTAGCGCCGCGCGCTGGTGAAGGTGCCCATGTAGCTGGGCTCCTCCTTGCGGCGCAGCGCGCGCCTGGCCTCGTCCAGGCTGTAGCCGGCGTACACCGGCACCACCGGTTGCTCGTCGGTGTAGAGGATCCAGTCGCGGGTCTTCTTCGGCAGCGTGTGCCACGGCAGATCGACGTCATGGCCCAGCGTGGTGAGGATGTCGCGCTGGTTCTGGCCATGCCAGGCACCGGGCCAGGCGGCAACCGCGCGATCGCGGATGCTCAGCGTGGGGTCCAGCACCATGGTCGCCTCGGTCGCATCGTAGATGCGCCCCAGGCCATGGCAGGTGGGGCAGGCACCGGCCGGAGTATTGGGCGAAAAGCCGTCGGCATAGATGATGGCCTGCCCCGGCGGGTAGCTGCCCGCACGCGAATACAGCATGCGCAGGGAATTGGAGATGGTGGTGACGCTGCCCACCGACGAGCGCGCACTCGGCGCGCCGCGCGCCTGCTGCAAGGCCACCGCCGGCGGCAGGCCTTCGATGGAATCCACTTCCGGCACGCCGACCTGGTCGATCAGGCGCCGCGCATACGGCGAGATCGAATCCAGGTAACGCCGCTGCGCTTCGGCAAACACGGTACCGAACGCCAGCGACGACTTGCCCGAGCCGGACACCCCGGTGAACACCACCAGCGCATCGCGCGGGATGTCCACGTCCACGTTCTTGAGGTTGTGCTCGCGCGCACCGCGCACGCGCACCAGGCCGGAGGAAGACGACGCTGCGCTGGACATGGGTGACACACCGACATTCGACAATGCGCCAGCCTACCGCGTGCCGCATACAGCCGGTGTCAGTGGTGACGGCGAGCCCTGCGGCGCTCCACTCAAGCAACTCGCTGATCGCTCTGGAATGCATCGGTCGAAGGCGCGGCGCCCTCACCGCTCGCGGGCTATGCCGTACACCCGTTCGTGGGGGCCAGGTGGCGACATCCATGCCCCCACACGGTCCCGCAAGCGGCGAGGACACCGCACAAGACAGTTGCCGGCTGCTTTGTTGAAAACCATGCGCGCCGGCCAACTCAACTGGTCCCTGTCCGCACACCGTCGCGGGACCTTACGCGGCATGGATGCCGCGTAAGAGCCTACATGGACGTACTTGCGGCGTGTCCCGCGACGGTGGGCGGGCAAGGGCCCTGCAGCCAACTCACAAACCAGCCGCTCTACAACCCGATCACCCCAGCGCGTGCGCCGGCACCGGCTGCGCGCCGGCCTCCGCCAGCGCCTGCATGCGCGCCACCACGCCACTGAACAGCCGTGCAGTCGCCGCGCCGCGCGTGCGAAAGATCTCCTCCAGCTCGCCGTAGTACCACAGCGTACCGGCGCGCCCGGCGGTGAATACCTTGAAGATGTCCTGGCCCACGTCCGGGTTTTCCAGATCCTGCACGATGCTGCGCGCGTTATAGAGCTTGTCGCAGCCGGATACCAGCAAGGCGCGCTCGGGCGTGTTGCGCAGGTGCTCCAGATAGGCCAGCTTGCGCTCGCGCCAGTCGCGTTTGCGCGCGCTGGCGGTGTTGTCCACCTCGGCCTTGTCTTCGGCGGTGGCGTCGGTGCACGCCATCACGATGTCGGCCACCGCATCGCCGAACTGCGCGCGGATCGAGGCCTCGTGACCGCCGCCGCAGTCTTCCACCACATCGTGCAGCAGCCCGGCGATGGCCTGCTCTTCGTCGCCGCCGCATTCCAGCACCAGCGTGGACACGCCCAGCAAATGGCTCAGATACGGAATCTGCGTACCCTTGCGCACCTGCCCGGCATGGGCGATGCGCGCGTAGTCCACGGCCAGGGCGTAACGTTCGGTGAGAGCGGTCATGGGGCGTCCGATGCGGGGTATGGCGCATTATCGCCGAGCCCGGTGGCGCCCCAGGTGAGGATGGCGCGAGGAGGCGTGTGCAGACTCAATGACGCGCTGTTGCGGCCGATACCGCTAGGCTACCTCCACGCCGCACGATTGCTCAGCCATGCCCACGCTCCCCGTTTGCAACGCCTGCCGCGACGGCCAGGACTTTCCCACCGCGATCACCATGGCGTTCCAGCCGATCGTGGACGTGTCCACCCGCAGCATCTACGCCGGCGAGGCGCTGGTGCGCGGGCTCAACGGCGAATCGGCCGGGAGCATCCTGGCCGCCGTGGATGAGCGCAACCGCTACGCCTTCGACCAGGCCTGCCGCATCAAGGCGATCGAATGCGCCGCGCAGATCGCGCTGCCGGCCCTGTTGTCGATCAACTTCATGCCCAACGCGGTCTACAACCCCGAACACTGCCTGCGCGCCACGCTCTCGGCCACCGCGCAGTACGGCTGGCCGCTGGACGCCATCATCTTCGAGGTCAGCGAACAGGAACACCTGGCCGAGCCGGCGCACCTGCTCGACATCATGCGCACCTATCAGGCGCGCGGCCTGAGGACCGCCATCGACGACTTCGGCGCCGGCTATTCCGGCCTCGGCCTGCTGGCCGACTTCCAGCCGGACCTGCTCAAGCTGGACATCGCCCTGGTGCGCGGCATCGACGCCGACCGCAGCCGCCAGGCCATCGTCCGCCACACCACCCGCATGTGCGAAGAACTCGGTATCGCCGTCATCGCCGAAGGCATCGAACACCCCGAGGAATACCGCACCCTGCGCGACATCGGCATCCACCTGCAGCAAGGCTATCTGTTCGCCCGCCCGACGATCGGCCAGCTGCCGCAGGTGCACTGGCCGGAGTGAGCGGGCGCTTGCGTATGCGCGAAGCAAGCGAACCGCCGCCCCCTCAGCACCCGAAGAACTCGAACAGCACGCAAGCCGCTTTCCCGAATCCCTATTCACGAATCCCGAATCCCGATTCCCTATTCCCCAGCAAGCTCGGACGCCGGCACCGGGTTGGCCAGATGTGCCAGGTATTGATGGATCTGCGCGACCACCGCCGCGCCCTCGCCCACCGCCGCAGCCACGCGCTTGACCGAGCCGGCCCGCACATCGCCGATGGCGAACACGCCGGGGCGATTGGTTTCCAGCGGCAGACAGGCCGGTACGCCATCGCCGCGCGCGTTGCCGGTGACGACGAACCCGCGCTTGTCCATCTCCACGCATTCCTGCAACCAACCGGTGTTGGGGTCGGCGCCGACGAACAGGAACAGATGCCGCAACTCCACCCGCGCGGTCTGCCCGTCGGCGCGCGTGCGCAGCATCGCCGCCTGCAACCCGCGCTCCGGATCGCCTTCCAGCGCGGACACCTCGGTGCCGGTGTGCAGCTGCACATTCGGCAGCGCGGCAATACGGTCGATCAGATATTGCGACATCGACGATTCCAGCCCTTCGCCGCGAATGATCAGGTGCAGCTCCTTCACCCGCGGCGCCAGGAACGCCACCGCCTGGCCGGCGGAATTGCCACCGCCCACCAGCGCCACCACGCCGCCCTCGCACAGCCGCGCTTCCACCGGCGAGGCCCAGTACGACACGCCATGGCCTTCGAAACGCTCCAGCCCGTCGATCTCCGGGCGCCGGTAGCGCGCCCCCGAAGCGACCACCACGGTGCTGGCCAGCAGCTGCTTGCCGTCGGCCAGATCCAGCTTCAGCGCACCATCGTCGCGCCCGCATTCCAGCGTGCCGGCCTCGATCGGAATCGCCAGCTCGGCACCGAATTTCAGCGCCTGATTGTAGGCGCGCCCGGCCAGCGCCTGGCCGGAAATGCCGGTGGGAAAGCCCAGATAGTTTTCGATGCGTGCCGAGGCGCCGGCCTGGCCGCCGATGGCGCGCTGGTCCAGCACCAGCACCGACAGGCCTTCGGAGGCCGCATACACCGCCGTGGCCAGACCGGCCGGGCCGGCGCCGACGATGGCCACGTCATAGCGCTTGTGCGGGTCGATGTCCGGCGTCATGCCCAGGCAATGCGCCGCCTCGGCATCGCTGGGCTGGCGCAGCACCCGCCCGCTCGGGCACACCATCACCGGCAGTTCCTGCCCCTGGATGCCGAAGCGCTGCACCAATGCGCGGCCTTCCTCGTCGGAGGCATCGATCACCGTGTTCGGGTAACCGTTGCGGGTCAGGAAGCCCTGCAGCCGGGTCAGATGCGGATCGTCCGGCTCGCCGATCAACACCGAGCCCGAGGCATCGCCTTCGATCAGGCCGACGCGGCGCAGGATCAACGCGCGCATCACCACCTCGCCCACCTCCGCCGAGCTGATCATCAGCGCGCGCAGATGCGCGGTGTCGAACGGCAGCGCCAGGCAGCCCTGCGGCCCGGCACGCCCTCCGGCCAGCGATGCGCGCCCGGCCAACTGACTGACCTCGCCGGTGAACTGCCCGGGCGTATGCGAGGTGACCGGCTTTTCGTTGCCCAGCCCGTCGCGCCGTACCACTTCGATGGCGCCTTCCAGCACCACCCACACCGGCGCGTGCGCATCGCCCACCTCGAAGACGATCTCGCCCGCATCGAAACGCTGCGCCGGCCCGCTGGCAAACCGCCGCGTGATCGCCAATTGGCCCGGGTCCAGCTCGGGAAACATCTGATGGTGGCGGGTATCGGCCAGGGACATGGAGTGGCGACGCTGAGGGGGGAGTACATGCAAGCATGGCCAGCCGTGAGGGTGATGGCAATCATCCGAACGGGCCATGCCGGGCGCGACAGGGCGCGCATGCATAAGCAGCACGCTCGGGCAAACCAGTGCGGTGTTTGCGCAGGCACCGCGCGTCAGGCGGGTGACGGTGGTACCGCACGCTCAGCACGGTGAGCGACACAATCAGTCGCAACCGTGGGCGCAGCAGGTGGCCGACCTAGCTGCTGCGCTGGCGGCCAAGCGAACACGGCCCTGGACCCGCACAGCGTACGCAGCACTCGAACGCTTCGGTTGCTCCGGTTGCTGCTGTTACTCCCGTTGCTCGGTTGCTCCGCAGCACGCCGACAAGCGTGCGCCATGTTGTGTCAGCCACGCTACGGTTGTGCCGGCTCCCAGTGCGGCCCGTGCCAGCCGGCGGCCATGCGCTCGGCCGGGCGCACGCGAAACACCACGCTGATGCGCTCGCCCACCGCACGTGCGGTCTTGGCGATGCCGTGCTCGTGGCTCAGTTGCGAGGCATGGCTCATCGCCAGCAGGCTGCCGGGCGCCAGCTCCACACCGATCGCACGCGTATTGCCGTCCTTTGCGCGCAGCTGCATCCGCCGCGTCCCGCCCAGCGACACCAATGCAATCGGATACGGCGCCAGCAGCGTCTGCAGCTTGTCGTGATGCATCGCCACGCTGTCGCGGCCATCGCGATACAGATTCAGGCCCACCGCGTTGTACGGCGCAGGCAGCA
This sequence comes from Xanthomonas arboricola pv. guizotiae, assembly GCF_002940205.1. Lineage (GTDB taxonomy): Bacteria > Pseudomonadota > Gammaproteobacteria > Xanthomonadales > Xanthomonadaceae > Xanthomonas > Xanthomonas arboricola_C. Next base: position 39,362 of record NZ_MDSK01000010.1, read on the forward strand.
CGCCCTGCACCGCATCGAGCAGCGCCTGCAACGGCAGCCCGGGCGGCAGCGGTGCATCCAGCCGATACGAGGCCAGCAGGCGCGGCACCTCCACCACACGGTCGTACATCTCGCGGCGCTGGCTGCGCCAGTCGGTCGCCTGGCGCAACGCGGCAAAGCACTGCTGCGCCACGGCAGGCGCCAGCAGCTGCGGCCAGTAGCGCACGCCGCCCTGCGTATCGTGCAGCAGCTGCACGGGCGCGGTGGGAGTATCGAACAGATCCATCCGGGTGATATGCGGACGGTTCGCGCGATTTCAGCAGCCCGGCGTTGCGATTGCCCGCAGCCGAAGCCCCGCATTCGCACGCTCTCTCGCAGCTGCTGGCATTGCGCTCGTTCCGTGCAGAAAGGCGACCGCTCTGCGCACCCGCTGTCTCCTGCGCGCAACGCCGGCAACCTCTCATGGACAAGCGAACGCATCACCGCCGCCCGCCGCGCACGGGTTAGCAAGCTCAACGATGCAGGCATGGACGTCATGCGATCAGGCCCGACAGCTGTGCTACGGTCCGGCGCTGCATCCGCCTGGAACCGTTCGCATGCAGCATCGCTCAATCGCCTTCTCTCCCCTGCGTTGGCTGGCGCTGCTTGCCGCCTGCGTCAGCTTTGCCGGCAACGCGGCGCCACGTGGGGACGACGCGGGTTTCAGCGCGGTCGACCCGTTGATCGGCACCGGTGGCGAAGGCCACACCTATCCCGGCGCCACGTTGCCGTTTGGCATGGTGCAGCTGAGCCCGGACACGCAGATCAAGCCGCGCAAGGAGGCCTATGGCTGGGCCGCCGGTTACCGGCATGGCGACAGCACGATTGTCGGTTTCTCGCACACGCACTTTTCCGGCTCCGGGCATTCGGACCTGGGCGATGTGCTGCTGATGCCGCAGACCGGACAGGTCAGACTCGAACGCGGCGACGCCGCCACGCCGGGTAGCGGCTACACCGCGCAGTTCGACCATGCCAGCGAGCAGGCGCAACCCGGCTATTACGCGGTGACCTTGAAAGACCGCAACATCCGCGCAGAACTCACCGCCAGTGCGCGGGTGGGCGTGCATCGCTACACCTTCCCCAAGGGCACGCCGGCGCATGTGCTGGTGGACCTGCGCACCAGCCTGTACGACTACCCCGGCAAGGTGCAGTGGTCGCGGCTGCGCGTACGCGGCGATGGCACCGTGACCGGCTTTCGCGAAACCCGCGGCTGGGCACCCGGCCGCCAGCTGTACTTCGCCATGCGCTTCTCCCGCCCGCTCACCGCCACCCAATTGCACGACACCGAGCAGGACGTCCCGTACAAGGGCTTTCCGCCGCCGGGCGAGAAGAACCCCGCGCAGCGCGCACAGATCGAAGGCCGGCAGCTGGTCGGCGTGTTCGACGTTGCCAACGATGGCACGCCGCTGGTGGTCAAGCTTGCGCTGTCGCCGGTCAGCGAGGCCGGCGCCATCGCCAATCTGGATGCCGAGGTGCCCGATTTCGATTTCGACCGCGTGCGCGCCGATGCGCGCGCGCAGTGGACACAGGCACTGTCGGCGATCGATGCGCAAGGCACGCCGCAACAGCGCACCCAGCTCTACACCGCGCTGTATCACACCCTGCTCGGCCCCACCCTGTTCATGGACAGCGATGGCCAGTACCGCGGGCCGGACAACGCCGTGCATCAGGCGCATGGCTGGACCAACTACTCCACCTTCTCGCTCTGGGATACCTACCGCGCCCTGCATCCAATGCTGACCCTGGTGCAGCCGCCGCAACGCAGCAGCGACATGGTCAACTCGCTGCTCGCCTCGCGCCGCGAGAGCGCCTACGGCATCCTGCCCGTCTGGGCGTTCCACGGCCTGGAAACCTGGTGCATGATCGGCTACCACGCCGTGCCGGTCATCGCCGATGCCTACATGAAAGGCATCGGCGGCTTCGATGCCGACGAAGCGCTCGATGCCATGGTCGCCAGCGCCAACTACGGCCCCTACGACGGCATCGCGCAGTACCGCGAGCTGGGCTACGTGCCCATCGACGAAGAAGGCGAAGCCGCGTCCAAGACGCTGGAATACGCCTTCGACGACTGGACCATCGCGCGCATGGCCGACAAGCTCGGCAAGCCCGCCATCGCCGCGGAGTTCAGCAAGCGCGCTAGCAACTGGAAGCACGCCTTCGATCCCGCTACAGGCTACATGCGTGCACGCACGCGTGCCGGCAACTTCCGCGAACCATTCGATCCATCCACTAGCGGCTACGGCAGCGACTACACCGAAGGCAATGCCTGGCAATACTCCTGGTATGTGCCGCAGGATGTCGCCGGGCTTGCCGCCGCACATGGCGGCGACGACAAGCTGCTGGCGCGCCTGGATGCGGTGTTCGATGCCAAGGTCGACCCCAAGGTGTTCGCGCATATGGAAGACATCACCGGCCTGATCGGCTGGTACGCGCACGGCAACGAACCCAGCCACCATGTCGCCTATCTGTACGCCTACGCCGGCCAGCCCTGGCGCACCCAGGCGCGGCTGACCCAGATCATGGACACCCAGTATCACGCCGGCCCCGAAGGCCTGGCCGGCAACGACGATCTCGGCCAGATGTCGGCCTGGTACGTGTTCACCACGCTGGGCTTCTATCCGGTGGCACCGGGCAGCAACCAGTACATCATCGGCCGCCCGTTCCTGCCGCGCGCCACGCTCAGGCTGCCCAATGGCAAGCGCTTCAGCGTGATCGCCGATGGCCTGAGCAAGGCGCGCAGCTACGTCGGCAGCGCCACCCTCAACGGCCAGCCGCTGACCCGCGCCTACCTCACGCACGAAGAAATTCAGGCCGGCGGCGAACTGCGCTTCCGCATGCAGGCCACGCCGAACACGCAATGGGCCACCGATCCGGCGCAGCGGCCGTATTCGATGTCGACGCAGACGCGCTGAGTCAGTAGTGGATGCCCATGCGTAGCCCGCAGGCATCACGCTCCACCACCGCCGGCAGGCTGCCGGCGGTACCTGCGGCAATGCGCTGCGCGCTCCAGCAGGCCACCAGGGCATCGAGCACATCGTCCGGCTTGGCCAGCGCACGCGGCACGCGCTCCAGCAACGCGGCCACCTGCCTGGCGCCATAGCACTGGCCCAGCAAGGCGGCGCGCTGTTGGTGGCCCGCACTGCTCTTCTTGCCCGCCGCCAGGCCGTGCCCGCCGGCGAGCACGGCGAACGACACCTCCGGGTGCACCTCGAACACGCGCTCCGCCCACGCCGGATCGGCGCGCAAGGCATCGTCCCAGGCGCGAATCTTCGACAGCAGCGCAAACGACTGCACCCCAAAGCCACGCTGCCCGTCGTGGTCCAGCACCCGATGCAACGCAGACGCTTCTACCTGCGTGGGTGCATGCAGCATGCCGCGCAAGGGCGCGGCAAAGATGCTGGATGCGCGGCGCCCACCCACAAAGCGCCGCGCCTGCACATCCGCAGCGCGTGGCGCGTGCTCGCTCAGACCGATCGGAATGTCCACGCCCAGCACAGCGACGTCGCTCAATGCGCTCGCCACCGCGGCCACCGTAGTGTAGCCGGCAAACTGCAATCCATCGCCGGCCTGCCACACCGCCAGCCAGCCGCTGCCGGCGCCATCGATCCCTACACACTGCATTGCGGTCCTCCCGGTCGTGGCCTGCGTGCACGGCGCAGCAGCACCGCACGCGCGCCATCTGCGTGGCGCGTTCACATCATGCACAACATTCGTTCACCCGCACGCATCGCCGTGGTTTCCAGACTGCACTGCATCGGCCGCAGCACGCTGCGGCCCTGCCATCCCCCACTGCAGGAGCCAGCGCATGTCCAGCACCAAGAACCAGTATGAAATGCAGAACCCGCTCACCCAGTTTCCGCAGCCCAGGTTCCCCGAGCAGACCCAGGAAGCGCCGGGCACCATCCATGCATTGCAGCCCAAGGCCGACCACGGCGAGCAGAGCTACCAGGGCTTCGGCCGCCTGAAGGGCCGCAAGGCGCTGATCACCGGCGCCGACTCGGGCATCGGCCGCGCCACTGCGATCGCCTATTCGCGCGAAGGCGCGGACATCGTGCTCAATTATCTGCCGGAAGAAGAACAGGACGCTGCGGAGGTGGTGAAGTTGATCGAGGCCGAAGGCCGCAAGGCGATCAGCATCCCCGGTGATCTCAAGGATGAGGCTTTCTGCAACCAGTTGGTCGCACGCGCGGTCAAGGAGCTTGGCGGGCTGGATCTGCTGGTCAATATCGCCGGCAAGCAGACCGCGGTGAAAGACATCGCCGACATCACCACCGAGCAGTTCGACGCCACCTACAAGACCAACGTGTACGCGATGTTCTGGCTGTGCAAGGCGGCCATCCCGCACCTGCCGCCGGGCGCATCCATCATCAACACCGGCTCGATCCAGTCCTACCAGCCCTCGCCGACGCTGCTGGACTACGCGTCCACCAAGGCGGCCATCGTCAACTTCACCAAGGGCCTGGCCCAGCAGGTCGCCGAGAAGGGCATCCGCGTCAACGCGGTCGCCCCCGGCCCGGTGTGGACCCCGCTGCAACCCAGCGGTGGCCAGCCGCCGGAAAAGATTCCCGACTTCGGCTCGGAAACCCCGCTCAAGCGTGCCGGCCAGCCGGTGGAGATGGCGCCGCTGTATGTGATCCTGGCTTCGCAAGAGTCCAGCTACGTCACTGGCGAAGTATTCGGTGCCACCGGCGGCTTGCTGCTGTCCTGAGTTAGCTTAAAGCGCGCTTCCAACGTCACGCCACCAGAACCCTGCCGATCGCTGCACGCGCAGCGGTCCGCAGGGTGTTGCTCGGTGGCGTTTTTGGTATTGGCGGCAGTCTCGAATGCTGATGCATCAGCAAGACCGAACCGCAAGGTAGTTCGACCAGCTACGCAGAGACGGCTTCGATCATGCGAAGCTTCCCTTCTCCCACCGGGAGAAGGTGCCCGAAGGGCGGATGAGGGTACGCAATCTCTACCAAAGCTCCGCCCACAGTCCGCGCTTATTGCATCACCACCGTCTGGATCGCATGCGCCGGAATCTCCAATTCACTCGATGCATCGCCCACGTACAGGTTGTACCGAAGCGCAACATCGGTGGCATTCATCACCACCGTGGCCAGGCTGCCATCGGTGTTGATAAAGGACGTCGTTGCCAGATTGCTGCGGCTGCTGGCCGCACTCACCCGCCGCGCACCGGGGCGGATGAACTTGGAAAAGTGGCCGATGTACCAATAGCTTGGCGTGTAAGTCACCTCGCCGGTGCGCGTGTCGGCATGCACCGGCGCAAAGCAGTAGTTGCCCACGTGGTTCGGCCCGCCGTGCTGGTCGAGCAGGATGTTCCAGTCGGTCCAGCCCACCGCCCCATGATTGAGATCGTTGATGATGGCGGTGCCATAGCGCTCGCCATTGGGCCAGTACTGCAACTTTGCCGGGTCGAACTTTTCCACCGCCGCTTCGGTCAGCAACAGCGGCTTGTCCGGGTACGCCTGTGCCACCGCCGCCACGTTCTCCACCATCGGCGCGAACCCGGCCCAGGTCTCGTACCAGTGGAAGCCCATGCCCCAGGCATCTTGGCCGCGTCCGGATCGTCGAAGATCACATGCGCGCGGTGCAGTATCATGTCGCGGTTGTGGTCCCACACGATGATCTTGCGGTCGCCATAGCCGGCGTGCTCCATGGTCGGGCCGAGGTGGTTCTTCAAAAAGTCGCGCTCTTCCTCGGCGGAAAGCACCATCGACTCCCAGGTCTGCACCGCCATCGGCTCGTTCTGCAGGCTGATGCCCCAGATCGGGATGCCGGCCTTCTCGTAGGCCGCAATAAAACGCGTGTAGTAGGTGGCCCAGGCCGGCGCATACGCGGGCAGCAACTTGCCGCCCTTGAGCATGTTGTTGCTGTCTTTCATGAAGGCCGGCGCGCTCCACGGGCTGGCAAATGTCGTCAACTTGCCGCCGGCCGCCGCGATGGCCTGGCGCAGCATCGGGATGCGATAACGCTGATCGTGCCTGACCGAAAAGCTCTTCAGCGCCGCATCGCCTTCCTTGATGTAGGTGTAGCTGCCGCTGCTGAAATCCGAACTGTGGATGGTGGTACGCGCCAGCGTATAGCCGATGCCCTTTTGTGGGTCGTAGTAGGCAGTGAGCAATGCGCGCTGCGCAGGCTTGGGCAGCCTGGCGAAGGTCTCGGCACTGGCATCGGTGATCGCCCCGCCGATGCCCAGCACCTCCTGGAAGCGCCGCTGCGGATTGACGAAGATGGAGTTCTCCTTCTCGGTCAACGCATGCCCGGCCCTGGGCGCCTCAGCGGTACTGACGCGCATCTGCTGCGTTGCGCCCTGGGCAGAGGTGTAGACGCGTAGTGCGCCTACGGGTGCTGCTGGCGAAGTGGCAGCATCCGCACCTGCAGCTTCCACCGCCGTCGATGCGGGCGTAGATGCAGCCGATGCCGTCGATGCCAGCATCGGAATCGGCGTTGCTGGGGCTGCGGTCGTTGCTGTTGCTGTTGCTGTTGCTGTTGTTGTTGCAGATGCAGATGCAGATGCAGATGCCAAAACAGCTTCAGTCGCAGCACCCCAAACTCCCAGAACCCCCATCACCGACCACGCAATCGCTCGCTTCACCGTGCACCCTCCCAGGTTGGTGACCAAGCCTAACCGACCAACGCGGCGCAGCATCGCGCCACAAACGAGCGCAACCCTGCACCCTTCCACCATCGGGCACTCCCTTCTCCCCTCGGGAGAAGGTGGCCCGAAGGGCCGGATGAGGGTACGTCTGCTCAGAGTGCAACCCGCCCCCGGCAATCAAGGCAACAACATAAACCCCCTCTGGAAAGACAGCCTCACGACCCCAGCAAACGTACCCTCACCCCAACCCCTCTCCCGCTGGAGAAGGGCTTTTGGTCTGCGCGCCGCATCAACGACGAGCGTCGATCACCGGCGCGCCAACCGATCCAGAATCCCAGGCACTTCCGGCCCAAGCTCGCGCGCCAAAAATCCTACTGGCCCGATCCGCCTGGCCAACTGCCTGCCCGCCGCCGCATGCACAAACACGCCCCATAACGCAGCGGTCAACGCATCGCAGCCGCGCGCGGCAAACCCGGCAATCAATCCCGCCAGCACATCGCCAGACCCGGACGTGCCCAACCCGGACGCGCCCCCGCGATGCATCCACACCACTCCATCCGGCCCGGCAATAAAGCTGTCCGCGCCCTTGACGATCACCACGCTGCGCAGCTTCTGCGCAAACTTCAGCGCGTACGCGCCCGGTGCCGCTTCCACCGCCGCTTTGTCGTCGCCGGCCAGGGTCGCCATCTCGCCCGCATGCGGCGTCAACACGAATGGCCGCCCGATCGGCGCCCGTAGGCCACGCGACAATGCACCGGCATCCAGCACCAAGGTGCACACCGCCTGCTCGGCGGCGCGCCTGACCATCGCCGTGGTGGTGGCCGACGACGCCATCCCCGGCCCGATCACTGCCGCATCGCAGGCCGCCATTGCCCCGTCCAGCGCGCGGTGCCCGCGCACGATCTCGCCCTGCCGGTTCTGCGCCAATCCCAGCACCAGCGCCTCCGGCACCGCCAGGGCCATGCCCGGCGCCACGCTGGCAGCGGTAGCGATCTGCAGCTTGCCTGCACCGGTGCGCAGCGCCGCCTCGCCGGCCAGCAGCACCGCACCCGGCACACGCATCGAGCCACCCACGATCAACACGCGCCCACGCTGCTCCTTGTCGCCACCCGGGGCCGGCAACGGCATCGCCCGCAAGGCGGCCGCGGTGAGCATGCGCACGCGCGGGTCGGCCATCAGCGCGCCCCGGCCGGGCGGTCGGACTCGGTGGTCACCGGCTCGTCGGCCAGCTCCGGCGGCACGAACTTGGTGCGCAGCAATTCCAGCGATTGCCCATCGGCCGCAGCCGCGTATTCGGTGACGCCGCAATTGGGCACATCGCCCTCGCGGTCGATGCCCAGGATGGTGGCCTCGTCCATCCGCTCGATCAGGTAGCGGAAGCAATTGACGATCACCTGATGCCCCACGATCAGCACGCGCGCGCCCACATGGTTGCGCTGCAGATCGCCCACCACCCCGCGCAGGCGGAAGATCACATCGCACCAGCTCTCGCCACCGGGCGGGCGAAAGTAGAACTTGCCCACCAGCTTGCGCTGCTCGGCCAGCTCCGGAAAGGTCGCAAGAATACCGGCCGTGGTATAGCGGTCGAGCACGCCGAATTCCTTCTCGCGCAAACGCTCGTCCACACTGACAGAACCGGCCGGCTGCCCCAGCGCACGCGCCACCGCAGCGGCGGTCTGGCGCGCCCGCACGTAAGTGGAACTCAGGATCAGCGTGGGGCGCTCGTGCTCGGGCAAACCAGCCATCCACGCCCCCAGCGCCTCGGCCTGGCGCTCGCCCAGCGCCGACAACGGCACATCCGCATCGCGGTGCTCCAGGTCGATCAAGGCCGAGCCGTTGGACTCGGCCACATCGCGCGCCACGTTGCCCGCGCTCTGGCCATGCCGCACCACCCACAACCGCGCCGGCCACTGCGCCGAGACACCGGCTACCGCACTGTTCTCACTCACATGCTTCTCCTGCACAACGTCGACCTCACGTGTCGCACAGCCACCGTGAAAACATGGTCGACCAGCGCATCCGTGACAGGCCTTTCAATGCGCACGCGCATGCATGACTGATGGCACGGCAACAAGCGAACGCAACGGACGGGTAACGCCGCGCCGGTATACTGCAGCCCCCCCGACACCCTGCTGCCCATGTCCAAGGTCCTGTTGCTGCGCACGGCAAAAGAGCGCGAAGAACTGCTGCTGGAAGAGGTGCTGGACGCCACCGAGCAGTGCATCGACGTCATCGGCCTGAGTGCCACCAGCTTCGAGCTGATTGCCGAGCGCGCCAAGGTCAGCTGCGGCAGCCTGCTGCAACGTTTCGAAGACAAGGACGCGCTGGTGCGCGCATTGCTGGAGCGCAACTACATGCGCGCCATCCGCCAGATGTGGCTGGTGGAACGCCCGGCCAACGTGCACGTGGTGGATTTCATCGCCGGCCTGCTCGAAGACTGGCTGCTGCAGGAAATCAACATCAAGCGCACGCGCATCGACCTGGAACTGCACCTGGCCACCCTGCGCGACCCGGTGCTGGCCGCCTTCATGCGCCGGCAGAGCGCATCGCTGATCGAACACCTCAGCGCCCTGCTCAAGCGGCTACTGCGCGGCCACGCCGACCCGGCCAGCAGCGAACAGGAATTCCAGGCCCGCGTCTTCGCCGTCGCCGCCATGTGCGGCGGCCTGCACAGCGTGATGACCAGCGGCATGGAACTCAACCGCATGCATCTGCAGCTGATCCTGCGCGAGAGCTTGTCGGGGATTTTGAAGTCTGCGCCGGTGTAGCGCTGAACACCTAGCAGGTGACACATGGTTCACCGCGCAACCCAGACGTATCACGCGTGAGGTCGCCTTTCAACCACCGGACGATGCAGGCGCCTCTGCAGCCGCGCGGCTTCGTGCAGCCGCAAGTAAGCGACTCACCAACGCGTTGGCATCGTTGCCAACCCCACTGGCGGCACTCCAGAGTTCAGGAGGCAACTGCGAACGGTCTGATGTTGCCAGGTGCATGAGATCCGTGGCCAGTGCAAGCTTCTCCCCTTCGCTCATTTCAGGGCCGGACGTCTCTGCATCGGGCGCGGTGACAAGGTCGATGGCCTCGTCCAAGCATGCTTCGGTCGTTCCCAACTCGGCCGCCCTGGCTGCCTTCGTCACAGGAGACTGAGATAGTGCTTGCTGATACCAGGCCATCAGACGTTCAATCGAATATGCCGCACCCAACGCAGCCAACGACGCCAGAAAAGGAGGACAGGCAGCCATTGCATAGTTCTTCGAGTACTGATCATCTGTCGCGTAACCGTAAGCTGCCGCGAACGGCGCCTGTAATGCGACCAAGCCAGTGGGAACGACCGAAGCAGCTGCCATCAGCGTGCCAGCATGCGCCATCGACCTTCCAACGCCTGCGATCTGTGCGCCGATGGGCACGTGCGGCTCCCTCAGGCGCGCCGCACGCACTGGTGGCCGTGGCCTCAGGTTGTCCGTCAATTGCCTGTTCTGGTGGGGGTCTGCCTGCTGTTGGGAGGGGCCAACGCCTTGCTCGGCTGGCATCTCAGGTTGATCGTGTCTTGACCCTCTGCGTGTGGCCACTGTCAGATTCGCAGGGCGCATGCTTCATCTCTTCACCGAGTTGACTGGCCGTCAATATTGCTCTTGGATGCCCTTGCGTAAAGCGAATAACCGAAAGCATGCAGCACCTGACGAAACAGACTGGTTCCCACCTTGCACAGTTGCAGGGTATCGGCGTAGCGACCACGCAGGCGTATGCGTCTGCGGCCACCTGTCACAAGACAAGCGTCTGACAACGATGCCAGTGTGCAGCCATGTTGCAATGGCAGGATGCACACGCGATGTGTCCGCAGATCACTACGCGCTGTCACTATGTCGATGGTCACGATTTCATAATTGAAGCAGCGCAACAGGCAACCGCCGCTTCGTGCAGTTACCGCGCCCTTCGCTGCTCGATATTCCAGGGAATGACGCCGCATCCATGCTGATCGTCCCGTTGACCAGCATCTACGCGAGAACAATAGATGGACCCCATCAGGCACCAACCCACACTGCATATGCCCGTAAACACGGCCGCGGCGACCGAGCGCACGGCTCAGCACGCTGGACCCGTGGCGGCAGATCGACACCCGCCCTGCGCAGAGCCCCAAGACCGGGTGCTGCAGGCTTTGCCGCGGAAAAGACCACAGGGCGCTGCCGCCCTCAAACGCTCGCTCAGTGCCCCTCCACTGACGGCAGCGCAGCGCCGAATGCTCGCCGAACTCGGGGCCGAAGGTACTACGTGCCTCACGTCCGACGAAACGGCGGTGCTGCGGGAGCTCAGCTTCCACACGCCGGCGACACCGCGTGACACCGTGCTGTTCACCGACCCAAACAAGGACCCCGACGATGTGGTCGCCTACACCATCGGCAAGCATCTGCAGGTGGCGGGCTTCGTACGCCTCACCGACGTTGCGGTGACCTTGGGCGATGCCAGCGTGCGTGAGGAGCGTGCCCGGCTTGCCAAGGGCGTGTTCAACCAACTGCAACTACCCGAGGTACGTGTTTCGCGCGGCCAGGATTACCCGATGACTGCAAAACAGGCCAAGGACCATGCTAAATTCCTGCAGGAAGGCAATGTCCTGCGCGCAGACCCGGCCGAGGTCTGCGGCAACAGCCTGCAAGCGCTGCGGCAGCGCCTGATGCAGGCACCGCAGGGGCTGGACATGGTGGTGATCGCAGGCATGACCGACGCCCATGCGCTGGTCGATGCGCATCCAGATCTTGTACGCAAGCGCGTCAAGCGCATCACCATCATGGGAGGTGTTGAGCCGGACAAGGATGATGACGGCCACGTACAGCCAGATGCCAGGGCCTACAACAATGCGACAGATCTGGATGCAGCCCGTGGCCTGTATCGCAAGGCACAGCAACTGCACATTCCCTTGCGCATCGTCACCAAGGAAGCTGCCTACAAGACGGCGGTATCTCCCGCGTTCTATGAAGCCTTGGCACAGAGCCGGCATTCGGTAGGCAACTATCTCAAGGACGTGCAGAAGAACGCCTTGAATGGCTTATGGGAAGGGATTCAGGCAGGGCTGCTTCCGGGACTGGATCAGACGTGGTTCTTTCGCACGTTCACCGCAGACGAGCTACCGCCGGCGCACAGCCCGCAAGACGGCGCAAGACAGGCCATTGCGTTCGACCAGGTGTGGCCGAAGGTCACCAAACTCAACTTGTACGATCCACTGACACTACTTGCCTCGGTTCCCGGCGCGGCGGGCATGCTGTTTACGCCGAGACAGATCCAGACCGATGGACTCAGCGTTGTGGAGCAGGTAAGCGAGAACGAGGTCAAGCATCCGGAGAAAGCCAAAGTGCTGATGTCCGCCTTGGCGAAAGCGGCGCTTGCCAAGACAAATTGACGACCGGTCATTCTGTAAACGCAGCAACCGGGTTCTGCAGAGCGGCCACTGCATACACCGATGGGCGGCTTTTGTGTCTGCTACGCCACTGCGCGCAGGCGCTACGAGCGCAGGGTGCAGACAAGAACGGGCATCAACGTCGATACAGTGCCCATTGGTCCAGGATGGTGCGCGTGGCGCCTGCCGCCCGGCCGCATCGAAGATCGCGCTTCCCGGCGCGGGCAAGATGCAGCTCCAGCCGATCGACGCTGCCGGCAGCGACCACATCGCCTTGACTGGCGCTGGTCAGCAGCAACTGTTCCAGCGCATCCACCCGCTCCACGGTGATGCCGAAGGCAAGCGCATCACGCAGCTTGTCATCCCCGGCCCGCCTTCGTGTGCGGGGCGATGCCATCACCGGTTCATGCGGCCTCCCCAGCGTCGGCACGCGCGTTCTCAGAGGCGTCGGGCTCCAGGCGCGCGGGCCACTGCACCTGCGCCAATGCCTGCGTTACCTGCTCGGCCAGCAACTCCAGGCAGCACGCCAGCTCGTCCATGCGGATGACTGGTTGCCGCAACTGCTCTTCGGCCTGCGTGCGTGGCCGTGCCAAACGCGCCAGAAACCGCATGTGGTCGCGTAGTTGCTGCAAGCGGTATTGCGCGCCCTCTGGCAGGTAGTAGCCCGGGTGTGACTGCGCATCGCGTACAACGTCCGACATGGCCTGCTCCTCATTCCATGGAATCAGCCCGCCCGCCGCAAGGCGGCGGACGGGAAGTCGGGAGGCTCGAAACCGCACATAGCCGGCGGGCGTATTCCCCTTGCGGGTGTTGTATTAGCCGCCCTCCCGACGCAGGCATCACGTCGGTTGCACCCACAAAAAGATGCAGGCACAAAAAACCCACCGGTTTGTCGGAGGTGGGTACCGCTATGTGTGGAGTTTCGAGGCTCCGTAGGCTGAGCATGCTACTCATCAAATCCAGCGTCAACCCCAAGGCAAACGTTGGAGCGGCGAGCTTGCACCCTTCAGACTTGAGCTCGGCCCGCACTCAAATCATCGCAGTGTGAGCAGGGCGGTACCTGTCGGCTATGTCGCCAGGGGCAAGGCGTTGAGCTCAGCCCTCGCGTCTCGCCATCCAGCGTAGTGCTTGTCCAGCAAGGCGATGAAGCACGCATTGTGCGTTGGCTCAAGCAGATGAATCATCTCATGCACAATCACGTATTCGAGCAAGTCACGCGGCTTTTTGACCAGCTCGGTATTGAGCCGGATGTGGGCGCGTAGGTGATTGCAACTCCCCCACTTGGTTTTCATGCGCTGGAGAAAATAGCCTTCCACCTTTACCCCGATACGGCCTTCCCAGTACGCGATCAACGGCTGGATCGCCTCATGCAGCAACGACCGCTGCCAACGTTGATAGATGGCCTCGCGCCTGCCTGCATCGGTGCCGGGACGCACACTCAGGGTGATGCGTCGGTGGTCCATTTTGACGGCGGGCGGAGTATCGCGCTCCACCACAGCAAGCAGATAGCGTCGCCCCCAGATGTAGTGACTCTCGCGGGTGACAAACTGCCTGGGTGTTTCACGTACCTGCGCCAGCAATTGCACCTGCTGTTGTCGAATCCAACGCAACTTTGAAATCGCATAAGCGCGTGCCACTTCAAGCCGTGTGCCAGTCGGCGCCACCAGCGTCACCACGCCTTGCGGCGGGTGAACGGAAAGGTGGACGTTCTTCACAGCCTTGAAGGTGACCGCAATGTCCAGCTCGCCCAGGCGGATGTGCGTCTGTTTCATCAATAGCCCGACTGACTTTTCAGCAGCTCGAACAGCTTGAGCGTGGCCTCGCGATTGCGGCCCGTCAGCGGATACAGGACATTTTGCACAATGCGTTCCTTTGCTTCATCTCCTCGCCATCCTGCCGGAGCCTCGTCATGCATCAGGCGATCGATTTTCAGTGCTAGGAAGGCCAGGCGGTTGCCGTAATTCACTTCCGGCTCCTGGACAGCGCCATGTCCAGCTTGAGCATCATCAGAAATGATGTCCGGCAGATTGCGATAAATCACAAGCGCGCCGGCATTGCCACGCAGCATGGTGGGTTCATCACTGTCGTGCTGTCTCTCATGCCAGGTCATCACCAACGCCTCTGCCTTCCTCAGAAATGCTTCGTAGGCTTCGGTGCTCTCGCGGCTTTGTTGGATCAAATCGTCGAGCAGCTTGGACATCTGCTCGTAAAATCGCGGATCAGTCAGGCGGTCGCGGATAATGGTCTTGCGGACATTGTTGATGATGGTTTCCGCAATGGCATTCTTTGAAAGCTTGCCCTTCTCGTTGAGCTTTTTGGCGATGGCGTCGTGGACGCCGGTTTCGATGATCAGCTCAGTCAGCGACAGCTCGGCTAATTGTCCTAATGCTTGTGCCGGTTCGGCATGGACATAGGTGTTGATGAGATGTCGCATATCAGCCTCAAAGGGTTTGATATCCAGCTCCTCACAACTGCAATGCTTGATGGCAGACCTAACCTCGGCATAAAACTCGGTTTCGCACCGCAAAGTATCGGCCTCGCTATTGGAATAACCCGCCTCGGCCAAGTCCTGGGCAATTGCGGCAAAGGCGCGCAGATAGGTCGCTACCGCTTTGTAGAAGGCAATACGTAGCGCCTCACTCTCCAGTAGCGCCTCCGGATCACCCGCATGGCCGCAGAAGTAGTGGATGAACTGCTCCACTTCGCGAGGGTGCTCGACCGGCTCGCACAGGTAGTGCAACGCCTCGCGCGCCTCATCCAACTGTTTACAACCTTCGCCCAGCCAATTCTTTAGCTGTATGTTGTTGTCGCCACCGTTACCGGCGTCGATGTCCAACGCATCGGAGCTATACACCGCAATCGCCTGCTGCACATCATCAAACAGCTTTTTGTAATCGACGATGTAGCCATAGTCCTTGTCCTCGCCATCGAGACGGTTGGTACGACAAATGGCCTGAAACAGGTTGTGGTCATGCAGCTCGTTGTCCAGGTAGATGTAAGTGCAACTGGGCGCATCGAACCCTGTTAACAGCTTGCTGACCACAATCAGCAGTTTCATGCTGGCCGGCTCTTCAATGAAGCGGCGCTTGGTTTCGTCTTCGTACTGCTTGGTTGTTTGGCCAGCGCGCAGCACATGTTGCTTATAGGTGTCGTATTTGTAGCGATCGTCGCTGCCCGATGACGCTTTCGAGATCGCCGCCGGATTGGGCTCAAACGATGTGATGACACCCACATGCGGGCTAAAATGTGTGTTCTGGAAAAGCCGAAAATAATGGCATGCGTCGTAGATCGACGCAGCCACCAGAATCGCCGTGCCACGATCGTTGTCCAGGCGGGGCTTGAGGCTGAAATCCTCGATAATGTTGGCAACGATGCGGTCCTTGCGCTCTTTACCGCTCATCAACTCTTCCATCGTTGCCCAGCGCTTGCGCAGGATGGATTTCTGAAAGTTGTTCAACCCTCGCGTTTTCTTTTCGAACCAGGCATCGATGGCCGCACGCGAGGTCAACCGCTGCGGCACGTCGCGGGCCTCGTACTTCAGGTCCAACACCACCTTGTCTGCCACTGCCTGGTGAAACTTGTAGGTGTGGATGTAGGTCCCAAATACATCGCGGGTGGTTTGCCTGTCCTTGCGCAGCAGCGGCGTACCAGTGAAGCCGATGAAAATCGCATCGTCCAGCCAGCGCTTCATCTGTTTGTTCATGTTGCCACCCTGAGTGCGGTGGCATTCGTCAACAAACACGTAGAAGCACCCATGGATCGCAGGCGACTCGCCCTTGAGGTCCGCAGCATCAAACTTGTGGATCAGCGCGCACAGCAGGCGCGGCGAAGCCGCACTCAGCTTTCGCACAAAGTCCGCTCGGGAGGTAATGCGCGGCGAAGCGGAGTCCGCACCGATCACACCGGCATTGCGCATGACACCTTCGATCTGCTTGTCCAGTTCGTCGCGGTCAGTGACCACCAATACGCGCGCCTGTGGGTCATGCTCCAGCAGCCACTTGGCCAGCAGCACCATCAAGATGCTTTTGCCACTGCCTTGGGTGTGCCAGATCACCCCCCCCTCGCGTTGGGCAATGCGCGCCTGGGCCGCCTTGATGCCCTGGTACTGGTGCTGCCTGGGCACCTTTTTGAAGCCTGCGTCGAAGATCACGAAGTTGCGGATCAAGTCCAGCAACTTCACCTTGCTACACATCTGTGCCAGTGGACGATCCAATAAGGCGCCTGCCGCTACTGCAGCCAATGGTTGTTCGTCTTTCCACTGCACGAAGAACTGTTCCGGGGTGCCGGTGGTGCCATAGCGCAGCCCCTGCGCGTCGCTTCCGGCCAGCAACACCTGCACCGTACTGAAGAAACCTTGGTTGAACGCCTCCTCCTGATTGCTGCGCAGCTGGCGAATGCCGTCGCCCAGATCCACTGAGCTGCGCTTGAGTTCAATCACTGCCACCGCCAGACCGTTGATGTACAGCACGATGTCCGGCCGACGTGTGCTGCCGCCTTTCAGCGTCACTTCTTCGGCAAGGGCAAACTGATTTCGCTGCGGCTGGGCCCAGTCGATCAACTGTACCGTCTCGTGCGATTTGCCGGCCGCAATCTGCACCGGCACGCCATAGCGCAGTAATTGGTAGGTGCGTAGGTTGGCCTGATAGGGCGTGATGCCGGTGACATCCACCGCAACTTCCAGCTTCTGCAGCGCGGCGCTGATATGGGCAGGCGCGTAACCGCGCTCTGCCAGATTGGCACGTAGCAGATCGACTTCAATGGCCCGATTGTTCTCACGCTTGCTCCAATTGCCAAGGTGCTCGTAACCCAGACCGCCCTTGTCTACGGGGTCAGCGAACAGGCGCGCTACGCGGTTCTGTGAGTTGCGCTCGGAGCGCGGCATGCTTTGGGTCATTGCATCATTCCCTGGTGCGTTCATTGACAGCGCTGGCCAGCTCCCGCTCGATCTGCTCGATGCTCGGCAGGCTGGTTTGCAGCTCTTGCGGCAGAGATTCCACCAGCTTGTATTCGGCAATGCCCATCGGCTGCGACTTGTCACCCAGCGCGTACTCGGCCACCACCTTGTTCTTGCTCTTGCACAGCAGCAGGCCGATGCTCGGGTTGTCTTGCACGTGCTTCAACTGCCGATCCACCGCGGTCAGATAAAAGCCCAGTTGCCCCAGGTGCTCGGGCTTGAACTTGCCTGCCTTGAGTTCGATTACTACGTAGCAGCGCAGTTTGAGGTGATAGAACAGCAGGTCGATGAAGAACTCCTCGCCGCCCACGTCCAGCAACACCTGCCGCCCCACAAAAGCAAAGCCCGCGCCCAGTTCCAGCAGGAAATCGGTCACGTGCTGCACCAGCGCGCCTTCGATCTCGCGTTCCTGCGCTTGCTCGCCCAGGCCGAGGAAATCGAAGCGATACGGATCTTTCAACGACTCCATGGCCAGGTCGGACTGCGGGGCGGGCAAGGTGGCCGGGAAGTTCGTCACGGCCAAACCGCTACGCTCCAACAAGCCGGACTCGATCTGCAGCACCAACACGTTGCGTGACCAATTGTGCTCGATGGCCTTTGCGGCATACCAGCGGCGGGTTTCAGGCCCGGGCAGCTTGTCCAGCAGGGCCAGCTGGTGATACCAGGGCAATTGTGCAAGCACCGCTTGCACAAATGATTTGTCCGGCCAAGCCTCGGCAAACGCCCGCATGTATTTGAGGTTGCGTGGCGAAAAACCCTTCATCTCCGGGAAGGCAGCACGCAGGTCATGCGCCAGACGCTCGATCACCTTGGCGCCCCAACCCTGCTCGGCCTGCCGCGCCAGAATGTCGCGGCCGATCTGCCAGTACAGCCCCACCAGCTCCCGATTGACCGCCAGCGCCGCGCGCTGCTGGGCGGTATGGATGCGCCCCTTCAGCGCGACTAGCCAGTCGGCGTAGCCTTGCGGAACGAGGATCAAAGAGCTCGGTTCGTCTGGCATTGGCGTTTCATCTTCTGCGTTATCCATGGGCAGCATCGGGCCACGCAACCTATTCAGACCAACCGCGTCCTACCAGTCAGCAGCTCCTGCATCATGGCCTGCTTTAGAGCGCAAATTTTAGAGCGGCGGTTTTCAAGGCCGCTGATTTCGGCTTCCATGTCACTTAGGATGGTGGCAATAGCGCTTTGCTCTTTCTTACTTGGCAGCAGCAACTCATTGTCCATCAAAGCTTTTTTGGACAAATTATATCTAGTCGACCCCTGGGCAAGCGATTTCACAAGATCACGACCAATTGAGCTGCGCATATAGTAAGCAAAGAACAAACCGTCAACCGATTCAGCACTTTTGATACGGAAGCCAAAGCAAAAACTATTCAGATAGAGATTTTCCACCTCATCCGCCATGAAGGAGCACAATGCAACCTCCTCCGGCGTCTCAGAAGATCCATTAAAAAGCAGATCTCCTCTTAAAACTCTATTTTGGTTCTCACCAGAATTGATGTTTACCGAATCGAACGTACTGCAGTCAACTCGTACATTCATTATGACATTGACAAATGGAACATACCTTGCTGCACCAGATCCAAAATCTTTCTTACTCTTTCCTACAAGCCCACCATAGGTGGATCCTAATTCCCCTAACCGCCTCAACTCCCACTTTTCACTAAATCCCGGCAATCGGATTTGCCCGGTGAGAAGTTGTTGCATAACAGTCTTCTTGATGCCCCGCTTTTTGGCGATTAGGCGATTCAATCCGCCCAGCAGTAAGTCCATGTCACTGAGGGCACTAGCAATAGCGCGCTGCTCTGAAACCGGAGGGCACACCAGCATAGTTGCCGACAGGGAACGACCATTAGTCAGTGCGCGCGTAGTATAGCTCGCTCTTTCAGCAACCTGCCTGCGGAAATAAGGTGGTGAAAAGCAGTATACTTTAAATTTATCATCAAGCCTTCTGCCAATCGGACGCGCACGCAAAACAAAACCGCTGTAAACCATACCATCAGCATCATCTAGCATTACAGATGTAGCACCCACCTCCTCAATAGTTTCGGAAGTACGGGTAAAAAACACATCCCCCCTTTGAACACCATATGCGCCCTTTTCCTTAAAACTCACATCAACCAAGCCCAATATTTTGCTTTTACAAAGCGCTCGATTCCCGAAAACGTCCATATAATTGACAATTGGACTTCCATAGCCAAAGAATTTCTTTGCCTTATTTAAACCATTCTTGAAATTAAATAAATCCCCAACCGGAACCAAATCCCAGTCCTCCGGAATCAATCCCACATCCGTCTGCTTGTATCCTGATTTCACTTCCATGCCGCGCCCATCCGTTTTAGGTGCATTTCTATCTTGGCACTGAGGATAGCTAAGTCATCTTCTAGCTTGGGCATTGGAACTTCATAGCGTTCGGCTAGTTCGCGGATACGCTGGGCAAGCGTTTGCGAGATGCGTGTCATCTCCTTTTGCACATCGGCTTGCAGGTGGGCTAGCCACTTATCTTCGACCACCAACGCTTTAACCTCAGCCTCGCTCAGAGCGGCGTATTGATCTTGGGCTTGTTGGTCGATTTTTGCCTCTAGCGTCTTGACCGCTCTTTTCAGCGCGACTTCGTTCTCCTTTAGCTCCAGCCACTTGCGAAGCAGCTGAATTTCACCAAGCTCGGCAACGTCCACGCCCCCTTCTTGCGCAGCATCAAAGCGCTGGCCAACGCTTGCCTTGGTCAAAACGCCTTTTTCATCCTGCGCTTCAAACAAGAGACCTTCTTCGCCGCCGTGTTCTTCCTGCAATTCCGCAAATTGACTGGAGAGGCTTTCGAGTTCGGCTTGTTTGGCCTCCAACTCAGCCTGTTCGGTGGCCAAGTAGCAGGCAACGATATAGGACTTGGGCAGCAGATCGCAGATCCAGCCCTTGTCCTTGGCTTTGCCTTTCTTGTCGATTTCTACGATGCGCCGAGGCTGGGCCACCCAGCCGTCGGCAGCAATCAGGTAGGCGTCGTCCTGCATCACTTCTGCCCAGTAGTCCATCAGGTGCTGGTAGATGTCGTAAGGGTCAAGCAGGGGTGCGGCGTGAAAGGTCGCGAGCAGGGTTTCGGAGATCTGCGAGATCAGCGCCTTGGGTTTGTCGCCCGGCTGGATGCCGGTGAGTAGCGGCGTGACGGCCTGCCGCCACTTGCCGAATAGGGTCTCGACTTTGCTGCGGAATTGCTGGAACTGCGGGTGGCTCTGGATGATCGAGCGCACGTCTGCAACAGGCTGACGCAGCCGCGCATAGCCTGGGCGCTCGGCCTCGAACAGCGCCTCGCGTAGGGCTGGCATTTCCTGCCAGTCAGCAGCAAAGGCATCGATATCGCGTTCGGGGATGCCGCCGTTGAGGTGGGCATCGATATCTTGCAGGTCTTCCGGCTCGCTGCTGTCGATGTAGCGCGGCAGGTTGAGGTTGTAACTATTCCTGTCGCTGGAGACTTCCCCCAGCGACACCATCCGGGCATAGCGCGGCACATCCACGCCACGGCGGAAGGTATCAACGATGCGATGGATGTCCTGCTCACGCAGGCGATTCTTGGGGCCGTCCTTGATGAAGCCTTTGCTGGCGTCGATCATGAAGATGCCCTTGCGGGCGCCAGCGTTTTCCTTGTCCAGCACCAGGATGCAGGCGGGGATGCCGGTGCCGTAGAACAGATTGGCCGGCAGGCCGATGATGCCCTTGAGCACACCTGAGCGCACCAGGTTTTTGCGAATGACGCCTTCCGCATTGCCACGAAACAGCACGCCATGCGGCAGGATGATGGCGCCCTTGCCGGTAGTTGCCTTCATGCTACGAATGACGTGCAGCAAATAGGCGTAGTCGCCCTGCTTGGCCGGCGGTGCGCCCCAAGCAAAACGTTGATAAAGATCGTTGGAGGGTGTCAGCCCAGTGGACCACTTCTTGTCCGAGAACGGCGGGTTGGCGACCACATAGTCGTAGCTACGCAGCTGCTCACCATCCTTGAACCTGGGGTTGGACAGCGTGTCCCCGCCAAGGATGGTGGCACTGGGGAAGTGGTGCAGAATCATGTTCATCCGCGCCAGGCCGGCAGTGGTCACGTCCTTTTCCTGACCTTCCAGCGTGATCTGCCGGCTCGCCTCGGCGGCCACTTTCAGCAGCAGTGAGCCTGAGCCGCAGGTTGGATCGTAGGCGGTGGTAGATCCACGGCTATTGGCATGCGAGATACCGATCACCTGGGCGATGATGCTACTGACTTCAGAGGGAGTGTAAAACTGGCCTTTGCTTTTGCCGGAGTCCTGCGCAAAGTGGCGCATCAAGTACTCGTACGCATCGCCGAGCAGGTCGTCGTTGTCGGCCCGGTTGTTGGCGAAGTTCAGCTCGGGCTTTTCGAAGATGGCGATCAGATTGCCCAACCGCTCGACCATGGCCGGGCCTTCGCCAAGTTTGTTGGGGTCGTTGAAGTCGGGGAAGTCGCTGCGCGCCAGCTTGGTGTTGGCGTCGATCAGCTTTTGAATGACTTGCGTGTTGATCCTGTCGCCGATATCGGCCTTGCCCTTGAGCGCCACCATGTCCTTGAACGAGGCGCCAGGCGGGATGACGACAGGTGGAGCGAAGTCCTTGCTATTGCCGTACTTGTCGCTGATGTACTTGATGAACAGCATGAACAGCACATAGTCCTTGTACTGACCAGCGTCCATGCCACCGCGCAGCTCATCGCAGGACGCCCAGATGGAGCTGTACAAGTCAGACTTTTTGACTACGCCGCTGCGCCTCACCGACGGCACTGTGTCTGCCTCGGCATGCGTCTTGGTTGCCTTTACTTTAAGAACTTCCACTACTTTTCCTGCCTGTTTTACACCAGAATTTCTGGCCCTGTTTTGCACCACAGCCGTCTCAGCAAGCGCGACGGAACCGCCGCGCCCTCGGCCAGACACGATGTCGCCTTGCTCGATCAACAGGTGTTTGATGCGTAGATACGTACTTTCCTGCCAGCCAAGTTCCTCTCGCAGCTTGCCGTTGCCAGCAGAGCCACCAAAGGACTGCAACGTGGCGAGAAAACGTTCGGTATTTTGCTCGGTGGATGTCACTGCGTTGTTCCGTACTGGTTGAGGGCCTGCATCACGCCTGCCAGTGAAACCGCTTCAGCGGCACAAAGTAATTTTTCGGCATCGATAGCCACTTCGCCAGGAGTTGTTTCAAGCATGGCGCGCACGATGCTCGGACCTACTCATTCTCTTCCGGCCAGAAACCAAACCGGCTTGAGCGGCAGACGGGCCCTGGCGGTGTCCTCAAGCTGTGAATAGTGCGTGGTCCATAGCTCCACCAACTTCCGCGCATCGATCAGATTGATGCGACGATGCGACTGCCGCGCTTCGTAGTCGGCATCCTTGGTGAAACCTGACAACGCGACATACAGGCCAACGTCGCCCTCTCCAAGCACAGCCATAAAACTGCGCAGGCCCGTCACATCAATCCGCGGCGAGTTGGCATTGCGCTTGACCTGCACCTTGATCCGTGGCGGGCGGGTGCCGAGCGGGTCGTTGTAGGCAATGATGTCAGTGCCACCGTCCTTGCCTGGCGGTGCAACCCAGGCAACGTAATACCCCATCGCCCGCAGCAGCGAGGCCACGAGTTCCTGGAAGTCATACGGCGGCATCGCAGCGAGGTAAGCCTCGATCTCGGTCCATGCCATTTCTTCGGCTTCTTCCAGCGTGATGCTGGCCGATTCCTCGGTAAGTTCGCCTTCGGGATCGTCGACCTCGTCTGCAACGGGCTGGGCACTCTTCCATTTCTTGTATAGCTGCCCCACCGCGCGAATGAACTCCTCTGGATCCGGATACGCGTCAAGCGCCGCTTCCCCCTCTGGCGTGAGGGTCCAGATGCCTTTGTCCTTGACCAGCCAGCCGGCCTTGACCGGCGCCACGGTGCTGAAGCGCACGATCTTCTCGAAGCGACGGCCGCCGGTTTCGTAATCGCCCGCTTCGTACTCGGTGAGCACAACCTGCTTTTCCAGCGCCGCCAGCGCGTCTGCGGCGCGCATGCCCTCCGGCTGGGTCTTGAGGATATGGAACAGCGCTCGGGTCAATTCCCCCGTGCGGCGCCTGCTGATATTGGCCATCTACTCCCCCTGTGGCGCGACGTTGGCGCTAACGCCGTGCTTAATGATAGTCGTCTTCACGCTGATGCCTGATTGCTAAAACGGTGACGACCTGATCGCTTTCCACCTCAAACAGCAGCACGTAGCCGCTGGCACCGAAACCGTTCACCAGCTCGCGCAAGAACGGGTCCGCCAGCCCCGCCTTGCGGCAGCTCAACGGGGCCAGTTCAAGCACGGTGACGCCATCGCCGATGGCCTGCAGCGCACGCTCGGCCACGGTGAAGTCGCCTTCGGCACGCTGTAGCAGCCAGTCGTAAAGACGCGCAAGATCCTCGCGCGCTTGCTGCGTGAAGCGGACAGAAAATCCCACCTTGGCTCAGCCCTTGCGCGCCTGGTCCAGTTGGGACTGCAGCCCGGCCAGCACATCCTTCGCGTCGATGTACCGGCCAGATACCTTGGCGCTGTCACGCGAGGCCAGCCCGCGTGCAATGAAGGCTTCCTGCTGCTGGCGCTGCTGCACCTGGGCGCGCACAGAGTGCTCGACGAAGCTGGACAGCGTCTCACCCTCCTGCAACACGGCCTCGGCCGCTTCGCGCAGCGCCGGGTCTACCCGGAGCGATGGAAGAGATGCGGATTTCATGGCAGGCCCAGTGCGTTGCAATTGCGATGCATCATCGCAAGCGAGCGCCGGTGCTTCAAGTTTTCTTTGCGAACCCAAGCCGACGATGTCGCATACACAGCACTTCTCCAAGGGATGCACAGGTCGAGGCCCGCCTGGGCGACCTGCTTGTGTGGCACCACGAGACCCTTGGGCTTCAATTCCACAGCCGAGTCTGCCGCATTCCATATTCCGGAATATGGGATGCGGCGAACGGCGTGTTTGTGCAGGCAGTCTCAGCTACACGCGGCCTGGAGCGGTGGTCTACAGGTCAAAAACAAAAGCCAAAAGCTCTCACCCAATGCTTCGTGGTTTGACAGCCTCTTCCTGCGCCACAAATCTTTCCTGCGCCTGACTCTGCGCTTGCGCCAAGGTACGCGCATCTAGCTCTTGCAGCTTTGCCAGCGATTGCTCCACCGGCGTAGTGACGGCCACGTCGGTGGGCATGCTGGCGCGCAGATGGGCCGGGTTGCTGGGTTCGCCCTGTACCACGAACACGGTGGCACCGGCCGCTGCACGCGGCGTCTGGTTGCTCAGCATTACGTGGTCGATGCGCTCGAGCCCGTGCTCCTTTGCCAGATGGGCCAGGCTGGCGCTCATCCGCTCGCTGTGCGCATCGCTGGCGCGGCCCATGCTGGCGTCCAACCGGCCAACCAAGGTGCTGGCCTGTGCATGCAACGGATGAGGCGCGGGTTGGGCGTCTTCTGCGTCTGCCTGTCGTGGCCTCCCAGGCACCGGCGCTGCAGGCCCGCCGTTCTGCCGCTGCGGCTGGGCCGGCCGATGCCCCTGCTCCTCCTGCCCTGGCTGTACCCCTTCACGCCCTCGCCCTTGGTCCTGTTGCTGCTCCCGCACCGGCCCGGGTGTAGTGCTGGTCAGCACGTATTGCCAGCGCGTCTGCGCTGGGTTGCCTTGAACCGCCGCGATGAACCCATCGTACTCGGCTGGATGAATTGTCTGGCAGCCAGCCGAATCGGTACTGCCGCTGGAACCGCGATGAATCTTGAAGGTGTCGTTGAGATTTTGCACACCGTTGAGATCGGCTTGATCAAACCAGCCGTCCGCATTGCTATCCCGCTGTACGCCGCCCCTCCCTGCATCGACTGCCGCCTGACTTGGGCGTAATGCGTTGTCTTGGGTGCCTGGCCGGCTGGGATTTGGGTGCTGCCCCATCCGCATCTCGATGGTGCCTTCGCTCAGGCGACCGAGATCCCTGATGCCATCGGCATTGACATCCTCGCCTTCGATCTTCCTGGGCCTGGTGATGCTTTCAAAGCCTGGCGACGGTGCAAATGTCCTGTTCTCCATGCCGCCTTCCGCACGCGGGCGCCGCCCCGTGTTGCCTGCATGATGATCGTACTGCGCAGTCGGCTCGGTGTTTGCTTGTTGGGCGACCTGCGTATGACGCGTGCCATCGGCATCCTTCCACAGTACGACCAGGCGGTCGTTGTAGACGCCCGTGCCGCCCTGAGCTTCGTTGATGGCAGGGGTTGCCGGATCGTCGCTCCGCAAGCTTCCGGCATGCGCGCGATCCTGCATGGCCGCAAGCGTTGAGTTTTCCTGGCGAAGGCCTAATACCACGCGCTCGTTGGGTCGCGAGAGTGCCTCGTGCGCGGCTTCGTTACCTCTCACCTGCACGATGCTGGCGTAGACGTCATAGCGCTGTGCGTCGCTCAAGGCAGCCATTTGCGCTTGCGGCGGAATTGCTGGCTGATTTGACGCGGCTAGTTGCAAGCGTTGCAGCACACTGGTATCTGCAGCGGCGACCGGCACTTGTTGATGATTGGCGATTGCACCGGCGGACGCTGCGCCGATATAGCGATCCAGTGCGTCACGCACGACCTCTGACTGGCCTTGTCTGCGCTCATCAAGCATGCGCAGCGCCTCGGCCTGTCGATTGGCGTTGAACAACGCAGAAATCTGGTCGGCAGTCGCACGGATGTCTAAATCGTTGGATCTCGCCATTTCGATGCTCCTTGCAGAAGTGGTCACTCGCTGATGAAACGGTCCTCACCATCTGGATAATCCGCACATGCCGGTTCGCCTGTGCGCTGCTGGCGACAAGGCCACTGCGCTCTAGCGACTCGTTCTACCAGCTCGAAGCGTTCGCCTGTCCACCGAAGAAAACCAAAATGAGCGTAAGACCCGACGCGCTTCTGGTCATCGGTGGCCAGCGGCTGGTCAGGATCGAATTCCATCAACCATCGCATTGTCGGCGCCAAGGGCAGCTTGTCATCGAACAGAAAAAGCTCCGAGCCGCCGTGGTCGTTTTGCCGGGCAACATCTTCTGCAGTCAGGCTAGGCGCTGGTGGAAACACCGCTGCACTGACATCGCGTGCGGTGCCGTCCTTGGTGACGCGATACGCCTTTCGCCCTTTGCCTGACTGGCATGCGAGGCCTGCCTCGCCCGCGCCACATTTCACCGGCCAGACCAAGTACACCATTTTGTCGGGATCAGCGCTTTCAAACGAACGGATCGTCAGTTCACCCGCTACCACGGTGAAGTCCGCGCGCCGTCCCAATCCGGGTGCGGCCACGTACACGGCATCGCGCAGGCGCGCTTCGCGCGCTTGCGGCGAGGCATCGACCGCATCTGCAGGCAGGGCAAGCAATGCAGCCGCCATGTGCGCAGGTGCCGGGCCCTTGCAAAACCCGTCCCTTAGCAAAGGCGCAGGCGAGGAGCCCCGTGATTGCGTACGGTCCACACAGACGGCGCCCATCTGCCGTTCCAGTTTGAAGGACACCCAAGGTGAAGGCGTGGCAGCAGGCGCCTGAGGAAAAGACGATGCTTTTTGTGCACCACTTGGCGGTTTTGCGGCAGCCTGTTCCATCGAAAGCCGTGCACACCCAAGCGTCATGATGGGCGCCAGCGCGGTCGCCACGATGCAATGCGTCAGCTTCTTCACGGGCATCCTTGAACGGAGAGGGCGAACGCCACGGACTGTGGCCGTATGAGCAGGCTCGGTCAAGTGACTGATCGCAGACGAAAACGGTTCAGCGACACTCTCATTTCGGGACCGAAATAGACGCCGCATCCCGCAAAGACGCCATCTGGTATGGACTCAGCGCGACTGTCCGGGGGTGAGCAGCAATTCGGATGGTTCGGAACGTTCAACCAACACGCTGCGCGCGGCTCCATGTGCTCACCAGCATTGCACAAGGAGGTTGAAGTGGCCTGTGTTAAAGCCAGCCTGGAGCATGGATGACCCACACGCGCTGCCCCGTCCCTTCCTGATTTACCGCACCAATCATCCGACAACGACTTCGCCTGAGCGACGGCCGATCACGATCGTCTCGTACCACCTGCCCATTGACCGTACTGGGTAGCGGCAAGCGCACCTCGATTAGCGAGCAGGTGCGCGCACGCCATCGAAAGCCCTCTGCCCGCTCGCACCTTGCCTACCCGCGCCCTGCCTAGCCGCGCAGCGCCACCCGAAGCGCCTCCCCCGCCAAGCGCGCACTCGCCAGCAGACGCTCCAGGCTCTGCCCATGCCGGGCGCTGGCGGACAGCCCGGCCATGGTGGTGCTGACGAAGTCCGCCAGCCGGTCTGCGTCATGCGGGCACTGCTTGGCGATGTGGGAGCGGATCAACTCCTGGGCGGCGACATGGAAACCACAGGCCGCCTCGCGCGCCTGCGCGTCGTTGCTGCGCGTGCCTTCCAGCACCAGGCAGCCGGTGGCGGCGGGGTCTGCGGCGTAGCAGCGCGCAGCCTGCTCCAGTACGTCGGCCAGCGCGTCGGCCAGCGGGCGGGCGGTGTCCAGGAGTTGCGGCAGCGGGATGGCCCCGGTCTGCGCGTAGCGATCGAGGATGCGCGCATACAGGCCGGCCTTGCTGCCGAAGGCGGCGTAGAAACTGGGCGGGTTGATGCCCAGCGCCTGGGTGAGGTCGGCCACGCTCAGTGCGTCGTAGCCGCGCGCATGGAACAGCTGCTGCGCGGTGGCGACCGCTTGGTCCGGGTCGAACGCGCGCGGCCGGCCACGGGCCCGGGAGGTTTCTGTAGTCATAGTTACAAAACTCTTGACGGCAGGCGGAATCTATTATGTATTACTCGCTACATTAATTGCGAGGTGATGCATGCCAGCGTTCAAGGACACGTCGGTGTTGGTGCTCGGTGGCAGCCGGGGGATTGGGGCCGCCATCGTGCGGCGCTTCGCGGCCGAGGGCGCGCGGGTGACGTTTACCTATGCCTGTTCTGCCGAGGCGGCGCAGCGCCTGGCCGGTGACACCGGCAGCACCGCGGTGCTGGCCGACAGCGCCGACCGCGATGCGGTCATCGATACGGTGCGGCGCAGCGGGCCGCTGGATGTGCTGGTGGTCAACTCCGGCATCGCCTTGTTCGGGGATGCGCTGGACCAGGATCCGGACGCGGTGGACCGGCTGTTCCGCATCAATGTGCACGCGCCCTACCACGCCGCCGTGGAGGCCGCGCGGCAGATGCCGCCCGGCGGGCGGATCATCGTGATCGGCTCGGTCAACGGCGACCGCATGCCGCTGCCCGGCATGGCGTCCTACGCGCTGAGCAAATCCGCGCTGCAAGGACTGGCGCGCGGGCTGGCCCGCGACTTCGGGCCGCGTGGCATCACCATCAACGTGGTGCAGCCGGGCCCGATCGATACCGACGCCAACCCGGAAAACGGGCCGATGAAAGACCTGATGCACAGCTTCATGGCGATCAAACGCCACGGCCGCGCCGACGAAGTGGCCGGCATGGTGGCCTGGCTGGCGGGCCCGGAAGCGAGCTTTGTCACCGGGGCGATGCATACGATCGATGGCGCGTTTGGGGCATGACGCGGCGACGTCTGCCTTGGCTACGGCGATGAGGGAACAACGGGCATCACGGCCCCGCAAAGCCCGCCTCACGTCGCGAGCGAATGGCCAGAACAAACACCATGTCGATCTGCGCGACATGGCAGTACAGCGCCAGATTGCCGTGCGCGCCGTGACCGATCACCAGTTCGCACTTGTCGCCGCCGGCCGGCCGATCAGTGGATTGGTTTCCAGCACATCGATTGCCGCAATGATCTCGTGCAGGTGTGCTGCGACATGTGCGGCCTCATGGCGCTGGAGGTGCTCGAAGATCCGCTCAAGATCCTGTGCAACCTCCGCTGCCAGCTCGATACGCGCCATGCTACCGGGCTAGTTTGCGGGCCGTGGGACGCTTTGCCGACTCGCCGGCCATGCGCTTTTCCAGATAGCCACGCATGTCGTCCCAGGCGATGGTCTTCCCGGACGCCACGATGCCGGCATAACGCTGCTCGGCGGCCTCGCTCCCACCTCCAGGTGACTGCCGGCGCGGCAAAGAAAAAGCCCGGCAAGACCGGGCTGTTTCCTGTGCTGCGATGACCGCAACGCTCAGCGCTTGCGCGCCTTCAACCACGCCTTGATCTGCGGCAGCGAGGCCGCCCGCAGCTTCACCCGCGTCTGGATCGTGTTGATGGCGTTGTCCGCGGCCTGCCGCGAGGTGGGTGCGATGTACTGCTCGGCATAGGCCTTGATCCGGTCGGCGGTGGCAAGCTCGGCCGAGTCCATGCCCAAGCCGGGGTAGTAGCGGGCGCGCGAGGTGGAATCCACCAGGGTGTCCACCTGCGTGCGATGCGCCACCGCGAAGTCGAAGGCAAGTTCCGGGTGCCGGGAAGCGACCCGGTCGATCATGCTCGCACCGGTGGTGGCGCCCGGCTCGGCTGTCAACGCCAGTTCCAGCGCGCGCCTGGCCAGTGCCTCGTCGTTGGGCATGGAGAGGAAGTCGTAATAGGTGTCGCGCACCATCGACGAGGTTTCCTGCCTGGCCAAGGCATGCAAGGCGTCCCAGGTGGCGGCGTCGGCATTGTGCGCAACCGCGCCCAGCACGCTGTCGCGCAGTTCCGGCGACAGCGAGGCGGGGTTGGCCTGGAAGGCGGCAAAGCGCCGGCGTGCCTCGGCGATCACGGCGGCATCGCCCATGTCGCTGAGGGTGGCGATCAGGCGGGTACGCAACTGCTGGATCTGCGCCGAATCGCCATCGCGCTTGTCCCAGCCCAGCGTTGCGAATTCGGCCGACAGGCGCGGCACGGCATAGGCACGCCACGCCGTCCGCGCAGCCGGGTCGCGCTCGAAGCTGCCATCCACATCGTTATAGATGCTGGCCACCATGTCCCAGACATCGGGCGATGCGCCTGCCGCCACCTGGGCGGTGAGATCCAGCACGTCGGCCTGCGCCTGCACGCCGGCACCGGCCAGTGCGTTGGTGTCGTTCAACACGCCCACCTGGTCCACCACCGGCAGCAGTCCAAACCTGTCGGTCAGCGCCCTGAACTGCGCGGGCGCATACCAGGTGCGGAAGTAGCCCTTCTGCCCGGCATTGACCACCACTGGTGCGTCGCAGCCCGGCACCTGCACCTGCGCCGTGCCATCCACCAGCACGCGCACCGGCGCGCCATCGCCGCTGCGCAGGACGACCGGCACATGCCAGCGCAACGGCTGCTTGTCGGGGCGGTCCAGCGTGAACTCGCGCTGCTCCAGCGTCACCGCGGTCTGGCCGCCGACGCAGCGGCTGCTGGCCTTGATCAACGGCACGCCCGGCTGCAGGGTGAAGTCGTGCGCCACCTGGGTGAATTGCTTGCCGGGGGCCACCGCGTCGATCTGCTGCCACAGCTGGTCGGTCACCGCGTTGCCGTACTGGTGTTGCTTGATGTAGCTGCGCACGCCGGTGCGCCAGTGGTCCGAGCCGACGTAGTCTTCCAGCATGGCAATCACCGCCTCGCCCTTCTGGTAGGTGATGGCGTCGAAGGCCTGGCTGGCCTGCTCCACGGTGGCCACGTGCTGCACCACCGGGTGGGTGGTCGCATACGCATCGCGCCGCATCGCCGCGCGGCTCTTCAGCGCCGGGCCGGTCTTGTCGCTATCCCATTCCGGATGCAGTTTTGCCGTGGTGCGCGCCTCCATCCAGTTGGCGAAGCCTTCGTTGAGCCACAGGTCGTCCCACCATGCCATGGTCACCAGGTTGCCGAACCACTGGTGCGCGATCTCATGCGCGGCGACGGTGAACACGCCTTGCTTGGTGTCGATGTTGGCCACCGCCGGATCCAGCAACAACGAGTATTCGAAGGTGAAGATCGCGCCCCAGTTTTCCATGGCGCTGAAGAACTGGCTGCGCCCGGGCGCGGCGATGTTGTCCAGCTTGGGCAGCGGGTACGGGATACCGAAGTAGGCGTTGTATTCGTGCAGCACGTCGCGGCCGGATTCCAGCGCGAACTGCGCCTGGCCCACCTTGCCCTTCTGCGCGATCACGCCGATCTCGGTGCCGTTGTCGGCGGTGACGGTGGCACGCTCGAAATCGCCCACGCTGACGAACAGCAGGTACGTGGACATCTCGGGCGAGGTCTGGAAGGCGATGCGGGTGCGCCCGTTTGCGCCCGGCTTGGACGAGGCCACCGGCATGTTGCTCACTGCCATCTGCCCGGCCGGCGCATTGATCGCCAGGTCGAAGGTGGCCTTGAAGTTTGGCTCGTCCCAGGAAGGAATGAAGCGGCGCGCATCGGAGTTTTCGAACTGGGTGAACAACGCCCGGCGCGCACCTTGCGCGGTGGTGTAATCCAGCGCGAACAAGCCGTTGGCCTGCGTGTTGATCACGCCGCTGTAGTCGATGGACAGCACGTACTCGCCCACTGCCAGCGGCTTGTCGAACGCGAACGTGGCGGTCTGCGCCTCGGCATCGGTGCTGACCTTGGCAGCTTGCGGCTTGCCGCCTTTTTGGGTGAGCGTGCCCCGCGCCAAGCTCAGGTTGGCTGCCTGCAACACGATGCGGTCGGTGGCCTGCAGCACGCTGACGTCGATGGCGACCTTGCCGTCGAACGTCATCTTGTCGGCATGCGGCGTGATCTCCACCGCGTAATGCGTGGGCTTGGCCGTGCGCGGCAACTGGGTGGTGATGGACGAGGCGGCGGCGCTCGTCGTAGCGGCCGTGGCGGCGAGCACGGAGGCGGCCGGACTTGTACCGACCAGGGCCAGTGCGATGGCGGTCACCAGGGGAAGACGCATGGGAAATTCTCGATGTGGGCGAAGTGGGCAGGCAAGCGGCGCCAGGCCGCGGATGATCCTCCGGAACGGTGCGCGCAGGCACCGCCGGAAGTCATGGCAAATCTCAGCAATCCTCAAATGCCAACGGCCCGGACAAGCCGGGCCGTTGGACGATGCCGCGTCTGGCGTCAGCCGATCAGGCGAACGGATCCTGCAGCACCATCGTGTGATCACGATCAGGGCCGGTGGAGACGATCGAGATCGGGCAGCCGGCCAGTTCTTCCAGCGCGCGCAGGTAGGCACGCGCGGCCACCGGCAGCTTGTCCCACTCGGTGATGCCGTGGGTGTTTTCGGTCCAGCCCGGGAACTCCAGGTACACCGGGGTGCACTCTTCCCAGCCCTGCGCGTCCAGCGGGGCGTATTCGGTACGCTTGCCGCGGTATTCGTAGGCGATGCAGACCTTGAGCTTTTCCATGCCGTCGAGCACGTCGAGCTTGGTGATGCACAGGCCGGAGATGCCGTTGATGGCCACCGCGCGCTTGAGCGCGACGATGTCCATCCAGCCGCAGCGGCGCGGGCGGCCGGTGGAGGCGCCGTACTCGGCACCGCGGTCGCGGATGCCCTGGCCCACTGCGTCGTCCAGCTCGGTCGGGAACGGGCCGCCACCGACGCGAGTGGCGTAGGCCTTGGCGATGCCCAGCACGTAGTCGATCGCATCGGCGCCCACGCCGGTGCCGGCCAGTGCGCCGCCGACGGTGGTGTTGGAACTGGTGACGTACGGATAGGTGCCGTGGTCGATGTCCAGCAACGCGCCCTGCGCGCCTTCGAACAGCACGCGCTTCCCCTGCTTGCGCAGGTCGTGCAGGATGCCGGCCACGTCCGACTTCATCGGCTGCACGTAGTCGCCGAAGGCCAGCGCTTCGTCGAAGGTCTTCTGGAAGTCCACCGCTTCCACGCCCAGGTACTTGGTCAGCACGAAGTTGTGGTAATCCAGCGCGGTGCGCAGCAGCTCTTCCAGCTGCGGCGGGTAATGCAGGTCGGCGATGCGGATACCGCGGCGGGCGACCTTGTCTTCGTACGCCGGGCCGATACCGCGGCCGGTGGTGCCGATGGCCTTGCCGCCGGCGGCCTTCTCGCGCGCCTGATCCAGGGCGATGTGGTACGGCATGATCAACGGCGCGGCCGGGGAGATCTTCAGGCGCGAGCGTACTTCCACGCCGGCGTCTTCCAGCTCGCTGATTTCCTTGATCAGCGCGGCCGGGGAGATCACCACGCCATTGCCGATCAGGCACAGCGCGTCGTCGCGCAGGATGCCGGACGGAATCAGATGCAACACGGTCTTCTTGCCGTTGATGACGAGCGTGTGGCCGGCATTGTGGCCACCCTGGAAGCGGACCACCGCACCGATTTCTTCGGTAAGCAGATCGACGATCTTGCCCTTGCCTTCATCGCCCCACTGGGCACCGAGCACCACAACTGACTGACCCATGACGGGTGAACTCCTGAGTTTTGCTGCGGCCATCGGGGCCGCGGGATGGGACCGGTTCACGGCTGGCGGCGCCGCCTGGCGCGCGGCTCCATCGGGGAGCGTTGCAGCGGCGCGTGAAGCCCTGACACGGAAAAAGCCGAACGAGGTGCCCTGTGTGAGCGTGCCCGGCCGGCTTTTGTGCATTATCCGGGTTTCCGGTGACGTGCACTACCCCTGGCGGCCGGCGGATCGGGGGCGGGTCAGATTGCGGCTGGCCGTCGGTTGCGCGGTGCTCCGAGCGCTGCCGGCCCCTAGCCCGGGAGATCCCGTCGCGCCAACCCCAATGGCTCGTAGGAGCGCACCTGGGCGCGACCGGCATTACCGTTGAGGCCGTCGCGCCCAGGTGCGCTCCTACGCGGCAACGTAGCGAGCCTAGTCAAACCGGCAGACCGCCCAAAGCACCATCGCCCAATCCACGACAGGCGCCCCCGACAAACCCACCCAGTAGGAGCGCACCCGGGCGCGACAGGCATTCCCGGTAAAGCCGGTCGCGCCCAGGTGCGCTCCTACGCGGCGGCGCGCGGCAAACGGTGGGCATGCACTAGGCCTGCTGGCGGCTCGACGCTCAGAGCCAGATCGCGTCCCAGAACGGATAATCGCCGATGTGGGTGACCAGCCCGGCCCGGAGCGGATTGGCGATGAGGTAACGCGCGGCTGCGTGCAGGTCGTCGTCTTTGCGCAACGCGTGGTCGTGGTAGCTGCGGCTCCAGACCGGTGCGTGATGCTGCCGCTGATCGTTCACCGAACGCGCTGCGCACGCTTTCATCCGGGACACGGCGTCGGCCAACGCGGTGACGCTCCCCAGCTGCAACAGCCAGTGTGCATGATCCGGCATCAACACCCAGGCCAGCAGCCTGGCATCGCGAGGCGTTGCTGCGGTGAATGCCCGGCAGGCGGTTGCTGCGAGCAGGAAATCGGCGAATACGGCGCGACGCTGCCATGTCGTGGTGGTCAGCAGGTAAACGCTGTTGGGCGAAGACTGCCTGCCGCGGCGCAGCGCGCGATGCCCTGGGGAGTCGATGTTGGTCATGGCGCGATGCTGGCGGCCTTGGACCACACGGGATATCGGCGGTTGCCGCGTTCTGCGCTAGGGGGAATCCATATGACGACTGATTGTCAAAGGCAATCAGCGGGGTCCGCCGGTAAGGCCCGTCGCGCCCGGGTGCGCTCCTACCGGGCCGGGTCTGGCCAACACGACGGAAGAGGCGCTCCAGGCAGCTGCGGATTCCGGACCTACCCATCGGCATCGCAGTGCACGAAGCGCCATGCGCCCGATCCATCGGCCACATCTGCCATGCGTAGGAGCGCACCTGGGCGCGACTGGCATCCCCGGTAAGGCCCGTCGCGCCCGGGTGCGCTCCTACCGGGCCGGGTCTGACCAACACGACGGAAGAGGCGCTCCAGGCAGCTGCGGATTCCGGACCTACCCATCGGCATCGCAGTGCACGAAGCGCCATGCGCCCGATCCATCCGCCACATGTGCCATGCGTAGGAGCGCACCTGGGCGCGACTGGCATCCCCGGTAAGGCCCGTCGNGGCGTTGTCGATTCAGCGCAGAGCGATCAACGATCGCTCTTGAGGTACTGCAGGAACGGGTCGTTCTTGTCCAGCACCACCACGCCGTTGCCGTCGGTCATGGAGCCGCGGTACGCCTCCAGGCTGCGATAGAACGCGTAGAACGACGGATCCTTGGCACCGGCCTGGCCGTAGATGCGGGCGGCCTCGGCGTCGCCTTCGCCGCGCAGCTTCTGCGCATCGCGCTCGGCGTCGGCCACGATCACGGTGGACTCGCGGTCGGCCTGGGCGCGGATGGTCAGGGCCTGCTCCTCGCCTTCGGCGCGCAGCTTGCTGGCTTCCTGCTTGCGCTGGGCGCGCATGCGCTCGTAGACGTCGGTGATGACCTTGCTGTCGGTCGGCAGGTCGATCTGCTTGATGCGCAGGTCGGTGATCTGCATCCCTAAGCCCTTGATCGCGCCGTTGATGCCCTTGAGCTGGTTGGCGATCAACTCGCTGCGGTCGCCGGAGACCAGCTGCTGCAGGGTGCGCGAGTTGATCTGGTTACGCAGCGAATCGGTGATGATCGGCGCCAGGCGCGAATTGGCGACCGACTCCTCGCCACCGGTGGCGCGATAGAACGCCCGCACATCGGAGATGTAGCCGATGGCGAAGAAGTCCACGCTGACGTCTTTCTGCTCGGCGGTGAAGTAGCGCGCCGGGGCGGTGTCCAGCACCTGGAAGCGGCGGTCGAACACGCGCACCGACTCCACCACCGGGATCTTGAAGTGCAGGCCGGGCTTGAGGTCGGCTCGCACCACACGGCCCAGGTTGAGCACCATGGCGGTCTGGTCCTCGCGCACCACGAACACCGAGCCCATCAGGGTCAGCAACACGGCGACGACCAGGCCGATGACTAGCGAATTCTTCATTATTCGGTTCCCTCACGGCCGGTCGGGCGCGGGCCGCGCTCCGGATTGCGGATGCCCTCGCTGCCGCCACTGGTTTGCGGCGGATTCAACAGCACATCCTGCGGCACCATCGACGGCATGCCGCCGTTGCCCGCAGCACCGCTGTTGCTGGCGGACTTGCCGGCGTCGGCCGGCAGCGGCACATAGATGACCTGGCGGCCATCGCTGCCGATCACCTTGCGGTTCTCCGACAGCACCTTCTGCACGGTTTCCAACCACAGGCGCTTGCGCGTGACCTCGGGGGCGTTGGCGTACTGCTCCTGCAACAGCGTGAAGCGATCGGCGTCGCCCTCGGCCCTGGAGATCACCGCCTGCTTGTAGCCTTCGGCGCCGGTGCGGGTGCGCGCACCCTGGCCGCGTGCCTCGGGCACCACTTTGGCGGCGTAGGCCTGGGCTTCGTTGATCAGGCGCTCGCGCACCTGCTGGGCGCCGTTGACCTCGTCGAAGGCCGGCTTCACTTCTTCCGGCGGACGCGCGTCCGGCAGGGTCACACCAGTGACGGACAGACCCGTGTTGTAGGCATCCAGTGCCGCCTGCAGGCGGTCCTTGGAGGCGATGGCCAGCGGGCCGCGATTGTTGAGCACGGTATTGAGGTCGGAACGCCCCACCTGCTCACGCACGGCGCTTTGCGCGGCCTGCTCCAGCACCAGGTCGGCATTGCGCGAACCGAACAGGTACTTGCGCGGGTCGCTGATCTGGTACTGCACGTTGAGCGAGACGTTGACGATGTTCTCGTCGCGGGTCAGCACCGGCACCTGGTTGCTGAAGGTCTTGATCTCGGTGGCGTTGACCTTGCGCACCGACTCGACCGGCCAGGGCAGCTTGAAGTTCGGGCCGGGCTGCAGGATGCGCGAGAACTGGCCGAAGCGCAGCACCACGCCGCGCTGCTGCTCGCCGATGAGCTGGAAGCTGGAGAACAGCACCATCAGCACCACCGCGACCAGAATCCAGCGCCCCACGCCGCCGTCGAACAGCTCCTTCAACGGGGCGGGCAGATTGCCCCAGCCACCACCGTTGCCACCACCGCGCGGGCCCCAGGACCTGCGACGGTTGGGGTCCGGGCCGTCTCCGCCCTTGTTGCCGGGTGTGTTCCAGGCCATGCACGCTCCATGATCGAGGGGCTGTGCGGGCCAGTCCCGCAGTGCCGCCGTGTTGTGTGATTCGATGATTCTACTAGATGGGGCAGACCGACCGTTTTGAAAGGCCCCGATTGGCGCATCCCGGTTTAGCCGCTGGGGTGGATCGAACGGCGACGCATCGGGCGACGGCAGGGCCCGGTCCGGTCCAGGCACGGTGTCGACGCAGTCCCGGGGGCCGGAGAGCCGCACGCGTGCTGGCCTTGGCAGTTCGGGGCAGACAAGGCGGAGGCGGGCGGCCTTGGATAGGCGTTGCTGCCGGTGGCGGCGCGATGCTCGCGGACGCGCGGCGCCTGTCGGTCTGCCGATTCAACGTCGGGCGACGCTGGCTCAAGCGGGATCACGGCCAGGCTGCGCAACGGATGCGTTGCCGGTCACAGTGTTGATACGCGTGCGCCGGAAGCGAAATCGCCATCGGGCCGTCTTCCGCAGGCCTTGCGCATGTCGCGCCGTAGCGCCGCGCCTGGAGGCCGACACGCATCAGACGCGCGCGGCCTGGCACGCAACACAACCGGACCTGCCTGCAGTCCCCCTGCCGCCTGCGGGCAGTCGTGCCGGATGCAGCCGATGGCCTGAGAGCACCCACGTGCAGATGGCAAGGTCGCGCAGTTGGTTGTGGCATCAGCGTCCGGTGGCGGGTGGCACTGCCCCGACGCGGTCGAACGCGGCCCCATGCGCATGCCTTCGTCGATCGCGCCAGCCGCGGCCAGCGCCGGCTTGGCGCACAGGGAAACGCGCGGAACGGAATCACTCATTGCAGAACGAAGCCGCGCCCCGGTCGCACCTCGCCGGCGCGCTTAGACGGTCGGCGGTTCGTCTTTCTGGTTGAACACGCGCTCCATCACTTCCAGCAACTCGTCTTCGGAGAACGGCTTGGTGATGTAGGCGCGCGCGCCCTGGCGCATGCCCCACATGCGATCGGTGTCCTGGTCCTTGGTGGTCACCAGGATCACCGGGATGTGCTGGGTGGTCGGCTCGCGCTTGAGCGTGCGCGTGGCCTGGAAGCCGTTGAGGTTGGGCATCACCACATCCATCAGCACCAGATCCGGCAGCGAGGACTTGGCCGCTTCCACGCCGGCAGCACCATCGGTTGCGGTGATGGTTTCGTGACCCAGCTTCTCGACGATGCGCTGAATCCCCAGCAGCTGCGACGGCGAGTCGTCGACGATCAGAATGCGTGCCATGTGTTTCCCCTAGTGTGCGCGGCGAGTGTAGTGCGCCGGCCGCGCTTTCGGTAGCTGGGCCAGGCGGTGCGCCCGGCGATAGCTGTTGCGAAGTGCGATCCGGTGGCGCGTTGCTGTTGCCCTGGTCAACGCGTACTACGTTGCACAGGGGGCAACTGGATTCAACAACGTCGCAGAAGGTCGTTCACCGCTGCATCGCGTGCATGCTGCCCCGCCCTCAATCCTTCACCAGAAGAGAGACGACTGCTTCCTTCTCCCCTCGGGAGAAGGTGGCGCGCAGCGCCGGATGAGGGGACGGCGGCGATTAACCGCGCAGATCGACGTTCACTGGCGCGCCACCTGCCTGCCGAACCCCCACCCCAATCCCTCCACGAAGAGGGCGATTGCTCCCTTCTCCCATCGGGAGAAGGTGGCGCGCAGCGCCGGATGAGGGGACGGCGGCGATTAACCGCGCAGATCGACGTTCACTGGCGCGCCACCTGCCTGCCGACCCCCCACCTCATCCCCGCCTCGACCCACGCGGCCTACACCGATTCGCCGAACGCCTTGGCCAGGTTGCGGTAGGCCTTCTTCTGCGCATCGTCGGTGGGGGCCGGGGCCAGGATTTCCAGCTCCACGATCTGGTCGCCCGGCGTGATGCCCGGCAGGCCGCGGCCGCGCAGGCGCAGCTTGCGCCCGGCGTCCGAATCGGCCGGCACCTTCAACTCCACCGACCCGCCCAGGGTCGGCACGCTGATGGTGGTGCCCAGTGCCGCCTGCCAGGGCATGACCTGCAGGGTGTACAGGATGTTGCGCCCGTCCACCTCGAACTGGGGGTGCGCGGCGTACTCGATCTCCAGCAGCAGGTTGCCGCCACCATTGCCCTGCCCGCTCAGGCGGATTACCTGGCCAGGCTGCACGCCCTTGGGCACGCGCACATCCAGCTGCTTGCCGTTGATGGTGATGCGCACGCTGTCGCCCGCATACACCGCTTCCAGCGGCACCGCCAGCTTGGCGCGGGTGTCGCCGCGCGCCTGCGGACCCGCGCCTGCACCGGCGCCCGGGCCACGCGGCCGGCCGCCGCGCTGGCTGGCGAACAGGCTTTCGAAGAAATCGCTGAAGCCGCCACCGGCGCCGCCGTTGCCGAACACCTCCTCGAAGTCGTAGCCCTGCCCACCGCCGTAGCTGGGCGGAGCCTGGAACTCGTCGCCCGGGCGGAAGCCCTGTGCCTTGAGCTGGTCGTAGGCCTTGCGCTTGGCGGGGTCGCGCAGCGCCTCGTAGGCTTCGTTGATCGCCTTGAACTTGTCTTCGGCGCCAGCCTCCTTGCTGACATCGGGGTGGTACTTGCGCGCCAGCCGGCGGTAGGCAGTCTTGATCTCCGCATCGCCCGCGCTGGGCTCCACGCCCAGCGTTGCGTAGTAATCCTTGAATTCCATCTAATCACCTCTGAAAAAAAACGGCCCGCAGCCGAGGCCACGAGCCGGTCATATCGCAGCCGGGCGGGCAACCGCAGCTATTCTACGGTGCGGTTGCCGCCGGGAAGCGAAGCATGCCGCTCCGCTCCAGGTTTTGCTGGCTTACTGCACCGTATTGCCGGCCGGATCCTGGCCGTTGCCGACCTGGATGCGGCGCGGGGTGGCCGCCGGGCGCTTGGGGATGCGGATTTCCAGCACGCCGTTGTGCCCGGTGGCGGTGATGCCGTCCGGGTCGGCACTGTCGGGCAGCGCAAAGCGGCGGTGGAAGCTGCCGTAGCGGCGCTCGATGCGCGAGAAGCGCTCGGTCTCGGTGCTGGACTCGCCCTTGCGCTCGCCCTTGATCGACAGGATGCCCTTGTCCATCTGCACCTCGATCTGGCCGGGGTCGATGCCCGGCAGGTCGGCATACAGCACGAAGTGGTTGGCCTCTTCCTTGATGTCCACGCGCGGCACCCACTGCGCGGTCACCACCGCCGATTCGTCGGTGTCGCCGTTCTGCTCGAAGAAACGGTCGAACACGTGCTTGATCTCGTTCTGCAGCGCATGGGTGGGCCACTGGGGATAACGAACGACGTTCATTGCGAGCCTCCAAAAGGTTGGGTGAGGGGCCGGCTGCCGCGGCGCGCGCCGTTGCGCCGGCCATGTGCGTCAGATAGGCGTGCCGCTGCGGATTTCAAGCGCGTTGACGCGCTTTTCCCCCGCCCCTTTCTAGACTTCGTTCAGCCACAGGAGCCCGCCCGATGACCATCCACGTTGGTGACCGCATTCCCGAAGTCGTGCTCAAGCGCCTGCGCGAGGGCATCGAGGCGGTCGACACCCACAGCCTGTTCGCCGGCCGCAAGGTGCTGCTGTTCGCGGTGCCGGGCGCGTTCACCCCGACCTGCTCGGCCAAGCACCTGCCGGGCTATGTGGAGCACTTCGACGCATTCCGCAAACGCGGCATCGAGGTGCTGTGCACCGCGGTCAACGACCCGTTCGTGATGCAAGCCTGGGGCCGTAGCCAGCTGATCCCCGACGGTCTGCACCTGCTGCCCGACGGCAACGCCGAACTGGCCCGCGCGCTGGGCCTGGAGATCGACGCCAGCGGCTCGGGCATGGGCCTGCGCTCGCGCCGCTATGCACTGTATGCCGACGACGCCGTGGTCAAGGCCTTGTTCGTCGAAGAGCCTGGCGAATTCAAGGTGTCTGCCGCCGATTACGTGCTGCAGCACCTGCCAGATTGATGCATTGATTCCCCCCAACCACTCACAAGGAAACCGGCCAGCCATGTCTACCCAGCCAGCCAAGCAACTCCCCGACGGCATCACCGATACCGCCACCTTGCGCAGCCGCGCACGCCAGAGCATCGAAGACGGCGCCATCACCGAGAGCTACCACGCCGACCGCGAGGCGGTGATCGAGCTGCTCAACACCGCACTGGCCACCGAGTACGTGTGCACCCTGCGGTATTACCGCCACTATTTCATGGCCAAGGGCATGCTTGCCGACGCGGTCAAGGGCGAGTTCCTGGAGCATGCGCAGCAGGAACAGGCGCATGCACACAGGCTCGCCGAGCGCATCGTGCAGCTGGGAGGCGAACCGGACCTCAACCCGGACACGCTGACCAAGCGCTCGCATGCCGAATACAAGGAAGGCAGCGACCTGCGCGACATGGTCAAGGAAAACCTGATCGCCGAGCGCATCGCCATCGACAGCTACCGCGAGATGATCGATTTCATCGGCGACAAGGACACCACCACCAAGCGCATCCTGGAAGACATCCTGGCCCAGGAAGAAGAGCACGCCGACGAGTTCGCGGACATGCTGGAAGGCTGGATCGGCGAGTGAGCCGGGTGATTGCAATGCAGCGATGCGTTGTGATCGATGAGCGGCGTCGCTCATCGCCATGGAAATTGAAGTCGAGCTTGAAATCGACTCGATGATGAAACCGCTGGATACCGTAGGAGCGCACCCGGGCGCGATGGGGCATTCCCGGTAACGCCCCATCGCGCCCGGGTGCGCTCCTACGGGTGTGTGCATGCTGGCCGGGCGCAGCACGTGCGCGGTCAGCGCAAGACGCGAAAGCGCAGCTGCGTCCATGCACCGTCACTGGCCATCTGGCCCAGGAAGAAGAGCACGCCGACGAGTTCGCGGACATGCTGGAAGGCTGGATCGGCGAGTGAGCCGGGTGATTGCAATGCAGCGATGCGTTGCGATCGATGAGCGGCGTCGCTCATCGCCATGGAAATTGAAGTCGAGCTTGAAATCGACTCGATGATGAAACCGCTGGATACCGTAGGAGCGCACCCGGGCGCGACGTGGCATTCCCGGTAACGCCCCATCGCGCCCAGGTGCGCTCCTACGGGTGTGTGCATGCTGGCCGGGCGCAGCACGTGCGCGGTCAGCGCAAGACGCGAAAGCGCAGCTGCGTCCATGCACCGTCACTGGCCATCTGGCCCAGGAAGAAGAGCACGCCGACGAGTTCGCGGACATGCTGGAAGGCTGGATCGGCGAGTGAGCCGGGTGATTGCAATGCAGCGATGCGTTGCGATCGATGAGCGGCGTCGCTCATCGCCATGGAAATTGAAGTCGAGCTTGAAATCGACTCGATGATGAAACCGCTGGATACCGTAGGAGCGCACCCGGGCGCGATGGGGCATTCCCGGTAACGCCCCATCGCGCCCAGGTGCGCTCCTACGGGTGTGTGCATGCTGGCCGGGCGCAGCACGTGCGCGGTCAGCGCAAGACGCGAAAGCGCAGCTGCGTCCATGCACCGTCACTGGCCATTGCGGTGAGCGTATGCGTGCCGACCTCGGCAAATTCGCGCTGAAATCCCTGGCGTGCGTTGGTCTGTGCGATCCAGCGGCCGTCCAGCAACCAGTCGATGCGCGCGTCGCTGCCCAGGGCACGCAGTTGCAGGCGCACCGGACGCGAGGTGGCGTTGGCACGTGCCAGCGTGGCGCGATCGCTCAGCCCGTCGATACGCAGCACACCGCCACCGGTCATGCGCCCATCCGGCAGACAGTCCGCCGCAAGTGGCGGCAGTTGCGCGGCTTTGCGCTCGGCGGCACTGAGCCAGGGCGACACCAATGCCGGCCAGCGCGCCACTGCATGCGGCACGCGTTCATGCGCCTGGCTGCACTCCTGCGACAGCCGCTGGCCGCTGCGCGCATCCACGTCGAAATGCAGCTGCCCGCTTTGCCATAGCCGCGCATCGCGCTCGGCAAAGGTGGGCGGCACTGCGCCATCGAGTACGTAGGCGTCGGCACGGCGTGCGCATTGCACAGCCGGTGTCTGCTCGGCCGCGCCGCCGAGCGGCCAGCAGATGTCCAGCGCCTGCACGGTGGCCGGCATCGGCGCCGGCGCGCTATCGCCGGCGCTGCGCGGCAAGGCATCGATGACTTCGAACATCAGCGGCAGTGCGGTGACGGCGCCGTACTGGCCCGGCAGCGGCGTGCCGTCCGGACGCCCCACCCACACCCCGACCGTGTAGCGACGCGTGCCGCCGATCGCCCAGGCATCGCGGTAGCCGTAGCTGGTGCCGGTCTTCCAGGCCACGCCCGGGCGCGTGGCGGTGTCGAAGGTGCCGCTGCCGTAACCGGGGCGCGGATTGCGTTGCAGGATCTCGCGCACGATCCAGGCCGCACCCGGCGACATCAGCCGGCGCTCGATGCGCGGATCGTCCGGTGTGTAGCGCACGCGCCCGGCGATGCCGCCACGATTGAGCGCCGCAAACGCACCGACCAGTTCCTGCAATTGCGCGCCCGTGCCACCCAGGATCAGCGCCAGATTGGGCACGCTGCCGTGCGCAAAGCGCAGCGCGATCCCGGCATTGGACAGCCGCGCGGCAAACCGCGCCGGGCCGATCCGGTCGAGCAGGTCCACTGCCGGCACGTTCAGCGACAACCGCAACGCCGTCGTCGCGCTCACCGGCCCATTGAACGCCGCATCGAAATTGCCGGGCCGATAACTGCCAAAACTCTGCGGCGCATCCACCAACAGGCTTTCGGAGTGGATCAACCCATCGTCCAGCGCCATGCCGTACAGGAACGGCTTGAGCGTGGAACCGGGCGAGCGCCAGGCCTGCACCATGTCCACATGCCCCAGCCGCTTGCGATCGCCGAAGCTGGCCGAGCCGACATAGGCGCGCGCTTCCATGGTGGCATTGTCCACCACCAGCAATGCCGCGGAGGTGCGCTCGGGCAGCTGCGAAAAGTATGTGGTGACGCGTTCTTCCAGGGTGCGCTGCAGTTCCACATCCAGCGTGGTCACGATGCGTGCCGCGCGCGGTTGCGCGCTGTGCAACCGCTGCGCGAGCAGCGCCGCATGCAACGGCGGTTTGAGCGAGCGCGTCACCACCGGTTCGATCCGCGCATCGTCCACCTGCGCGCGCGACCACACGCCCAGCTCCACCATGCGATCGAGCACCTTGTCGCGCGCGCGTTGCGCGGCCTCGGGATGGCGATCCGGGCGCAGGCGGCTGGGCGATTGCGGCAATACCGCCAGCAACGCAGCTTCGGCCTGCGACAAGGCCTTGGCCGGCTTGCCCAGGTACGCCCAGCTGGCCGCTTCCACGCCTTCGATGGTGCCGCCATAGGGCGCGCGCTCCAGATACAGCGTCAGAATCTCGCGCTTGCTCAGGTGCGCTTCCAGCTGCAGCGCGCGCAGCAGCTGCTTGGCCTTGCCCCACGGCGTGCGCGTATGCGGGTCGAGGATGCGCGCCACCTGCATGGTCAACGTCGAACCGCCGGAGACGATGTGCCCCTGCCCGATCCACTGCCCGCCGGCACGCAACAAGCCCCACGGGTTGACTCCGGGATGGCGCCAGAACCAGCGGTCCTCGTAATTGAGCAGCGCCTGCAGATACAGCGGCGACACACTCTGCGGGCTGGCCGGATAACGCCACACCCCGTTGCGGTCGGCGAATGCGCGCAGCGGCGTGCCATCGCGTGCCACCACCAGCGTGGAGGTGTCCCGTGATCTGGGCAGCGGCAGTGGGAATGCCAGGTCCAGCAGCAACACCGCAGACAACAGTGCCACGGCGCTCCAGCGTAGCCAGCTCAACCAGCGACGTCCGTTTCGGACCTGGTGCCTCGGCACTTGCGGGCGCTGCTGCGTCCGTTCTGTTCCTGTCTGTGCCTGCGATCGCTCATCCATCATGCCAAGCATGCAGCGCAAAACGCGTTTAGGCCACTGGCGCAGCGCCAATCACCTGGTGCCGGCCCACGTTTCTGCGCCTCGGCGGTCGCGGAAGCTCAGCGTAGCTTCGCCACGACCGCGGGAGAAGCCGGACCACACGGCGTCACCAATGATGTCGTGCGCTCAGCGTTTTTCGAGCTTGGCGCGATAGCGCAGCAAGGCTTCCGGCGCGTCGGTCTGGATGATCGACACGCCCTCGCGGTAAAGACGGCCCCACACCTTGTCGGGATCGCGCGCGGCATCGGCGTCGCCACCGTAGCCGGCAATGAAGCCGTCCCACAGCGAGTTGACCATCAGCCGCACCTTGTGTGCCTTGCTCACTGCAACCAACGCCGGCAATTGCGCTG
This sequence comes from Xanthomonas arboricola pv. guizotiae, assembly GCF_002940205.1. Taxonomy (GTDB): domain Bacteria; phylum Pseudomonadota; class Gammaproteobacteria; order Xanthomonadales; family Xanthomonadaceae; genus Xanthomonas; species Xanthomonas arboricola_C. The sequence continues at coordinate 84,355 of NZ_MDSK01000010.1, forward strand.
CTGTCATCTTGGGCAGCTCGAACGCGACCGGATGCGCGTTGCGGGTCTGCGCAGTGGCGATCGCGGCCAGGTCGGCATTGCCATGGGCGTTGATCAGGATCGGGAAGAAATACACGGTGTCGAACGGCGGCATCGCCGCCAGTGGCGGCGTGGCGATGCCGGCTTCGGCCTTGACGATCACCTGGTGCTGCATGCCGGCACGCGCGACTGCGTCGACCACCTGCACATAGATCGCATCCTTGACGTCGAGGTTGAGCAGGATGTGCCCCTTGGCCTTGGCGAGCATCTGCTCGAGCGTGACCAAGCGCTGGTTAGTCAGCGGCGCCTGCGCACCACCTTCATCGCTGCGCAGGCGCAGTTTCTGCAGGTCGGCCAGCGTCAGCTCGGACAGCTTGCCGGTGCCATCGGTGGTGCGGTCCACGGTGGCGTCGTGCAGCATCACCAGGGTGCCATCGGCGGCACGCCGCACATCGGTTTCCATCACGTCGGCGCCGATGGCGATGCAGCGCTCCAGCGCGGCCAGTGAGTTCTCCGGTGCGCTGTCCTTGAAACCATGTTCCGGTGCCGGCGCGTGGCAACCGCGATGGGCCACCACCACGATGCCGCCGTCAGGATTGGTCAGCCGGGCCTGGATTGCGGCCACGCCGGTGGGCGCCGCGCTCGCATGGGTGGCCAGTGCCGCGCACAGCATGGCCGCGACGGTGGCGGCAGTACGTAAGCTCATCGAACAACTCCACTATGAAGGGGTTAACAGAACCATTGCGCTACCGTCAGGTGAGCGCGGTCGGCACGCGGCATGGCATCTGCCAGGTGCACATCTTGATTTCCACGCACTGCACGCACCTACCTGGGCTCTACTCGTCATGCCAGCTTCGCCGCGCCTAGAATGTCGGCGTAAAGCGCAAGCCGAACCAATACGTCGTGGGTACCGAATAACTGTCCTTGAGCAGGTTCTGCCCGGGGCCGGTCACGCTGGTGATGCGGCTGTGGGTGAGGTTGCTGACCTGGCCGATCAGGCTGAGCTGTTTGCTGATCGCATAGGTCGCGGTGACATCCAGCTGCGAACGCGGCGACCAATACAGGTCCTGCCAGTCGATATTGCTGACGATGGCACGCAAGGCCTTGCCCTGGCGATTGTAGGCCGCGCGCAGCTCCAGCCCGCCGGTGTTATAGAACAGCGTGGCGTTGGCGGTGTAATCGGGCTGTCCGACCAGGTTGTCGAGCTTGCGCTCGCGCTGACTCACATTGTTGCCGCTGCCAACGCTGTAGGGCACATCCAGGCTGCCATCGAGCACCGCAACATTCGCGCTGAAACCGACTCCACTCAGCCACGGCGCGATCGGCGCCAGGGTGTTGACGATGCCGTTGAATTCCACCCCGCGGATACGCGCCTTGGCGGCATTTGCCGGCGTGCTGATCAACGCGTTGGCGTAGGTGGTGCCGTCGAACGTGAAGCTGTCGGTGCGCGAAAGCGTAAAGATCTCGTCCTGGATGCGCTTGTCGAACACGGCCGTGGACGCGAACGCGTCGAAATCGCCGGGCAGGCGCCATTCCAGCGACAGATCCAGGTTATTGGACACGCGCGGCTTGATGTCCGAGTTGCCGATGGTGACGGTGACGCCTTGCGCATTCGGGTTGCCGGCATCGGCCGTGTTGACGAAGCCGATCGAGGTGCGCGCCGCGTACGCATCGTATGGCGGGCGGCCGAGCGTGCGGCTTGCGCCGGCGCGCAGATCCAGTGCATCGGTCAGGTGGTAGGTCATGATGGCCGAAGGCAGCAGATAGTGGTAATCCGCAGTGGTCGGGTTATCGACATAGACGTAGCGGTTGCTGGCGGCATCGAGTTGGCGCTGGCGCCCCACCGTGTCCAGCTTGGTGCTGTCGAAATGCACACCGGCCTGTACGTTGAGCCGATCGCTGCGATAGCTCACCAGCCCATAGCTGCCGAAGGTCTTTTCGGCGTGGGTGAAGTTGTCCTGATTGCTGAAGGCCTGCTGGTCGGTGCTGTTGAACGCGCTCAGCGGCGGTGCAGCCAATGCGCGATGGGCCTTGTCTGGATCGATGGTGATCAGGTTCAAACCGGCATAGCGCATCGGCGCCCGGCCGGTGCCCGCCACATCGGCCAGGCCGAACGCCGGCGCACTGGCATTGGGCTGATACTCGACGCGATAGATGTCGTAGGACGGCTTGTCGGTGGTGTACGACACGCCTGCGGCAAAGCCGATGCCCTGATCGCTCTCGCCCTGGTTGAAACCGTAATCCAGCCGGCCGGTGAGGATGCGATCGGCCGCAGTGCGTTTGTAGTCCGGGCGCCAGTACGACAGGCTGTAGTTGCCCAGATCGTTGTAGGCCTGCGGCGATACCCCGAAGCGCTGATCGAAGCCGGAGGTGTCGTAGTTGAATGCGTAGTTGGGCGTGGCATTGATGGTCACACCGCTGCCGGTCTGGCCCACCGGTACCGGTGCGGCGCGGGTGATGCCGGTGGCATATTTGATCATGCGGATCGGCTCGTCGTAGGTCGCATCCGACCAGGCGCTGCGCGCGGAGAACTGTTGCCGATCGGTGGGCCGCCAGATCGTGCCCAGCTGCGCGACCTTGGTGCGCGTGGTGACGATCTGGTTGGAATAGCCCACCTCGATGTCGCCGCCGGGATAGCTGCCGGAGGTGGCGGTCTGATTGAACACCTGGCCACGGTTGCGCGGGTCGATGATGACCTCGTTGCGCTCCATGTTGTCCTTGAAATAGTAGTAACCGGCCGTTGCATGGGCTTCCAGGGCGGCACTGGGATGCACTTCGAACTTGCCGGTGACGCCATAGCGGTCGCGCTGGTTCTGCACGTACCAGTACTTGTCCTGCTGCGGCACCGCCCAGCCATTGCCGAGATTGGCGCCGGTCTGCAGCACGCCGTTGTTGTCGTAGAACCCGTAATGCACCGTGTCGGTGGTCATATGGGTTTCGGTGTAGCTGCTCAGCGTCTGGTAGTTGGCCGACAGGGTGACCCCGTACTGCTGCTCGCTGCCGAAGGTACGGCTGCCGGTGGCGTTCAGACGATAGCCGGGGTCGTCCTGGTCGCGCGGCTTGCCGACATCGTTGGCGTGGCCCAGCGCGGCTTCGGCACTGAAGAAGGGCTTGCCGCCGTTTTCGAACGCGCTGCGCGTCTTGAGGTTGATCGCCCCGCCCGTTGCGTTGGGGTCCAGGTCGGGCGTGAAGGTCTTGACCACCTGCAGTTCGCTGACCATCGACGCCGGCAGCAGGTCCAGACGCACGCCGCGGGTGATCGAGCCAAGCGTGCCGTTCGGCGTGCCGGGCGAGGCAATGGTCAGCCCATCGATGGTGACGTTGTTGTAGGACGGGCCCAGGCCGCGCAAGACCGGTGTGGCGGCCTCGTCGCGCGGATGTTCGTTATCGGTGGCCGGCAATACCGACAGGCCGGGCACGCGGCGCAGCGCTTCGACGATGGTGCTGTCGGGCAAGGCGCGCACGTCGGTGGCGCTGATCACATCGGTGATGTTGGTCGCCGCGCGCTTGCTTTCCACCGCGGCGGCATTGGCACGGCGCACGCCGGTGACCTGCATGGCGTCGAGGGTCTGCATGCCGGTTCTGGTGGTGGCCGCTGCGTCGCCAGTGGATACCTCGCGTTGTGCCGATGCAGGCGACGTGGGTGATGCAGGCGAAGTGGACGATGCAGGCGATGCAGGCGATGCAGGCGATGCAGGGTCTATGGAATCAGCGGATGTATCTGCTGGCAATGAAGAACGTTTCCTTGCAGTCGCAACTTCAGCCGCGGGCGTGGTTGTCTCGTCATTATTGGTTGTATCTGTAGATGTAGATGTAGCTGTAGTTGTAGCTGCGCTCGCTGATGCGCCCGCGGTCGTGGTCATGGCCGCAGCAGCCGTTTGAGCTGAAGCGTCGACTGGAATGGCCGCACGCTCGTTGGCACGCGCGTGCGGAGCTGGCGAGCACGCCGCAATGGCAACGGCGAGAACGGACAGGTGCAAACGGTACGAATCGGAGCGCTGCATGGAATCCTGCGATCGCGCAGCAAAGACGCCGCGCCTATAAGAAAGCACGCCAACGTAGCCACTAAAAATGACCCTTGCATGTCGCTTGCATCGCATCGAAAAGACAGTGCGCAGCACTGTCGCCGCAGGCGAAGCAGCGCTGGCGTAGGAGCGCGCTTGCGCGCGATTGGGCATTCCCGGGAAAGCCTCATCGCGCGCAAGCGCGCTCCTACGGCAGCCAGATTGCATCCCAGAATGGATAGTCGCCGACCCGCTCGACCAGTCCGGCGCGCAGCGGGTTGGCGATCAGGTAACGAGCCACGCTGCGCAGATCGTCGTCCTTGCGCAGGCCGCGGTCGTGGTAGGCCCGCGCCCAAACCGCGGCGGGCACCCCGCGTTGCTGGTTGACTGCACGCGTGCTTGCTGCCTTCATGCAGGACACCGTCCGCGCGAGCGGAGTGACATCGCCTAACTGCACCAGCCAATGGACATGGTCCGGCATCAGCACCCAGGCAAGCAACGTGGCATCTTCTGGCAGCGCGGCGATGAACGCGCGGCATGCTGACGCGGCCAGCTGAAAATCGTCGAACACACGTCGCCGCTGCCAGGTTGTAACGGTGAGGAGATAGCAGCAACTGCCAGCGAGCGCCGGCCACGACGAAGCGCACGCTGTCCTGCGGAAATGGAGTTGATCATCGATGCATGCTGGCCCAGCCACGCAAACGCTTGCATCGGAGCGAGACGCCCGCTGCGGTGAGGAAACCCCCGAACGTAGGAGCGCGCTTGCGCGCGATGAGGCGTTACCGGTAAAGCCCCATCGCGCGCGAGCGCGCTCCTACTGCCCTACGGCTGCACCACCGTCATCGTCGCTGGCGTGCTGCGCCCCACGCCGCGCAGTTCCGGGCGGTACATGTCTTCCACCAACGATGGTGGCACCGTGTACGTGCCCGGGGTGACTGCGCGCACCAGGTAATACAGCTGCGCCTTGCTGCCCGAGGACAGCGCCAGCGCGGCCACGTAGCGGTCGTCGCGGAACTCTTCGTGCTTGAGGTCGGCGGCGCTGGAACGCTCGCTGATGCCGATGCCGTCCACCACCACGTCGGCCCATTGCTTGGCATCGCCGAGATTGAAGTTCTCGATCTCCAGGCCGGCCGGCAACAGGTCGGTCAGCAGCGCGTCCGGCATGTTGCTGTTGGCGGTGATGGTGACGCGCACGATCAGCGCTTCGCCTTCCTTCAAGGCACGCGGCGTCCACGGTTTGCCGTCGGTGGTGTACCAGCTGCGCTCCACGCTGAGGGTGCGCGTGTCCGGCTCCGGTGCGCTGCGCGGGATGCCGGCCACTTCCAGGCTGGCGTACATCGGTGCCTCGCCCTGCGGTGCGAACTGCACGCCGCGCGCCAGGGCGGCGCTGTCGAAACTGCGCCCGAACAGGCGTGCCGGCGCAATCTCCTGCGTCTGGCCGCCAACGGTCAGGGTGCCGGACACCTGCTTGCCCTGCCCGACCATCAAGGCCTTGCCCAGGCGCGCCAGCGCCACCTGCTCCTGCGTACTCAGCCACAGCCAGCCGGTGGCGCGGCGTGCATCCAGCGCGCGGCCCAGTGCCACTGCGCGGGTGTCGTACTCGGGCCTGGACAAGCCACGCTCGTGCAGCAGCGCCATCATCAAGGCATCGTCGCGGATCGCGCTGCCGTAATCGGCGAAGTACGGCGGACGCTCGCTGCTGTCCTTGGCAAAACCCGCCTTGATCGCCGCCTGCCCACGCTTGGTGTCGCCCTGCAGCGACAACGCGGCGCCCAGATGCACCAGCGACAAGCCGGTCAGCGCCTTGTCGCGCTGGTTGTCGTACAGCGCGCGCAGCGTGCCCAGCGGGGCGCGGTTGACGCGTGCCAGCACATAGCCGGACCAGGCCTGGTTGGCGAACTTCAGGCTATCGCGGCGGTCCTGCCCGTAGAACTCGTTGCCACCGGACAGCAGGTCCTCGCTGAGCCGATTGAGCGCCTTCTGCAGCACGTTGTCGGGCACCGCAAAACCGGCGTCCTTGGCGTCGAGCAGGAATTCGGCGATGTACGGGGTCAGGCCCGGATTGATGTAGCCATCGTCGCCCCACATCGAAAAATGCCCGCTGGCGATCTGCATCGAGGCCAGGCGACCGAATGCGCCTTCCATGCGCTCGCGGCGCTTGACCGCCTCCAGCCCCTTGGTGCCCAGTGCCCTGGCGGTGGCATCGTCGAGCAAGAGCGCGGCGTAGCCCTTGCTGGTGGTCTGCTCGGCGCAGCCGTACGGGTACTCCAGGGCGCCTTGCAGGGCGCTTGCGAAGGGAATCGGCGGCAGTGCGCTGACCACCATGCGCGCGGTCACCGAGCCGGCCATCAGGCCATCGGCAACGCCGCTGTCCAGGGTGATCGGCGCCAGCGGATCGAGCACGCGCGTCTGCGCACGCAACACCTGCGGCCAGCCGGCACGCACCGGCAGCTCGTAGCTGCGGTCGGCCTTGAAGCCGTTGCCGTCCACACGCACGCGCACCTTGGCCACGCTATAGCCTTCGGTGGCGCTCAGCGGGAAGCTCAGCGTCTGCTTGGCGTCCACGCCAAGCTTGACGCTACGCGCCGCCTCGGCGATGGCCAGCGGGCCGATCCCGTCCACGCGCACATTGAACTCGCCTGGCTTGCCGGTGAAGTTCTGCACATCCAGCGTCACCGTGCTGCGGTCGCCCGGTGCCATCACACGCGGCATGCTGGCCTCGGCCAGGATCGGCGCACGCACCACGGTTTCCACCGCGTGGTTGCCGAACCGCGTATCCGAATACACCAACGCCGACACCCGCAAGGTGCCGTTGAAATCCGGCACCGGCAGTTGCACGCGCGCATTGCCCTTGGCATCGAGCTTCACCGCGCCGGAGAACAGGTCAACGGTCTGCACGCGCGCGGTCGGGCGCTTGGCCTGCGGCAAGGCTTCCAGCGCCATGTCGCCGCCGAACTTGAGCTTGCCGCTGGCGCCTTCAAAACTTTCGATCACCCGGCCATAGATGTCGTAGGCATCGGTGCCCAGACGACGCTGCGCGAAGAACTGCGCGTTGGCATCGGGCACCGGGAAGCGGGTGATGTTGAGGATGCCCACGTCCACCGCCGAAATGGTCACGTGCGCCGCCTTGCCGGCCAGCTCGGGCACGCTCACCGTCACCGGCAACGCCTGCTCGGGGCGCATCTGTTTGGGCGCAGCCAGGCCCACCGCCACGCGTCGCGCCTTGCGATCCATCGGCACATACGCCACGCCCACCGCACGCGCCGGGGTGATCTTGCTCGGCGCACTGCCGCCGCGGAACACCAGCGCGGTGACGTAGACATCGTGGCGTTCCCACGCGTCGGTCACCGGAATTTCGAAGCTGCTGCCTGGCTTGACGTCGATGTCCTGCACGTACAGCAGCTTGTCGCTTTCCACCAGCAGCACGCCCTTGCCGGCATGCGGCGGGGTCAGCGTGACGGTGAGCGTGTCGCCGGCGCGATAGGCGGTCTTGTCCAAGGCCAGCTTGACCTTGTCCGGGCGCGCGTCCAGACCGCGATTTTCGTCGTTCCAGCTCCAGCCGGCACGGAACGGGTAGCGCGTGGTCAGCCCGGTGGACGGGTCGAACACATCCAGGCGGTACTCGCCCCACTCCACCGGGACCTCGAGCTTGGCGTTGCCGCCGGCGATGTCGAGCGTGCGCGTGTCCTTGTTCTCGAAGCGGCGGGTGAAGTCGTAATCCCAATGGTCGTCGGTGTAGTTCCAGTGGTAGTCGCGCAGCTCGCGCACCAGCGTGGCCTTCAGGCCCTTGCCCGGTTGTGGCTTGCCATCGGCATCCACGCGGGTGATTTCGAAGCGCGCGGTGCCGTTGGCGTCGGTGCCGTCCTTGTCGTCGAACAGGGGGCGCACGCCGACCAGTGCCTTGGCCGGCCACAGCACGCGCTTGACGCTGCGGGTGACGGTGCGCCCGCCGGTCTCGTACACGCTGCCCGAGACCACCGCCGCGATCGTGCTGACCGGCTTGGCTTCGGCAGGCAGCGCGATGTCTTCGCGCACTACGCCATCGCTGCCGAACTCGGTATCGATCACGTCCTTGGCGTCGCGCGGCAGCTCCAGCGTGGGGTCGCCGAAGAACCAGCCCGGCAAGGACTCGAGCGGATGCTGCTCGACGCTGACCGCAAGCTTGGCGGTGAAACGGTTGCCCTCGGCCGGCGCGCCATACAGGTACGCGGCATTGGCGACCAGCGTGAACGGCTGGCCGGCGCTCAGGGTCTTTTGGGTGCTGTCCAGATCCAGCTTCATGCGCTCGGGCAGGAACTCTTCCACGCGCACGGTCATGCCCTGCACGGCGTCCTTGCTGGCCGGATCGGTGCGGAATTCCACCTGCCAGCGGCCGGTCGGCGCATCGGCCGGAATCTGCTGGCTGAACTCGAAATAGCCCTGCTCGCCCGGCTGCAGCCTGGTCTCGCGGAAGGTCTTGCCGTCCGGCTGCTTGAGGCGCAGGAACACCGGCTGCCCGCCTTTCGTCGGCCCGGCGGTCGGCTTGCCGTCGTTGTCGCGCAGGATCGCCGACACGCGCATGGTCTCGCCGGGGCGATACAGGTCGCGACCGGCCCAGGCGAACACGTCGAACCAGGCGCTCTCGCGCCCGGCCACTGCGAATTCGCTCAGGTCCAGCGCCGGCTGGTTGAACGGCAGCACCGAGATATCGGTCTTGCTGCGCGCCACCAGCACGTGGCCGGCATCGAGCGTGTAGTTGAGCAGCGCATTGCCGTTGCCGTCGGTGGCGCCCTTGAGGAATAGCTCGCCCTTGGCATCGAGGATGCGCACTTCCACGTTCTTGATCGGCTCGCCGCTCTGCAACGAGGCGGTGTGCACGAACAGCTTGTCCTTGTAGGCGCGCGTGTGCAGGCCGATGTCGCTGACGGTGAAGAACGCGGTATCGAAGCCATTGTCGAAACTGCCGGCACGCTTCATCACCGCAAAGTACAGGCCCGGCTCCTGCAGCTCCTTGATGTCCTGCGTGGGCAGGTAGGTCAGCACGCGCTCGTTCTGCTTGCCGCCGAGAATGAAACGATTGACATAGACCGGGTCGGCCAGCTTGGACAACGGCTGCTTGTCGCTGTAGTCGCTCTCCAGCTCCCAGCTGCCGCGACGACCGCCGCGCTGGAACTGCTGGAAAAATGCCGGCAGCGACTTCTCGCGTACGCGCAGGAACTCCACGTCCACTTCCGGCACGTTGACCGACACCACCGGCAGGCCGCGGCTCTCGCGTGCCGGCAGCACGCTGCCTTGCGAAGCGAACCCGGCCACCGGCTTGAGCGCGCCGGTGTAGACCTTCTGCTTGAGCGGCTTGCCCAGGCGGCTGCCATCGGCGGCCAGCAGGTTGGCGTCGACCAGCACGGTGTAGTCCTTGGCCGCTTCCACGTACGGGTAGCGCAGCGTCTTGCCGTCGTCGGACAGCGTCCAGCTGCTGTCGCCGGTGCCGACCTTTTCCTCGAAACGCACCAGCGCATCGAAGTCCTGCGTGCCCACCAACGGCCGCGAGAATTCCAGCGCCAGCGATAGTCCATCGCTGGTCTGGTCGGGATAGGCGCGCGCCAGCGCAAAGCCGGTGATGGCCTGCTTGTCGGCCTTGATCGCCTCGCCAGTGGCGGCAGGCAGCTGGCCGCTTTCGTTGCGCTTGCACGCCACCGCGCCGATCGCCACGCCCAGCAAGACCGCCCACAGCAGCATGCGCCGCGTGCCAAGCCAGTTCGTCCCTGATTGCTGCCTGTCCATTCGCGCTATCCCACGACTAAGGCGGCCAGTATAGCGGCGCGCATCCTGCGGAGGCCGCGCACGGCAGCCCCGCCCTCATCCGGCGCTGCGCGCCACCTTCTCCCGCCTGCGGGAGAAGGCAAGGGCGATGCTGCGCCACCTCCACGCTGCCAACGCTGTCTTCCCGCCTGCCAATGCTGCCCTGCTCCGCCTGCCAATGCCGCCCTCCCCTCCGCCTGCGGGGGAAGGCAAGGGCGATGCTGCGCCACCTCCACGCTGCCAACGCTGTCTTCCCGCCTGCCAATGCTGCCCTGCTCCGCTTGCCAATGCCGCCTTCCCCCGCCTGCGGGGGAAGGCAAAGGCGATGCTGCGCCACCTCCACGCTGCCAACGCTGTCTTCCCGCCTGCCAACGCTGGCCGTCCCGCTTGCCAACGCTGTCTTCCCGCTTGCCAATGCTGCCTTCCCCCGCCTGCGGGGGAAGGTGCCCGAAGGGCGGATGGGGGCGTTTCAAACTCACCCACCGTCATCCCGCGCTGCGCGCCACCGTCTCCCGCAAGCGGGAGAGGGATGCCCAGAAAAGGCCTTCGGCAAGCTCGCTCAGCGCAGCAGTTGCTGCATGTACAGGTCGATCAACGCCGGCTTGTACGCACGCAGGCAGGCCTGCACGTTCGGCGCCCCAGTGCCTTCGCGGGTGTAGCCCTGCGCATCGACGTCCAGATGCAGCGGCGTGGTCGGGCACAGGTCGGGGCGCAGCAGCCAGGCCACCGGCACTGCGTCGAACAGGGTCGGGGTGGCGCTGGCCCAGGGCTGATCGGTATTGCGCCACTGGTAATACAGCTGGGTGAGCGCATCGGTGAGCCCATCGCCATGTGCAAACAAGGCGATGCGCTCGGGTTCTTCCAGCGTGATCTGGGTGGCGTCCAGCGGCAGCAATACGATCGGCACGCCGGCCGCGAACACCCGCTGCGCCGCCGGTACATCGGAGAGGATGTTGTACTCCGGCGCCGGCGCACTGGCCGGCCGATAGGCCGACTTGCCGTAGCCGACGCGTACCGACCCGCCCATCGCCACGATGCGCTTGAGCCTGGCAAAGCCGGCCGGGTCGCGCTGCTGCGCCACTGCGGCGTCGGTCATCGGCCCCAACACCAGCAAGGTCACCTTGCCAGGATGCAGGCGCGCCTGCTGCAGGATCATCGCCGCCGCATCCGGCAGCTGGCCGGGCAACTGTCCCCTGGCGGCCCAGCGCGCCTGGCTGAAGGGGATCGCGCTGGTGGTGCGTGCGCCCACCGCCAACGGAATCTCGCTGCGCCCGGCCTGCTGCAACAGGCGCTGCAGCAACTGCGCACGCACGCTGGTATCGCCCCAGGCCGATGCGATGCCCAGCACATGCAGCTGCGGGCTACGCAGCAGCAGCCCGAGCGCAAACGCATCGTCGATGTCGTCGCCGATATCGGTGGAGACCACCAGCAACTCGGAGGACGTCGACGTGGGCATTGGCGCCGGCTGCGCGGCGGTGGCGGCAGGCGTCTGCGCCCATGCCACTGTCGACGCACACCACAACCCCAGCATCCACCACATGTTTCGCCATCTCCGCTGCATGCATCCACTCCTGCGACCATAAAAAAACCGCCGGCATGTTGGCCGGCGGTTCGCTAGTGCTACACCACGACGCCGATCAGAAGTTGGCGCGGAACTGCGCACCGACGATGCGCGGGTCGTTGATGAAGCCGGTGAGGTTGTTGAAGTCGATCGCACCGGTCACGCGGATCTGGTTGGTGCAGTTGCGGCAGAACACCGACAACTCATACGCGCCCGCGCCCCAGTTGTAGCCGATCTTGGCGCCGCCTTCGACCAGCGGCTGGCCGGTGAACTCCTTGGAGTCGTACAGGAAGAAGTTCACTTCGCTGCGGTAGGACCAGTCGGTGTAGAAGAACAGCTCGCCGTCGTTGCCCATCGGGATGCCGTAACGCAGGGTGGCGTTGGCCATCCACTTGGCAGCCTGCGGCAGGTCGTTGCCGTCGATGATGGCGTTGCCGGCCGCATTGAGCGGGTCGGTCACGGTGCAGGTGCGGCACACGCCCACCGACAGGGCCGGGTCGTCGATGCGGGTCCAGTTGTAGGCGCCGCCGGCGGTGAGGCGCAGGTTCTGGGTGAGCAGCGCTTCGAAGTCGAACTCGGCGCCGCGCGCCTTGGTCTTGTCGGCGTTGAGCAGGCGCACGTCGTTGGAGACGCCGCCCACCGCGGTGAGCTGCTGGTTCTTGACGCGGAAATCGTAGATGTCGAAGCTCAGACGCGCGCGGTTGTCGAACAGGTCGGACTTGATGCCGATCTCGAACGAATCCACCGTCTCCGGCTCGGCCACGGTCAGCGGCGCGGTGCCCGAGGGCACGCCGAAGCTGGCGCCGCGGAAACCGCGTGCGGCACGGGCGTACACGTTGACGTCGTCGTTGATGGCGAAGGTGGCCGCCAGATCGCCGGTGACCTTGGAGTTGTCGGTCTCGCCGCTGGACGGCTCGACCAGCGTGACGCGGTCCAGCGCCAGCACGTCGAAGGTCTTCTTGTCGTAGGTGTAGCGGATGCCGGCGCGCAGGTTCAGGCGATCGGTCGCCGCATAATTCAACGAGCCGAATGCCGCCCACGAGGTGTTGCGCTGGCGGGTCAGCTGGTAGCTGGCCAGGTCGCCGCCGCTGAAGGTGTTGTAGGTGTAGTTTTCGCCTTCCACATCGTCGTGGAAGTAGTACAGGCCGGCCTGCCAGTTGAGCGGGCCGTCGTATTGCGATTCGGCACGCAGTTCCTGGCTGTACTGGTCCAGGCTCTTGATGCCGCCGGCGGTTTCCACCGGGAACGGAATCACGCCCGGGCCGGACGGCGGTGCGAACACCGCGCCGAAGCCGCCATCGATATCGCCGCGGCTGTAGTACTTGCCGATGCCTTCGTAAGCGGTGATCGAGTGCAACGCGATGTCGCCCAGGTCCCAGCTCAGGTTGGCGCTGCCGCCGTAGGTCTGCAGTTCCTGGGTGTTGGCGCCGTCGATGAAGGATTTCTCTTCGTCGAAGCCATCCACCAGCTGGTTGGTGCCGGGCTGGATGATGTTGGCGCGGAACAGCCGCGCGGTGCCGTCCAGGTGACGCGCATGCGCGTTGAACAGCGCGCTGAAATCGTCGCTGGCCTGGTACAGCAGCTGCAGGCGCACGGCCGAATCGGTATAGCCTTCCAGATCGCGGCCGTCGCGGTTTTCCACCCAGTCGTCGCGGCGCTGGCCCAACGTGGACAGACGCGCCGCCCAATGCTCGCCCATGGCGATGCTCAGGCCGCTTTCCAGCGTCATGGTGCCGTAGGTGCCGTAGGACAGGCTGGCGTAGCCGTCATTGGCGCCGATGGTCGGCTTGACCGAATTGAACTTGACCACGCCGGCCGGCGTGTTGCGGCCGAACAGCGTGCCCTGCGGGCCGCGCAGCACTTCCAGGCCTTCCAGATCGAAGATCGGGAAGCCCTTCAGGAATGCGTTTTCCTGCACCACGTCGTCATAGATCAGCGACACCGGCTGCGAGGCATAGGTGTTGAAGTCGGTATTGCCGTAGCCGCGGATGTACACGCGCGGGAACACACGGCCGTTGGACGATTCGATGTTGAGGCTGGGCGCCTTGCCCGCAAGCACGCGGATATCCGAGCCGCTGGTGGAGATGGCATCCAGGAATTCCGGACGCAGCACCGATGCCGAGACCGGCACGTCCTTGGAATCTTCCGAGCGGCGCTCGACCGTGACCTTGACCGCGTCCAGGCGCACGACACCGTCGTCGCCGGGCGCCTGCTGGGCAGCGGCATGGAGCGGGAGAAGGGAAGCAACGGCAACGGCGAGCGCGCTGATCTTGAGCGACCGGCTGGCGGACATGGGAAGACTCCGAATTCGGTTGGCGGAGCGGCCTGATCTGCATGCCGCGTTGCAACAGAATTAACACGATTTACACAAATTTGGCAGAGCGCGTGCGAAAAAGTTTTTCGAATTCGAAAATGCGTTCGAATTAATGCAACACGCCCGTGCAATTTGTGCGTTGGGGCCTGCCCGGTCTCAGCGGGCGATCAGCCGCCCTCGGTGGCGTCGACCGGCACCCGCACCCAGCCTTCCATCAGCACCCGCGCACTGCGGCTCATCAGCGCCTTGGTCACCTGCCACTGGCCGTCCACCAGTTGCGCCTCGGCGCCGACGCGCAGGGTTCCGGAGGGATGCCCGAAGCGCACCGCAGCACGCGCCGCGCCGCCCGCGGCCAGATTGACCAGGGTGCCGGGCACCGCGGCCGCGGTGCCGATCGCCACTGCGGCGGTGCCCATCATGGCGTGATGCAACTTGCCCATCGACATCGCGCGCACCAGCAGATCGAGCTCGGCGGCATGCACCGGCTTGCCGCTGGAGGCGGTGTAATCGGCCGGCGGCGCCACGAACGCCACCTTCGGCGTGTGCTGCCGCGTCGCTGCGTCTTCCACCTTCGCAATCAAGCCCATCCGCACTGCGCCATGCGCGCGCAGGGTCTCGAGCATGGTCAATGCATGCGGGTCGCCATTGATCGCTTCCTGCAGTTCGGTACCGGTATAGCCCAGGTCGCGCGCGTTGACGAAGATGGTCGGGATGCCGGCATTGATCAGCGTCGCGGCGATCGTGCCCAGGCCGGGAATCTCCAGCTGATCGATCAGCTGGCCGGTGGGGAACATCGCCCCGCCCTCGCCTTCGGCATCGTCGGCCGGGTCGAGAAATTCCAGCTGCACTTCGGCGGCAGGAAAGGTCACCCCGTCCAGTTCGAAGTCGCCGGTTTCCTGCACCTGGCCATCGGTCATCGGTACATGCGCCACGATGGTCTTGCCGATATTGGCCTGCCAGATCCGTACCGTCGCCACGCCGTCGCGCGGCACCCGCGCGGCATCGACCAGGCCATTGGCGATCGCAAACGGCCCCACCGCCGCCGACAGGTTGCCGCAGTTGCCGCTCCAGTCCACCAATGCGCTGTCGATGGACACCTGCCCGAACAGATAGTCCACATCGTGCCCGGCACGCGTACTGGCCGAGACGATCACGCTCTTGCTGGTGCTGGAGGTCGCCCCGCCCATGCCATCGATCTGCTTGCCGTAGGGATCGGGGCTGCCGACCACCCGCAGCAACAACGCATCGCGCGCAGGCCCGGGCTGCTGCGCGGCAGCGGGCAGATCCTGCAGGCGAAAGAACACGCCCTTGCTGGTGCCACCACGCATGTAGGTGGCGGGAATGCGGAGTTGGGGGAGATGGGTCATGGGAGGGCCGGGATTGGGGATTGGAGAATGGGGATTGGGTGGCAGACCCACGGCAAGGGCCATGGACGCTAGTGCGCTTGCGGTGCTGATGTCGTTTTCAACAAATCTCGATTCCCGACTCCCGATTCCCGGCTCTCAAGAAAATCCTGCGCAAACCGTTGCAGCACGCCGCCCGCCGCGTAGATGGACACTTCTTCGGCGGTATCCAGGCGGCAGGTGACCGGCACCTGCAGCTGCTCGCCGTTGCGCCGATGGATCGACAGCGTCAGCGTGGCACCCGGCGTGCGCTCGCCGACCACATCGAAGGTCTCGCTGCCGTCGATGCCCAGCGTCTTGCGGTCGGTGCCCGGCTTGAACTCCAGCGGCAGCACGCCCATGCCGATCAGGTTGGTGCGGTGAATCCGCTCGAAGCCTTCGGCCACGATCACCTCCACCCCGGCCAGACGCACGCCCTTGGCGGCCCAGTCGCGCGAGGAACCCTGGCCGTAATCGGCACCGGCAATGATGATCAGCGGCTGCTTGCGCATCATGTAGGTTTCGATCGCTTCCCACATGCGCAGCACCTGCCCTTCCGGTTCCAGCCGCGCCAGCGAACCGGCGGTGACCTGTCCATCGACCACCGCCATTTCGTTGACCAGCTTGGGGTTGGCGAAAGTGGCGCGCTGCGCGGTGAGGTGATCGCCGCGATGGGTGGCGTAGGAATTGAAGTCTTCCTCCGGCACGCCCATCTGCGCCAGGTATTCGCCTGCCGCACTGCCGGGCAGGATCGCATTCGACGGCGACAGATGGTCGGTGGTGATGTTGTCGCCCAGCACCGCCAGCGGGCGCAGGCCCTGCAAGCTGCGTGCACCGGCGAGCGCGCCTTCCCAGTACGGCGGGCGGCGGATGTAGGTGCTGGCCGGCCGCCAGTCGTACAACGGGCTCACCTGGATGCCCTGCCCCGCGCTGCGCTTGAACATCGGGTCGTAGACGCTACGGAAATGCTCCGGCTTGACGCTGCGCGCCACCACCGCATCGATCTCCGCATCGCTGGGCCACAGATCCTTGAGCGTCACCGCCACGCCATCGGCATCGATGCCCAGCACATCCTTTTCGATATCGAAGCGCACCGTGCCGGCGATGGCATAGGCGATCACCAACGGCGGCGATGCCAGAAACGCCTGCTTCGCATACGGGTGGATGCGCCCGTCGAAATTGCGGTTGCCCGACAACACCGCGGTGGCATACAGATCGTGGTCGATGATCTCCTGCTGGATCGCAGGATCCAGCGCGCCGCTCATCCCGTTACAGGTGGTGCAGGCAAATGCGACGATGCCGAAACCCAGCTGTTCCAGCTCGCCCAGCAACCCGGCCTCTTCCAGGTACAACTGCACCGCCTTGGAGCCCGGCGCCAGCGAACTTTTCACCCAGGGTTTGCGCGTCAATCCGCGTGCATTCGCATTGCGTGCCAGCAAGCCCGCGGCAATGACATTGCGCGGGTTGGAGGTATTGGTGCACGAGGTGATTGCCGCGATGATCACCGCACCATCGGGCATCTGGCCCGGCACGGCATCCCAGGCGCCGGCAATGCCGCGCTCGGCCAGCTCGCTGGTGGCCACGCGCTTGTGCGGATTGGACGGCCCGGCCATATTGCGCACCATGCTAGACAGGTCGAACTGCAGCACACGCTCGTACTGCGCTGTGACCAAATCCTCCGCCCACAGGCCGGTGTGGCGCGCGTAGGTCTCCACCAAGGCGATCTGTGCGTCCTCGCGCCCGGTCAGGCGCAGGTAATCCAGCGTCTGCTGATCGATATAGAACATTGCCGCAGTGGCGCCGAATTCCGGCGTCATGTTGGAGATGGTCGCGCGATCGCCGATGGTCAGCGCGCTGGCGCCGGCCCCGTAGAACTCCAGATAGGCACCGACCACACGTTGCTGCCGCAGGAACTCGGTCAGGGCCAGCACGATGTCGGTGGCGGTAATGCCGGGCGCCGGCCGGCCCAGCAGTTCCACACCGATGATGTCGGGCAGGCGCATCCACGAGGCGCGCCCCAGCATCACGTTTTCCGCTTCCAGCCCGCCCACGCCCACTGCGATCACACCCAGCGCATCCACATGCGGGGTGTGGCTGTCGGTGCCTACGCAGGTATCCGGGAACGCCACGCCATCGAGCGTGCAGATCACCGGCGACATCTTCTCCAGATTGATCTGATGCATGATCCCGTTGCCCGGCGGAATCACTTGCATGTTTTCGAATGCGCGCTTGGTCCATTCGATGAAGTGGAAGCGGTCGGCGTTGCGGCGATCTTCCACGCTGCGATTCTTGGCGAAGGCCTGCTTGTCGAAGCCGGCGTGTTCCACCGCCAGCGAGTGATCGACGATCAACTGCACCGGCACCACCGGGTTGACCTGCGCCGGGTCGCCACCCTGCTCGGCGATCGCATCGCGCAGCCCGGCCAGGTCGACCAGCGCGGTCTGCCCCAGGATGTCGTGACAGACCACACGCGCCGGAAACCACGGGAAATCCAGGTCGCGCTTGCGCTCGATCAGCTGGCGCAGGTAGGCCTCCAGCATCTGCGGTTCGGCGCGCCGCACCAGGTTTTCGGCATGCACTCGCGCGGTGTACGGCAGCGTTGCATAGGCGCCGGTTTGCAGCGCATCCACGGCGGCGCGTGCATCGAAGTAATCCAACGAGGTGCCCGGCAAGGGCTTGCGGTACTGGCTGTTCATGGCTGGCGATATCGAAGCGGGCGGGGGTATTTTGGGATTCGGGATTCGGGATTCGGGATTCGGGAATCGGGAATCGGGAATCGGGATTCGGGATTCGGGATTCGGGATTCGGGAATCGGGAATCGGGAATCGGATTCAGGATTTCAGGCGTGCGGGGGATTGCCATCTCTCGTTGCGGTTGCCATCGCCTGATCGCCTTGGTTGAACGAAGGCGATCACGGTGGATCAATCCAACCGCTGGCGCGTCCTCAGGAGCGTTGATCCAGCGGCACGAAGACCTGATCTTCCGGGCCGGTGTAATTGGCCGAGGGACGAATGATCTTGCCGTCCATGCGCTGCTCGATGATGTGCGCGCTCCACCCGGCGGTACGCGCCAGCACGAACAGCGGCGTGAAGATCGCCGTCGGCACGCCCATCATGTGGTAGCTGACCGCACTGAACCAATCCAGGTTCGGGAACATCTTCTTGATGTCCCACATCACCGTCTCCAGGCGCTCGGCGATGTCGTACATCTTGCGGCTGCCCTGCTCGTCGGAGAGTTCGCGCGCCACCTCCTTGATCACCTTGTTGCGCGGATCGGACACGGTGTAGACCGGGTGCCCGAAGCCGATCACCACTTCCTTGCGTTCCACACGCGCCTTGATGTCGGCCTCGGCCTCGTCCGGAGTGTCGTAGCGCTTCTGCACCTCGAAGGCCACCTCGTTGGCACCGCCATGCTTGGGCCCACGCAGCGCACCAATGCCGCCGGCGATGGCGCTGTACATGTCGCTGCCGGTGCCGGCGATCACCCGGCTCGCAAACGTGGAGGCATTGAACTCGTGCTCGGCGTACAGGATCAGGCTGGTGTGCATCGCGCGCACCCACGAGTCCTTCGGCGCAAACCCGTGCAGCAGATGCAGGAAGTGCCCGCCGATCGAATCGTCGTCGGTTTCCACCTCGATGCGCTTGCCGTTGTGGCTGTAGTGGTACCAGTACAGCAGCATCGATCCCAGCGAGGCCATCAGCTTGTCGGCGATATCGCGCGCGCCGGGATGATTGTGATCGTCCTTCTCCGGCTGCAGGCAGCCCAGCACCGACACCCCGGTGCGCATCACATCCATCGGATGCGCCGACGGCGGCAGCTGCTCCAGTGCGGTTTTCACTGCCGCCGGCACGCCGCGCAGCGAACGCAGCTTGGCCTTGTAACCGCGCAGTTCGCCGTTGTTGGGCAGCTTGCCGTGCACCAGCAGATAGGCGATTTCCTCGAACTCGCTGGTGGTGGCCAGATCCAGGATGTCGTAGCCGCGGTAATGCAGATCGTTGCCGCTGCGGCCCACCGTGCACAGCGCGGTGTTGCCTGCAGCAGTGCCGGACAGTGCGACGGATTTCTTCGGCTTGAAGCCGGGATTGACGGTGTCGTTCATGCGATGCGCTCCCAAACGGTGTCGTGTTGCGGTGTCACGGATGAAGTGGCCAAACCTGCACGCAGCAAGGCGCGATCATGCGCCTTTGCGCGCAAACAACGCGTCCAGGCGCTGCTCGTAGCCGTGGTAGCCGATGCGCTCGTACAGCTCTTCGCGCGTCTGCATGGTGTCCAGCACGGCCTGCTGATGACCATCGCGCCGAATCGCGGTATAGACAGCCTCGGCGGCCTTGTTGGCCGCGCGGAATGCCGACAGCGGGAACAGCTGGATCGCCACGCCGGCCTGCGCAAGCTGGTCGCGCGTGAACAGCGGTGTCTTGCCGAATTCGGTGATATTGGCCAGCACCGGCACGCCCACTGCATCGACAAACCGCTTGTAGGTGTCCAGGTCGTACGCGGCTTCGGCAAAGATGCCGTCGGCACCGGCTTCCACGCAGGCGATCGCGCGCTCGATCGCCGCATCCACGCCTTCCATCTGGATCGCATCGGTGCGCGCAATCAGGAAGAACGCCGCATCGGCCTTGGCATCGGCTGCCGCCTTGACCCGGTCGACCATCTCGGCCTGGCTGACGATCTCCTTGCCCGGCCGATGCCCGCAACGCTTGGCGCCGACCTGGTCCTCGATATGGCAGCCGGCTGCACCCGCCTTGATCAGCGACTTGATGGTGCGCTCGATATTGAACGCGCTCGGCCCAAAGCCGGTGTCCACATCCACCAGCAGCGGCAACTCGCAGACATCGGTGATGCGGCGCACGTCGATCAGCACGTCTTCCAGCGTATTGATGCCCAGGTCCGGCAACCCCAGCGAACCGGCCGCCACACCGCCGCCAGACAGGTAGATGGCCTGGTAGCCGGCACGCTGCGCCAGCAGCGCATGGTTGGCATTGATCGCGCCGATCACCTGCAGCGGCGATTCGGCAGCCAGCGCAGCGCGGAAGCGCGTGCCGGCGGAAGCGGTGGGTGAGGACGTCATGGCGATTCCAGGGTTGGGATGCGGGACAGGGCGCAAATGGCATGCCAACGCCAAGTCATTGATTCGATTCGGCCAAAACGGGTCAGATGTTGCAAATCTGCAACGCAACGAACAATATGCAACATCCTTGCAACGCGACACCAACGATGCGCAGCCCCAGGTTGACCGAGCCGATGGAGACCGCTCCACCGGTCATCTGGACCGTCAGCGTCTCTCGCCTGACCGGCCTGCTGGCCGACGTCATTCCCGAGTTCGACCAGCGCGCGCGCATCGAGCAGGTCAACCTCGGTTTTGCCGAGGCGGTGGAGGTCATCGGCCAGCGCCTGCGCCGCGAGCGCTGCGACGTGCTGGTCGCCGGCGGCTCCAATGCCGCCTATCTGCGCAGCCGGCTCGCACTGCCACTGGCGCCGATCCAGGCCACCGGGTTCGATCTGATGGAAGCGCTGGCGCGCGCACGCCGCATCGCACCGCGCATCGGCGTGGTCACCCATGCCACCGACGTGCCCTCGTTCCGCGCCTTCCAGGACAGCTTCGACCTCGACATCGAGCACCGCCGCTTCGTCACCGCCGAAGACGCGCGCGACTGCATTGCCGATCTGCGCGCCAGCGGCATCCAGGTCATCGTCGGCACCGGCATGGCGATCGATTTCGCCGAACAGGCCGGTTTGCCCGGCGTGCTGCTGTATTCGGCAGATTCGGTCCGCCTGGCGCTCGAACACGCCATCGCGCTGGGTACCGCGCCCGGCAACGAGCGCGGCGGCAGCCGCACCGGCACGCGCCGGGTGCGGCACACCGACGCATTGCTTGGCCAAGACGCGGCAATCACGCAGGTGCGCGAGCTGGTGCAGCTGTACGCCCCGCATCCGGGCACCGTGTTGATCAGCGGCGAGACCGGCACCGGCAAGGAACTGGTCGCACGCCAGTTGCATGCCGGCAGCCGCCGGCGCGGCCGCTTCGTCGCCATCAACTGCGGCGCCATCAGCGAATCGCTGCTGGAGGCGGAATTGTTCGGCTACAGCGACGGCGCCTTTACCGGCGCACGCCGCGGCGGCCATGTCGGCCTGATCGAAGCCGCGCAGGACGGCACGCTGTTTCTCGACGAGATCGGCGAACTGCCGATGCCGCTGCAGACACGCCTGTTGCGCGTGCTGGAAGAGCGCGAAGTGCTGCGTGTCGGCGCTACGTTGCCGGTCGCCGTCGACGTACGCGTCGTCGCCGCCAGCCTGCAGCCCTTGCAGGCCCTGGTCGAACAGGGGCGCTTCCGCCGCGACCTTTTCTATCGCCTGGCGGCGTTACGCATCGCCCTGCCGCCGCTGCGTCATCGCCCCCACGAGATCGCCCTGTTGCTGACGCATTACTTCCAGCAACTCGGCGCGCTGTCGTCGCCAGTGTCTCCAGCAGCGCTGCAGCGGCTGCAACAGCACACCTGGCCGGGCAACGTGCGCGAACTACGCAACCTGGTCGAACGCCTGTGCATCCACTGGAAGGCCCAACCGCACGACAGCCTGGACCTGGATCGATTGGAACGCTGGGCACCCGAGCTGTTCGACATTCGCATTGATGGCAGCGTCACGGCCCCCGCACACGGCGATCTTGCAACCTCGCGCATGCAACTCACTGCCGCAGCGGTCCGCGCAGCGCTCGATCGCGCAAACGGCAATCGCGCCCTCGCCGCACAGGCGCTGGGCGTCTCGCGCACGACGTTGTGGCGCTGGATGCAGACGCACGCGTCGGCATCGCCTGCCTGAGATGGGCGTGCGGGCTTTGGCCGCGCCTGCGTAGGCCGCGAGCGCAGCCTTTGGTCGCAAGTCTTCGGCACGCAAGACTCACGGTCGGCGGCGACCAGTCATGCGATGCGATCCACACCACAGGGTCGCTGCGACGTTGGTGGCGTGATCCCGCCGCACATGCAGCACGCTACCCAGCACTCGCCCAGTGAGCGAGCGTGCAGCGCTCATTTGACCCGCGTGTACTCGGTATCGCCCGTGCTCAGGTGCCCGCTGGCCTGGTCGATCGCGTAGTTGACGGTGCCACCGGCGTTGGATACCTGCAGCACACCCTTGTTCAAGATCGCCGGATGATTCCTGGTCCTGACGCCACCGCCGAACAGCGCCGGCGTGGTGTCGCGAATGATGAAGCTCTCGCCGTTGTGCTCGATGCTGAGCACGTTCTTCTCCGACTTCATGTTGACCCACTTGCCCACGTACTGCTCGCCCACGTCACGGGCACAGCCCGCCAGGAACATCGTTGCAACCAGAGCACTTCCAAGCAGCGCCTTCATCGCCACTCCTTCTTCAACGCGGGGGATCGCAGGATGGCGATTCGTTCCCCAGCCTGCAACAAGCAGGCACAACCGGATGAACGCGGCTGTCAGCGACTTGAACAAGGCCTTGGTCCAACAGGTCGCGCAGTTGACCCAGCCGGATATAAACGTACAATTTCCTGTACATACCTGGATCACCGCATGGACACCATCACCTATAGCGCCGCGCGTGCTTCGCTAGCAGACACCATGGACCGCGTCGTCAACGACCACGAGCCAGTGATCATCACGCGCAGCGGTGAGCGGGCCGTCGTCATGGTGTCACTGGAGGACTACAAGGCCATGCAAGAAACCGCCTACCTGCTGCGCAGCCCAAAGAGCGCACAACGTCTGCTGGAATCCATCGCCCAGCTTGAGGACGGTCGCGGCAAGGTACGGGAACTGGCTGAGTGATTCTGCAGTTTTCGGACCACGCCTGGGAGGACTACCTCTATTGGCAACAGACCGACACGAAGCTGCTCAAACGCATCAACGACTTGATCAAAGTGATTCAGCGCGATCCATTCCAGGGCATCGGCAAGCCCGAGCCATTGCGTCATGCACTGGCGGGCTATTGGTCACGACGCATCAACGACGAACACCGGATCGTCTACAAGGCCGAGAACGGCATATTGCTGATCGCCCAGCTGCGCTATCACTACCGGTAGCGTCAGACCAACGACTGCCAGCCACACTCACCAGGTGTGGCACCAGACGACAACAGCGATTCGAAGGCATCGGCCAGGTCCATGGGACTGCCTCAGCCGGTCCAGATGCCGGGGCTCTGCAGGACAGCTGCAGAGCACAAAAAAGCCGGCTCATGGCCGGCTCTTCTTCTCGCGCTGAAACCCTTGCTGCTGTTGAGTTTCGATGGTGGGCGGTACAAGGTTCGAACTTGTGACCCTTGCCGTGTGAAGGCAATGCTCTACCGCTGAGCTAACCGCCCGATGACGCGAGCCGCACATTATAGGGCAGCCGCGGCGATCGTCAACAGGTTCATCCACTGCGGCGATGATGCGGTCGAAAACGCCGCGTTCCGGTGACCGGGCGCGGCATTCCCGCCAGCTGGCAGCGATGACGCGGCGATCGATTCGGCGCCGTTCGAACGCCGGGTACGCAGCTTCGATGACCCGCGTCCAACACGACTGCGATCACGCTTGCTTCCGCACCCGCACCACATCGCCTCACATCGTATGCGTCGGCTTGTCCGAGGTCGTCAGACCCGCCAGCAGCGTCTCGATCTTGTTGCGCACGCCCTCGCCTTCCGGGCCGTCCGGCAACTGCACGCCGATGCCGGCGGCGCGGTTGCCCTGCGCACCGGCCGGGGTGGTCCAGACCACCTTGCCGGCCACCGGCAGGCGTTCGCTGGAGTCGGGCAGGGTCAGCAGCAGGAAGACTTCGTCGCCGAGCATGTAGCGCTTGGGCGTGGGTACGAAGATGCCGCCGCCTTTCACGAACGGCATGTAGGCGCTGTAGAGCGCCGGCTTGTCCTTCAACGCCAGCGACAAGATGCCCTGGCGTGCATTCATTGCACTCATCGAGTTCCCCTAGAACGTGCCTGACGCTCTCCCTCGCGCCAGGCCAGCAACAATTCCGTCACCGCCAGATCGGCGCGGACGGTGGTGCGCAGCAGGTCGCGGGTGCGGTTGGCGGCGTCGAACCAGGTCGCCAGCTTGTGCAACCGCGATGGATCGGTCAAGCCGGCCGAGGCCTGCGCCAGCGCAAGGTCTGCCGCGTGGCGCAGACGTTGGTCGGCCTGGCCGTCGTTGGTCCAGCGCTGCGCAATCTCCACTGCGCTGGCGCGCCCGGCGACGATCTGCTCCAGGTCCTGTGCCACCGCGCGGCGCAGCGCCAGGCCATCCTCGCGCAGCCACTGCGCCGCAAGCCCCGGATGACCGCGTGCGGCATCCAGCGCCTCCTGTGCAGCCCGCTCGTCGACACCTTGCGACAGCAGCCAGGCCAGCGCCTCGTGTGCTGGCGGCAGCTTGAATTCCAGACGCTGGCAGCGGCTGCGGATGGTCGCCGGCAGGCGCGCAGGCTGCGCGCTGATCAACCACAGGTAGCGCCCCGGCGAGGGTTCTTCCAGCGTCTTGAGCAAGGCGTTGCAGGCGGCGCGATTGATCGCATCGGCCGGGTCGACGATCACAATCTGGGCGATGCCGTATTGCGGGGTCAGCGAGAGTTTTTGCGAAATCTCGCGTACCTGCTCGATCACGATCTCGGTGCGCAGCTTGTCGCCGGTGCGGTTGGGAATGAACGAGATCAGCTGCAGGTCCGGGTGGGTTCCGGCGGCGATCAGCTGCCGGCTGCGCTGCGCCAGCGCCGGGTCCGGCGAACTGGCCAGCACATGCTCGGCCAGCGCCAGCGCCACCGCACGCTTGCCCAGGCCATCCGGCCCGCAGATCAGCAGGCCGTGCCCGAGCCGGCCAGCGTCCAGTGCCGCCAGCGTCTGCTCGTAGGCGCGCTGCTGCCAGGGTGAAAACGCAGTGGTCATGGAGTGGGCTCCGGTTGCGGCAGGCGACGGCGCTGCAGGTAACGCGCCACCGCGGCATTGTGTTCGGCCAGGGTGGCCGAGAACGCATGCGCGCCGGTGCCATCGCCGACCGCCACGAAGTACAGGGCGTTCCCCGGCGCCGGACGCACCGCCGCCAGCAAGGCCTCACGGCCGGGCATGGCGATCGGCGTTGGGGTCAGGCCGGTGCGCGTGTAGGTGTTGTACGGCGTATCGGTGGTCAGGTCGCGGCGGCGGATATTGCCGTCGTAACTGCTGCCGATGCCGTAGATCACGGTAGGGTCGGTCTGCAGCTTCATACCCAGTTGCAGGCGGCGCAGGAACACGCCGGCAATCAACGGACGCTCGGCGCCCAGCGCGGTTTCCTTTTCGATGATCGAGGCCAGGATCAAGGCCTGTTCCGGCGAGCCGAGCGGCAGATCCGGCGCACGCTGCTCCCAGGCCTGCGCCAGCGCCTTGTCCATGGCCAGGTGGGCACGCTTGAGCACGTCCAGATCGCTGTCGCCGCGCTGGTAGAGATAGGTTTCCGGCAGGAAGCGCCCTTCCGGGTGCTGGTTGGCGAACCCCAGCCGCGCCATCAACGCCGCATCGTCCAGCGCAGCGGTGGATTGCTGCAGCGGCGTGGCGGTGGCGATCGCGGCGCGCAGCTGGCGGAAGTTCCAGCCTTCCACGATGGTGAAGCGGTACTGGATCACCCGGCCCTGGCGCATACGTTCGAGCAGCTCGCGCGGTGACAGCGCCGGCGCCAGCGCGTATTCGCCCACCTTGAGTTTGCCGGCCGCATCGACCTGGCGCGCGAGCAACTGCCATTCCAGATCGGTGCCCTGCGCCACGCCGGCGGCGCGCAACTTGCGCAATGTGGCCTTGAGTGAATCGCCGGGCGCGATCACCACGCTGGGCGCGCTCGCGCTCGCCGGTGTCTCGGCAAAGTGCAGGTAATGCCGCCACGCCACCAGCCCCGCAATCGCCAGCAGCGCCACGAGCAACAGGGCCGTGCCCAGCACGGCCAGACATCCACGTTTGCCAGTCACCGCCACACGCACCTCGTCATTACCCCAGCGCCGCGCAGGATACCGCGCGCCGGTGATGTCCCGTTGAAGCGCTCATGCCTGGTCCAAGGCGCGCAGCACGCCGCGCGCCTTGGCGCGGGTCTCGTCCAGTTCGCGCTGCGGGTCCGAATCCACCACGATCCCGGCGCCGGTGCGGAAATGCACCTGCTCCCCGGCCACCTCGGCAGTGCGGATCAGGATATTCAGATCCATGTCGCCGTCGCGATTGAGCCAGCCGAATGCGCCGGTATAGGCGGCCCGCGCGGTGCATTCGAGCTCGGCGATGATCTGCATGCAGCGCACCTTCGGGCAACCGGTGATGGTGCCGCCGGGAAACACCGCGGCGATCGCCTCGCCCGGAGTGACGTCGGCGCGCAGACGGCCGCATACATTGCTGACGATGTGGTGCACGTGCGCGTAGCTTTCCACGCCCATCAGCTCGTCCACCTCCACCGTGCCGGGCGCGCAGATGCGCCCCAGGTCGTTGCGCTCCAGGTCGATCAGCATGACGTGCTCGGCGCGCTCCTTCGGATGGCCGACCAGCTCGCGGATGCGTGCGGCATCGTCGTCGCCAACAAAGCGCGCGCGGGTACCGGCGATCGGGCGCGTCTGCACCAGATCGCCGTGCACCGACACCAGCCGCTCCGGCGAGGAACTCACCACCGCGCGTCCTGCCGCGACGAACAGGCCGGCAAACGGGGCGGGATTGGCTGCGCGCAGGCGCGCATGCAACGCCGCCGGATCGACCGCCGCGGCGAACGTTGCATGCCAGGCGCGCGAGATATTGGCCTGGAACACGTCGCCGGCGCGCAGATACGCGAGTACGCGCTCCACTGCATCGGTGAAACGCTCCGGCGCATCCTCGTCGACAACCAGCGGCCCGATCCAGCCGGGCAACGGCGGCAGCGCGGCGCAGGCGGCGATGTCCTCGACGATGCGGGTCAGCAGATCGGCGCGGCCCGGCTCGGCCAGCGCGATGCAGTGGCCTTGCACCCGGTCGCGCAGCACCGCCGCAGGCGCGCGCAAGGCCAGTGCGCTCGGCAGGCCATCGCTGCGCGTGGGCAACTGCAGAATCGGTTCGACCTGCGCGGCCAGTTCGTAATCCAGCAATACCGCCCAGCCGCCGCGAAATGGCCAGGGGCTGGTCGCAGCGTGCGGCAGGCGCTCGGCCTGCCAGGCCGCATCCAGTGCCTGCAGAAAGCCGCCGTCCAGCACGCGTCCATCGCCGTCGCGCGTGCGCCCGTCGGCATCCAGCCGCAGGCTTGCGCCGTCTGCCAGCAGCAAGACGTCCCAGCGACCGTGCGCGGTGCCGGAGGCGGTGGATTCGAGTAGTGCCGGATAACGCTGCGGCGCCAGCCGATGCAGCGCCAGCAGGTCGATGTCGGCGTGCAGGGGTCTGGTGAGCGTCATCGGCCGGGTTGGGCGTGGGGTGCTGAGAGGCGCCGCCCTGCGAGAGAGGCAGGGCAGGCATGAAGAGAGGGATCAGCTCGCGGAGCGACGCTCAGCCACGTACACGCGCCCTGCGCGACGGCCGGTATCCGCATGCGCGTGTACCGCGAAGCATCCTCCGCGGTACGCCACCGCCGGGACGTCAGACGCGCTTGAACACCAGCGTGCCGTTGGTGCCGCCGAAGCCGAAGCCGTTGGACATCACCGCATCCACCTGCACCTCACGCGCCACGTTCGGCACGTAATCCAGGTCGCAGCCTTCGCCGGGCTCTTCCAGATTGATGGTGGGCGGAATGATGCCGGTATGCAGCGCCATCACCGAGAAGATCGCTTCCACGCCGCCGGCCGCGCCGAGCAGGTGGCCGGTCATCGACTTGGTCGAGCTGACCATGGTCTTGTAGGCGTGCTCGCCCAGCGCGCGCTTCATCGCCAGGGTTTCGGCCAGATCGCCCAGCGGCGTGGAGGTGCCGTGCGCGTTGAGGTAGCCGATCTGCTCGGGATTGAGCTTGGCATCGCGCATCGCCGCGACCATGCTGCGCGCCGCGCCTTCGCCGTCTTCGCTGGGCGCGGTCATGTGGAACGCATCGGAGCTGGCGCCGAAGCCAACCAGTTCTGCGTAGATGCGTGCACCACGCGCCTTGGCGTGTTCGTACTCTTCCAGCACCAGCACGCCGGCACCGTCGCCCAGCACGAAGCCGTCGCGCTGCTTGTCCCACGGACGCGAGGCGCCGGTCGGATCGTCGTTGCGGGTGGACATGGCCTTCATCGCGCAGAAGCCGCCCACCGAACTCGGCGAGGAGCCGCGCTCGGCGCCGCCGGCCAGCATCACATCGGCATCGCCGTGCTGGATCATGCGCATCGCGGTGCCGATCGAATGGTTGGAGGTGGCGCAGGCCGAGACCGCCGAGAAGGTCGGGCCTTTCAGGCCCCTGATCAGGCTGACCTGGCCCGGCAGCATGTTGATGATGGTGCTGGGCACATAGAACGGCGAAATCTTGCGGGCGCCGCCCTCGTGGAATTTGATGGTCTGCTCTTCGATGCCGAGCAACCCGCCGATGCCGGAGCCGAGAATGGCACCGACGCGTTCGGCATTGCTTTCATCGATTTCCAGGCCGGAATCGTCCAGCGCCATGAACGAGGCACCGACGCCGTAATGGATGAACGAATCCATCTTCTTGACGTCCTTGGCGGACACAAAAAGCGTGGGATCGAAACTCTTGATTTCGCCGGCGATCTTGGTGGTGAACTGCGAGGCATCGATCTGCGCGATCGGGCCGATGCCTGAGCGCCCGTGGATGATTCCATCCCAGCTGGTGGCCAGATCATTGCCCAGCGGCGACACCATGCCCATGCCGGTAACGACAACACGACGACTCATTGCAGATCTCCTCACCACGGAACGGACGGTGCTTGCGGTTTGCGGATGACGCTTGAAAAACACAGGGCCGCATCAGCGGCCCCATGGATGTCTGACGCAGCAGCGGCTTGACGCACGCCACCGCAGCCAGGAACAACGCATCAGCTCTTGACGTGAGCCTTGACGTAGTCGATCGCCTGCTGGACCGAGGTGATCTTCTCAGCCTCTTCGTCCGGGATCTCGCACTCGAACTCTTCTTCCAGCGCCATCACCAGCTCGACGGTGTCCAGCGAGTCGGCACCCAGGTCATCGACGAACGATGCGCTGGTGGTGACTTCCTCTTCCTTGACGCCGAGTTGTTCGACGACGATTTTCTTGACGCGTTCTTCGATGGTGCTCATTGGGGATATCGCTCCAGATGGAGTAGTGGTGGTTCGAGTTTTAGGATCCCCGCACACGGATGTGCGGTGCTCCTGTGAGGGACTCACAAAACGCCATCGCCGCTGCGATGGCCGCGTTGGATAGTGTAGTGGAAGCGACCGGGCCTTGCATTGCATCACAACTCCCGGCCGATCAGCCACTTAGCGCCTCCCGGCGGCGCACGCTCACGGCATGTACATGCCGCCGTTGACGTGCAGGGTCTCACCGGTGATGTAACCGGCGCTCGGGCCGGCCAGGAACGCCACCGCATTGGCGATGTCCTCCGGCTGGCCCAGATGACCCAGCGCGATCTGCTGCAGCAAGGCGGTCCTGGCCTCGTCCGGCAGCGCCTTGGTCATGTCGGTATCGATGAAGCCGGGCGCCACCACATTCACGGTGACCCCGCGCGAGCCGATTTCCTTGGCCAGCGACTTGGAGAACGCGATGATGCCGGCCTTGGCCGCAGCGTAGTTGGTCTGGCCGGGGTTGCCGGTCACGCCCACCACCGAGGCGATGTTGACGATGCGGCCCTTGCGCGCCTTCATCATGCCGCGCATCACCGCCTTGGAGGTGCGGAACACGCTGGTCAGATTGGTGTCGATGATCGCCTGCCAGTCGTCGTCCTTCATCCGCATCAACAGGTTGTCGCGGGTGATGCCGGCGTTGTTGACCAGGATCGAGATCGCACCGAATTCCTTGCCGATCGCATCGATCAGGCCATCGACCGCCGCAGCGTCGGTGACGTTGAGCTCACGGCCGTGGCCGCCCTGGGCCGCCAGGCGCGCGCCGATCGCCGCAGCGCCGGAGGCCGAGGTCGCGGTGCCGATCACGGTGGCGCCCTGGGCGGCCAGCGTGTCGGCGATGGCCGCGCCGATGCCGCGACTGGCGCCGGTGACGAGGGCGATCTCGCCTTGCAGAGGCTTGCTCATGAATGCTGTTCCTCGAATGGGGAGCCCGCGACCGCAGCCGCGAACGGTGAGGGCTGCCGGCAGCGCCGGCAGGTGCGTCGAATCAGTGCGTCCACGCCTCGAGCGCGCCGGCGTAATCGGCAGGCGTGGCCAGCGGGCGGGCGTCCAGGTGCTTGTCGATGCGCTTGACCAGCCCGCTCAGCACCTTGCCGGGGCCGCATTCGGCGATCCGGGTGATGCCCTGGGCGGCCAGCGCCTGCACGCAGCCGGTCCACTGCACCGGCAGGTACAGCTGCTCGGCCAGCGCCTGGCGAATGGCAGCGCTGCCGGTGTGCACGCGCGCATCGACGTTCTGCACCACCGGGATCTGCGGCGCGTGCCAGCTCAGCCCGGCCATCGCTTCGGCGAGCTGGTTGGCGGCATCGCGCATCAACGGCGTGTGCGAGGGCACGCTCACCGCCAGCTTGACCGCCTTGCGCACGCCGCGCTCGGCCAGCAGGGCCAGCGCGCGATCCACCGCCGCCGCATCGCCGCCGATCACGATCTGACCGGGCGAGTTGAAATTGGCCGGCACCACCACCTGGCTGCCGGCCGCCTCGGCGCAGACCTCCAGCACTACCGCGTCTTCAGCCCCCAGCACAGCCGCCATCGCACCGACACCGGCCGGCGCGGCGGCCTGCATGAACTGGCCGCGCAGCCGGACCAGGTGCGCACCATCGTGCAGCGACAGGGCGCCGGCAGCGACCAGCGCGGTGTATTCGCCCAGGCTGTGCCCGGCCAGGACCGCCGGGCGCTGCCCGCGCTGCGCATTCCACAGCCGCCACACCGCCACGCCGGCGGCCAGCAAGGCCGGCTGGGTGTACTCGGTGCGGTTGAGCATCTCTTCCGGGCCGCCCTGGGACAGCGCCCACAGGTCGACGCCGGCGCCCTCGGAGGCTTCGGCGAAGGTTTCGCGGATCTGCGGGTGCAGCTCAGACAGTTCGGCCAGCATGCCCAGGGACTGCGAGCCCTGGCCGGGGAACACGAAGGCGAGAGTGGATTCGGTCACGCGTTGCTGCCTACGAAAATCGAGCCGGGATGATACGTGCGAAATCGCCCCGGCGTCTGTACTGCCGCGTATGCAAGGCCGGTCCGGCGCGACCGCCGGCGCACTTACAGCAAGGCGTTGAGCAAGTCCATTTCGCCATCGGCGAGCCAGTCCACGCACATCACCAGCACCAGTACCACGGCCAGGGAGGTCGCCGCGTGGATGGCCAAAATGGCGCGCGCCAGCGCCCCGGCCGAGCGCCCCAGGCGACCGGTGAGCTGCGCAAACCGCTGCAGGCGCCCGGTCACCACATGCGCATGCGCCGCCACCGCCGGGCCGGCCGCATCGAAGGCGCCCGTCATCAACCGCTGCAGCACCTCGCGGCGGCCACGGTAGTACTTGGCCACGCCGTAGCCGAACACCAGCCAGTCGCGCGCCTGGGCCTGCGCCAGGTCCATCACTTCCAGCGGGTCTTCTTCGAAATCGATGAAGCCGACCGCCTGCCCGTCGAAGGTCATGTTGCGCGGAAGCGGCTGGCCGAAATACGCGCCATCGCGATGGGCATCGGCAATGGCCGCCACCGCCAGCGCGATCAGGCGGTCGCGCTCGGGCGCGTCGGCCTCGCGCAGGCAGCTGGCAAAGGAGCGGCCGTTGTCGCTGAGCACCAGGGCCGCCTGCCCGCAACCGACCACACGCGGCACATTCACCGCCTGCGCCTGCAGTTCGCCGAGCCGGCGCGCTTCCAGATCGCGCGCGGCATCGCCGCCACGGTGCGGCGGTGGACGCAAGGCATCCAGGCCGCAGCGGCGGGCGACGAAGTTGAGTGCTCCGAGCGAGACCGCCCGGCTGTCGCGGCGATACTGCTTCAGCCAGACGCGCTGTCCGGCGATGACGATGGGTTCTGCCATAACGGGTCCTTCCCCGACGCTGTCAGGCATCGCCGGCGGACGCGGCGCTGCCTGCCGAACTCAGTAGCGCAGCAGCGCCGAGCCCCAGGTAAATCCACCACCGAACGCTTCCAGCAGCAGCAATTGCCCCCGCTGCACGCGGCCGGAGCGGACCGCTTCGTCCAGCGCCAGCGGCACCGAGGCCGAGGAGGTATTGCCGTGACGATCCACGGTGACGACCACCTGCTCCATCGGCAGATCCAGCCGCTTGGCGGTGGCCTCGATGATGCGCAGGTTGGCCTGGTGCGGAATCAGCCAGTCCAGGTCGTGCCTGTCGTAGCCATTGGCGGCCAGGGTCTCGTCGACCACCGAATCCAGCGCCTTGACCGCGTACTTGAACACGTCGTTGCCCTTCATCAGCAACGCGCCGCCGCCGTTCTTGCCTTCGCCGAAGCCCACCGACACGCCGACCGGATCCCACAGCAGCTCTTTCTTGCTGCCATCGGCATGCAGGTGGGTGCTGAGGATGCCGGTCTCCTCGTCGGCCTTGAGCACGACCGCGCCAGCGCCATCGCCGAACAGCACGCAGGTGGTGCGGTCGGTCCAGTCGACGATGCGGGTCAGGGTCTCTGCGCCAACCACCAGCACGGTCTTGGCGTCGCCGCTGCGCACGAACTTGTCGGCCACGCTGAGCGCGTAGACAAAGCCCGAGCAGGCGGCGTTGACGTCCATCGCGCCGCAGCCGACGTTGCCCAGCCGCGCCTGCAACAGGCAGGCAGTGGACGGGAAGATCAGGTCCGGGGTGGTGGTGCCGACGACGATCAGGTCGAGCTCGTCGGCGGTGACGCCGGCCGCTTCCATCGCCTTCAGCGAGGCGAAGTACGCCAGGTCGCTGGTGGTCTGGTCGTCGGCAACGATGTGACGCTCACGGATACCAGTGCGCGAGAAGATCCATTCATCGCTGGTGTCGACGATCTTGGACATATCGTCGTTGGTCAACACCTTTTCGGGCAAATAACTACCCGTGCCCGCGATTCTGGAATAGATCCGCTTGCTCATACTGTTCCCTGTTGCAAGAGCCGCGGTGGTCGGCGGCTCCGGAAGAAGCGAGGGTCACCCGGCGGCTTCGAACGCGCCGGGTGCCACGAATCAATCTTCTTGGACGGCCGACGACTTGGTCGCAATCACCTTCTTGCCGCGGTAGTAACCGTCAGCGGTGATGTGGTGGCGCAGATGGATCTCGCCGCTGGTCGGATCGGTCGACAGCTGCTTGGCGGTCAGGGCATCGTGCGAACGACGCTGGCCGCGACGCGACGGGGTAACTCGGGATTTCTGCACAGCCATGGGATTGCTCCAACTTAAGTTCGATAACTTGTCTGTCGAGTCGAACAGGACGCTTCACGCCCGCGCCGACCTGTCTTTCCGCCCTTCACAGCGGCGGTTACTGTTTTTTGAACGCTGCCAGCGCCGCGAACGGACTGGCCTTGTCTTGCTCTTCCTGGGTCGGAACCCACTCGGCCTCGACGGCCTCGCTGCCCGGCGCCATCGGCACCACCGGTATCGACAGGACCAGTTCGTCCTCGACCAGATCCGCAGCGCGCAGCATGCCATCTTCCGGCACCAGCAAGGCTTCGTACTCGGCCGGCAACGCAGCTTCGTCGGCTTCGTCACGGATCAAACCAAGACGCTGCCTGATTTGCACCGGATACAGAAAACGTTGCAAGCTGCGCTGGCAGGCCAGCGGAAGCTCGACATCGACACTGAGTTCGACATAGGCGACCTTCAGCAGGTCGTCATGATCGAATTGGAGCGAATAGACACATTCGCCCTCGGTATCGACCAGGCTTCCTTGCAGGCGGGTCATCGCAGAGAGCGGGATGCGGCCATCGAAGCGCCTGCGCGCTACGACCATCCGCCAAGCATCCAGCATTTCGGGTACGTTCGCGGACATAAGCCGCAGAATGTTAAAGATCCGCCGACGCCCTGTCAAATACCCCTATTCACGCGCCTCGCAAGGCGCCAAGGCTGGCAGACTCCCCTGCCCGTCCTGTGCAGCGCCCCATGATGCCACGCCTGATTCTTGCCTCCACCTCTGTCTATCGGCGCGAGCTGCTCGGCCGGCTGCGCCTGGACTTCAGCACCGCCCGGCCGGAGGTCGACGAGCAGGCGCAGCCTGGGGAGCGCCCGGACGCATTGGCCGGCCGCCTGGCGGCCGAAAAGGCGGCGGCGGTGGCGGCGCAGGCGCCCGATGCCTGGGTGATCGGTTCTGACCAGGTCGCCGACCTGGACGGCCAGGCCCTGGGCAAACCAGGCACGCTGGAGCGGGCGCATGCACAGCTGACCGCGATGTCCGGCCGCGTGGTGCGCTTCCATACGGCAGTGAGCCTGGTCGGCCCCGGCGGCACCGCGCACGCGCTGGACCTGACCGAGGTGCAGCTGCGCCCGCTGACGCCAGCCGAAATCGACCGCTACCTGGCCGCCGAGCCGGCGCTGGATTGCGCCGGCAGCTTCAAGTGCGAGGGCTTCGGGATCAGCCTGTTCGACGCCATTCGCTCGCAGGACCCCACCGCCCTGGTCGGTCTGCCGCTGATCGCGCTGGCACGGCTGCTGCGGCAGGCGGGGTTTCAACTGCCCTGAGCTGCGATCGGGTCTTATCGATCGAGCCTGCAGAACTGGTAGGGATACTCCCCCTGCCCGATTTGCGAGGAAAGCCTGCGACAGCCAGCCGGATCCAGTTTCACCCCGTAGGCAAGCAGCTGTTGTTGCGCCTGCTCCAGCAGACGGCGATCGGCAGCGACCAGTTCCATCGCCTTGTGCTCGGGAACGCGCAACCGACACAGTCCGGGGCGGGATGCATCGAGTTCCGCTCGCAACCCATGTGCCATCAGCCAGCGCAACTGGGGGCATTCCGGTCGCGTGCTCCATCCCAGACGCCGCGCCCACCGATTCATCCGTTCCACGCGCGGACTCTGCTTGTCCTGCGTAGCATCCCATAACGCATACAGCTGCGGTCGCTCGGCCACCAGCGCGCGCACGCGGGCGCGATAGGCATCCGATTCGGCAAGGTTGCTGGCCACACCGACATAACGCGCCGCTGGCGCAAGCAGCGCAATCCGCCATGCCTGCGGCTGGTTTCCGACCAGCAACACGGTACTGGACGCTGGCACATCGATCGGTGGTGGCTGTACCTGCATGCTGTGCCGTGCCCAGGATTCATGGCCCCAGTCGTTCCAGCCTCCGAGCGCAATCACCGCACTGAAGAGCACCAGGCAGGCCGCCACCGTGCGGGCTCGGGCGGCGGCGAACAGCCGCTGGCAGCAGAGCCAGAGCGCCAACGGCGCCAGCAGTTCCAGCGCCGCCAGGTAACGATGAATCGAAAACATGCCCTGCCAGAGCAGATAACCCGCACCGACAAATACCAGCAACGTCGTGGCCTGTGCATTCCAGCAGGGAACGGACAATGACCTGCGCCATAGCGCACGCCCCACGATTCCCAGTACGGCCAGATAAAGCAGTGCCCAGATGCATTGAAACAGCGCAATCTCACTGACCCGCCAGGGATTGAAGGTCAGTACCAGCGGCCACGCCAACCATTCGCCCACACCGCGCGGCAGCCAGCGGGTATCACCTAGCGAGACAGGTTGCGCGAGCGGCGCGCGAAACACGCCATTGAACTGCGGAAACAAGGGATTGCCGAACTGCTCCCAGACCCGCAGATACCAGGGTCCGGCGATCAGGGCAAACACCAGCAATGCCGCCAGCGCCATGCTCACCACACCCAGCGCCCGTGCGCGCGGCCGTCCACCGGCGCAGAGCGCCGCACAGGCCAGCGCCACCGCGTAGGGCGCATTGGTCAACTTGCACGCCACGGCAAGACCGAGCAAAAGCCCGGCGAGCAGCCAATGACGGGCGGCAAGCGCGCTACCGGCCTGTTGGCGGCGCTGCGCGCGCATCACCAGCGCCAGCGCCGCCAGCAACGGTAGCGCGGTGCTCGCATCGCCCATGGTGTTGGCGAATTCGGAAAGGAATGCCGCGCTGCACAGGCCAGCCAGCGCCAACAGCGGGGTCAGGCGAGCGCGCTGGGAGTCTGCGTCCAGCACATACCAGGCAATTGCCGCCACCGGCACGAACACCATTGCATGCAGCACGCCCATCAGCGCGCCGGCCAACGGCCCGGGCCAGCGTGTCAGCAGCGCGTATTGAACGATATCCAGCGCCGGATTGAAGTAGCTCTGCAACTGCGCCGGGGCCAGATCCTGGGGCAGACGGCCGTGCCACCACGCATAGCCGTTATAGACGTGGTAATTGCGTAGGTCCCAGTTCGCATCCTGTCCAAGCCACAACGCCACCAGGCCACCTAGCAGCGCAACGACGGTCACCGCCGCGACCACGTTGGCTGGACGCCGGAACGCGAAGCGGTGATCGACCCAATGCAGCAAGCGGGCGATCCCGCGCCCCTGTCTTGAGGCGGCAGCGCCGGCGTAGACGCGCGCGAGCCGGGCGCTCATCGCTGCGCCCCCGGCCCCAGCAAGGGCTCGGCAAGATAGGCCAGATGCTTGGCCTCGATGCGTCCACGGGTGACGGTATCCAGGATCAACCCGCAGGCCAGCAACAAGAACCCCAGCAGCATCAGCGCCACACACAGGATGGCGGTGGGAAAGCGCGGAACCAGGCCAGTCTGGGCGTAGGTTTCAAACAACGGGATCGCCAATCCCACCGAAGCCAGCGCACAGGCAATAAAGCCCACCGAGAAGAACAACAACGGCCGCTCGGCCTTGAACAGCTTGGCGATGGTGGTGAGGATGCGCCAGCCATCGCGCCAGGTATTCAACTTGCTCTGCGAGCCCTCCGGGCGCACGCCGTAGGCAGTGTCGACCTCGGCCACCGGCATGCGCAACTGCAATGCGTGCACGGCCAGTTCGGTTTCGGTTTCGAATCCCTGCGCATGCGCGGCGAAGGATTTGACGTAGCGCCGCGAGAACACCCGATAGCCGGACAGCATGTCGTCGAAGCTGCGGCCGAACAGCAGCCCTGCGCACCGCGTAAGCAACACGTTGCCGACGCGATGACCGGGCCGATACGCGGCCTGCTGCTGATCGCGGCGCGCGCCGACCACCATGTCCAGGCGTTCGTCGATCAGCTTGCGCACCAGCGCCGGTGCGGCGGCCGCATCGTAAGTCGCATCGCCATCGACCAGCACATAGATGTCCGCTTCCACATCGGCAAATCCACGCCGCACCACATTGCCCTTGCCCTGCAGCGCCACGCGGCACACCTGCGCGCCGGCCGCCGCGGCGATCGCCGCAGTGGCATCGCTGGAATTGTTGTCCAGCACATGGATCGCCGCGCCCGGCAAGGCAGCGGCAAACGCGCCGACCACCGAGGCGACCGTCGTCGCCTCGTTATGGCAGGGCACCAGCACGGCGATTCGGATCCCGGCCACAGGCACGGGAGGGGCAACAGTCATGGCGTCGGTCATTGGGTGATCTAAGGTGCGGAGACGGTGATGGGCTGTTCCCACCAGTCCTCGACGCTGCCGTCGTGGCCGTGCAGGCGCAGTCCCAGCCAACGCGTGCCGGGCGGCAGCGCATGCGTGTCGAAGGTGGCGCTGAAACCGACGTTGGGGTGCTGCGGGTCGGTGGAGATCTTCCAGTACGGGCGCACATCCAGCGGCGTGCCGTACTCGGCCTGCGCGACCGGGCGCCCGTCCAGCAGCAGCTCCACCTGTGACAGCCCGACGCCATCCTTGAATGCCCAGCCGCGCACCTGCACCTGCCCGGCCACGCGCACGTCCGGCAGCGGCGTATCGATCCAGGCCATCGCCGGGGCGATGCACGGCCCGGGCTGGCGTTGCGCCGGCAGCGCGAACAGCAGGAAGCGCTGGTAACCGTGATCGGTGGACACAACCGTGGGCGCCGGGAGCGGCCCGACCATCCCGCAGATGTCGTGATAGCGCTTCAACAGGTCGCGATAACGATGATCGCTAGGCGAGAGCACCAGCAGCCGCGGCCCGGCGCGCGCGCCGTCGCTGAGCAGTCCCCACTGCTGCAGCTGCGCGCTACGGCCGTGCTTGTCGTTCAACTCCGCGCGCAGCACCTCGACATTGGCATCGTGCAGTTGAAAGCCCAGCTCGGCACCGACCTTGAAATTTTCCGCCAGCACGCGCGTGCCCGGCGGCATCTGCGCGAGCCGGAGCTTGACCGCGCGCGCCAGGTCGTTCCACCCGGCAAAATTGCGCGGATAGTATTTTTCGCCGGCCGCATGCGCGCGAATCGAGGGCACCGACACGGCCAGGTAATAGCCGTACGCACCCAGGGTGCCGAGCAGCGCAATCGCCCAGGCCGCGCGACGCAGCGTATGCGGCCAACGCATCAGGATCACCGGCACCGCCACCAACAGGGCCAGGTAGCCCGGCAGCGGCCAATGGAAACTGATCCGCTCGGCATCGCTGAAGAAGCCGAGCACAAAGATCGCCACGGTCGAAATCCCGCCCAGCAGGCCGAAATACCGCCATTGCGCACGCGAACCGCCACCGGCGCGCGTGCCGGCCAGGCCGACCTTGAGCATCGCCCAGGCCAGCAGCGGGGTCACCAGCACCGCCTGTATCAGCACGAACCACAGCCCGGTGATCTGAAAGCGCCATGGATGCCGGTCGACCAGCTGGAAGCGCAGCCCGGCATCGTCATGCTCGGTGTTCCAGAACAGCAGCGGCAGCCAGCTCACCGCGCCCACCGTCAACGCCATCCAGATGCGCGGGTCGCGCATGACCGCGCGCCCCTGCGGAATGCACAGCAGCGCGATGCAGCCCACCCCGATCACACCAGCAAAACGGTAATGACTGAGCGCGCCGATCACCAGGCCGATGGCGAGCTCGAGCGCGCTGGTGGCATCGACCTCGCGCAGCAGCCGCGCGCCGGCATCCATGCACAGCACCGCCGCCAGCGCCATCGGCACATCCGGCACCGCCAGGATGCCGAGCGTGGCCGACAGCGGCATCAGCAGGGTCAGGCTGCCGGCCTGCCAGCCCAGCGTGGAGCCGAACCAGCGCGTGGCGATATGCGCGATCAACCAGGGATTCAGCGCGGCAATGGCCAGAAACGGCAGGCGCAGCGCCAGCAGATGATGTCCGCCCAGTTCCACGCCCAGCCGCGCCAGCCAGGCGGTCATGCCCGGCAGATCCGAATACGCGGCGGCCAGATGCTGGCCTTCCTGCCAGTAGAACGCCTCGTCGACGAACAGCGGCAGCCGCGCGGCGATCAACAGCTTGACGGCCGTCGCCAGTGTCCACAGGATCACGAAGGTGCGATGTGCGCGTTGGTCCCCTTGCATTGCCCTGTGCACTCTTCTTCCACCTACGGAATTGTGATGTCGACACCGCTGCGTTCCACGGAAATGCTAACCGATGCGCTGCGCCAATCGCTGCGGCGCGCACAGGACCAGGTCAATTCGCTGCTGCTGGGCAAGGCGCAAGAAGTGCGGCTGGCGTTCGTGGCACTGCTATCCGGTGGACATTTATTGATCGAGGACCTGCCCGGCCTGGGCAAGACCACCCTCGCCCATGCGATGGCCTCCAGCCTGGGGCTGGGCTTCCAGCGCGTGCAGTTCACTTCCGACCTGCTGCCGGCCGATGTGCTGGGCGTGTCGGTGTACGACGCCGCCTCGCGGCAGTTCCAGTTCCATCCCGGCCCGGTGTTCACCAACGTGCTGCTGGCGGATGAAATCAATCGCGCCCCGCCGCGCACGCAAAGCGCGCTGCTGGAAGCGATGGCCGAGCAGCAGGTGACGCTGGATGGCGTGACGCATGCATTGCCGGAACCGTTCTTCGTGATCGCCACGCAGAACCCGGTCGATCTGTCCGGCACCTTTCCGCTGCCGGACTCGCAGCTGGACCGCTTCCTGCTGCGGCTGAGCCTGGGCTACCCCAGTGCCGACGCCGAGCGTGCGCTGCTGTCCGGGGTGGATCGGCGCGAGCTGATCGCCCAGGCCGCACCGCAACTCAGCGACGCCGAGGTGGTTGCGCTGCGCGGGGTGGTCAATCAGATCCACACCAGCGATGCGCTGATCGGCTATGTGCAGGCCTTGCTGCTGCGCAGCCGCCAGCATCCCGGGGCGCGTGTGGGCCTGTCGCCGCGTGCGGGCATCGCGCTGCTGCGTGCGGCCAAGGCCTACGCGCTGCTGCTCGGGCGCGAGCATGTATTGCCCGAAGACGTGCAGGCGCTGTTCGTGGCCGTGGCCGGGCACCGGCTGGTGCCGGAGGCCGAATCTTCGGCCGGGCCGGCACTGGCCAAGGCGCTGCTGCACAGCGTGCCGGTGGACTGACCCAGGTGCGTACGCGCCTGCGCGGCATCGGCCGCCGACTCAGCCTGCTGGCGCGGCCGCGGGGCGCCGAGGCCCTGCCGATCGTGCTGGATCGGCGGCGCATCTATGTGCTGCCGACCCGCTTCGGGTTGTTCGTCACCGCGTTGCTGCTGGCGATGCTGCTGGGCGCGCTGAACTACAACAACAACCCGGCGCTGCTGCTCGCACTGCTGCTGGCCACCGCCGGGATCGCCAGCAGCATCATGGCGCACCTGCAGTTGTCGGGACTGCGTATCGAAGCGGTGTCGGCCGAACCGGTGGTCGCCGGCGAGCCGCTACGCATGCGAGTGTCATTGGCGCGCCGCGACACCCGCGCGCGGCGTGGGCTGCGGCTGGATCATCTGGACAGCAGCGGCTTCTGCTCGCTGATCGAGCACGACATGGCCGAGGTCGATCTGCCGGTGCCGACCGAGCGCCGCGGTTGGCAGGACATCGAGCGCATCCGCCTGTCCAGCACCCAGCCGCTGGGCCTGGTGCGCGCCTGGTCGTGGGTCTGGCCGGAAACGCCGCTACTGGCGTATCCGAAGCCAGAGGAGCAAGGGCCGGCGCTGCCCGATGGTGCGGGTTCGCCCAACCAGACCCGCCTGCACGCACAAGGCGAGGAGTTGCATCAGCTGCGCCCGTATCGCGCCGGCGATGCGCCACGCACGATCTCCTGGAAGCATTCGGCGCGTCGCGACACGCTCCTGGTGCGCGAATACGAACAACCGCTGGGCATCGAAGTCACGCTGGACTGGCGCATGCTCAGCGCGCTGCCGTACGAGCGCCGCATCGCGCGGCTGGCGCGCTGGGTCAACCTGGCCGAGCGCGACGGGCGCCGCTATCGCCTGCTGCTGCCGGGCCAGCCGCCGGTGGGTCCCGCGCAAGGGCCGTCGCACCATCACCTGTGTCTGCGCGCACTGGCGCTGCTTCCGCATGACTGAGCCCTCCCTCCCGATCAGCCAGGCCAGCCGCGCCTGGGTACTGGCCACCAGCTGGCTGGCGTTGGCGCCGCTGTTGTTGCAGCTGCCGGCCCTGCTTGCGGCAAGCGTGGCCGTGGCCGCGGTGCTGGTGGGCGTGCTGAGCTGGCGCGGCAACCTGATGGCACCGGTGCGGCTGTTGCTGGTGATCGCGATGCTGGCGGCGGTGTATTGGCAGATCGGCATGCGCTTCGGCCGCGACACCGGCTGCGCGGTGCTGGCATCGATGCTGGCGATCAAGGCCTCCGAACTGCGCAGCTTGCGCGATGCCCGCAGCCTGCTCGGCTTTGCACTGTTCGCGCCGTTTGCCGCGTTTCTGCTCGACCAGGGGCCGGCGACCATGGGCCTGGCGCTGCTGGCGGTGGTCAGCGCCTTGCTGAGCATGCAGCGGCTGGCCGACGAAGAGCACCGCACCGCCACGCCGGCCCTGCGCCTGCAATTGCGCGGCATCGGCAAGCTGGTCGCCATCGGCGTGCCGCTGGCGCTGGCCACGTTCTGGCTGCTGCCGCGCCTGAGTTCACCGCTGTGGGGCGTGCCCGAGCGCGCGCTGTCGCGGCCCGGCCTGTCGGACAACATGTCGCCGGGCGAATGGATCGACCTGATGGCCGACGACAGCCCGGCCCTGCGTGTGCAGTTCACCGGCAAGGCGCCACCGCCGCAGCAACGCTACTGGCGCGGGCCGGTGATGTGGGACTTCGATGGCCGGACCTGGCAGCGCGCACGCTGGACCGGCCGCGGCCAACCCGCCTCGGTCACCGCCGGGCCGCAGCGCTACCGCTATCGCCTGGACTACGAGCCCACCGATCGTCGCCAACTGGTGTCGCTGGACCTGCCCACACAGGCGGTGGCCAATGCCGAGCTGTCGCCCGACTACGAACTGTTCGCACAGCGGCCATTGAGTGCGTTGACCCGCTGGGAGCTGCAATCGGCGCCACCGGCACGCTTCGACACCGACCTGCCGGACCAGTTGCGCAGGCGCGCCCTCGCCCTGCCGCCGGGCTTCAATCCACGTACGCTCGCGCTGGCACGGCAGTGGCGCGCGGAAGCCGGCAGCAACGACGATGCGGTGGTGCAACGCGCGCTGCAGTGGATCACCCGCGAATTCGCCTACACGCTGGACACGCCGCTGCTCGGCCGCAACAGCGTCGACGAATTCCTGTTCCAGCAAAAGGCCGGGTTCTGCGAGCACTTCAGCTCTTCGTTCGTGGTGCTGATGCGCGCGGCTGGCATCCCGGCGCGCGTGGTCACCGGGTATGCCGGCGGCACCTACAACGGCTTTGGCAATTACTGGGTGGTGCGGCGCATGGATGCGCATGCCTGGACCGAAGTCTGGCTGGCCGGGCGCGGCTGGGTGCGGGTGGACCCCACAGCTGCGGTGGCGCCGGAACGCATCTACGACACGCTGGAAGACCGCGTGCAGGTCGGCGCGGGCAACAATTTCGCCCAGCTCGGCATGTGGGCCAGCCTGGGCCAGGTCAGCGACCTGCTGCGGCGCGGCTGGAACGATCTGGTGCTGTCCTTCGACGCCGACCGCCAGCAACGGCTGCTGCAACCCTTCGGCATCGATCGCCTGGACAGCTCGCAGCTGGCCGTCATCTTCGGCGTGTTTGCGCTCGGCGCGCTGGCGTGGATGGGCTGGCTGCTGGCGCGCGGGGAGCGTGAACGCGACCCGCTGCTGCGCGCCTGGCATCGCCTGGGCCGCCGCTACGACAAGCTCGGCCTGGCCCGCGAACCGCACGAACCGGCCATCGCCTGGGCGCAACGTGTGGCCCGGTCACACCCGAATCCGGCATTGTTGGCGCTCAGCCAACGTTTCGCTGCCGCGCGCTACGCTGGCGCCGATTCGGACAGCGCCTCACTCCTCAAAGATCTGCAGCAGCATCGCCCGCGAACCGGAGCTTCCTCATGAGTACCCGCTTTCTTCTTCCCATTGTCGCCGTGCTCGGGCTTGCCGCCTGCGCCACTGCGCCCAAGCCGCTGCAGGGTCAGTTCCCCACGGTCAGTCCGAGCGATTCCACCGCCAGCGCC
The DNA here is from genome assembly GCF_002940205.1 of Xanthomonas arboricola pv. guizotiae. Classification (GTDB taxonomy): domain Bacteria; phylum Pseudomonadota; class Gammaproteobacteria; order Xanthomonadales; family Xanthomonadaceae; genus Xanthomonas; species Xanthomonas arboricola_C. The sequence continues at coordinate 127,739 of NZ_MDSK01000010.1, forward strand.
CAGGTCGGCACGTCGGTGCGCTGGGGCGGCAAGATCATCCAGACCAAGCCCGGCCAGGGCCAGACCTGCTTTGAGCTGATCTCGCGTCCGCTCAACGCCAGTGGTCGCCCGGACCGCAACGCCGTGGACGCCAGCGATGGCCGCTTCCTGGCCTGCCGCTCGGGCTTCTACGATCCGGCCGTGTTCGAGCCCGGCCGCGAAGTGACCTTCATCGGCAAGATCGAAGGCTACGAGACCACCAAGATCGGCGAGTACGACTACAAGCTGCCCAAGGTCAATGCCGACGTGGTCTACCTGTGGCCGGTCGTGCGCGAGGTGGATGTGGTGCCGGCCTATCCGTACGGCCCGTGGGGCGACCCGTGGGGTCCGCGCTGGGGCGGCGGCTGGGGCTGGGGCCGCGGCTGGTGGTAATCGACCGCTGAGTCAGCGAGACGCAAAAACGCCGCTCGCAGGGAGCGGCGTTTTTGTTTATGCGGTGCGGCAGCTCGAACAGGCGCTGACGCACTGGATCGCGCAACCAGGTCAGGGCGTGCCGAACCGTCCCAGCGGCGCGCCGGCCAGCAGATGCAGATGGATATGGAACACCGTCTGGCCGGCATGCTCGCGGCAGTTCATCACGATGCGATAGCCGTCCTGTGCCAGCCCCTGCTCGCGTGCATACGCTGCTGCAGCGAGTGCGAGCCTGCCCACCAACAGCGCCTGCTCCGGCGGCACGTCGTCCAGCGTGGGAATCGCATGCTGCTTGGGAATGAACAGCACATGCACCGGCGCCTGCGGTGCGATGTCCTGAAAGCCCAGCACCTCATCGTCCTCATAGACGATGCTGGCCGGAATTTCGCGACGAATGATTTTGCCGAAGATGGTGTCGGTCATGGGTGGGGAATCGGGAGTCGGGAATGGGGAATGGGGAATGGGGAATGGGGAATGGGGAATGGGGAATGGGGAATGGGGAATCGCAAGAGCTTACCGCGCGCGCCACCGCTTTTCGCTTCTCCGATTCCCGATTCCCCAATCCCGATTCCCCGCCCTCAAAGCACCTCACCCCGGGTGCCAAAGGCATGCGACAAGGTGCCGCGATCGACGTATTCCAGCTCACCGCCCAGCGGCATGCCCTGGGCAAGCCGGCTCGGGCGCACCGCGTGCTGGCGGGCAAGCTGCGCCAGGTAATGCGCGGTCGCCTCGCCTTCCACGGTCGCATTGGTGGCGATGATCATTTCGGTGACCTCACCGGTGGCCAGACGCTCGCCGAGCCGGTCCAGCCCCAGCTCGCGCGGGCCGATGCCATCCAGCGGCGACAGCCGGCCCTGCAGGATGAAGTACAGCCCGCGGTAGCCGGTGGCATGTTCGATCGCCAGGCGATCGGCCGGCGATTCCACCACGCACAGCTGCTGCCGGTCGCGGCTGCTGCTGGCACAGATCGCGCAGATCTCCGCCTCGGTGAAGTCGCGGCATTGCACGCAATGGCCGACCTTTTCCACCGCATCGGCCAGCGCCACAGCCAGACGGCGCCCACCCTCGCGCTCACGTTCGAGCACGTGGTAGGCCATGCGCTGGGCCGATTTCTGGCCCACACCCGGCAACACCCGGAAGGCCTCGATCAGTTGTTCGAGAAGGGAGGACATTGGGTCGGGAATCGGGAATCGGGATTGGGGAATCGCAAAAGCCAAGGACAACCTCGCTCTTACGATTCCCGATTCCCCACTCCCGATTCCCCACCTCTCAGAACGGCAACTTCATGCCCGGCGGCAGTTGCATGCCGGCGGTCGCCGAGCCCATACGGTCCTTGGATTCGGCGTCGATCTTGTTGGAGGCGTCGTTGAAGGCGGCGGCGATCAGGTCCTCGGCCATTTCCTGGTCGGAGAGGATGCTCGGGTCGATGCGGACCTTGCGGCACTCCTTGGCGCCGGTCAGCGTCACGCTGACCATGCCGCCGCCGGCGGTGCCGGTGACTTCCAGCTTGGCCAGTTCTTCCTGGGCGCGCTGCAGGTTTTCCTGCATCTTCTGCGCCTGCTGCATCAATTGGGCAATGTTCCCACGCATGTGTCGTTACTCGTCGTAAGGGCGGATGGAATCGGGGACGACCCGCGCGCCTTGCTGCTGAATCAGCTGCTGCACGTTCGGGTCGTTCATGAACGCTGTTTCGGCCGCGCTCTGGCGCTCGCCTTTCTGGCGGCTGGCCCGCTCGTGCAGGGTCTCGACATCGGCGTTGCCGGTCTCGATGACGATGCGCGGCGTATTTCCCAACTCGGGCGCGAGTGCCTGCGCGAGGTTGGCGATGGAACGCTCGGAATTGAGATATTCGAAGCCCGGCGCCAGCGCCAGGCGCAGCACGCCGTCGCGATGGCCGATGAAGGCGGCATTGGCGGCGAGCTGACGCGAGGGGCCGTTCAAGCCGCTGCGGGTGACCAGATCCAGCCATTGCTCGGCGTCGGCGATATGGCCGTTGTCGAGCAGGGGCGATGGATCGGTTGTCTGTGCCGGTGCCGATATGGAGGGTGCGGCAACCGATGGCATCGACATCACCGCCGCTGCAGGTGCAGGTACCTCCGCCGCTGCGGCAACTGCCACCGCAGCTTCGGGCGCGACCGCAGCGGGCAACGCCGCAGCGGCTGCTGCGGGTGGCGCCATTGCCGCCTCCGGCGCCAGCACGGGCGCCGCCGCAGCGACGGGGGCAGTGTTGGCGCGCACCGGCGCATCGTCCATCGCCCAGGGCGGCGTGTCGTCGCTGCGCGCGGGAGTTGTCGATGGGCGACTGTCGGTCGATGCGTCCGCAGCGGGCAGCACCACGACAGGCGCGGGCGCAACTGCCACCGGTGCGGGTGCAGCGACCGCAGCCGGCGCGGCCTGCTTCATCGCGGCCGGCGTCGCCGCTGCTGCAGGCACGGCTGCCACCGGTGCGGCAGCCTGCACGCCAGTTGCCGCAGAACGCGCATGACCGCCGGCATTGGCACCACGTCCATCGTCACTGCCGCCAGCCGGCACTGCCGCCGCTGGGCGGAAGGCCAGCATGCGCAGCACCGCCATCTCGAAACCGGCGCGCGGACTCGGCGCCAGATACAGATCGCGACGGCCATTGAGCGCCATCTGGTACCACAGCTGCACCACTTCCGGCCGCAGCCGCGCGGCATAGGCGGTCGGGTCGATGCCATCGCCGACGAACGCCACCGACGGCACCAACTGCTGCACCTGGATGCGGTGCAAGGCCTCGGCCAGCGCCTCCAGCACGCCGCTCCAGTCGGGCGAGAACTCGGCCAGCGCGGCGACCACCTGCAGCAGGCGCGCGCCATCGCCGTCGGCCAGCGCCTGCAGCATCGCGCCGACCTGGGTGCGGTCGACCGTGCCGAGCATGGTGCGCACCACGTCCTCGCGCAGCGCGCCGCCGGCATAGGCGATGGCCTGGTCGAGCAGCGACAGACCGTCGCGCAGCGAACCGTCGGCGGCCTTGGACAGCTGCACGATCGCCGATGGATCCGATTCGATCTGCTCGGCGGCCAGGATCCGGGTCATCTGGCCCTGGATCTGGTCCTCGTCCAGCCGCTTGAGGTTGAACTGCAGGCAGCGCGACAGCACGGTCACCGGCAGCTTCTGCGGGTCGGTGGTGGCCAGCAGGAACTTCACGTGCTCGGGCGGCTCTTCCAGCGTCTTCAGCAGCGCATTGAACGCCGCCTTGGAGAGCATGTGCACTTCGTCGATCAGATAGACCTTGAACTTGCCGCGCGAGGGCATGTACTGGGCGTTCTCGATCACCTCGCGCACATCGTCCACGCCGGTATTGGACGCGGCGTCGATTTCCAGCAGGTCGATATAGCGGCCGGCATCGATATCCAGGCAGGCCGGGCACTGGCCGCACGGATCGGCACTGGTGCCGGTCTCGCAGTTCAGCGATTTGGCGAAAATGCGCGCAATCGTGGTCTTGCCCACGCCGCGGGTGCCGGTGAACAGGAATGCGTGGTGCACACGCCCACTGTCGAGCGCGTTACTGAGCGCGCGGACCACGTGTTCCTGGCCTACGAGTTCGGCAAAACGCTTCGGGCGCCACTTGCGGGCGAGAACAAGATAAGACATCGGGCAACCAGCTTCCTCTGAACCGATATTGTGCCACGGCGCGTCAAGTGGTTCGTTCAGCGGCCGTGGTGCCCTGGCGCTTCCGGCTCGGGAGGCTGCCGGATACGCGTCTTCAACCGGCCAGACAGCTGCGCTGGCAGCGTCATGCCGGACCGGCGGATCCTTTACCTTGTTAATGGCGCCCGCGGCGGCTAGAATCCCGCTCCTGCCGACGACCCGGTCGCACGGCAGGTACGGAGAGGTGTCCGAGTGGTTGAAGGAGCACGCCTGGAAAGTGTGTAAGCGTCTAAACCGCGCTTCGGGGGTTCGAATCCCCCTCTCTCCGCCAGAATACGCAAACCCCTGAGAAATCAGGGGTTTTTTGTTAGCGTAAAAACTGGCTGCAGCTGCGCAAGTCGGAACACATGACTCCCATGCGCATCCCTCATCATCTCGTTCGAGCCCCCTCCGGACTCTGGTCGTATCGCCAGCGTGTCCCAATTGATTTGCAGCCCGTCGTTGGTCGCAAGACCTTCAAACGCACCCTCCACACTTACGACATGCGGGAGGCACGGCTCCGCGCTCTGACCCTTGCTGCCCGATATGCTCAGGTCTTCACCGTGTTGAAGGAACGACGCATGCAAACCCGGGACGACGACTTGGACGCGCTCCTGGCGCGCCTGACCGGCACCGAACGTCCGCAAGAGCTGACCCTGAATCGTACGCGCTCGGCGGATGGGTCCATTACCGAGCAATGGCAGATCGACACGCCAGAAGACGTCACGCTCTACCAGCAACTCATGGCGCTCACCGCCCCGCAGCCCAGCGCGCTGGGCGAGCTGATTCATCAGCACGTGCCTCCCCTCCCAACGCCGCGGCGGACGACGAAGCCCGCCATCGAGACGATCACTCTGGGCAAGGCCCGTGATGCTTGGCTGACCAGCCTCAAGGGCAGCACCTTGCCCAAGACCTGGACCATCAAGCGGACCGCCATCGAGCTGTTGACCAGCTTCCTGGGCGAGAAGACCAAGCTGCACACGGTCACACGCTCGGACTTGGCCCGGTGGTATCAAGACATGCGCGACAAAGGCGCCTCCACCCCGACCCTGACCAACAAGCAGTCCTACATCGGCGGCAAGGGCGGCTTCTTCGAGTGGGCCCAAGCCTCCGGCCACTACCCTCGGGGCGACAACCCCGCGTCCGGGCACGTAAGCTACTCCACCCGCGAGAAGCGGGCCAGGCGCAAGTTCGGGTTCAAGGCTTACGACGCCCACCAAGTCCAAGCGCTGTTTGCCCCGGCTGCTTTTGAGGCGCTTCCCCTGGCCGCGCGATGGGCTTCCCTCATTGGCTTGTATACCGGCGCCCGCGCCTCGGAGGTCGGCCAACTGCTGACCGCCGATGTGGTGGAGGACGGGGCCTCCCCTGCATCCAGATTTCGGACGAAGGTGAGCATCAAAAGGTGAAGACGGACGTGAGCTTGAGGACGGTGCCGGTCCACCCCGACCTGCTCGCCCTGGGCTTCCTGAGCTGGGTCGAGCAGGCGCGCGCCGAGGGCCAGGAGCGCTTGTTCCCGGCGGCCAAAGCCGATGCCAAGAATGGTCAAGGCAACTGGATTTCCAAAGCGTTTAGCCGGCACTTGGCCGAGGTGGGCAAGAACTGGCCCACGGCCAAGCGCGGCTTCCACTCGCTGCGCAAGACGTTGATCCAGGAGTTGCAGGGCGCGGGCGTGGTGTCCGAGCTCCGGGCTCAGTTGGTCGGACACGAGTTGGACGACGAGCACCACGTCACTTACAGCCGGGCGTTCACAACTCAGGAGAAGATGGACGGGCTTCGGGGCGTGTCGCCTGGACTTGCCGTTCTTGCTTATGGGCTAAATCTCTCAGCCCTCCGCGCATTAGTAGCCCAGAAGCCCGCCTCCTCAAAGCAACCAAGGACCGGTTGATGAGCGCTGCTTGGCACAAGCTACGTGCCATCTTATGACCGGGCAGATCGGTCGCCTTGTTGTATAAGATCAAGTCAACTCAGGGACTATCCGAGCTGGCCTCGGGTTTCGCAGGACTGAACCAATGGAACGGGATACGACGTTTAAGGATCACCATCTATGGGAGTTGCAGCGCCGAGATGCCCTGCACAACAGCCTTTCGCTTCCGGTAGGTGTGCTCACCATCGTTGCTGGCGGAGCCCTGGCGATGGCAAAATCGATCGAGGCCGAACCTACATTCTTCAATGTAGGCCTCATTGTTACTCTTGCGATGACCACCCTGTTGCTCATCGGCAACCTATACTGCCTTGCCAAGTCTCTGATATTTTATAAATACTCCCATGCCCCTGACATGGTTGTATGGCTGCGCGATCGCGAGCATTTCGAACGTGAGTATAGGGAGAATTGGCAGACGCTCGACATCACAGAAGCAGAAGCTAAAGAAAGCGCACGGCGCGATTTTTACTATCATCTCGATGAGACCTACGCAAAATCTGCCCGGAACAACAGCATCCAAAATAACAGGAAAGCCGAGTGGATTGCGCGTGGACACAGATTCCTTATTTCTAGCGTAGGCTCCCTCATGCTGGCTGGAGTCTTCTTCAGCCTGTCCCCAACAAAGCCGGCCGATGATGCCGCATCAAGATCGCCAAAGGACGCTAAGACAGTGATTATTCCCAGCAAGCCGGAGAAGACCGTTAGTAGCCCCGCATCGTTGCCCACTACAAATCCAAAGGGCATCGAACGTCCACCGGTTCGGGAACCCGTGGTTAGCAATGAGAGGTTTTCCGATAAAAAAGACGTTTTGGGACTCGATGACCTATGAGTGATAAACCCAGCAGCGAGAAACCGCAACCTGCGCCTCAGCAGAGACCGGCTACACAGCAGACCCAGATTGTCCGGCCACCAACTAGGGAGCCGATCCATGTGTTCGATAGCGTGCCACCAGGGATGAAGAAGGGGCGCCCTTAAAAGGCACCTTTGGGTTCTTTGAGGGGTAACTTAAGGAGTTGGACGTGGCATAGAGGAAGCCTCAGCCTGAAGATGCGCCGAGCAAAACAGAAGCCCCCATGCCACTGCCCAAACGGCATCCAGACTCTTGGTCGAAGCTGTGATCGTGCTGACCATGCAAAGGGAGGAGACCGGGGGCTGGTTGCTCAGCATCGCGCACAAGCCCGAGCTGCCTGACCCGGCTTAACAGCCTCCTTTTGCCTTGGCTCAGTTTGACCGCCTGCGTCTGCTAAAAAACTAGAAGCCAAATCGCATTCGCAACACCTCTAGTTGTCACATGACATAGCAGCCATCAAATTTTGGCCCGTATTCAAATTTGTGAAATACGACCCAAAGCGAGCTCTTGCGCAAGCGTCAGTTCCTGGTTGGATGAAGACTTCCCCCACACGCAGTAGTTTCCATGACCAATCCCCAACAGTTCGAACTCGCCAGCCAATTGCTCGCAGCTCTGATGAGTCAGTCGCTCTCTGACGAGCCCCTAGTGCGCCAAAAAAATGTTTGCAACGCATGGTCTTCCGCTGGCGAACTAATCGTCTACAGCCAGAAGAAAACGCCGGGCGGGAGCACCGCCATACAATCGCTTGGCCACGCTCCTCCACGGCCCTCCCCGGCTGTGCGCACCCGCGAGGCCGTCATCGTGAGAGAGTTTCCGTCGGTTGAGGAATGGCGAGCGGGGCGTAAGAACAAAGACGCACAGCTGGATCCAGTGCGCAGCAAGAAACGCCCGACACTGCACTGAAGCATTCAAGTCAGCACAAACATTGAGCCCCGCACTGCGGGGCTCTTTGGTTTCAGTGGAAGCGCGGCGGCCGGGGAACGTAGGCCGGCGCACGAGGTGCGACGATGACAGGGCTTGGACGCGGCTCATCGGGTTCATTCGCCATGTCAAGCTGGAGGGGATAGCGCTGGAGCATGTCCCGGCTCCAGGACTCCAGATGCGCCGCGCTGGCCGACGCCTCTTTCTCGCAGAGCACTTGTTCCTCCGGGGTCACCCTGGCCCTCGCATCGGCGAGCTCTGCGGCCCGGGCTTCGAGGATGCTCAGTCGACGACCACGCTTCTGCGTCCAGCCTCCCTGCATCCACGACGGACCGGGCTGGGGGTTGTTCGCAACAAAATCATTCCATGAGTTTTCGGCCATGTGATGCAACTTCTCGGCGCGACGCTCGGCCAGCAGCCGCCGGGCGAACTTCATGGCGGCTGCCTTGAAGCGCCGCAGTCGCCGCAGCAGCTCGTTGAGGTCGGGACGGAGTTGCGCTTTTTCGGCGAAGGCAGCGGCCCGTTCCCTGATCCATTGCACCAAGTCCAGCGTCGCTTGGAGCGTCTTCGCCAAGCGCGGGTCCGCTTGAACAGCGACTCCCCATTCGTCGCTGGCCTCCTCCGCGAGCTCCGCGACCGAACGCGGCTCGCGCGGCGGCTTGGCATCATCGGCTTCCAGCAGTCCCAGCCCGCGGGCGATCGGCGCCATGCTGCGGGACACCTCAATGTGCCCTGCCCCACGGCCCAACGACAGGGAGAGCCCGGCGGAAGACCGGCCAGCCTCGCGCTCGGCCTGGGCCTGGCTATGACCATCGGGCACCGGCATGGCGCGCCCCTCCTGCTCGAACACGGCGACGAGTTTTTGGAAGGTCTCCTCGTTGGTCTTTTCGATTCGTTGGTTTGCGTCCGAACGCTCCGACGGTAGGCCCCGCCGGGCCAGCGCGGTCCCGTTCTTGCCGACGTGCTTGGTGGGCTCGCGGGACAGGACGGCAGCGGCAGCCAAGTCGCCGCGCGCCAGTGCATCCTCGGCTTGGACCTCAAGTCGGCGGTGGTCCACCCGAATCTCAAGTGCAGCTTTCTCAAGGTGGGCGTTGATGGTGGAGGCGATGAGTTCGCGCACCCATTGCACCTCGACACGGCCCGACGGCCCGCCGTCCAGTTCCTTGGTTTTGTCGGCGAGGCCGTCAGGCCCCATGCGCCGCGTTGTTGCCAGCACGTGGACGTGCCAGTTCAGCCCATCCTTGCTGCCGGGGCTGTGGATGCTGGCCTGGGCCGCGAACCCATAGCGACCGACGAGCGCACGGGTAACCTCCACGGCCAGCTCGGAGCGCTGGAGGTTATCGAGTTCGTGGGGCAACGCGAACTCGAACTCCCTGGCAACGGTCGAGTCTTTGCGGCGCTCGGCGGCCTCCGCCGCTGGCCAGAGCTCAGCGGGAACCAGAGCCCAATCGGGCGCGTCCTCGGGGGCAATGCAGCGCGTTTCGACCACGCCGTCCCGGCGGCGGTAGTCGTGGCGCAGGCCAGTGAGTGCGTCCTCCAGCAGCAGGCCGGCGCGGTAAGCGGCAGCGGCGATCGAGGAATGCCCTTTGGCGCGACTGAAGGTTTTGACGTTGGCGTGGTAGATGGCCATGAAGCGTGAGTCCCGAAGCGGTTGAGGTCGCTTCGTTTATGCCGTGGATTCAGATTTTCGCAAGGGCTGAAAGCACTTGGGGTTCAAGGGGCGAAGACCCTTGCGCACGTGTCACGCAGTGACACCTAGGTGCGCTCTTGCTTCTTTCTTTAAAGCCTTGTTTTTAAGATCTTTTCGATTTCGATGGCAGGTAAAAATCAGAATCGCCGCGAACTTGACGCAAGCCATTTTCCTGCTTGACTCATTTGCACGAAGCAGGAGAAATGCATGACCGCAACGAATCGCTATCGAGACCAAATCCAACGCGCCACCGAGCGCTTGGCCGAGCTCCAAGCAAGAGAGCTTTTAGCCAATCAGCGCCGCGAAGCGAAGGCCCAGGAAACGGCGAAGTGCGAAGAAATAAAAAGACGGCAGCGCGTGGCGGACCTCGTGGTTTCCACTGGTGCGCACCTGCTGGACGACGCAGAACTGGAAACGTTGCTTAGCAGCCACATGAGAAATCGTGCTGGCTCTTTTCACTAGAGCCCTCGTCATCACGGCGAGCACTTTTCATGGACCGCCCCTGGTCATCGTCGGCCCCTGTTCCTGCTGCTGATTTTGCTGCTGCGTCTGTTCCATCTGCTGCTGACGCACTTGGTCCTGCTTGATGACCTCAGCCTGCTGGAGGTTCTGCTGGGCCGGCTCCTGCGAGGCCTCGCGCCCATCCACGTGGGCATGGAACTGCGGCGCTTTGTCTAACCCGTGAGGGGCATAGACCGCAAAGACATTGTGTGCCCCATCTCGGCCTAGCCCGCCGGTGACCTGGTCCACTCGCTTCAGCAACGGGTCTTCGATTTGCTGCTTGTAAAGCGCAGCTGAGACATTCCTGGTCTCTTCTTCGTTCCAGTTGCCCGTGCCCCGAACCCAAGAATGGATCTGCTGGTAGGTGGAGTGGTCAGGGTGAGCGGGACTGTCGGCCAGCACCTGCGAAGGCGATCGAAGCGAGGGGGGGTCAATGTCCGGGCGATGCTGGGCTGGGCCCAGTTGGCGCACCTCCACTTCCCGCTGCTGACCGTGGGAGGTATCGACGAATCCGAATGCCTTGCCCTGCCCGCCCAAGTTCAGCCCAGCTCCCTCCAGCTTGGCTGTATCGGTGCCTAGCTCTGCGAGGTTGTAACCCAGGCGCGGCAAAGCCTGGGTCGTGGACCCCGCACGCTCTCTCAACAACGCAGCCCCCGCGCTCACAGGGTAGGCCGCATAGTAGCCGGGGTAGTTAGATGTGCCCTGGCGCCCCATGCTGCTGTCGCTTCGGTCGAAGTGACAAACAGCAACGGCCTCCACCGCCGGGCTGGAAATGCTGTTCCCTGTGCGTTGATATCCGCGCTCGTCCAAGTGGATGCCCGGCTCAAGCTTTCCGTGTTTCACGCAAGCGGTTGTCGGCTCGACGCGACGCAGAAACTCGGCTTGGTCAAACTGCCCCGTGGTCGTCGTCACCCGGCTGGCCACGGCATTCATGCTCACCAACTCGGCCAAAGCTTCGTTCTGCCGAGCGGACGCTGTGAATTCCTTGGAGAGCGCTGTCGCGTCAACGACCGACTCGCCGTATTGGATGCCCTCTTTGAGCGCGGCATCGAGCTTGAACACAAAAGTGTTCAGAGAAACTTGCGCCGACCGCGCCATCAGCGCATGCCCTGTCTCGTGCCCCACCGTTCCCGCCAACATGTCCAAGCGGTCGGACCGAATGGATGGCGCGAAGATGGCGCTGTTGATGCTGACGGTGCCCGTCTTGTCATCGTAGTGCCCGCCCTCGTTCGGCTGGTTGGAGACTTCTAGCCGGCGCAAGGTGCCCAGGTCGATGGCTTGCGTCATCACTGACGTTAAGTAAGGCGACGTATCAATGGCCTCACGCAAATCGCGCACCGCGCCCTTGGGAAGGCCAGGCTGTTGCTCCAGGTCCTGGAGCAACCGGTCAATGTCGCGCTGATCAGCCATCACGCGGCTCCATTTCGAGCCTGACCCGCGAAACGCAGCGTGGGTCGTCGTGTTTGTCCGTGCTGACGACCACATACAAGCCAAGCCCGTCTGCGAGTGCTCGCTCAAAGTAGACCGTCGGCTTGAAGCCCACCGCGCTCTTGGTCACGCCAAACCCTGCTGCGACCAATGGGTCATACAGCGATTTGAACGACAGGTCACACGCCTCGGAAGGCCGCACTGTGAGCTCGATGGTATGGCCGGGATGACGTGCATAAGGCTTCCACACGGCGAACTCATAGTGCCCCCCGCCTAGTGCGCCCTGGAGCCCTGTGCGCCGACCTTGACTGTCTGGCGTTACCTCAAGCCCTGACACCTGCGCAACGTGAGACGGGGCCATGTCTGCTCTGGTTTCGAATGATTTGGCCATTCGAACGACGGCCTCGACCAATGCATCTGACGTCAGCGCTGGGCCTTGCGGCAATGGTGGGTAATCGCCCAAAACCACAGCATTAGGAGCAACTCGCCGGCTGGCCTCGTCTGCGGCCCTGTCTGCACTAGCAGCGGCTTTGTCTTGCTCGGAGCGCACGTCTGCGGCGCTGGGTGGATGTCCTTCCATCGTTTTCTCCTGAGAATCGTGGTCACCCGCCGGTCCCTGAGCACAGGCCAGCGTTCCTAACGAGAGAGTAAGCACCGCAATGCTGCGAATCAGTAAGCGCAAGCTGGCCTCCGTGAGTGCTCAATGTCCATAAGTTGCCACCGCAGTCTAGCTTCACCAGAGGAAGTGGGTGAAGGGGGGGCTATGCCCACCCCCTGGCCGCAAGGCTAACGTTCTTCTGGCCACCGATGACCAAGTGGTCGAGGACTCGGATGTCTAGGAGGCCCAAGGCTTCCTGCAGGCGTTGGGTGACTTTACGGTCCGCTTCGCTCGGCTCCGGATTGCCGCTCGGATGGTTGTGGAAAAGGATGACGGCGACGGCGTTGAGCTGAAGAGCGCGCTGGGCGACGACTCGGCTATGGACTTCGCAGCCGTCGACAGTGCCGGTGAACAAGTGCTCGGTAGAAATGATGTGGTGCTGGTTGTCCAGGAAGACGACCCCGAAGACTTCGTGGCTCAAATGTGCGCAGCGGGCGACCAGGTAGCTGCCGGCTTGGTCGGGGCTGTGGATGCGGCCTTGCCGTTGAAGACGTTGTTCGAGAATGGTGGCTGCCGCGAGGAGAATCCCCTCCTCGTCCATCTGGAGTTGATACTGGACGGCTCGGTCTTGGGTGCGCTTCATTGGTTCTTCTCCACCGGCGCGACAGGCGCCTCGTGGGAACCGGCAAGCGGAGCGTTAGGCTCGACCGCACCCGGGAGTGAGCACCGCTTGCGGCGCGCAGCGGAGGGCCGGAACAACGTGGAGGAGGCCTGCCCTTTCGGTCGGGACAGCGAAGCTAGGATTCCCTTTAAGAGGCCCAGCGCTGGTGGAGATGAAATGCGTTGAAACCCAACCTAGAAAGGAACATAAGAACGTGAGTGGGTAGGAGGACAGCAGGCGTTCTCGGCCAATAGACTGATGGGTCAGCGCCTTGAGGATTTGGCCTTTGCGCATTGCCTTTGCGGCGTGTTTGCGTATCTGAGGCAAACTGGAGGCATGGATACGATTCGGACCTACCGTCCTGAGGACTTCGGCGGCTGCCTGGGGCTGTTCGATGGCAACCTGCCAGCGTTCTTCAGCGCCGAGGAACGCCCTGACTTCGTGCGATTTCTAACGCACCATGCCGCCGCCTGGCACTACCGAGTCATTGAACGTGCGGGTGAAGTGATTGCATGCGCGGGCTACTCCATCAACACGGACGGCACGACGGCCAGCCTCTGCTGGGGCATGGTCTATCCGATGCTGCATCGACAAGGACTGGGGACAATGCTGCTCCTGGCCCGGCTGGAAGCCTTGCGCCTGAGGCCGGACATCGAGCAAGTCGTGTTGGACACCAGCCAACACACCCAGGCCTTCTACGCTCGCTTTGGCTTCGTCGTGAAGCAAATAGTGCCAGATGGCTACGGTGCTGGCCTGGACCGGTGGGATATGGCACTCGATCTGAAGGCGCCGGCATGACGCTGTTCAAGCGTCCCGCGGGTGAGTGGCCTTCACCACATCCGGAATATCCAACTGGTAGCCACCTGCCTTTACAACCACGCATCGGGACTTGTAAATGCCTTACTCATCTGACGATCTAATATTCAAAATAATGTCACCCAACCTGAAGCCGAAATCACTTGATTATGCTTATACATTAGAAGAAGTAAATACGAAATTTTCGGGACTTATTAGCGAGCTCGACGGCATAATAGCTGGCCTAATGTTCTTATCAAAAACAGATGCAAACGTAACTTTTGCCATAGTCGCATCCCAGAGTCCTTTTCAAGTTATACACGTGGCCGAGAATGACTTTGCGATACTTGTCGGCTTCCGCACATTTGATACATTGATGAGCCTGTGTTTTCGAGTCCAATCCCTAGAGGGGATAAACCACATGGTCGGGGCACCAAATATTAAAGAGCCCAAACAATTTTCCGGAAAATACTTACTTGACATCGCCAAAGAAATTGTATTTCACACTACAGATCCCGCATATTTAATGCCCCCTACACAACCAATATACGTCTATAGAGCAGCACTTTGCTTTATTGTAAGCCACGAATTCGCACACATTTCGCATGGACATTTGGAATTCAAGAAATCCAAAATTTTCCCACAATACGCCCAGACTGAAGATGACCACGCAACAACCTTAAAAACGCTCGAGATGGACGCCGACGCATCTGCAACCTCCTCCGTTTTTGCGATATTCGAAAATATTATTGAGTCAATGAAGCAATGCGAGGAAATCCCGCACGATCTAGAGAAATCAATCCGCGCGGGATATATACTGGGGATATATATTGCACACATCTATCATGATGCGCTAACCCTTAACTATTCCCCCAAAAGATATCCAATAGGGTATTCGCGCTTCATGACATCGGTATCCGTCATAAAACAAATCTATAGCAAAAATCTCCCGGAGCAACTAGACCTACCTGAAGAGATCCGTAGATCACTAACTCAAGCATTTGTAAATCTAAGCGGCCATCTAAACAATCTCTGGCACCCAATTGCAGCAAATTCCGAAGTATATGATACACATAACGACAGTACTACTCATGAATATAATAAATTATTTGAAGTAATGGCATTAGATTTTCTCGAGCCGCTACATGATAGATGGGCACTCATCCGCCCCGAATTGGAAAAGCTCCGACGTGGAGGATCGCTTGCACCAGCAATAACACGATTGTGATATTACTACATTAAGCAAGCGCCATTCTGTTTTAAACCGTCTTGAAAAGCTTAATGTCCATGAGCCCTTCAAGAAAATTCTAATTCTTTTGACATGAAATTTATATTCATCTACATCCGCAATACGCGAGCGTGACTACCGCCATGGAAGTTATACGTCCCGCCGGAATCTGATGCTTGCCTCGCTTGCGAGATGTGCATCAGGTGGTCTTAGGCGAGCCGGCCCATCGAAGGTTCTGTTAGCCTTAGGGAATCGCGGAGGTCGATGCCCTTAAGATGCGCGCCGATCCCATCATCAAATACAGCCGCTGCCCAGCCGACGTTTAACGTGTCCAGTCCGCACGGCTGATCGTCAGAGCAACAGTGCTCGATGGTAGCTGGTCCAAGGAGATGGACCTCACGCCGTGCGTCCCGGTCCTAGTTGCCGATGGCATGTTGACCGCTTGTGGATGCCACACGCCCGCGCCTATCGGCAGCGAGACCACAGCATCCGCCTCTCGCTACGCCTTCAGGTTTCGAGGCAGCCGTTAGCCAAGCGCGCTCAACTTGCAATGACATGGCTATGCACGGTTTTTCAGATTGGTTTGTCCGTGCCATGTAGCCAGTGCCGGGCCAGACTCTAGTGGATCCGTCGTCCGACGAATTGGGCATCTTGAGCCGCGAGAGCTTTAGCCTCAATGCCTGGCGCCATGCCTGCAAAAGCTTGCAAGAGTGGATCGATCAGGATTTGGCGCCGGAACGAGTGGGCACGGCCTCATCCAGGCGTTCGAGGTGATGGCGCAGCTTAGCTCTATCCATGGGGCTGAGTATCGGCAGTGCGGTCGCATCGTTTGAGACGCCCCGCGGCCAACGCAACACGCTCAGCCTCTTTAGTTGCCGAGGTGGCGCTGCTCAAGCGCCCCGCGGGGTGAGCGACCATTGGGTCCCACGTCCGGCAAGGTCAGACTGCACTCCTGGCATTTGTCGCACTATCGGTGTCGCGCCCTATCAGATGTCAGAAAGTTCCGATCCAGGCATATCGCTGCTTCGAATTTAAATTCAGACTAACAATAATAGGCTAACATTTAACTTAAATTCATTTTTAAGATGGAGCAATAAGCTCATTTAGTTAGCTTATTTACTGCAAACAGTACGCAATTGACTGCGATAAATCGACGCTAATTTCCTCGCAGCCCTTGGTATATAAGGACTTTTATCAGGTAACGAATTGGCGAATCCGGGAAGCACCCCAGTGGGGACCCCCCAACACCTGAGGACTTCGCCGCCGCCGCAAATTTTTGTATCGCCCCCATTGACGAATTTTCGTCCTGTCATATCCCTACTTCCATCTAACCGATGGAAGTGACCCATGACCGCTCTACTCTCCGCGACACTCAACGATTACATTGCCTCGCCGTTTGGCCTCCTGCATTTGGAAGGCATCCACATTGGCCGCTATCGTATTGACCGCGCCATCATCCGAGGCCGGGAAGCAGCTATCAACCTGCAAGAATGCATCCTCGCTGCGCTAGATGAAACGGGACGAAAATGCGGCCTTAAAAACAACACACGCTATCCCGCCCAGCTGCCCATGGGCACCCCGTCGCGCCCACTGGCCAAGGAAATCGAAGACCATCTGGAGGACATGCGTCGCCGCCAGCTCGACCCGAAGACTGTCCAGTCCACCGAGCGCACGTTGAAGCTGTTACTGCTCACCTGCGGCAACATTTCCGCTGCCCGTGTGGACTACCACCACATCCAAGCGCTCTGGACGCTGCTGCGCTGGGCCCCAAGGAACCTCGTGTCGGATCCGCTGCTGAAGGACCTCTCCTTTGATGAAGCGATCGCGCTGGGGAAAGAGCAAAACGTTCCGCCACTGTCACCTGCCACGGAAGAGCGTCACCGCCGATTCCTTGTTGCCTTCTTCAACCACTTGTTCAACGGACAAGCCATTGACGTGTCACCGATGAAGGCGTTTCGGAAGCCTAAGGAAGATCACACCATCTACCCCGACAAGGCGATCCGCTTGTTCGAGGACGCAGACCTGCAAGCCATTTTTGACCCCGCAACCTTCATCCCCTGGGCCAAGAAATCGCAGTATTGGTGGGCACCGATGCTCGGCTTGTATACCGGTGCCAGGGTCAACGAAGTCTGCCAGCTGAAGTTGACCGACATCATCGAGGAGCGCGGCGTTTGGTGCATCGCCTTCCAAAAGACACTCGACCCAGACCTGGCCGCAGACCCAAAGCGACGGCGGCGCAGCCGGCAAAGCATGAAAGGCGCGGGCTGCATGCGCATCATCCCCATCGCCAAGCCGCTCTTGGAGGCCGGATTCCTGGAGTTCGTGGAAGACATGAAAGCGATCGGCCATCCTCGGCTGTTCCCGCTGCTCTCCGCTGGCGTGAACCGCACGACGGGGGAAACCAACGCGCGTTACAGCCAGCAGTTTGTCGTGGACTTTGGGCGCTACCTGAAGAGCCTGGGCTTTCCCAAAGGCATCGGGTTCCATGCCTTCCGCCACACGCTGGCCACCGAGCTCGATGTCCAGGACGTTCCGGAGAAAGAAATTGCCCTGGTCACCGGCCACAGCACTGATCCACGGGACCGGGTCCAGGTGCTACGCAGGCACTACCTCCACAAGAAGCCGCAGATTACGCGTAGCAAGCAAATCAGCGCCCTGGAGTTGTATCAGCCCAACGTGGAGCTGCCGCGTTACCGGCGGGGGCAGTTTGCCACGTGCTTGGCTGATCCCAGCAAGTTCTACCCTTGAGGTGAGCGAACACTTAAAAGTGCGGCCGGCGACCGAGAGGGGGCACGTCCGGAACGGCATTGTGAAGGTCGCGGACCAACGCTTGGAAGTTAGTGTTGTATCCCGGCCCATCACTGAGATCCACGAACATCCTTCCCCTGAGATTTACGGGAGTGTTTCCGGCATCGCGTAGATCCTTAATGACGGGGATGAATCTCATGGACAAAGGATCACCGGCAAGTTGCGCGGCGGTTACTAGGTGCTCATACCCGACCCCACCCAAGCGCTGGTTTGCGCGGTTCATGTAGTTTTCGGTGCAGACCACGATCACCCGGTCACAGGCAGCCGCCTGTTCCATGAAATGGGGTAGGTCCTGTCCGAACCGGAGGTGTGTTCGGTCCGAGATTGCGTCGACACCGTTCGCCCGCAAATCAATCACCAGCCTACGGACCCACTCAAGATGCTCAGGAGAATCCCACGAATAGGAGATGAAGACCTTGGGTGGCAGAGATGGGTCATTCTCCAAGATACCGTTTCGCACCAGGACATCAATCAGGTCAACGTCCTTCACCGCCCAGTGGGTGCGCGTGTGTTCCCAGTTTGGCTCCGAGATATCCAGCTGGCCAAACATCTCTTTTAGGCGCGTAGCGGGAATAGGGCCAATTCTTGCGTCAATCGACCAAGTGATCCGCACACCCCCGTAGCGAACTTGGATGTCCTCAATTCGACCAACCTGCGAAGACGGTCCAACGTCCCGTCCTCGATCTTCATAAGCAAAAAGCGCGGGAAGCCCCTTGAGGGCATTAATAGTATCGGTCGTCAAAGAGGAAAAACGCTCTGACAGCGGCGGAACAGTGTGCTCAAGGTAACGTGGCAGCTCAAGGATGAACTCATCCTCATCCCAAGTCCCCTCTCGATACACCATCAACAAGTTATACATACGTCCCCCTTACTGACTGAGCTAGCCCCGGGAAATAACGAAGGCTTTCCGACTTGAGAAGCCCATATAACGAGGCACGGCGATGAGCATCAATGCGCCGACATCTCTCGCATGGCTTGGAATCCACGAATCACCTCAGATGTCTGCTCGTATTCTTCCGAAGACAGCAGCGAATACTTCGTATCCAAAACCAATGGAGCGCAGCCAAAGTCAACTTCTGCATCGTCGACAAGCAGCAAGATGAGCTGTGATCCGGACGGCCTATCGTCTCGAATGAAGTGGAGCAAGTTGAGGTGATTGATATCGTCTTGGTCTTGCTGCTTGGGTGAGTCCAGAACAATTGGACACCTCACCGCGTCTTCCGCATCCCAAATGAGATGAAGGATTGCGTAGACGTAGGCAAGGATAGCGCGCGGTCGGTCGCTCCCGGTCTCATGGATCTTCAGCATCAGGGACTGAAGGAATTCGTCTTGGAACGTGACGCTGAGTTTCTTGGCAAAGCCAGTCAAAAGACCTGCGTAGGTTTCTAGGATCTCCTTCTTTCGCTCTGTGGAGCGCGCACTTCTCAGTCGCTCGACAGCCTGCTTGATCCGATAGTCCAGACTGGCAATCTCTTGGACAAGATCAGCGGCTTGGTCCTCCAGTTGTGACGAGAACTTTTTCTGTCCTGCCCGCTCCAGAAGCCGAGCGAAAGTGACTTGGCCCCTACGACGCGTGAGTAGCTCATTGAACCGCTGCTCATCCTCTGTCGCATCCTTCAAGCGCTGACGACTGATAGCAATCTGGCCAGAGACGAGCGCTAGACTATCCATGACTTCAACCAAAACATCATCTGTCCGTGCCTCGTCCTGGGCTAATGCGAAGCGCTGCCCAAACGAGTTTTCGTGAAGCTGCCCGCATGTCGGGCACTCCAAGTCGTCACCTTCATGCTTCACGGCGAACATGTAGTCCGCATGCAGCTCTCTGCGAACACGATCCAGAATGTCTTTTTGGGCTTGCAGTTGCAGACGACGTTGGGTCAACCCAGAGAGTTTTGTTCTCTCCTCTTCTCGAACTTCTACTAACTGCTGGAGCAAACCCACCACCCGCTCGATTTCCTCGGAGAAGACATCTGGATCGATCTCCATGTCGATGTCTTCAACCACAGCGTCGTTTGCTCGTTTTTGAAGCGACCGTAAGCCGTCCAATTGCTTGGCTGGCTCAACCCTTGCTGCCGTCGCGGCCGCTTGGACTTCGAGGGCTTCAAAATATTCAGCGCCCGTGACCCCCACATGGAAGTTCACGACATCCTCCCGCCAGCGAGCAAACTGTTCCAGGCGAGCAAATGACGTCCACGGATGACCCCAACCAGCGTCCTGGTCTACATAGAAGGGGATGAACAAGTAGGCCGGCGGTGGAACAACTACTTTTTCAGCGCGGTTCTTCAGGCGCAGCTTGGCTCCCAGCAGTTCATAAAGAGCCTGTGACAAGCCTTCGGTAACACTGGTGTAGCAGCCCAGGACCTGATCCGATTCGATCAAGGTGAAGGTTTTGCCTTCCTTGAGCATGACATAGGCGTAGTCATCAACGGTGAACTCCAGTGCCGAAATGACACTCGCGTCCTTCCAATCCGGATGGATCTCCGCAGCTTCAGCGCCCAAGGTTCCATAGATGGACTTGGCCAGCGACGACTTGCCTACGTCATTTAGGCCCTTGATCACCGTCACGTCTGGATGGAACTCGACTGACCTTGCTTTTCTTTCCCGATGGGATACGAGATGAAGCCTTTGAAAGGCTAAGTTTTTCATGCGTCCTGGTCCTTAGACTGCGTACCAGCATCCGGAAGTTATTGGGGGTGGGTTTCATAGAAGGCCATCATTACGACAATCAGTTCCACATCCGGAGAGAGCCCAGCAGCGCCATAGCCAGCTTCACTCCGGGAAAGCACCACGGCCGCGCTCGCCATGTCGAGAAGGGTCGAACTATTCGCCATCACGCTCTCACTGGCTGCGACCAAAATTTGCCGGTCCTTCCGGAAAGCAGCATCCAATGGACTCTGCATTCTGGAAAAGTAGTCCGGATAGGCCGCCTTTAGCCTGCTCCGGCTAGGAAAAGGGACGTTGTCTTTGTGCAGTTCTGCCAGAATATGGGCCCAAGCTGCTGCTGCTGGGGCTACCGATCGGGCGCTGTCCAGCATCACATCGAAGGCCGACCTGTCGATGCCTTTTGCCTTGCACACGTCAGAAATGGTTCCAGCGGGCCTTTTGGCAACGGTCTTTCGTCGCAACTCGTCAAACAGGGTTCGATAAAAGGCCGCAGGACGAATGTGAGCCCCTTTGCCATGCTGGTCCAGGAAGTTGGTCACCAGCCCCACAGCGGTTTCGTTGTGCGTGTCCAAGTGGATCTGGGCAATCGAGACTGTCAACTGGTCCTGGAGCGACTCATCTAGATCCTCCCCCAGTTCGTCCGCCAAGCACTTCTTCATCGCCTCCCATTCCGCAGGCTTCAGTACTTCGAACAAGCGCTGACCGGAGGCTTCGGCAGCCCTGGCCGTTACGGGGAAGCCATACCCGCTGCCAACGTTTGTGACGAACTGGAAGGTGACTTGCTGCTCTTTCAGCTGAGCAGCCTTCGCGCACAGGCGCCCAAGGATGGATGGCAGTGAATCGCCGCTGCTGCCCTTCTTTCGATTCGTCAGTTTTCTCAGCGTCCAAGAGCTCTTTGCGCTGGTCTTGATCTGATAGAAGGCAGCGCTTGATGGCTGGTCGGGACAATCAAGGACAGCAATGTCCTCATGCAACTCACACAGAAGCACATAGTTCCCGGAACCTTGATGCAAGGTCAGCAACCGCGCGAGTGCCCAGTTCTTTTGGTAATCGAATCGATCAGCCGAGATGGCGCCGCCCTCTTCCGCCAAGGGAGCAGCAGAGAAAAAGTCAGCGATGACGTTCGAACTCATTCTCTATACCCCCTGCGTCAGAACTCCCTGCCCGACGCCCCTCGTTGAATTAAAGGGAACCTGCCGACACAAGTCAACAAAGGGCAATATCCACTACAGAAAATCAATTCGTTAGCATGCTCAAGATCGTCCCTTGAGTAGCTCTTGGCCAGTTCAGTTCTTGACCGCTGGCGTCTCGCTCGGGCCCGACTTGGTCAGCTCGCAGACTGTGGGTCGACCTGCTTGCAAGCTGCTAAACACATGGCCTTCTACGACAGCACTTCCTAACCGAAATGATAAGTGGCTGGGCATGCGCTTTTTCAAGCAGCTACGTGCAACCGCTAACGTGCTCGAAACATGGCTCTCGCACTCTTTTTAGCGATCAAAACTGCGCGATAGACTCCCCCTTCGGCCAACCGCTCGTCGCCTAACGACATCAGGTGGATGGATGGATTTGGTGTCTGCCCCTGAACCGTCAGCCTGCCTAGAAGAAAAGCAATGCGATCGTTGTCCTCGAACTCTCCCCTCAGAACCCTGCGGCATGCCGATGCGAGAAGATCAGCTACTTGAACACCAGGAACGTCATGTGAGCGGACAAACTGCGAATCTCGCAGGATCGCTCCTAGGTTCACTGCCGACTTGATTGTGTGACCGGCGGCTTCTTGAAGATAGGTAGGGATGTCCTCATGCGTGTTTCTGAAGCGCTTTTCAAAGTGTGAGTAATCGAACCCCTCAACAAAGATTCCAGGGTCTCTCAGAGACTTGGCTTGGATGAGGGCTGGTGCCATGTGGGACAGCGTCTGCTCGAACAACGGGCGGGCTGAGTTTTTCTCGTCCATTCGCCATTTGAAGCTTCCCAATGTCGCCGGAACCCGCTGGGCGTAGTAGAGCGTTGCCATCCGGAAGACCTGATCTAACAGATCTATTTGAGCCACCATCTGCGTGTAAAGCTGTGGAGACAACCGCTCCAGCCTTCCCGACAGGTCATCAATGGAGGCACGCCCTTCCTCATAGAGCATCTTTGGCCGATTAGCTCGAACGCTCTCAACCTGCTTTCTCTGATGGATGAGCACCGCTTGAGCGTCTTGATGGCCGAGATCGATCGCGGAGATGAAGAGCGCCGCCTCAAGGTCACCAAGCTCGCCTAGGAAGAGTTTCAACTGCGACTCCGACAGGTGCCGGAGTTTGAGCTCGTCCTGGTATCCGCATCCAATACGACGCTTGAGGAGGCTTAGAGCGGCTAACAAAACCCAGGAAGAAGGCGTAAGCAGATGATGGAGGATGCGAGCGAAAGCAACGCCAAGTGGAGATCGATGCGACGT